>DASPMC010000008.1:0-43950 GCA_035627275.1 Noviherbaspirillum sp.
CAGGCTCAAGAAGGAGATTGCGGTCTATGAAAGAAAACGCAACCAAGCCAGGGCGACGATCGACTGGCCTTTTACCACCCCCGACGCGCGTCAGAAAATGCGCCGGATTTATCCATTAAATTCATCTGGATGATCTACTAGTCGAACTGCTTCCGGAAGTTGTCGAACTGTTCGCTCAGACGCTCGACTTCCGCACGCAAGCGTGCGACCTCCTCTTCGAGCTGTCCAATACGATCGCTGCGAGGAACCTCCGCTGCGGATGCACCCCCGTCGAGCGATTTTTCCGGGATCTCATCGCCGCTGAGCAAGTGCATGTAGCGCACTTCTTTCTCCCCGGGAGCCCGAGGAATGCGCGCAACCAGTGGCGGGTACTTGTCGATCAGAAATTGCAGTCCAGCCTCCACGTCCGCCACCGAGGCGAAGTCATGCAACCGGCCGCCGCGCGACCGGACTTCTCCGGCGGTCTGCACTCCGCGCAGCATCAAGATTGCGAGAACTGCGAGCTTGTCCTGCTCCAGCGCCCATTTCATGCGCATGCGATGCTCGTACTTCACCACGCGCGCGCCCGCCTGCCTTACCTCCGACACCAGCTTCTTCTGGATCAAACCATGCAGCACATCTTGCACCGCCTGTTCGGACAACGACATCACAGGATCCCTGCTTGTCAGTTGGTTACAGCCGTTGGTAAGCGCGTTCAAGGAAAGCGGGTAATTGTCCGGCGTAAGGGCTTCTTTTTCCGCCAATACGGCGAGAACTCGCACCTCCGAGGCATCGAGCAGGAAGTCTCCGTCGCGAGCCCCTCCGCCACCTTCATTCTGGCCTGCATCGCTCACATCACCGTCCTTAATCCACGAGTTTGTTCAGTTGCTCGGCGTCGAACTTGTCGGCCAAAGGCAGGACCTCGCATCCGACGCCGGCCGCCTTCAGTGCAGCAATCACGCGCTGCATCTGCTGTTCCTGCGCGACCGCATGGTCGATCAGCTTGTGCAAGGCCGTCGACAAGGGATCCTGGTCGGCGTTGGGCGTCACGCCGTAGGCTGCAAACACACGTGCGGCCGCCTCTTCCCTCTGCTTGCCTGCATCCTTCTGCACGATGTGTGCAGGATTGCCGACTGCCGTGGCACCGGGAGGCACCTCTTTGACCACGACGGCATTTGACCCCACCTTTGCGCCATCCCCGACCGTGAACCCACCCAGCACCTTCGCCCCGGCACCGATGATCACGCCGCGCCCCAGGGTCGGATGCCGCTTCGATCCCTTGTTCAGCGAGGTACCGCCAAGTGTCACCCCCTGATAGATCGTGCAATCGTCGCCAACCTCGGCGGTTTCGCCAATCACCACGCCGAACCCGTGATCGATGAACACGCGCCTGCCGATGGTCGCACCGGGATGGATTTCGATTGCGGTCAGCCAGCGCGCGACATGCGAGATGAAGCGCCCCAGCCATTTCAATCCGTGCGTCCAGCACCAGCGGGCCCAGCGATGCATTACGATCGCATGCAGCCCCGGATAACAGGTCAGCACCTCCCATGCCGTGCGCGCGGCAGGGTCGCGTTCGATGATGCTGGCGATGTCTTCGCGAATGCGGCTGAACATAGGGGACGGGAATGATGGGTGAAGTCGTAATGTTAATCCGTTGCACCTTGCTTGCATACGCGCCGGTCCGCAGCTTCCACGCGGGAATCCGGCACGTCAATGCAAGAATGTCACTTCGCCATCATTCTCTGGCGACGCGCCTCGTACAGGCACACGCCCGACGCAACGGAGACGTTGAGGCTCTCGACCGCTCCCTCCATCGGAATGCGGACCAGCACGTCGCAATTCTCACGGGTAAGGCGGCGCATGCCCTCACCTTCCGAACCCATGACAAGGGCCGTAGGAACGGCAAAATCGGCATCATAGAGCGTTTTCTCAGCGTCGTCGGTGGTGCCGGTCAACCAGATGTCGCGCTCCTTCAATTCGCGCATCGTACGCGCGAGATTGGTTACGGTAATGTAGGGCACGGTGTCGGCAGCACCGCTCGCCACCTTGGCAGCGGTTGCATTGAGGCCGACAGCACGGTCTTTCGGGGCGATCACCGCATGCGCACCAGCGCCGTCAGCAACCCGCAAGCAGGCGCCGAGGTTATGCGGATCGGTCACGCCGTCCAGAATCAGGAGTAAGGGCGGTCCGGCAATGGCATCGAGCAGTTCATCAAGATTGCGGGCAAGCGATAGCTCACCTGCCTTTGCCACGACGCCCTGATGGCGGCGCGTTCCAGCCATGCCGTCGAGCCGTCCCGTTTCGACATGGATGATGCGCACCTTCGCGGCCTCCGCCGCGCGCAACAGTTCCTGCATACGCCGGTCGGTGCGCCCGGCATCAATATAAATTTCCTCCACTGACGCAGCGTCATGACGCAGGCGCGCCGTCACGGCGTGGAAGCCGAATAACAATTTGCTTTTCATGTCTTATCTTTTCTTCTTGCCGGCCTTGGTACTCGCTTTGGGCGAGCGCGAGGTCTTAGCCGTTGCGGTGCCGGAGCGTGCGACCTTGCGTTTCGCAGTCTTGCCAGCAGCGGATTTGCGCGGTGGCGCCGCCTTCTTGGCTTTCGGCTTGGCCTTCTTTTCGCGTACGGGCTCGGCTTCGATCCGCCGCGTCTCGTTCTTGAGCACGGTCCTGATGTCGGGTGTATTAACCAAACGCAAGTCGATCTTGCGCGCGTCAAGATCGACGCGGCTGACCTGTACCGTAACGCGATCCGTCAACTGGTAGCGGATGCCGGTGCGCTCGCCACGCAGTTCATGCCGCACTTCGTCGTACTGGAAGTAATCGGCCCCGAGTTCGGTGACGTGCACCAGCCCTTCGATGAACAAGGTATCGAGTTGTACGAAGATGCCGAACGGCGCGACGCCGGAGATTGTGCCGGTGAACTCCTCTCCGAGCTTGTCGCGGATGAAGTAACACTTCAGCCAGGCTTCGACATCACGGGACGCCTCGTCGGCCCGGCGTTCGTTCGCGGAGCAATGGATGCCGAGCGCTTCCCAGATCGCGAGGTCGCCCTCTTTCTTTTTCTTGCCTTCGGCCTTGTCTTGCGCAGCCATCTTGCGTGCGGCCGGGGACAGCATGGTGTTGAGCTGGCTGGTATCGACATCCTTGGGCACATACCGTTTGCCCTGCAGGATCGCCTTGATGGCACGATGCGTCAGCAGGTCGGGATAACGGCGGATGGGGCTCGTGAAGTGCGCATACGCCTCATAGGCCAGCCCGAAATGTCCGATGTTGTCGGGGCTGTACACAGCTTGCTGCATGGAGCGCAGCAGCATGGTTTGCAGCAGCACGGCGTCGGGACGCAACTTGATCTTGGGGATCAGCTCTGCGTAGTCCGAAGCAGCAGGCGAGTCGCCGCCGCCGAGATGCAGACCCATCTGTTTCAGGAAAGTCCGGACCTGGTTGAGCTTTTCCTTGGATGGCGCGGCGTGCACTCGATACACGCCGGGGTGGTCGTGCCGTGCGAGCAGGTCTGCTGCACACACGTTTGCCGCCAGCATGCATTCCTCGATCAACCGGTGTGCGTCGTTGCGCGTGCGCGGCAGGATCTGCTCGATCTTGCCGGCGGCATTGCAGACGATGTACGTCTCCGTCGTTTCGAAGTCAATTGCACCGCGCGCTTGCCGCGCCTTCAGCAAGGCTTTGAATACGTCGTACAGGTTCAGCAGGTGAGGAACGAGGCTCTGCCTCTTCGCGGCCTCCGTTCCCTTGGTATTGGCAAGGATCGCCGCCACCTCCGTGTAGGTCAGTCTGGCCGCGGAATGCATTACTGCCGGATAAAACTGATAAGCCTTGATTTCACCCTTGGCGGCGATGACGGCATCGCAGACCAGCGTCAAGCGGTCGACGGCAGGATTCAGCGAGCACAGGCCGTTCGAAAGCTTCTCCGGCAGCATTGGAATCACGCGGCGCGGGAAATACACCGAGGTGCTGCGTTCCAGCGCATCCGCGTCCAGCGCATCGCCCGGTTTCACATAATGACTGACGTCGGCAATGGCAACGATCAGACGGAACCCTTTGGTCCTGCCAATCTTCACCGGTTCGCAATAGACGGCATCGTCAAAATCGCGTGCGTCTTCGCCGTCGATCGTCACGAGCGGAATGTCGCGCAGGTCGACACGATCGGTCAGGTCCGATTCGCGCACCTCGGAAGGCAGTTTTGCGGCAAGCTTTTTCGCCGCCTCCGAAAATTCATGTGGAACGCCGTACTTTCGCACGGCGATCTCGATTTCCATGCCAGGGTCGTCGATATCGCCCAGGACCTCGACGATCTTGCCGACGGGCTGGGTGTAACGGGACGGCTGTTCGATCAGTTCCACGCTGACAACCTGCCCCGTCTTTGCCTTGCCAGGCGATCCGGTGAGCAGGATGTCCTGTCCGATGCGCTTGTCCTCCGGCGCGACGATCCAGACGCCGTTTTCATTCAGCAGGCGTCCGATAACGTGTGTGTTTGCCCGCTCCAGCACTTCGACAATGGTGCCCTCCGGTCTGCCGCGACGGTCGGTACCGGCGATGCGGATCTGGACACGGTCGCCGTGCAGCACCTTCTGCATCTCCTTCTCGGGCAGGAAGATGTCCTCGCTGCCGTCGTCCGGCGTAAGGAAGCCATAACCGTCACGGTGGCCGTTCACGCGGCCTTCGATGAAATTCGGTTGATGCGCGAGCTGATAGGTGCCGTTGCGACTCGGCTTGATCTGACCGTCACGTTCCATCGCATTCAAGCGGCGCGTAAGGCCGTCCAGTTCTTCCGGTTTGACGTCGAGAGCCGCGGCAAGCGAGTGCACGTCCTGTGGCGTCACCGCGGTGCGCAGGATGCCGAGAATCTCCTCCCGGCTGGGGATGGTGTATGAATATTGGCTCAAAAGGGTACTTCAGTTCATTATTATCAATACAGGGCTAGTGTAACGGACACCCGTTGTGTTTACCTAACAGATTGGCGCCAGCGCTTGCCCAAAAAAAGTTTTCGCAGGGGATTTGACACGCCGAATTTTTCCGCTATAATTTCGGTCTTTCGCATCGCCCAGATGGCGGAATTGGTAGACGCACTAGGTTCAGGTCCTAGCGGTGGCAACACTGTGGAGGTTCGAGTCCTCTTCTGGGCACCAAGGTTACAAAGGCTCGCCTCGGCGGGCCTTTTCCTTTTCTGCGTCCCCGCCCGTAACTGCCCACCTCCGCCGCTATTTCCGGACCTTTTGTCCGATCCGTCGATAGTCCAGTCACTTGCTCCGGCACTCACGCATTCATCGCGTCCGAAATCAAAAAAACCCGTTGGTTTTGCCAACGGGTTTTCATTTTTCAATCCGCATCAGGCGATTCCCGACGGCTTGGATTCTGAATCAAACGGCAAGTTCTACTCAGCCGACCTCGCCCTTCTTCAGCCATGCTGCAAGCTGGTGCGGCCGCAGGCTGTCGTACTCCTCGAAGGGCTGGTGAATCCAGGGATTGGTCGGTAGGTACTGGAAGTGGTAATCCGGCCGCACCGAAGAACAGGCCTTGCACCAGATGACAGCCGACCGCACCTCGGTCACAGCAGGGAAATTCTCCTTCAGGTGGCCCTGCACTTTCTCGAGCGTTACGCCGGAATCGACCAGGTCATCGAGGAGCAACACCTTGCCGGAAAGCGCGCCCTTGGTCATCGTGATGTGCTTGGCAATATCCAGCGAGCCCTGCGTCTTGCCAGCATCCTCACGATAGGAGCTGGTCGACAGGATTGCCAGCGGCACATCGAAAATGCGCGAAAATACGTCGCCGGGCCGCAAACCGCCGCGTGCGAGGCACAGTACCCGGTCGAACTGCCAGCCCGACTCATGAACCATGCGAGCCAGTCCGACTACAGCCCGATTGTAATCATCCCAAGAAACCCAGAGATCCTTGTCGTCCGACACGCCAACAGCCTTTTCAGTCATGGCAAATCCGGTCATGCAAAAGGATGGCGAAGGACAATGGTTTCTTCCCGGTCAGGTCCCGTCGATACCATGTCAACCGGCACGCCTACGAGTTCCTCGATCCGCTTGATGTAAGCACGTGCATTGGCCGGCAGCGCATCCATCGACTTGGCGCCGACCGTGGACTCGGTCCACCCCGGCATCTGTTCATAGATCGGCTCGCAGCGGCCCGCATCCTCTGCCCCTACCGGGAACACGTCGACGGTCTTGCCGTCCAGCTTGTAACCGGTGCACAGTTGCAGGGTCTCAAGGCCATCGAGAACATCGAGCTTGGTCAGGCACATGCCGGAAACGCCATTGATCTGTACGGAGCGGCGCAGCAATGCGGCATCGAACCAGCCGCAACGGCGAGCGCGACCGGTTACTGTGCCGAATTCGTGTCCGACACTGGCCAAGTGCTTGCCGATACCTTGATCGGTCGGCAACTCGGACGGGAACGGGCCCGAGCCAACCCGAGTCGTATATGCCTTGGTAATGCCCATGATGTAGTGCAACATATTGGGGCCGACACCGGAACCGGCGGCGGCGTTGCCTGCTACACAATTACTGGAAGTGACGAACGGATAGGTACCGTGGTCGACGTCGAGCAGACTGCCTTGTGCGCCTTCGAACAGCAAGCTGGCACCCGCCTTGTGCGCGGCATATAGTGCGCTGGACACGTCCGCAACCATCGGCGCAATTCGCGACACGGTAGCAAGCGCATCATCCAGCGTCTTCTGGTAATCCACCGGCTGTGCTTTCAGGTAATTGGCCAGCACGAAATTATGATAGTCGAGATTCTCTTTCAGCTTCTCGGCAAAACGCTTTTCGTTGAGCAGATCGGCAACGCGAATGGCACGGCGAGCAACCTTGTCTTCGTACGTCGGACCGATGCCTTTGCCTGTGGTACCGATCTTTGCGGCACCGCGTGCAGCCTCACGGGCAGCATCGAGCGCGGTGTGATAAGGAAGAATGACCGGACAGGCTTCCGATACCTTCAGGCGCGAAACCACTTCCACGCCGATGCCCTGCAACTTGTCGATCTCACGCAAGAGATCGGGTACAGACAGCACCACACCGTTGCCGATATAGCAGGCAACGCCCGCACGCATGATGCCCGAGGGAATCAGTTGGAGAGCCGTCTTCTGCCCGCCAATGACGAGCGTATGGCCGGCGTTGTGTCCACCCTGGAAGCGAACCACACCTTGTGCATGATCAGTCAGCCAATCGACGATCTTGCCCTTTCCTTCATCGCCCCACTGGGTGCCGATGACGACAACGTTCTTTGCCATGCTATTAACCTAGTTTTTTAAGAGTCCAGTTACTGTTTTCAAACACGACTGCGCGATCGCAGTCGAATTCATCCTGATCGTTTTCATGTCCTGGCAGTGCCTGGATGACCACCTCGCCCGCCTTTCGCAACTCGGCAATCTTCTGCCGCAGTGCGGGCTCGGTTCCCCAAGGCGCCCGGATTGCCCGCTTGCGCTCCGCAATCGGTAGAAGACGTGCCAGCTCGCGCAGGTCCATTGAAAAACCGGTGGCCGGCCGCGCGCGTCCGAACGCCTCGCCGACATGGTCGTAACGGCCGCCGCGAGCAACAGCGTTGGGCAAGCCGGGAACGTAGGCAGCAAACATGACGCCGCTGTGATAATGATAGCCACGCAAGTCGGCCAAATCGATGGTAACGCTGGCTTTGCCGGCTTGGCTGGCCAGCAACTCAAGTTCGTCCAGCGCTTTGGCGATGCCGGGGAGCGCGGGCAGTACATTTCTTGCACGTGCAATGGTGGAAGCATCGCCATAGAGATTTGGCAACGCCAGCAGTGCCTCGCGCGTAGCCACATCAAAGTCCCGGGTTAACACGCGAAGACCAGGAATGTCCTTGCACTCAAGCAGGCTGAAAAGCTCGTCTTCCTTTTTCTGCGCCTTCGGATCAGCGGCAACAATCGCCCGCAACACCCCCACATGGCACAGATCTAGCCTCACTTGCGTCATCCCTGCCAAGGTCAACGATGCCAGCGCCAGCTCCTGGATTTCCGCATCTGCTTCGAGCCCCTTATGACCGTAAATCTCCGCGCCGATCTGCAGCGGCTCGCGCGTCGCGTGCAGCCCGGATGGCCGGGTATGCAGCACGCTGCCGGCATAGCAAAGACGCGTCACCGAGGATCGGTTCAGCAAATGGGCATCGATACGCGCCACCTGCGTCGTCATGTCGGCACGAATGCCCATGGTGCGACCGGAAAGCTGGTCGACCAACTTAAAGATCCGCAAATCCATGTCCTGGCCGGCGCCTGTGAGCAGCGATTCTAGGTACTCGAGCATCGGCGGCATGACGAGCTCATAGCCGTACAGGCGGAAATTGTCGAGCAGCGTCCGGCGCAACTCTTCGATCTTGCGCGCCTCGGACGGCAAAACGTCGGCAATGTTTTCAGGAAGGAGCCAATTCGGCATGACAGAAAATACTGCTCTAAGAAAAAATATGAACCAAGCCCAGAATGACCAGTCCGCTTGTCAACGCGACAAGACCGACGAAACGTATTTGTCCGTCGGTCAGCTGCGCAATACGGTTAATCGCGTCGCACCATTGCCTGGGAAAAAGGAACGGGAAGATACCCTCAATCAACAGCACCAAACCAAGCGCGACAGCAAACAAGCTTTTCACTTCCAGCCCGCGTCACTTCTTCGGGCTGGTTGTTGCCCCCGGTCCCGTGCTCTTGAAATATCTGAAGAATTCGGAGTTCGGATCAATGACCATCAGGTCATTCCGGTTCTTGAAACTTGCACGGTAAGCTTCAAGACTGCGGTAAAACTTGAAGAACTCCGGATTCTGGCCGAATGCCTGTGCATAGATCTGGGTCGCCTTTGCGTCGCCGTCACCGCGGATGTTCTCCGCCTCGCGATAAGCCTCCGCGAGAATGACAGTGCGTTGCCTATCGGCATCCGCGCGGATTTTTTCGGATTCGGCGGCACCGGTGGAACGCAATTCGTTCGCAACTCGGGTCCGCTCCGCCTTCATGCGGTCATATACCGAGTTGTTGATCTGTTCGACATAGTCCACGCGCTTGAGGCGCACATCAATGATCTCGACGCCGATCTGCTTCGCTTCATCGGTCACCTTCTTCTGAATCGCGGCCATCACCTTGCCGCGCTCACCGGAGATCACCTCCCTCACGGTACGCTTGGTAATTTCCTCGTTCAGGGCCGCCTTGATGATCTGCGACATACGGTCCTGCGCGCGGCGTTCATCGCCAGTGAAGCTGACGAAGTACAACCGCGGATCGAGGATCCGCCATTTCACGTAGGCGTCGACCAGAATGTTTTTCTTCTCGGCCGTGATGAACCGGTCCGCCTCGGGCGTGTCGAGAGTGAGAATGCGCTTATCCAGGAAAAGGACATTCTGGAACGGCGGCGGCAGCTTGAAATGCAGGCCCGGCTCGTTGATGACCTTCTTGACCTCGCCGAGGGCGAAGACAATTGCGTACTGCCGCTGGTCGACCACGAAAAGCGTGGACAACAGGACGGAGAGAAGAATCAGGCCGGCGATGGTATACGAAACAAGACGATTCATTATCGCGTCTCCCGATCACGGGATTCGCGTCCATCGCGACTGCGCGAATCTTTCTGTCGTTGAGTTTCCATCGATTGCAGCGGTTCAGGGGTCTGAGGTTGCGTCACAGACGGCGATGTCGAAGTCCCTGACTTGAGTGATTCGTTCGTCACTTGCGAAATCAGCTTGTCGAACGGGAGGTAAAGGAGATTATTCCCCCCCTTGCTGTCGATCATCACCTTGGTCGTGCTGGTAAATATCTGCTGCATGGTTTCCAGGTACATCCGATCACGCGTGACAGCAGGTGCCTTCTGGTACTCAGCCAAAACCTGCTTGAAGCGGGATGCGTCACCCTGGGCATTTGCCACCACACGAGCGCGGTAGGCTTCTGCTTCCTGCATGAGGCGTGAAGCCGCGCCGCGTGCACGCGGGATTACATCGTTGGCGTAGGCCTGGCCCTCGTTTTTCTGGCGCTCGCGATCCTGTCCGGCCTTGACTGCATCGTCGAAAGCAGCCTGCACCTGCTCGGGCGGCTGCACGGCCTGCATCGTCACATTCGTAACCTGCACACCCGCCTTGTAGCGATCGGTGATCTGCTGCATCAACTGGCTGACGTCGAACGCGACCTTCTCGCGCCCCTCGTAGAGGACGAAGTCCATCTTGCTGCGACCGACGATTTCGCGAATCGAGGTTTCCGCCACCTGCCGCACCAGTTCGTCCTGCTCGCGGTTGTTGAAGAGCCACTCGGAAGCATTCTTGAGCTTGTACTGGACCGCGAACTGGATGTCGATGATGTTCTCGTCATCGGTCAGCATCAGCGATTCTTTCGCCTGCTTGTTGCGAACGCTCGAGCGGTATCCCACCTCGACGGTTCGTACCTGCGACACGTTGACCACTTCATGGCTTTGGATCGGATACGGCCAACGCCAGTTGAAGCCGGCAGGGGTGGAATGGCTGTACTTGCCGAAGGTCAGAACGACGCCGGTCTGCCCCTCCTGAACAATGAAGAAGCCGCTGACGAGCCACAAGAAACCGATGATTGCCGCGATAAGACCGACACCGATACCGGCCCCGCGGGAGTCCGGGCTGAATCCGCCCCCATCACCGCGCCCACCCTTGTTGCCGAACAGGCGATTCAAGCGCTGGTTGAACTCGCGCCAAAGCTGGTCAAGATCAGGGGGACCGTCGTTAGGCCTCTTGCCATCCTGGTTTTGATTTTGGCCATTGTCCTGAGAGCCGCGCCCCCAACGAGGATCGTTCAAAGAGAACTTCAGGCCGATTTTTTTGAAAAGAGGAACGGGCATTCTCTCGTTATCCGGCTTTTTGTTAATGGGTTGTAAGGCTGGCTTGTAGTGAGTGCCTCTGACGAAAAGGAAACGTCCCTAGGTTCGTGCGTCGTGCTGCGGGGGAACCGGCAGACGATCTAGACGCGCCATTGTACTTGCCTTCGCATGTTCGCCGACGGCCTCACGCAGGAGATTTAGGCCGGCTCCAGTCTGGGCGCTAATGAAAACACGCCGGATTTTATCATATTCATCACGTTCCAAAGCCGGTTCCAGCCCAGCGGCATCAATCTTGTTCCAGACCAGAATTTGGGGAATATGGTCAGCGCCGATCTCCGCAAGGACCGAATTGACCTGCTCGATCTGCTCCATCCGGGTTGGGCTGGCCGCATCGACGACGTGAAGCAGCAGGTCGGCATGGATGGTTTCTTCCAGCGTCGCCCGGAAAGCGGCGACCAGCTGGTGCGGCAGTTCGCGGATGAAGCCGACGGTATCAGAAATGACGATATTGCCCGCGTCGCCAAGAAAGATCCGGCGCGAAGTCGTATCCAGCGTTGCGAACAACTGGTCCGCTGCATAGGCTTGCGCCTTCGTCAATGAATTGAAGAGAGTGGATTTGCCGGCGTTGGTGTAACCAACCAGGGAAACTGAAAATGCATTGTTGCGCCCACGGGCGCGCCGCTGGGTTTCGCGCTGGCGCTGCAGCTTGTCGAGCCGCGTCCTCAAGGCCTTGACGCGGTCGCCCAGCAAGCGGCGGTCGGTTTCGAGCTGGGTTTCACCAGGACCGCGCAGGCCGATACCGCCCTTCTGGCGCTCAAGGTGGGTCCAGCCGCGCACCAAGCGGGTGGCGAGGTGCTGCAGCTGAGCCAGTTCGACCTGCACCTTGCCCTCATGGCTCTGCGCCCGCTGGGCGAAGATGTCGAGGATCAGGCTGGTGCGGTCGACGACGCGAATCTTGAGGTGGCGCTCGAGGTTGCGCTGCTGTGCCGGCGACAAGGCGTGGTTGAAGATGACGATGTCCAGATTCTCACGTGTAACGGCATCGGCGATTTCATCGGCTTTCCCGGAGCCGACGAACATGGCGGCATCCGGGCTTGCGCGTTTTCCGGTGATGGTTACAGCGGGGGCTGCCCCGGCCGACTTCGACAGCAGGGACAGTTCTTCGAGGCTGGCGGCAAAGTCGCCTTTGCCGAAATCGACGCCGACTAACGCAGCGCGCATAAAGGGAAAAGACGAGGCGACGATATGTTATTCCGCGTCGGATTCAACATTGATATTGACGGCACGGGCCGGTACAACAGTGGAAATGGCATGCTTGTACACCATCTGCGTCACGGTGTTGCGAAGCAGAACGACATACTGATCGAACGATTCGATATGTCCCTGCAGCTTGATACCGTTGACGAGGTAGATCGAAACGGGAACGTGCTCTTTGCGTAAGGCGTTGAGGAACGGGTCTTGTAACAGTTGCCCTTTATTGCTCATGACGGCTCCATGTTGTTTTGTGATGTGGAGTTGGAGGCAACCCGACGGATTTCAAGTGCCTCCCTGATATATGAATTACGAATGTAATCGATTTTTGCGTTTCGTGCCAAGAGAAAGGCTATTTTTCCGACTTGGCAAAAGGATTCTTGCTCGAACGCAGTTCGATACGTAATGGAGTGCCTACCAGCGAAAAAGTTTCGCGGAAGTGTTTTTCCAGATAGCGCTTGTAGTTGTCGTCGATCGATTCGAGCGCATTGCCATGAATAACGACGACCGGCGGGTTCTGACCGCCTTGGTGGGCGTAGCGCAGCTTCGGCCGGATGGAGCCCTTGCGGCGCGGTTGTTGATGCTCGACCGCTTCGATCAGCGCACGGGTCAGGCGAGGAGTCGATAGCTTGGCCATTGCTGCCGCATAGGCAGAATCGATCGACTTCATCATCGGCCCGATACCAGCCCCCTTCAGCGCCGAGATGAAATGGAATTTTGCGAAGAACAGGAAGTTGAGTTTGCGTTCGATGTCGATCTTGATTTCGTCACGCTTGTCGGTCTGAAGACCATCCCATTTGTTCACACCGACAACCAGGGCGCGGCCAGATTCAAGGACGAAGCCGGCGATGTGCGCATCCTGCTCGGAGATGTCTTGCTGCGCATCAAGCAACAGGAGGACGACATTCGCTTCCGAAATCGACTGCAGGGTTTTGACGACCGAGAACTTCTCGATCGCCTCGAACACTTTGCCGCGCCGCCGGATGCCGGCGGTGTCGATGAGCGTATAGTGCTTGCCGTCGCGCTCGAACGGTATCTCGATCGCGTCGCGCGTAGTGCCCGGCATGTCGAATGCGATCACGCGGTCTTCGCCAAGCAGAGTGTTTACCAGCGTGGACTTGCCGACGTTCGGACGGCCCACGATCGCGATCTTGATGCCTTTAGGCCCCGGATCGACCTGCTCTTCCTCGATGGGACGCTGTGCGATTGCGAGGTCCAGTGCTTCATAGACCAGATCAACCACTCCATCGCCATGGGCCGCCGAAATGACATATGGGTCACCCAGACCAAGCTCATAAAAATCGGCAGTGACCGAGGTGTATTTCATACCCTCGGCCTTGTTCACGACCAACATGACAGGACGGCCGGACTTGCGCAGGAAGTCGGTGATGGTCTTGTCGTGCGGTGTCAGTCCCTGCCTGCCATCGACGATGAACACCACTACATCCGCCTCGACCACGGCCTGTTTCGTCTGCTTGGCCATTTCATGCATGATGCCTTCCTTGGCCACCGGCTCGAAGCCGCCGGTATCGATAACAAGGAAGGGACGTTCGCCGACACGGCCTTCGCCGTAGTGACGGTCGCGGGTAAGACCAGGAAGGTCGGCAACCAATGCATCGCGCGACCGGGTAAGCCGGTTGAACAACGTGGACTTGCCGACATTCGGTCGGCCTACTAATGCGATAACCGGCTTCATTCAATACTCATTCCGTTGCCAAGGCAACAATAGATCCCGCCTGCGTCTGAAAAACGGCGCTGGACGCCGTCAGCGCGGCGGCAGCAACAACCTGGCTGCCGTCCGTGCCCACACGAGCAACGAACGCGCCATCCTCGCGCGACAGGAAGTGGACATAACCCTGACCATCACCGACTGCGATGGCACGAGCGAGGACAGCCGGAGAAGAAAGACGCCGGTTGGCCAGCTTGCTGTTACGCCATACGCCGGAACCGGTGTCTCGCGCAAAGGCGGTTACGGAACCCTTCTCATCCGCGGCGTATACGGCACGCTCGTCAGCCGCAACGCCGACTTCACTGGACAATTCCTTTCCCCAGCGCGCTGCGCCGCTTGTGGCGTCAAAGCAGGCCACCCTCCCCTGATAAGCAGCGGCGCATACGTCGCGCCCGGAAACAAACGGTGTGCCCGACAGGTCGGCGATGCGTTCAAGTTCTGTTGTGCCTCTGGGATCGCCAACCGCCACTTCCCAGCGTGGACCACCGTTGCTCATTGCCAGCGCGAGCAAACGGCCGCCAGGCAACGCAACGTATGCGGTCGAACCGGCAATCGCAATTCCCGGCGCACTGCGCAGGGTCAGCGGCGGCGAGCTGCGCTGCACAGTCCAGCGGCGAGATCCGGTCTCGGCGTCATATGCGGCAATCCGGTTGTCGACACTACGCACCACCACAACACCCAATCCGACGGCCGGGGCGGAGAGAATTTCACTCGAAGCCTGCGCCTTCCAGCGCAGCTTGCCCTCGACATCGAAGGCCATCAGCACGCCCTTTTCTGCCGCGACTGCCACCGTATTGCCGTCGCTCCCGACACCAGCGGTGAGCGGCGCTCCGGCGTTGATGCGCCATAGCGCACGGCCGGAAGCGCCATCGAAACGCGCAAGCGTACCGTCAGCCGCTGCAGCAAACACGCTATTGTCGGCAATGGCCGGCGTAAAGACGAATGCCCCGCCGCTTCCAATGGACGCGGACCATGCGTTGCGAACGGCGAGTGTCTGCTTGAAATCCTCAAGCGCCGCCGGCGGATTGCGCGGGGCGGACTTGCTTGCGAACGGATTCAATGACGAGCAGCCAGCCGCGAGGGCAACCAGTCCGACACACGTCAGCTTTACGGCAATACGCATTTCTTCCCCTTTTTTATTGTTCAGGCTGCGCTTTTGGCTTGCGCGCCGCCGAGCGCGTCCAGTTTCAACTGGATCAGCTGGCGAGCCGGGTTCTTTTCATCAGTCTTATCGAGGGCCAGCTTGTATGCTGCGCGCGCATCGTCGATCTTGGACTGGGCAACCAAGATGTCGCCCTTGCGATCGGCAACGGCGCCGGCAAACTGCTCCGGGAAGTCTCCTGCCAAGAGCTTCAGCCCTTCGTCGAAAGCCTTCTCGTCGAGGAGGATGCCGGCCAGTCGGATTTTCGCAATCGCCTTGTACTCGCCGGTCGAAGCGTTGTCTGCCACCCATTGCAATTGCGCCTTGGCGGTTTTCAGGTCATTTGCGTCGAAAGCACTCTTTGCCGCGGCAAGCGCAGCCATCTGCGCGTAGGCAGTACTGCCGAACTTCGCCGTCATATCGGTCGCGGCGCGCTGCACCTTGTCATTGTCCTTGGCTGTAACGGCCTTCTGCAACTCCTCGTACAACTGGCCCGCTTGGGCGGTTTGGGTACGCTGGTAGTAGTTCCAGCCGGTCCATGCAGCGTAGGCGGCAAGACCGATGATCAGCAGCCAGGTGATCAGGTTGCCGTACTGGTTCCACCAAGCCTTGAGGGTGGCCAGTTGTTCTTGTTCTTCGAGATCGTATGCCATGATGTCCTGATTTTAATGGTGATGGTGATGCGCCGGATCGTCACATTCGTCGCCGCAAACGATCTGGTCGACGACGAATTCGATGACGGATTCAAACGGGACAGTCGTCTGATTGTTTTCCATGTCGTCCGAGCGCAGGTTCTTCACGGCCGCAATGCCTTTGGCGACTTCATCGTCACCAATGATGACCGCAATACCGGCGCCGCTCGCGTCTGCCCGCTTCATCTGCGATTTGAAGCTGCTTCCTCCACTCGACGAGGCACAGTTGAGCACGACGTCGAGGCCGGCATCGCGCAGGCGTTCGGCAACGACGAATGCCTGCATCTGTGCGACCTCGCCCTGATGCACCACATAAACGTCACACTGGTTCGGCGTAAACTGCTCTCCGGACGCCTTCAGCAATTCGAGCAGGCGCTCCACGCCGATAGCAAATCCGCAAGCGGGCGTCGGTTTGCCGCCGAACATTTCGATCAGCGGGTCATAGCGACCGCCCCCGCATACCGTGCCCTGAGAACCAAGCTGGTCGGTCACCCATTCGAACACCGTGCGATTGTAATAATCCATGCCGCGGACAAGACGCGGATTGATTGTGAACGGAATGCTGTTATGGCGAAGGATACGCTGCACACCTTCGAAGTGGGAGCGCGATTCCTCGCCGAGATAGTCGAGCAACTGCGGTGCCCCGTTGACCATTTCCTGCATCGCGGGGTTCTTGGTATCGAGGATGCGCAACGGGTTGGAATGCAGGCGGCGCTGGGCGTCGGCATCCAGGAGATCCTTGTGCTTTTCGAAGTATGCAATCAGGTCCGCACGATGGCGGTTGCGCTCATCCGCATTGCCGATCGAATTCAGCTCCAGTCGTATGTTCTCCAGGCCGAGGTCGTCCCACAGCCTCTGGCAGAGCATGATCAGCTCGGCGTCGATGTCCGGTCCGGTGAAACCGAGCGCTTCCGCCCCGACTTGGTGGAACTGACGGTAGCGCCCGCGTTGCGGCTTCTCGTGACGAAACATCGGACCGGCGTACCAGAGCCGCTTCGGTCCGTCATAGGTGAGGTTGTGCTCCAGTGCTGCGCGCACAACGCCTGCCGTGCTTTCCGGACGCAGCGTAAGCTGGTCGCCATTCATCGAGTCGACGAAGGAATACATTTCCTTTTCGACGATATCGGTAACAGCGCCAAGGCCGCGCGCGAACAGCGGGGTCGGTTCGACGATCGGTGTGCGGATCTGCTGATAGCCGTAGCTCTTCAACACCGACTGCACGGTGTTCTCGAACAGCTCCCACAATGGCGCGTCGGCGGGCAGGATGTCGTTCATCCCTTTTACGCCGAAGATTTTCTCTGCTTTCTTATTGTCAGACATACTCTTTGGAGGCAATGCGCGCGTCGTTCAATTGGCGACTTCGGCATTCCCATAACGGGTTTTCACATAATCCAGTACGATCGCCTGGAACTCTTCGGCAATCCGATCGCCGCGCAGCGTGACCATCTTTTCGCCGTCGACGAACACCGGCGCTGCCGGGGATTCGCCGGTGCCGGGAAGGCTGATACCGATATTTGCGTGCTTGGACTCGCCAGGGCCGTTGACGATGCAGCCCATGACGGCGACGTTCATGTTCTCGACGCCCGGGTACTGCTTCTTCCAGACCGGCATCTGGTCGCGCAGATATGTCTGGATGCGGTCTGCAAGCTCCTGGAAGACGGTCGATGTCGTGCGGCCGCACCCCGGGCAGGCAATCACCATCGGCGTGAACTTGCGCAATCCCATGGTCTGCAGGATCTCCTGCGCAACCACGACTTCCTTGGTCCGGTCACCGCCGGGTTCCGGCGTGAGCGAAATGCGGATCGTATCGCCGATACCTTCCTGTAGGAGCACCGAGAGCGCGGCGGTCGATGCGACGATGCCTTTGCTGCCCATGCCGGCCTCGGTCAGGCCGAGATGCAAGGGATAATCGCAGCGTCGAGCAAGCTCGCGATAGACCGCGATCAGGTCCTGCACGCCGGAAACCTTGCATGACAGGATGATCTTGTCGCCTGCAAGACCCAGTTCTTCCGCACGTCTTGCATTATCCACGGCAGAGGTGACGAGCGCCTCGTACATCACGGCCTGCGCGTCCCAAGGCTCCGCGCGCTTCGCATTTTCGTCCATGATCCGCGCCAGCAAATCCTGGTCAAGACTGCCCCAGTTGACGCCGATGCGTACCGGCTTGTCGTACTTGCAGGCGGTTTCGATCATCTGCGCGAACTGCGTGTCACGCTTGGCGCCCTGCCCCACGTTGCCAGGGTTGATGCGGTACTTCGACAAGGCCTGCGCGCACTCGGGAAAATCGTTGAGCAACTTGTGTCCGTTGTAGTGGAAATCGCCGACAAGCGGCACATCCACTCCCATCTTGTCGAGCTGTTCGCGAATGGCGACGACTGCCGCGGCAGCTTCCGGATTGTTGACCGTGATACGTACGATTTCAGAACCGGCGCGGGCAAGCTCCTTGATCTGGATCGCAGTCCCGATCGCATCGGCGGTATCGGTGTTCGTCATCGACTGGACAACGATGGGCGCGCCGCCACCGACCAGGACGGTCTTTCCGCCATAGCGGATCGCCACTCCTCTGGTCTTGTGACGTTGGAGCGGGCCGGATTCGATGGGTGAATTCGAAGATGCCATGCGGTGCTTATTTGAGGTTTAAACGGGCCACATTGCTTTTGGAACTTGGCTTCAGTTCGACAGGCTCTCCACGCAGGGTGGCGTCGACGCCGGCCGCGTTCCCGATAACCACAGAAACCGGCTCGGCAATCTGGACACTTTCTGTTTCGCCAGCCTTGACGAGACGCGAGAACACGCTCTTGTTGTCGCTGCTGCGCCGAATCTCGATCCAGGATTCTTCCCTCACCTTCAGCTGCAGCGTGTCTTTTCCTGCAGCGGCAGGCATCTCGGCGGCAGGCGTTTGCGCTTGGGCGGCAGAAGGTGCCGCCACGACCGGCGATGCAGCGGGCGCAGGCGCTGCAGCAGCTTCGGCTGGCGGCGACACTGCGGCAGCATCTCCTTCCGCTGCGCTTGGTGTCGTCCCGGCCGGTTCGGACTTCGCTTCAGGAGAAGGCTTTTCGGCTTCGGCGCCAGCCATGTTGGCAACGTCGTTTTTTACCGCCGCCGGTGCAGCCGCCTGTTCGCCACCTTGCCGCGTCGCCCAGATTCCAACACCTAAGAGGACGGCCAACAAAGCTCCGATTACCCATTTCGACGAAATCGCCGGAGGCTCGGTCATCGAAGGCATGCGGGAATCCGCAAAAGGCGTCGACAGTGTTTTTTGCGGCGCCAAGGAATCGTGCACCAGGACGGTTTCTCCGCCGAGATCGACAAGCAGCGGCGCCGCATCGATCTTCAGCAGCTTCGCGTAGGCGCGTACAAAACCGCGCGTGATCGCCATGCCGGGCAACGACGGATAGTCGTCGCGCTCGATCGCCAGGATCTGGCGTGGTGCAAGGTTGAGCTGGCTGGCCACCTGCTCCACCGTCCAGCCGCGTTCCTCGCGCAGGGCAGCAAGCCGGGCGCCGGGAGACACCTTGGGCAATCGGTCTTCCGGCTCATTGGCCACCGGCTGATCGTTGACTCCAGAATCACTCATCGAATGCTCCGCGTTGATACGCCGCGAATTCTGCAGAACCGCCATGGCGGCGGCGCAATTGCGTGACCAGACTCGACTCCGCCGCGCGGTCGCCGAGCTTGCGCTCGATCTTGATCGCCAGCCACAGCACGTCGGCGGTCATAACATCAGACTTCATGACACGTCCAATATAAAAGCGCGCACGCTCATAGCCGCCCTGGTCGTAATAAATCCGCGCTAGGTTGGTATTGGTCGTCGGGTTGCCCGGGTCGTACTGGAAAGCCTGCGAGAAATAGCGTTCTGCAGCCGACTTGTTCTTCAGCTTCATGCTGCAGATGCCGGCGTTGTTCAACGCCTTAGCCGGCGACTGGTACGAACGGTTCTTCAGGGCTGCGTCAAAATACGCGATGGAGTCTTTTTCCCTGCCGTTCTGGCACAGGAACCATCCATAATTGTTATTGAAATCCGGATTGTTCGGGGAAAGCTTGATCGCCTGGAGGAAGTTTTCGTCCGCCAGCTTGTTTTCGCCCATGTCCATGTAAATGAGCGCACGCATGACGTACGCTTCCGCAAACGCCGGGTCGGCAGCGAGTGCCTGCCGGATCTCGTCGAGAGCTACGCCCATCTGCCGTTGCTCGTAGTAGCCGATCGCGAGCTGAAGGCGAATCCTCGCGCGACGCTGCGCGTCGGTCTGATCCGAGAGCGACGGCGCCTCCCCCGGCGCAGCGCCCCCCGGGGAAGATGCGCAACCAGTTACCAGCACTGCGGAAGCCAGCGCTGCCGCGAGCAAAACAAGAACCCGAGTTGTCGTCACCTAGTCACCTCGACGATACGACCAAAATTCTTTCCGAATTTCTTCTGGTACTCCGCCATTTTCTGCATGCGCTCCTGCACCCGCGTACGATCCTGCACTTCGCCGGCGAGCTGTCCGCAGGCTGCATCGATGTCGTCGCCGCGCGTCTTGCGGATCGTCGTCACGATACCGGCGTCGATCAGGATTTGCGCAAAGGCCTTGATGCGTGCATTGTTGGAGCGCGTCAGGCCCGATTCGGGGAAGGGATTGAAGGGAATCAGGTTGAACTTGCACGGCACGGACTCTCCGCCGTTCTGCACGAGGGCGACCAATTCGCGCGCGTGAGCATCGCTGTCGTTGACGCCATCCAGCATGCAATATTCAAAAGTGATGAAATCGCGGGGTGCGAATTCGAGGTAGCGACGGCAAGCAGCCATCAGTTCCTTCAAGGGATACTTCTTGTTCAGCGGGACAAGACCGTCGCGCAGAGGATCGTTCGACGCGTGCAGCGATACCGCCAGCGCGACAGGGCAATCCTGCGACAGCTTGTCGATCATTGGTACCACGCCGCTGGTGGATACGGTTACGCGACGGCGCGACAGCCCGTAGGCGTTATCGTCCAGCATTAGCCGGAGCGCAGTCACCGTCGGCTCAAAATTGAGCAGCGGCTCGCCCATGCCCATCATCACTACGTTGGTGATCTGGCGCTCGCCCTTGGGCCCGGGTTCGATGCCCTTGGCACGACGCAGCTCGAACTCGGCCATCCACAGCTGGCCGATGATCTCGCCGACCGTAAGGTTGCGGCTGAAACCCTGCTTGCCGGTCGAGCAGAAGCGGCAGTTGACGGCACAGCCCGCCTGCGTGGAAATGCAAAGCGTGCCGCGATTTTCTTCGGGGATGAAAACGGTTTCGACCGCATTTCCGTTACCGACATCAAGCAGCCACTTGCGGGTGCCGTCAGCGGAAATGTGATCCGTGATCACCTTGGGAGCGGCGATGGTCGCGCGCGCCTTCAGCTTTTCCCGCAAGGACTTTGCGAGATCGGTCATCGCATCGAAATCGCTCGCGCCGAATTGGTGGATCCAGCGCTGCAATTGCTTGGCGCGAAACGGCTTCTCACCCAACTCACCGCAATAGGCGACAAGTTGTGCGGGATCGAGGTCCAGCAGGTTGGTGAGAGCCGTCATAGGTGTGTTTCATTCCTGCGTTCATCCTTGAAAGTAAACGATCCATCAAGGCAAACGCAATGTCAATTAGCGGGAGTAAACGTTCAGCGCCGGGAAGAAATACGCGATTTCAACCTTGGCGGTGTCGGTGGCATCAGAGCCGTGGACTGCGTTGGCGTCGATGGAGTCAGCGAAGTCGGCGCGGATGGTGCCCTTGTCCGCCTTCTTCGGGTCGGTGGCGCCCATCAGTTCGCGGTTCTTGGCGATGGCGTTTTCGCCTTCCAGCACCTGAATCATGACCGGGCCGGAAACCATGAAGTCAACCAGGTCCTTGAAGAAGGGGCGCTCGCGGTGCACCGCGTAGAAGCCTTCGGCTTCGGCACGGGACAGCTGGGCCATACGCGCAGCGACGATCTTCAGACCGGCGTTTTCGAAGCGGGTGTAGATTTGGCCGATTACGTTCTTGGCGACTGCGTCCGGTTTGATGATCGACAGGGTGCGTTCGATTGCCATCTGTAAAAACTCCAATAAAAATAAAGGGTTAAGGTTAACAATTGAGAAATCAACTAACCTTCTATTGTATCACGAAAGCTTATCCACAATCTCGCTTCACCCATCAGACATGCAGGACACGAACTTCACTGCAGAGGGACTATCCTATACTGTAACTGCACGTGTTATGCTTTTTACTACTTCAATCCTGTGCAATACATAATCGGAGGCAATATGGACCAAAACCTGCAGCACACCTACAGCGCGCCCGTCGAAGCGTTGGCGGTTCGCAACCGCGTGTTGCGCAACACGTACTGGCTGCTCGCGATTTCCATGATTCCGACTGTCCTCGGCGCATGGCTGGGCGTGCAATTCAAGTTCTCATTCTTCTCCGGAAGCCCGTTCATCGGGTTCATGGTTTTTCTTGCAATTGCGTTCGGCTTTTTCTATGCGATCGAAAAGACAAAGAATTCCGGTCTCGGTGTGGCGATCCTGCTCGGGTTCACCTTCTTCATGGGTTTGATGCTGTCGCGGCTCATCGGGTTCATCCTCGGTTTTTCGAACGGCGCATCCCTGATCATGACCGCCTTTGGCGGAACGGCAGCCATCTTCGCCACCATGGCGTCGATCGCAACCGTGTCCAAGCGCGACTTCTCGGGCATGGGCAAATGGCTGTTTGCGGGCGTCCTGGTGATCCTGGTTGCGGCACTGGCGAATGCATTCCTGCAGCTCCCCGCCCTCTACCTGGCGGTGTCCGTGCTGGCAATCGGCATTTTTTCCGCCTTCATCCTGTATGACGTGCAACAGGTAATCAACGGCGGCGAAACCAACTACATTACCGCCACCCTCGCGATCTACCTGGACGTGTACAACATCTTCAGCAACCTGCTGTCACTGCTGGGTATTTTCGGCGGCGACAACGACTGAACGCTCAGCAATGCATGAAAAAAGCCGGCATCCGCCGGCTTTTTTATTGTCTACGGGATCACTTATGCGGGAAGTTCGAACACCGCGATCGACTCGACGTGTGCCGTATGCGGGAACATGTTCACAACGCCCGCCTGCCGTAATACATATCCGCCCTGGTGGACAAGGTAGCCGGCATCGCGCGCAAGGGTAGACGGGCTGCACGACACGTAGACGATGCGTTTTGGCCTCATCTCGGAATGCGCTTCACCTAGGGAGACGATCGCCTGGCAGACTGCAATCGCCCCCTCCCGCGGAGGGTCGATCAGCATGCGGTCGAACTTGCCCAATGCGGCGAAGTCCTCGGCGGTTGCTTCGAACAGGTTCCGGCAATGGAACGTGGCCTTGCCATCCAGCCCGTTGGTCCGGGCATTCTGCAGCGCGCGCTCCGTCAACGCCGTGCTACCCTCGATCCCCACGACTTCCTTCGCTTGGGTGGCAAGAGGCAAAGTGAAATTACCAAGGCCACAGAACAGGTCCGCCACCCGCTCGCTCGGTTGGACATCCAGGAGGCGCAAGGCCTTGGACACCAGCACCCGGTTGATCTGGTGGTTGACCTGCGTGAAATCCGTCGGCTTGAAAGGCATGCGCACGCCGAATTCCGGTAGCACGTACTCCAACTGCACGTCGGCAGGATAGAACGGGTAGACTGTGTCCGGCCCTTTCGGCTGCAGCCACCATTGGATCTTGTATTCGTCCGCGAAGGCGCGAAGTTTGTCTTCATCCTCGGGTGTCAATGGTGCCATGATGCGCAACACCAATGCGGTCACACTCTCTCCCACTGCCAGTTCGATCTGGGGCATCTGCTCGAAGATCGTGAGCGACTCGACCAGACGTCGCAAAGGTACCAGCATCGCAGATACATTCGGCGGCAGGATCTCGCAAGTCTTCATATCGGCGATATAGGAGGATTTCCGCTCATGGAAACCGACCAGCACCCCGCCTTTCTTCTGGACATTGCGTACGGAGAGACGTGCCCGATAGCGGTACCCCCAAGTCGGCCCGTAAATCGGGCGCATCACGCGTTCGGCACGGACTTTGCCGATATGCCAGAGATTGTCTTCCAGTACACGTTGCTTGATTGCCACCTGAGCGGAAGGCTCAAGATGCTGCATGGCGCATCCGCCGCAAATGCCGAAGTAGGTGCATTTCGCATCGACACGCAGCGACGACTCGCTATGCAACTCCGTCAGCGTCGCGGCTTCCCATTTCGGTTTCTTTCGGAAGGACTGAAAGCTGACGCGCTCCCCTGGCAACGCGCCTTCGACGAAGATGACCTTGCCGGGCGTGCCGTCCTCGTTTTTTAGGTGACCAACGCCTCGGCCTTCCATGTCGAGGGATTCGATGTCGATGATGTTCTGCTGCATGTTGATAAATGAAACACCGGGCCACGCTGGCCCGGAAATTAAGGAATTCGGAGGAGTTGTGGAATTGCTATCAGGCGTACTGCCAGGCTGAAAGATATTCTTTCCAGTGCTGTCCGTCCAGCGTCGCCAGGGTCGACCTGACCAGGTCGATTTCCGCATTGTACGCTTCACGGTTCATTGCGCCTCGCATGAGCAGGTAGCGGCAGTAGACCAGGTAGGTATTGACCACATCGGTTTCGCAGTAGTCCCTGATCTCCTTCAGCCGCCCCTCCTGGAACAGCGTCCAGACCTGGGAGCCGTCGACTCCCAGTTTGCCCGGGAAGCCACACAACTTGGCAAGGTCGTCAAGCGGTGCGTTGGCGCGCCCGGTGTACAAGGCGAGATGGTCCATCAGGTCGAGGTGACGCGTATGGTAGCGGCTCAGGTAGTTGTTCCACTTGAAATCGCGATCGTCGTCGCCCATTTCCCAGTAGCGGGAGGCGACCACGCCATTGATCATCGCCCGATAGTGCAGCACAGGCAGGTCGAAGCCACCGCCGTTCCATGACACGAGCTGGGGCGTGTACTTGTCGATGATGCGGAAAAAATCGCTGACGAGTTTCGGCTCCTGGTCTTCCAGACTACCGAGCGAACGGACGCGAAAGCCTTCGTCGTCCCTGAACACGCAGGAAACCGCGGCGACGCGGTGCAGGTGATGCTGGAGGAATTCGGAGCCGGTTTTCTCGCGGCGTTCAGCGAACACCTTCGCAGCAACTTCGGCATCGCTCATCGATGTGGGAAGATTCCCGAGCGCGCGCAAACCCGCCACATCGGGAATCGTCTCGATGTCGAATACGAGAACCGGGATCACAACAAGGCGTCCTTGCCGACGCCGCGCGCGGTCAGTGCGCGCTTGAGCTTTACCAATGCTTCCTGCTGGATCTGGCGGACGCGCTCACGCGTTACGCTCATTTCCGCAGCAAGTTCTTCCAGAGTGGCGGGATCGTCATTGTCCAGTCCGAAACGGCGGACGATGACAACGCGTTGCTTGTCCGGCAGCTTCTTGAGCCAGTCTCGGACGAGGATCGTCATCTCGTGATGTTCTGCACGGGAGTCGGGGCCGTCTTCCACGTCACCCGGCAGCATATCCATCAGGCTGGCCTGCGGATCGTTGTCCAGTGGCGCATCCAGAGAGGTGGCATGCTCCGAGAGCGCGAGGATGTCCTGCACATCTTCGACCGGCCGGTCGACGAGGTGGGCGATATCCTCGGCGGTCGCATCCTTGCCATCGTGATGCTGTGCTTCAAGGTGATATTTTGCGCGCAGGATCTGATTCAGCTCGCGCACCATGTGAACCGGCAGACGCACGGTGCGCGCCTGGTTCATGATGGCGCGTTCGATACTCTGGCGAATCCACCACGTTGCGTACGTCGAGAAGCGGAAGCCGCGTTCCGGCTCGAACTTGTCGATGGCGCGCATCAGGCCGAGGTTGCCCTCTTCGATCAAGTCCAGCAGCACCACGCCGCGATTGATATAGTGCTTCGCGATCGACACCACCAGACGAAGGTTATGTTCGATCATCTTCTGGCGCGCTTCGAAATTCCCCTGCTTGGCGAGGGTCGCGTAGCGGACCTCTTCCTCAACCGTCAACAGCGGACGCGCGCCGATCTGATTCAGGTAATGCTGCGTGGTATCCGTCGACAGTTCGGCCGCTAGTACCGTCTTGAGTTCGTCAACGGGCTCAGCGGTTCCGACTGCACCTTCCGCACGGTCGCCGCCTTCTGCATCATCGATCAATCCGCCTTCGTCTTCTGCGACGTTGAGCGGCAAATCGTCGGCCATGTCATCCGACGGTGTTTCGTCATCGAGCGGATCGTGTGGAATGCGATTCATTTAGCGGGTGGGCAAAAATTTAGACGGATCGACTGGCTTACCTTGCTGGCGAATCTCGAAATGCAGTTTTACCTCATCGGAATCGGAATTTCCCATTTCTGCAATCTTCTGGCCTTTGGTCACATTTTGATCTTCTTTTACGAAGATGGTTTTGTTGTGCGCATAGGCCGAGAGCAGATTGTTGGAATGTTTGACAATCACCAGATTGCCATATCCACGAATGCCGCTCCCAGCATACAGCACTTTGCCTGATCCCGCCGCTAAAACCGGTTGCCCCATCTTGCCGGCAATATCGATGCCGCGCTTGCCTTCGCTGAAGTGACTGATGATCTTTCCTTCGGCGGGCCAAATCCATGCAATGTTTTCATCGTCGGGCAGCGGAACCTGCGGTGTTTCCGGCGTTCTTTCGATCGGTTTCGGCTGTTCCGCTTTCGCAACGGCCGGCGGCGTGGTGGGCGCATCCGGTTTTTGCAATTCAGCCAATGTCGCATCCGAATATGGACGCTTGTCGCCCTTCGGTGATGTCTTATTCGGCACGGCAGCCTGCGTGGAAGGCGTCAGCGGCCGGACTTCGACGCCTGACGACGAGGACACACTGCCAGTCTGCGGTGCGCCTTCCGGCGGAAGTACACGCAGCATCTGGTCGACCTTGATGTCGTTCGGGTTGGCAAGATTGTTCCAGGCGACGATATCGCGATAATTCTGACCGAAGTCCAGAGCGATCTGGATCAAGGTATCACCCTTGCGAACCATGTAGTAACCGCGTTCGGCCTGCTTGGAAACAGGCGGCTGCGCTGCTTGCTGCACCGGCGACTTCGGAGGCTCCGCAGGCTTGGCGGTCACCGGACGGTCGACGACCGGTGCAGGTTGGCGCGGTGCAGTCGTACAGGCGGTGATCAGCACGGGCAAAGCCGCGAGAAATACAAGGCGTACTTTTTTCATTCT
The DNA here is from genome assembly GCA_035627275.1 of Noviherbaspirillum sp. Taxonomy (GTDB): domain Bacteria; phylum Pseudomonadota; class Gammaproteobacteria; order Burkholderiales; family Burkholderiaceae_D; genus Noviherbaspirillum. The sequence continues at coordinate 26,752 of DASPMC010000008.1, forward strand.
CATAACGTTAAACATTTGGCGACGAATTGTCGGCATGCGTTTCAATCTGAAACAGGATCATGCGACACCGGGACGCAACGGAACGAAATGGCAATCTTCCAGCGTCGTATTCGTCCACTCGAATTTTCCAACCCGCTCAATGAGTTGCAGTACCTGATGACGGGCGCCGACCGGTGCGACGAGCCTGCCGCCTATGCTGAGCTGATCGAGCAAGGCCTGCGGTACTTCAAGCCCGGCGGCGGCCAGGATGATACCGTCGAATGGCGCCGCTTGAGGGAGTCCAAGCATACCATCTCCATATTGCAATCGGATGTTTGCAATGCGGAGTGGACGCAGGTTTGATTTGGCCAATTCGTGCAGGGGCTTGATGCGCTCGATGGAGTACACCTCCTTCGCAACCAGCGACAGCACCGCCGCCTGGTAACCGCAGCCGGTGCCAATTTCCAGCACCTTGTCGAGCACACCGCCGTTGGCGTTGGCGCGCATGACCTCGATCATCCGCGCGACGATGTAGGGCTGGGAAATCGTCTGGTGATGCCCGATCGGCAGCGATGCGTCGATGTACGCCTGGCTCGACAGCGCAGGTTCGACGAACATGTGCCGCGGGACCGCTTCCATTGCCGCCAGTACCTTGGCATCCTTGACACCCTGCTTGGCGACACGCGCCACCATTGCGACGCGAACAGCGTCAGACACGAGCGGAGCTGCGCGCATGACAACAGGTGGCGCATGCTGCGGCCTCGGTGCAGGCGCCGCTGCAGAATCGTTCGTCCGGACACGGGCGACATTCAACGCAGCATTCTGAGTCGCCGTCTGCGGCGTCGCGACCTTCACGGATGCCTGACCGGAGCGAGCTGTCTTTTCAACGACGGACGACAGCTGCAACGGGAAGCGCTTGTCCTTGGCGGTCATGTGAGTCCTTTTTTGAGCACGTCGAGCTGCGTGTTATGGGTAAGGTCGATCTGCAACGGCGTAACAGAAACAAAGCCTTGAGCAACCGCATGGAAGTCGGTTCCTTCGCCGGCATCCTTGGCCTTCCCTGCAGGCCCGATCCAGAAGATCTCCCGGCCATGGGGGTCCAGCGACTTGATGACCGGTTCGGATTCATGGCGTTTGCCAAGTCGCGTTGCGCGCATGCCGCGTATTTCATCGTACGGCAGGTTCGGGATATTGACGTTCAACAGGTATGGCTTCTGAAGCAGGCCGAAGTCGCGTTCAACAAATTCCCGCGCAATCCGCGCAGCGGAATCGATATGCTCCCAGCCCTTCTCCACCTGCGAAAATGCAATGGCAGGAATGCCGAACAGGAAGCCTTCCGTCGCCGCGGCAACAGTGCCGGAATACAGGGTATCGTCCCCCATGTTCTGACCCTGGTTGATGCCGGAAACGATCAGGTCAGGCTTGAAGGAAAGGCCGCCAGTCAACGCGACGTGAACGCAATCCGAAGGCGTGCCGTTGATGAAATAAAAACCGTTTTCTGCGCGCTGAACGGATAGCGGACGGTCCAGCGTGAGCGAATTGGAGCTTCCGGAACGATTGCTGTCAGGGGCGACAACGACGACATCGGCGATCGGCCGAAGCACATCGGCCAAGGCGATGATTCCGGGCGCAAGGTAACCATCGTCGTTACTAACGAGAATTTTCATAAGCGAATTTTAACCGAAGGGATTCGTCCGTCCGGAGGGGATGTTGACATTTTGCGGCATAAGAATAAAATGAAACGACCGTTCTTTTTTATCCATGACAACAAGGAGACATAATGAAAGCGATCGTCTGCAAGACTTGGGGGCTACCCGACTCACTGGTAGTGGAAGAGCTTCCCGACGCTGTCCCCGGGCCGGGCGAGGTCGCCATTGATGTCCATGCCGCCGGGGTTAATTTCCCGGACGTCCTGATCATTCAGAACAAATACCAGTTCAAGCCCGAGCTCCCGTTCACCCCCGGCAGCGAACTGGCGGGGATCGTTCGCGCAGTGGGTGAAGGCGTCACGCATTTCAAGGCCGGCGACAAGGTGCTGGCTTTCGTAAGCCTCGGCGCATTTGCCCAGCAAATCACGGTATCGGCGAAGGCAGTCGTCCCCATGCCGCCCGGACTCGATTTCGATACCGCAGCCGCCTTCACGCTCACCTACGGCACTTCGCATCATGCCGTCGTCGACCGTGCACAACTCAAGGCCGGCGAAACCATGCTGGTTCTCGGCGCTGCGGGCGGCGTCGGACTTGCTGCAATTGAAATCGGCAAGGCGCTTGGGGCACGCGTTATCGCGGCTGCCTCCACAGATGAAAAGCTCGCCATTTGCAAGCAGCATGGCGCAGACGCCACGATCAACTACACGACCGAAGATCTGCGCGAAGCGATCAAGGCAGCAACCGACGGCAAGGGCCCGGATGTCATTTACGACCCGGTCGGCGGCGTCTATGCGGAACCGGCATTCCGCTCCATTGCCTGGCGCGGCCGCTACCTAGTCATCGGCTTTGCGAACGGGGAAATCCCGAAGCTTCCGCTCAACCTTCCGCTACTGAAGGGCGCATCGCTGGTCGGCGTGTTCTGGGGCGAATTCGCCAAGCGTGAACCGAAGGCGAACCTGGCTGCGATGCAGCAATTGATGGGATGGATGGCCGAGGGCAAGATCCGGCCACACATTTCCGGCCGCTACGCACTGGCCGATACGCCGAAAGCACTCAACGACATGGCGGCGCGCAAGGTGACTGGCAAGGTCGTGATCCAGCCGCAGAAGTAAGGACGGACCACTTGCTCTCCTGCAGTTGTGTCGCAGGAGAGCGCCCTACTCTCCCTCGGCGAGGATCTGGTGGACGAAGGCTGACAGGATCAGCCTGTCGTGGATCGACACGTCGAGGAATTCAAACCCGTGCTTGTAACCGTCGCCGTTTTCGGACGGGGCGACCGAACGCAGCGCCATTCTGAGGTTCAGGTACTCGTCCTGTCCGGCCGCATGAACCTTGAACTTGATCTGCCCTTCCTCGCCCTTCTGCCCCAGCGGCTGCTTGAGGGTTCCTGATGCGCCACCCATGCTGAGGTCGGTCAGAACTGCCGCCCCGGTGCGCTCGGGGTTTTCGAGGGAAACCGAAGCGATGATCTTGACCTGCGCCCGCACGCCGCGACGCACCACGGTACACCGGACCTCTTTTGGAAATGCCAGGTGAAGATATGGATGGGGCGAGTGCACGGACTTTACGGCGGACGTGACGAACGCGTACGCCTTCTTTCCCGCAAACGCGCGCACAATGAATGTCTGTCCATCCCGCACGAATTCCAGCTTGCCGTCGATCGCAGGCGCGGTGACGAGCACGGTCTTGTTCTTGACGAATCCGATGAGCCGGACGGTATAGCGTACGGCCGGGTTGTCGATCAGCTGCAGGTAAAGCGTTTCGCCGACATACCAGCGCACGTCGTCCATGCCGACGACCACTTCCTTGTTCGCGTTGGCCTGCGCGGGCTCGTTCTCAGGTTCGGGAGTGGAGGCGGATCGACGAAGCGTACCGGTCAGCAGCGACTCTTTGGCCGGCTTTGGTGAAAGATCCCAGGTCGAATCCTGGATGAAGCCGTTGTCGATCAAGCCCTGGAGCTGGCCCTGGTTTTCGATGACGCATCCGGCGGCGAGCAGCAGCTTGCCGTGCCAGTCATAGATCGCCTGCTGCAATGGCTTGCCCACAGCGAGGTCGGCCCCACGCACAGGAATCAGTGAAACCACCGGATCAGCCATGTTCCCTCTTTATAAGCGCGCGTGAACGGAAGGCACGTTCGCACGCCGGGTCGGAAAAATATCATCAGCTCCGCATACGAGAGCCAATGTTACCTTAAGCCGTCTTCTTTGTAGGCTCGCCCTGCTTCTCGCCGGTAAAAAATGCCTTGGCCACTGCCGCATCGCGTGTACGGCTAAACGGTGGCAAGCTCTGCCATATCCGGCGGCCATACGGCTTCGAAATAAGGCGCGGATCGCAGATCATCAGCACGCCTCGGTCTGTCTCATCGCGGATCAGACGCCCCGCCCCCTGCTTGAGGTTGATGATTGCCGCCGGTAGCTGATGGTGCACGAATCCGTTCAGCCCCTTCCGTTCCAGTGCTTCTATCCGGGCCGCGAGCACAGGATCGTCGGGCGGCGAGAACGGCAGTTTGTCGATGATGACAAGCGAAAGCGCTTCGCCGCGCACATCCACGCCTTCCCAGAAACTCTGGCTGCCAATCAGGACTGCATTTCCCGCGGCGCGAAAGCGGTCGAGCAATTCCGTACGCCCGGCTTCGCCCTGGACAAACAGCGGGAACGCAAGCTTGCGCTTGTCGAACTCTTCGCGCAAACGCTCGGCGGCGCGGTTCACTGCCCTGATCGTCGTACAGAGAAGGAACGCGCGGCCGCCAGAAGCCTCGATCATCGGCAATGCCGCGTCGATGACGGCATCCGTGTAGTCGAGCGAATTCGGCTGCGGCAGGTTCTCCGGCACATACAGCAAACCCTGACGTCCGTAATCGAACGGGCTCGGCCATGACTGTGCAGGCTCGTTCCACAAGCCCATCTGCGAAGCATAGTGATTGAAGTCGTTCTTCACCGCCAAGGTCGCCGACGTGAAGATCCACGCCCTCGGCGTGCCCTCTCTCTGCTTGCTGAAGATGGGTGCAATCGACAAGGGGGTCTGGTGCAATTGCAACGATGAGGAGAACGCCTCCACCCACAAAACGCGCTCCTGCTCGGGCTTGATCTTGTCCGGATCGGCGGTTCGGGCCGTCTCCCATGCCGCAAGCTTGCCCTCCAGCTCGATCGCACGCGTCCGGCATTGCTCGATAGTCTCGGCGCGCTCTGCCTGCGTCTCGAGCACCGCAATCATGGATTGCAGTTCTTCCTGCAGTTTCTCAAGCGCCGGAAAGAATGCGCTCGATGGGGCGATCTGGTTGACCGAAAGTCGGACCACATCCTGCGGGAAGGCAAGCCTTAAATCGCGGGTGGCCCGTTCGACGGTCGACACGACTTTCGGCCAATCGGCGCCGTCACGCGCATGTGCGAGGCCTTCGGCCAGCACGTCGCGACAGAGCTCAAGGACTTGCGATGTCGAGACCGTTTCACCGAAAAACAGCGTCGCCGTTTCCGGCAATTGATGGGCTTCGTCGAAGATAACGGTATTGGCCGACGGCAGAAGCTCGGCGACTCCGGTATCCCTCAATGCAACGTCGGCAAAGAACAGATGGTGATTCACCACGACCACATCAGCCTGTTGCGCTTCCTTGCGCGCCTTCATAACGAAGCAGTCCTGGTAGTACTGGCACTCCGCGCCCATGCACGTATCGCGAGTGGAGGTCACGAGGTTCCAGACAGTTGCCGATTCCGGCACGCGCGCAAGCTCCGCCTTGTCGCCGGAACTGGTGGTTTTGACGAACCTGGAGATGTCCCGCAGGTAGCCAACGTCTTCCCGCGACGTCAGCCTGCCGTTCTGCAGCGTCCGTTCGAGATGGAAATGACAGACGTAGTTGGCGCGCCCCTTGAGCAAGGCAACGGACACCGGCGCATTCAAGGCCTTGCGCACGGTCGGGATATCCCGTAGGTAGAGCTGGTCCTGCAGGTTCTTGGTGCCGGTCGAGAGAATGACCTTGCCACCCCAGAGCAAGGCCGGCACGAGATACGCAAAGGTCTTCCCTGTGCCGGTGCCCGCCTCCGCAATGAGCGACCTCTGGCAGCCGATCGCGGAGGCGATTGCCTTCGCCATCTCGGTCTGCGACTGGCGCGGGCGAAAGCCGGGCACCGCCTGGCTCAAAGGCCCGGCGGCATCAAATAACTGCTCGATATCGGCGTCGTGGGCACCCGGATCGGGCGTCGGTAGGGAATTCTCGGTCAAAGCTGGTGATGGTCGGGAAGGTGAAGTGCATCTACCCGATCATTATGCGGGGATGTCCGGAACAAGTTGCATTTTCAACAACGTTATGTGATCCTTGAGCTGGAGTTTGCGTTTTTTCAAGCGCCGCAACTGGAGCTCGTCACGCAACACATCACGCGCAAGCAGTTCGATAACCGCGTCAAGATCACGATGCTCAACCTCCAGTTCGACGATTCTGCGCTGTATATCTTCCGTTGGAATCATGATGGCATTGTTGAATGCGTTAAGTGACTTATATTTTAAGAGTGAATACCCTGCGCGGCTAGCGCAGCTGTACTGTGTACGCGAAAGACGATGCCTGTTACAACCAAAGCATGCAATTGATGCGCTGCGACAACACTTTGCTGTTTATGAAAAAGCATTAAGAGTTGTAACAAAAGGGTACAAGCGTACGCGGGTCATTTTGCGCATGCAATAATTTTTCCACACTGCAGTGTAATCCTCCCCTATCCAATGAGCCAATACAAGATAGAAGCCGGCACCGGTCAGCATATGGGTGACCGCAAGGAGCAGCAGGATCGTACCGCCCTATTCGCTGCTCCGCGTGCGCCCGGCTATGTGATGGCTGTCCTGGCCGACGGCATGGGTGGATTAAGCGGCGGCGCGCTCGCGGCGGAACAAGTCATTCGCACTGCCAAGCAGGCATTCGACCATTTCTCGCCTCAAACCGATGACGTCGCAAAGATGCTTGAGACCATTGCACGTGACGCGCACACGATCATCAAGCTGACCTCCTTTTCATCGGAAAAGAATCCCCACAGCACCATGGTAGTCCTGGTGATCACACCGGAGCGCATTGCATTCTGGGCGCATGTCGGCGACTCCCGCCTTTACAGATTCGACGGCCCCAACTGCGCAGAGCGGACAATAGACCACTCCTTCGTCGAAATGCTTGTACGGGAAGGCAAGCTGTCCCGGGAAGAAGCGCAGAATCACCGCCTGTCCAATGTGCTTGTAAGCGCACTGGGCTCCCATGATCGCGATCCGCAAGTCACGCTGCGGCGTTACGAGGGACTGAAGGCCGGCGATTCTTTCCTGTTGTGCTCGGATGGACTCTGGCACTACTTCTCGGACGCGGAACTCGGCGCGGCTGTTGCCATGAATTCACCGCGCCAGGCATCTGAAATGCTCATCAACAAGGCGCGCGAGCGCACGACGGGTGGTTCAGGAGACAACTGCACGCTCGCCATTGTGAAACTTGTCGAGCCGCCTGTGGAAGTCAAGGGTTATTCCGTAGGCAAAATGAAGCGGGCTGTATAAGTTACTCCCGTTCGGCCATTTTTAGATTGCATGGCCCAGGAGCCGGAGCAGAATTCCGCGAATTGAGCAGGATTCATTCAGTGCTGGAAATACCCTGCTTTTCGCGGCGCTTTTTCTCTTTTTCAGCCTTGCGCTCCGCCACTTTCTGCTGACGTTCGAGCGCCTCCCGTTTCTTCTTTTCGTAGGCTGCAATGTTCTCGGCGCGCTTTTCCGCATTGGCGGCATCCTCAACCTGCTTGAGCTTCAGTTTCGCCTCGTGCTTTGCGCTGCGATCAGAGGACACGTTCTCCTTGGCGTTTTCGGGAGACTCAGGGGGAGCATTTTCGGATGGCGACACGTCCTGCTGCGGTGCCACGGGTTCCTGCGCCTGAACCTTGCTTGTACGCTCCTGCCGTTCCTTTTCCTCCTTCGCCAGCCGCTCCGCGAGCGCCTGCTCTCTGCTATCCAGACGAGCCCGGCGCTTGAAGGTATTGGCTTCGATTTCAACCGGACGTATCAATGACATGGCCTTGCGGCGGCGCTCCTTGGCCTGATCGATGCAAGAAGTCGCAAAAAACTTAGGATGGCAGGCCTGCTCTTCGGCAGCGTAACGCGCCTCGATCTCCGCGCGCTCTATTGCAGCAATTGCAAGCGCCGCGTCCGCCTCTGCAACCGAACGTATGGACCCGGATGGATAGCGCGTCGGCACGGCAGTTGCTGCATCGGGCTGCGCCATCGCGAGCGAAGCGCATAGAGGCGAGAACAGCATCAGCAGTGATGCACAAATCCGGGAGCGCAGATTGTCAGTCGACATAATGTTCGTGTATTCGTCAGGCGAGCGAACCGGCAACGTCGCGTCGCTCGCTTTGCATGTACTCTGATGACTGCATTTCGATAATGCGTGACACGGTCCGGTGGAACTCGTTGGCAAGCATGCCTTCAGTATACAGTTGATCCGGCTCGACCTCCGCGGACATCAGGAGTTTTACCTTGTGGTCATACAGCACGTCGATGAGCCAGGTAAATCTCCGCGCCTCCGACGACATCGCCGCCGACATGCGCGGAACGGTAGAAAGAATCACAGTGTGAAACTGGCTCGCAATCTCGAGGTAGTCATTCTGGGAACGCGGCCCGCCGCACAAGGTCGCAAAATCGAACCAGATGACCCCGCCCGCGCGGCGCAGTGCGCGGATGTCGCGCGCCTCGATGCGGATGTGCGGATCCTCGTCGGCCGTTTCGGCCAGGTTGCTGAAGGCGTTGCGCAACGCGTGGTCTGCTTCCGCACCAAGCGGCGTATGATAGGCCTCGACTTGTTCAAGAACCCGCTTCCGATAATCGACCCCGGCATCGACATTCATCACGTCGAGCTTTTCCTTGAGCAGTGCAATCGCGGGAAGAATCCTGTCCCGATGCAAGCCATCGGGATACAAGGCGTCAGGCACATAATTGGATGTCATGACAAACGACACGCCGTTATCGAACAAGGCCTTGAGCAGGTTATACAGGATCATCGCGTCGGCGATGTCGGACACGTGGAATTCGTCGAAGCAGATCAGCCGGTACTTCTTCGCAATCCGGCGCGCGACTTCGTCCAGTGGATCTGCTACGCCCTTCAGGTCGTCAAGTTGGCGATGGACGCCACGCATGAATTCGTGAAAGTGGAGACGTGTCTTGCGCACGACCGGTACGACCGAATAAAAACTATCCATCAGGAAAGATTTACCTCGGCCGACGCCGCCCCACATGTACACACCTCGAGGCACTTCCGGCCGGCTGATCAAGCGCATGAGTCTGTTGGAGCGCTGGGATTTGTAGACCCCCCACTCGTCGTAGCAGAGCTGCAAACGCTCCACTGCGCGAAGCTGCGCCTCATCCGATCGATAGCCGCGCTGCGCAAGCGCGTGCTCGTAAAACTCCCTGACGTTCATATCGTGTATTTCGCTTGTTGCTGCTTAGTAGTCGACAGGCCTTGGTGCCGCCACGGCTCGACATGAAAATGGGCGAGACATGCTCGCCCATCCATACGAAAACCTGACGTCAGGCAATGTCGCTACGATTATGCCCGTATTGAGCCGACTCGGCATGTGACTGCCAGACTCGACTCGCCGCTCACTGCGGATTCATGTCGACCGTCACGCGGGAGGGATACATTCCGCCGCCAAGACTGATCGGGAAACTCAGCCCGACCCCGACCCCGACATTTCCGCCGCCTCCAGCCGCCCCGACACCCATGCTGGAACCGTAAGAACTGGAAGGCCTGTAAACGACCTCCGAGGTGCGAAAGCCTGTCTTGTTGCACAACACGCGCAGATCACCGTTGGCACCGCCGACATTCACGGAAGCGGGAGTAACCACATTCCAGTTCCCCGCCCCCGTGCTGACGACGCAGTTCGCTCCCGTCAGCGCCTGGCCGCGTGATGCCGTTTCAATCGCAACCACGCCGCCAGTCGATCCTGTCGTGGCACATCCGGCAATCGCCAACGGCATGAACAGGATCAAATGGCGCATAAGGACTCCTAGAAGTTGAGCGACCTCTTGTCGACCGCCAGTGCGGCTTCCTTGGTCGCCTCGGACAAGGACGGGTGGGCGTGGCAAATGCGGGCGATGTCTTCCGACGATGCGCGGAATTCCATCGCAACGACCGCTTCCGAAATCAGTTCGGAAGCCATCGGTCCGACGATGTGCACACCAAGGATTTCATCTGTCTTGGCATCGGCCAGGAACTTCACCATGCCGGAGGTATCGCCGAGGGCACGGGCGCGACCATTGGCCATGAACGGAAAAGTGCCGGCCTTATAGGCAACACCTTCCGCCTTCAGCTGCTGTTCGGTCTTGCCGACCCAAGCGATTTCCGGGGACGTATATATGACCCAGGGAATTGTGTTGAAGTTCACATGGCCATGCTGACCAGCAATACGCTCGGCAACAGCAACGCCCTCTTCTTCCGCCTTGTGTGCCAGCATCGGGCCGCGTACGACGTCACCCACTGCCCAAACATTGGGCAGGTTGGTCTTGCAATCGCCATCGACAGCCACGAAACCGCGCTCGTCCAGCGTCAAGCCGATGCCTTCGGCGTTCAGGCCGATGGTGTTCGGCACGCGGCCAATGGAGACGATCAGTTTGTCGAAGACCGCCTTCTGCGCATTGCCCTTGTCGTCGGTGTACTCGACAGTCACGTCTTTCTTGCCGGCAGTAATCGCTCCGATCTTCACGCCGAGGCTGATCGCAAGGCCCTGCTTCACGAACAGCTTGTGCGCCTCTTTGGCGATCTGCTCGTCGACGGCGCCGAGGAAGGCCGGAAGCGCTTCCAGCACGGTGACTTCCGAGCCGAGACGGCGCCACACACTGCCCATTTCCAGGCCGATCACGCCGGCGCCGATCACGCCCAGCTTCTTCGGCACGGAGTCGATGGCGAGTGCGCCGGTATTCGACAAGATCAGCTTTTCATCGAATGCAGCGTTCGGCAGCGCACGCGGATTGGAACCGGTTGCGACGATGATGTGCTTGCCGGTGATCGTTTCTTCGGTTGCACCAGCGACCTTGATTTCGTAGCCGTTCGCGTCACCCTTCACGAAGGAACCGCGACCGTGGAAGAAGGTGACCTTGTTTTTCTTGAACAGATAAAGGATACCGTCGTTGTTCTGCTTGACGATCGTTTCCTTCCGGGCCAGCATCTGGCCGACATTCATTGCCAAGCCCTTGACCTCGATGCCGTGGTCGGCAAAGGCGTGGCCGGCGTGATCATAGTGTTCGGACGACTGCAGCAATGCCTTGGAGGGAATGCAACCGACGTTGGTGCAGGTGCCGCCCGGCGCCGGGCCGTTCTTGGCATTCTTCCACTCGTCGATGCAAGCCGTGCTGAAACCGAGTTGTGCAGCGCGAATGGCTGCGACATAGCCACCGGGACCGCCGCCGATGACAACCACATCAAAATTCTTCGACATATTCGTACCCTATTTTTCCGCGGAATGAACAACGCACACGGAGCAGGTGTTTTCCTTGCTCCGTGTGCGCATGGCGTGATGGATTACAGGTCCAGCAGGAGGCGCGCCGGATCTTCCAGCGCTTCCTTCATTGCGACCAGGCCGAGCACGGCTTCACGGCCATCGATGATGCGGTGGTCGTAGGACATGGCCAGGTAGTTGATCGGACGGATCACGATCTGTCCGTTCTCGACGACCGGACGGTCCTTGGTGGCGTGCACGCCGAGGATTGCGGATTGCGGCGGGTTGATGATCGGGGTGGACAGCATGGAACCGAACACACCACCGTTCGAGATGGAGAAGGTACCGCCGGTCAGTTCTTCCAGCGTCAGCTTGCCATCCTTGGCCTTGACGCCGAATTCGGCGATCTTTTTCTCGATGTCGGCGATCGTCATCTGGTCGGCGTCGCGCAGGATCGGCACGACCAAGCCGCGCGGCGAACCAACGGCGATACCGATGTCGAAGTAGCCGTGGTAGACGATGTCGTTGCCGTCAACGGAGGCGTTCAGGACCGGGTACTTCTTCAGGGCCGCAACGGCAGCCTTGACGAAGAAAGACATGAAGCCGAGCTTCACGCCATGCTCCTTCTCGAACTTGTCCTTGTACTTGTTGCGCAGGTCCATGACCGGTTGCATGTTCACTTCGTTGAACGTGGTCAGAATTGCGTTGGTTGCCTGGGACTGCAGCAGGCGCTCTGCGACGCGCGCGCGCAGGCGGCTCATCGGTACGCGCTCTTCCGGACGATTCGCCAAGTCGGAAAGGCTGACCGGAACGGCGACTTGCTGAAGGGCTGGCTTCGGCGCGGCTGCAGGCGCCGGGGCAGGAGCGGCTGCCGGCTTGTTCTGCAAGGCACCGATCACGTCACCCTTGGTCACGCGGCCATCCTTGCCGGTGCCAGCGACTTGCGCTGCGGTCATGTTGTTGTCGGCCAGCATCTTGGCAGCTGCAGGCATGGCGATGCCAGCGGCTGCTGTAGAGGCCGGTGCTGGGGCTGCAGCGGCAGGCGTCGGTGCAGCGGCGGGTGCGGGTGCTGCTGCCGGAGCGGCAACTGCGCCTGCTTTGGCTTCCGTATCCAGCTTGGCGATCACTTCGCCGGCGACGACGGTGCTACCGTCGCCCTTGATGACTTCGACGATCACGCCTGCGTCCGGCGCAGGAAGTTCAAGGACCACCTTGTCGGTTTCGATGTCGATCAGGTTTTCGTCTCGGGCGACTGCTTCGCCAACTTTCTTATGCCACTGCAACAGGGTTGCTTCTGCAACCGATTCCGACAATTGCGGAACTTTCACTTCGATAATTGCCATGTAACTCTCCGTTTCGGTTTGTTCGTGCGGCGCGCCAGCTTCTGGCGCGCCGTCGGGTCTTTATTTGGTCAGGACGAAGCCCTTGAGCTTCGAGAACGCGGTGTCGATCAGCGCCTTCTGCTGCGCATAGTGCTTGTCGTAGTAGCCGACAGCAGGCGACGCGCTGGCCGGACGACCTGCGTATGCCAGCTTCTGGCCCTCTTCCAGATTCTCGAAAATGTTGTGCTGAATCTGGAACCAGGCGCCCTGGTTCTGCGGTTCGTCCTGCGCCCACACCAGTTCCGCGAAGTTCGGGAACTTCTTCAGTTCTGCCGCGAAAGCCTTGTGCGGGAACGGATAGAGCTGTTCGATGCGAATGATCGCGACGTCGGAAGCAGCGCGCTCCTTGCGAGCGTTGACGAGGTCGTAGTAGACCTTGCCCGAGCAGGCGACAACGCGCTTGACCTTCTTCGGATCGATCTTCTCGTCGACCTCACCGATGACGGTCTGGAACTGGCCCTTGGCGAGTTCGGACAGCGGCGAGCCGGCATCCTTGTTACGCAGCAGCGACTTCGGCGTCATGATGACGAGCGGCTTGCGGAACAGACGGATCATCTGGCGGCGCAGCAGGTGGAAGATCTGCGCTGCGGTGGTCGGCTGGACCACTTGCATGTTGTTGTCCGCGCACAGTTGCAGGTAACGCTCCAGACGTGCGGAGGAGTGCTCCGGACCCTGGCCTTCGTAACCGTGCGGCAGCATCATGACGAGACCCGATGCACGGCCCCACTTCACTTCGCCGGAACTGATGAACTGATCGATCACGACCTGGGCACCGTTGGCGAAGTCACCGAACTGCGCTTCCCAGATGGTCAGGGCATTCGGCTCGGCAGTCGAGTAACCGTATTCGAAACCAAGCACTGCTTCTTCAGACAGCACGGAGTCGATGACGGTGAACGGCGCCTGATTTTCGGAGATGTTCTGCAGCGGAATGAACGTGCCCGCATCCCAGCGCTCACGGTTCTGGTCGTGCAGCACGGCGTGCCGGTGAACGAAGGTACCGCGGCCTGCGTCCTGGCCGGTAAGGCGCACGGCGTAGCCGGAAGCCACCAGCGATGCATACGCGAGGTGTTCGCCCATGCCCCAGTCCAGGTTCATTTCGCCCTGGCCCATGGCGGCGCGATCTGCCAGCACCTTCTCAACCAGCGGGTGCACCTTGAAGTTTTCCGGAACGGTCGTGATGCGTGCAGCCAGACGCTTCAGTTCTGCGAGCGGAACAGCGGTATCTGCGGCATCGGTCCACTTGCGGTTCAGGAACGGCATCCAGTCAACCGCGTACTTGCTCTTGAAGTTCGAGATGACGGGGTCAACCGTATGCTTGCCGGCGTCCATGGCGTCACGGTACGCCTTGACCATCGCGTCACCGGCATCTGCCGGGATCGTGCCTTGGGTGACCAGCTTGTCTGCGTACAGCTTGCGGGTACCCGGGTGCTTGCCGATCTTCTTGTACATCAGCGGCTGCGTCAGTGCCGGGGTATCCTGCTCGTTGTGACCCAGCTTGCGGAAGCAGATGATGTCGACAACCACATCCTTCTTGAACTCGAGGCGGAAGTCGAGGGCGATCTGGGTTGCAAGGATAACGGCTTCCGGATCGTCGCCGTTCACGTGCAGCACCGGTGCTTCGATCATCTTGACGACATCGGAGCAGTACAGCGTGGAGCGGGAGTCACGTGGGTCGGACGTGGTAAAGCCGATCTGGTTATTGATCACGATATGAACCGTGCCGCCCGTGCCATAGCCGCGGGTCTGCGCCAGGTTCAGGGTTTCCATCACGACGCCCTGGCCGGCGAATGCTGCGTCACCGTGGACCAGGATAGGCATGACTTGCGAGCCGTCCTTGTCGCCACGGCGGTCCATGCGAGCCTTGACCGAGCCTTCAACCACCGGATTGACGATTTCGAGGTGCGACGGGTTGAATGCCAGCGACAGGTGGACCGGGCCGCCGGGAGTGGAAACGTCGGACGAGAAACCCTGGTGGTATTTCACGTCACCTGCAGGCAGGTCGTCGGCGTGCTTGCCTTCGAATTCGGCGAACAGGTCCTGCGGCATCTTGCCGAGAGTATTGACCAGCACGTTAAGGCGGCCGCGGTGGGCCATGCCGATCACGATTTCCTGGACACCCTTTTCGCCGGCACGCTGGATGGTTTCGTCAAGGGACGCGATGAAGCTTTCACCACCTTCCAGCGAGAAGCGTTTCTGGCCGACATAGCGAGTGTGCAGGTAGCGCTCGAGACCTTCAGCCGCGGTCAGGCGATCGAGGATGTGTTTTTTCTTCTCGGGCGAAAAATTCGGGGTGGAGCGAACCGATTCAAGACGCTCCTGCAGCCAGCGCTTTTGTGCGGGATCGCTGACATACATGAATTCGGCGCCGATCGAGCGGCAGTAGGTGTCACGCAGTGACTGAAGCAAGTCGCGCAGCGTTGCGGTTTCCGGGCCGAAGTACGTGTTGCTGATATTGAACACGATGTCCTGGTCGGCATCGGTGAAACCATAGAAGCTCGGCTCCAATTCGGGAATATTCGGACGTTCCTGCCGCTGCAGCGGGTCAAGGTTGGCCCAGCGGTTGCCGAGGAAGCGGTAGGCGGCGATCAGCTGCGTGACAGCGACACGCTTGCGGCCCATTTCGGCATCGGTGGAAGCTGTAACAGTACGGATGGGACCTTGCTTGGCGCGCTCTGCGAACGAGGCGATCACTGGCGCGTGGGCGACGTCAGGCTTGTTCGTGCCATCGACGGCAGGAACATTCTGCATCGCGTCAAAATACGCACGCCAGTTGTCGGGAACGGAACCTGGGTTGTTGAGGTACGCTTCGTACAGTTCTTCCACGTACGGGGCGTTGCCTCCAAACAGATACGAATTGGAGAAGTACTGCTGCATCATCTTGCTCACCTTTCTTCGCGTTTCGCGAGATTAGCGGGTTAATCTAACCTTCCGCGACACGGCCTGACCGGTTAGCGGATCGCACATCAAGTTGTGGGGGGAAGGGCTACGTGACCTGAAGTGTTACGAACCGCGAGCATATCATATTTATTAGGGTCAACGCAGGCAGCCTACGGATTTTCGGCGGAATGGTGACATGATTTGAAGGCAGCTCGGCAACATCAATTTCTGATCGGTTCATGGCACCCGGATTTCCTTTGGAGCCCCCCCCCTTCTTTCTTTGCCACGAAAAGCAACGAACGTTCATGCCAGTTTCTGCGTCGATTATCCCAACCGCCCCCCCCCCTGAGGGGATCTTTACGCGAAAAATGGACGACGAGAATCGCTCCGGCAAATGCGGATAGACACGCCCCCCCCGGATACACCCGCAAAAAAACAAAAACCCGCCGGAACATTGCCCGGCGGGTTTTCGCTTTGCAAATAGGCCGGAGGCCGGCCAGTCTGCGACCTACTATTTAACCGCGCTTGGCCATCGGCGGCACATCGCGCTTCGGCGAGCCGACGAACAACTGACGCGGACGGCCGATCTTCTGCTCCGGATCAGAAATCATCTCGTTCCACTGAGCGATCCAGCCGACGGTACGCGCCATCGCGAAGATACCAGTGAACAGCGAAACCGGAATGCCCAGCGCGCGCTGGACGATGCCCGAGTAGAAGTCGACGTTCGGGTAGAGCTTGCGCTGGACGAAGTAATCGTCTTCCAGGGCGATCTTTTCCAGCGCCATTGCGAGCTTGAACAGCGGGTCGTCGTGCAGGCCCAATTCGTTCAGCACTTCGTGGCAGGTTTCGCGCATCAGCTTCGCACGCGGGTCGTAGTTCTTGTAGACACGGTGACCGAAGCCCATCAGCTTGACGTTGGAGTTCTTGTCCTTGACCTTGGCGATGAATTCGCCGATACGTTCGACACCGCCCTGCTTCTGGATGTCTTCCAGCATGTTCAGTGCAGCTTCGTTCGCGCCGCCGTGAGCCGGACCCCACAGGCAGGCGATACCGGCAGCGATACAGGCGAACGGGTTGGCACCAGAGGAACCGGCCAGACGAACAGTCGAGGTCGAGGCGTTCTGCTCGTGATCGGCGTGCAGGATCAGGATGCGGTCGAGTGCACGAACCAGGACGTCATTGACCTTGTACTCTTCGCACGGGGTCGAGAACATCATGCGCATGAAATTGGCGCTGTACGACAGGTCGTTGCGCGGATACACGAACGGCTGGCCGACGGAATATTTGTAGGACATCGCGACCAGCGTCGGCAGCTTGGCGATCAGGCGGATTGCCGACACTTCACGGTGATGCGGATCGTTGATATCGAGCGAGTCGTGGTAGAACGAGGACAGCGCACCGACGGTACCGACCAGCACCGACATCGGGTGCGCATCGCGACGGAAACCACGGAAGAAGAATTGCATCTGCTCGTGCACCATCGTGTGGTTGGTCACGGTGCTGACGAACTTCTGCTTCTGCGCAGCGTTCGGCAGTTCGCCGTTCAGCAGCAGGTAGCAGGTTTCGAGGAAGTCGCAGTTGACCGCGAGCTGCTCGATCGGATAACCGCGATACAGCAACTCACCCTTGTCACCATCGATGTAGGTAATCGACGAGTTACAGGCCGCAGTGGACATGAAGCCGGGGTCATACGTGAACTTGCCCGTGGACCCGTAGAGCTTGCGGATGTCGATGACGTCCGGGCCGATGGTGCCCTTGTAGATCGGGAGGTCCAGCGACGGGGAACCGTCGGAGAACGACAGGGTTGCTTTGGTATCAGAGTTGGTCATGTCTCTTCCTTCTAGTGAGGAGGGGTGAGTCGATTGCAAAAAAAAC
>DASPMC010000009.1:0-29711 GCA_035627275.1 Noviherbaspirillum sp.
CTTCACTTCCTTGTCGCCCCAGATTTCCTCGAGGCGGTAGTAGTCGCGGATCGCCGGCTGCATGATGTGCACGACCATGTCGCCGAGATCGACCAGCACCCATTCGCCGGTATCTTCGCCTTCGATGCTGACGATGTTGCCGCCTTTTTCCTTGACCTTGTCGCGCACCGAGGCAGCGAGTGCCTTGGTCTGGCGGTTGGAGGTGCCGGAAGCGATAGCCAGGCGGTCGAACATGCTGGTCAGATGGACAGTGTCGAAGACGCGGATGTCCTGTGCTTTTACGTCTTCAAGGGCGTCGACGACGGCGGATTGCAGTTTTTTGATGTCCATTAGTTTCTGTAGAGATGGTGTTGTTTTATATAGTCTAGCACCCCGGGCGGGATCAGCGAGGCCACATCGGCTCCCTGCTCGAAGGCGGCGCGGATTTGCGTGGCCGAAATATCGACCTCGAGATTCGTCGCCACGTAGGTCAAACCCTTGGGCGTGTCACGGATTTGCCCGGGCGTTGCCGCCCGGCGGGCAAACTCCCGGGCGACCTCGGGCGCCATGTGCGCGTCGTCGACCTGGAAGCCCGGACGGGATGCGGCGCAGATATGGGCGTGCTCGAACAAGGCCTGCCACTCCTTCCATGTTTGCAATTGTTGCAACTGGTCCGCTCCCATCAGGAAGGCGATGGATACATCCGGTCCGAGCTCCGTACGCAGCGCGCGCAGGGTGTCGATCGTGTAGGTCGCGCCGCTGCGGCGGATTTCCTGTTCGTCGATGACGACCGGGACGGCGAGCTGCCGGAAAGCGGATCGAAGCATTTCCACCCGGTGCCCGGCAGGCGTCTGCAAGCCTTGCTTTTGCCATGGCTGACCGGCGGGGATCACGCGCAATTCATCCGGCGCCAGCAGCTTGGCGAAGTAGCTGCCGAGCGCGACATGGCCATTGTGTACCGGGTCGAAACTGCCGCCCAGCACGGCAACGCAGCGCTTAACTGCCTGATTAAGTGCCTGACCGCTCACACCCATTCCCGCGGGACGAGGAAGTCGGTATACAGCTTGGCCTCGGGCGTGCCCGGTTCCGGCTTCCAGTCATAGCGCCATTTCACGACCGGCGGCATCGACATCAGGATGGATTCCGTGCGGCCGCCCGACTGCAGGCCAAATAGCGTGCCGCGATCCAGCACCAGGTTGAATTCGACGTAGCGTCCGCGGCGGTAGGCCTGGAAGTCGCGCTCGCGTTCGCCGTAAGGCATGTCCTTGCGGCGCTGCAGCAGCAGGACGTAGGCATCGACGAAATGGTCGCCGACGCTCTTCATCATCGCAAAGCTCTTGTCGAAGCCGAGCTCATGGAAATCATCGAAAAAGATGCCGCCCACGCCGCGGGGCTCCTTGCGGTGCTTCAGGAAGAAGTAGTCGTCGCACCACTTCTTGAAGCGCGGGTGCAGGTCGCCGCCGAAGGGCGCCAGCGCATCCTTGCAGGTTTGGTGGAAGTGCTTCGCATCCTCTTCAAATCCGTAGTAGGGCGTGAGGTCCATGCCGCCGCCGAACCACCAGACCGGTTCTTCGCCTTCCTTGGTCGCGGTAAAGAAGCGCACATTCATATGGGCGGTCGGCGCATAGGGATTGCGAGGATGCAGCACCAGCGACACGCCCATGGCTTCCCAACTGCGGCCGGCGATTTCAGGGCGGTTGGCCGCTGCGGTCGGCGGCAGGCTGCTGCCACTCACGTGCGAGAAGCCGATGCCGCCGCGCTCCATCACATTGCCTTCTTCGAGGATGCGGGAAATGCCGCCGCCGGTAATCGGGCTGGTGCCGTACGGGCGTTCCCACTGGTCGGTGATGAATTGCTTGCCATCTACCTGTTCAAGGGCGGCAACGATGCGCTTTTGCAGGTCGAGCAGGTAGGCTTTGACGGATTCGGGAGATGTGGTCACGGGACGGTATCCGGTTGATGCTGTTTGGCGGGATTGTACTCCGGCGTCGTTTTGCGGACAGAAGACGCAAAACGGGCCGCAGGAATACTGCGGCCCGCCGGCAATTTCGCAGGCTTGGAGCGGTTCGCGGTCAGCCGGGCCGCTTCAATGCACGCCAGCCAATATCGCGCCGGAACTGCGCGCCGTCGAAACGGATGTCGTCGACGACCTCATACGCATTCTTCTGCGCGATCCGGACGCTGTCGCCGAGGCCGACAACGCACAGCACGCGCCCGCCCGAGGCGGTCAGCTTGCCGCCTGTCAGCGTCGTGCCCGCATGGAAGGTCACGCAGTCATTTGTCTCCGGCGGGATGCCGGTGATCACGTCGCCCTTGCGCGGCGATTCCGGATAGCCGGCTGCAGCCATCACCACGCCCAGCGCGGTGCGGCGGTCCCATTCCAGCTCGACTTCGTCCAGGGTGCCGTTGACCGCATGTTCCATCACGGTCACGAAGTCGGTCTTCAGGCGCGCCATGATGGGCTGGGTTTCCGGGTCGCCCATGCGGCAGTTGAATTCCAGGGTCTTCGGATTGCCCTTGGCGTCGATCATCAGGCCGGCGTACAGGAAACCGGTGTAAGGGATGCCGTCCTTCTGCATGCCCAACACGGTCGGGTTGATGATCTCGCGCATCACGCGCGCATGCAGCGACGGGGTGACGATTGGGGCGGGCGAGTAGGCGCCCATGCCGCCTGTGTTCGGGCCTTCGTCGTTGTCCTTCAGGCGCTTGTGGTCCTGGCTGGTGGCCAGCGGCAATACATGTTTACCGTCCACCATCACGATGAAGCTGGCTTCCTCGCCGGCGAGGAATTCCTCGATCACGACGCGCGCGCCGGCATCGCCGAGCTTGTTATCGGACAGCATCATGTCGACCGCAGCATGCGCCTCATCCACCGTCATTGCGACCACAACGCCTTTGCCGGCGGCCAGGCCGTCGGCCTTGATCACGATCGGCGCGCCTTTCTGGTTGATGTACTTGCGGGCTTGCTGTGCGTCCGTGAAGGTCTGGTAATCCGCGGTCGGGATGCGGTGACGCTTCATGAAGGCCTTGGCGAAATCCTTCGAGCTCTCCAGCTGGGCCGCTTCCTTGGTCGGGCCGAAGACCTTCAGGCCCTGTTCGCGGAAGATATTAACGATGCCGGCTGCCAGCGGCGCCTCGGGACCGACGACGGTGAGGGCGATGTTTTCCTTGATTGCGAATTGCGCGAGCCATCCCGGATCGGTGATGTCGACATTCTGCAGGCGCGGGTCCAACGCGGTGCCGCCGTTGCCCGGAGCAACATAAACCATTTGGATCCGCTCGGATTGCGCAAGCTTCCAAGCCAGGGCATGTTCGCGGCCGCCTGAACCGACTACCAGAATTTTCATGGGGATATCGAAACGTTAGGGGGAGTGCGGCTTTTTGGGTCGCACTCCCCAATTTACTTGTGAAACGGGTAAAACGAAAGACAGACTGGAACAGCGTTTATTCTTCGATAACGGCGTTGGTATAGACCTCTTGCACGTCGTCGAGGTTTTCCAGCGCATCCAGCAATTTCTGCATCTTGACGGCGTCATCGCCGGTGAACACGGTTTCGGTGGACGGCTTCATCACGATCTCGGCCATTTCCGCCTTGAAACCGGCCTTTTCCAGCGCGTCCTTGACGGCGGAAAAGTCGTTCGGCGGGGTAAGGACCTCGATGCCGCCTTCGTCGTCGGTGATCACGTCCTCGGCGCCGGCTTCCAGCGCGGCTTCCATCAGCTTGTCTTCATCCGTGCCCGGTGCATAGAACAGCTGGCCGCAATGCTTGAACAGGAAAGCCACCGAACCCTCGGTGCCCATGTTGCCGCCGAACTTGCTGAAGGCATGGCGTACTTCGGCCACGGTACGCACGCGGTTGTCGGTCATGCAATCGACAATGATCGCGGCGCCGTTGATGCCGTAGCCTTCGTAGCGGATTTCCTCGTAGTTCGCGCCTTCCAGGCCGCCGGTGCCGCGCTGGATCGCGCGGGTGACATTGTCCTTCGGCATGTTGGCGTCGGCTGCCTTTTCGATCGCCAGGCGCAGGCGCGGGTTGCTGTCGATGTCGCCGCCGCCCAAACGGGCTGCGACGGTGATTTCCTTGATCAGACGCGTCCAGATCTTGCCGCGCTTGGCATCCGCAGCGGCTTTCTTGTGCTTAATATTGGCCCATTTACTGTGTCCAGCCATGGTATTTCTTTCTTGGAAGTGAACGAGAGAGGGCGAGGCACCGCGAAAACTGATCCAAAATAGGCGGGTGCCGGGCCGAAAACCAATCTACAATTTTACCATATCGCCCCCTCCCAAAACTTGCCGGAAAGTCCATAAAACAATGTCCAAAAGCTTACTGATCGCCAAGAACCAGGAACAGGAACTCGCCCTGCTGTCGAATCTTGCCAACCGCCACGGCTGCATTACTGGCGCCACGGGCACCGGCAAGACCGTGACTTTGCAAACCCTTGCGCAGGCGCTGTCGGACGTCGGCGTGCCGGTCTTCATGGCCGATGTCAAGGGTGACCTGTCCGGCTTGGCCAAGGCCGGCTCTGCCACCCCGCGCATCAAGGAACGGCTTGACCTGCTGAAACTGGACGAGCCGCAATGGGAGGCCTGCCCGGTGACCTTCTGGGACGTGTTCGGCGAGAAAGGACACCCGGTGCGTGCCACCGTGTCCGACCTCGGCCCGCTGCTGCTGTCTCGCATGCTGAACCTCAACGAAGTGCAGGAAGGCGTGCTGCAACTGGTATTCAAGGTTGCGGACGACCTCGGCCTGCTGTTGCTCGACCTCAAGGACCTGCGCGCGATGCTGCAGAACGTGGCCGAAAACGCGTCCGAACTGCAAGCCGAGTACGGCAATATTTCTCCGGCCAGCGTCGGCGCAATCCAGCGCGGCCTGCTGGCAATCGAGGAGCAGGGCGGCGACAAGTTCTTCGGCGAGCCGATGCTCAACATCCTCGATTTCATGCAGACCGATGCGCGCGGCAAGGGCATGGTCAACATCCTCTCCGCCGACAAGCTGCTACATTCGCCGCGTCTGTACGCGATCTTCCTGCTGTGGATGCTGGCGGAGCTGTTCGAGCACCTTCCGGAAGTGGGCGACCTCGACAAGCCGAAGCTGGTGTTCTTCTTCGACGAGGCGCATCTGCTGTTCGACGAGGCACCCAAGGCGCTGCTGCAGAAGATCGAACAAGTCGTGCGTCTGATCCGGTCCAAGGGCGTGGGCGTGTACTTCGTCACGCAGAACCCGCTCGACATCCCGGACACCGTGCTCGGCCAGCTCGGCAACCGCGTGCAGCATGCGTTGCGCGCCTACACGCCGCGCGACCAGAAAGCAGTGCAGACGGCGGCCGAGACCTTCCGTCCAAATCCCAAGCTCGATACCGCGCAGGTCATCACCGAACTCGGCGTGGGCGAGGCGCTGGTGTCTTTCCTCGACGAGAAGGGGCGGCCGAATATCGTCGAACGTGCTTTCGTCGTCCCGCCCGCCTCGCAGATCGGTCCGGTCACCGATGCCGAGCGTGCGGAAATCATCGCCAATTCGGTTGTGGCCGGCATGTATGAAAAATCCGTCGATCGCGAGTCGGCCTATGAAAAACTGAAGGGCCGCGTCGCCAAGGAAATGCCGACGGTGGAAGAAGCGAAGCCGGCCAAAGGCCGGGCCTCCGCTCAAACGCATACGCAAGCGGAAAGCCAGCCGCAGTCCGGCGGAGGCGGTTTCGCGGATGCGCTCGGCGGCCTGTTCGGCGGTGGCGGCGTCGGGCGCCGCAAGGATACGATGATGGAAGCGATGATCAAGTCCGCCGCGCGCAGCATCGGATCGCAAGTCGGACGTGAAATCATTCGCGGCGTCCTTGGTTCGATCCTGAAGAAGTAAACCGCTCCCTGTAAGAAAATTGCCTCCGGCGTAAAATCGCCGGATGTCTTCCACTTCCGTTCCATCAACGGCACGCCAGGCTTTTCTCATCGGCCTGGCGATCGCCATCGCCGGCGCCGTGCTGTTCTCGGCCAAGGCCATCGTCGCCAAGCTCATCTACCGCTACGACGTCGATGCGGTCACCCTGATCGCCTTCCGCATGCTGTTTTCCCTGCCGTTCTTTGCGGGCATCGCGCTGTGGAAGTCCAGGACCGAGGCGCCGCTGACCAATGGCGAGCGCGGCAGGATCGTGGTGCTCGGCCTGCTCGGCTACTACCTGTCGAGCTTCCTCGATTTCCTGGGTCTGCAGTACATCTCGGCTGGCCTGGAGCGACTGATCCTCTTTCTCACGCCTTCCTTCGTGCTGCTGATCTCGGTCGTCTTCCTGCGCAAGAAGATCACCATGCTCGAGTGGCTGGCATTGAGCACGGCCTACCTCGGCACTGTGCTGGTTTTCTTGCATGATGTCCGCCTCGGGGGCTCCAACGTCATGCTCGGCAGCGCATTCGTGCTCGGCAGTGCGATTGCGTATGCGTTGTACCTGCTGCAGTCCGGCGAATTGGTCAAGCGCGTCGGCTCGCTGCGCCTGGTCGCCTATGCGATGTGCGTGTCGAGCGTGGCATGTATCGTGCAGTTTTTCCTGCTCCGGCCGGCGTCCATGCTGGTGCAGCCGGTGCAGGTCTATGGCCTGTCACTGGTCAACGCCGTGTTTTGCACGGTGTTTCCGGTATTTTTGACAATGGAGGCGGTGTCGCGCATCGGCCCCGCACCCGCATCTCAGGCCGGCATGATCGGGCCGGTGTCCACGCTGTTCCTCGGCGCGCTGATTCTCGGCGAACCGATCACCGGCATTCAACTCGCCGGCACCGCGTTGGTGCTAGCCGGCATTTATTTACTATCCAGAAAACGAGCATAGGGGAAATCATGGATCTCGGAATCGCAGGCAAACAGGCGCTGGTATGCGGCGCCAGCAAGGGATTGGGACGCGGCTGCGCGGAAGCGCTTGCGGCAGAAGGTGTGCATGTGACGCTGGTGGCCCGCACTGCGGAAGCGCTCGAGGCGACCGCGCAGGAAATCCGCAGCAAGACCGGGGTAACGGTCAAGGCGGTGGCCTGTGACATCACGACGCCGGAAGGACGGGCAAAGGCACTGGCAGCCTGCCCGCAGCCGGATATCCTCGTCACCAATGCAGGCGGGCCGCCGCCGGGCGATTTCCGCAACTGGACGCGCGAGGACTGGATCGCCGCGCTTGACGCCAACATGCTGACGCCGATCGAATTGATCAAGGCGACGGTCGATGGCATGATGAGCCGGCGCTTCGGGCGCATCGTCAACATCACGTCCAGCGCGGTGAAGGCGCCGATCGACATTCTCGGCTTGTCCAACGGCGCACGCTCCGGTCTGACCGGTTTCGTCGCCGGGCTGGCGCGCAAGACCGTGGCGCATAATGTAACGATCAATAACCTGCTGCCGGGGCAGTTCGACACCGATCGCCTGAAGAAAACGCTCGGGTCGGCGGCGAGCACCACGGGCAAGAGCATCGATGAAGTGTTCGAAGCGCGCCGCCAGCAGATCCCGGCGCAGCGCTTCGGCAATCCGGCGGAATTTGGCGCGGTTTGTGCATTCCTGTGCAGTGCGCATGCCGGTTACATGACGGGACAGAATGTGTTGCTGGACGGCGGCAACTATCCCGGGACTTTCTGAACAATTAACAACGCGGAGATGCAGTGAAAAAACGAATCGCCCTGATCGCCCATGACAAGAAGAAAGACGACATGATCGAACTCGCGTCAGAGTTCGCCGACGTGTTGCGCCAGTGCATACTCATTGCGACCGGTACCACCGGCAAGCGCCTGCATGACGAGATCGGCCTGACGGTCGAGCGCAAGCTGTCCGGCCCGTACGGCGGCGACCTGCAGATCGGTGCGGAACTGGTGGAAGGCAAGGTCGATCTCGTGATTTTCCTGCGCGACCCGATGACGCCGCAGCCGCACGAGCCTGATATCAATGCGCTGGTGCGTGCCTGCGATGTCCACAATATTCCCTGCGCGACGAATGTTTCGTCGGCAAAGCTGATGCTGGAGAATCTCGTTCCGCATCATCACCATACACATAGCTAGGAGAGGACATGGCAAAGGCAATCCGAATCAACGCAGCCGGCGGCCCGGAAGTAATGGAATACGTCGATGTCGAAGTCGGCGAACCGGGCCCGGGCGAAGCGCGCGTGCGCCAGTTGGCGTGCGGTTTGAACTATATCGATGTCTACTTCCGCACCGGTGCCTATCCGCAGCCGCTGCCGGCCGGACTCGGCATGGAAGGCGCGGGCGTGGTGGAAGCGGTGGGCGAGGGTGTCACGCATGTGAAGCCGGGCGACCGCGTCGCCTATGCGGGACGGCCGACCGGTGCCTATGCGGAACTCCGCTTGATGCCGGCCTCCATCCTGGTCAAGCTGCCGGACTCGATCGATTTCGAGACAGGCGCGGCCATGATGCTGCAGGGATTGACCGTGCAATATCTGTTCCGCCGTACCTACCCGCTGAAGGGTGGCGAAACCATCTTGTTCCATGCCGCCGCTGGCGGCGTGGGCCTGATCGCCTGCCAGTGGGCGCGCGCGCTCGGCGTAACGATGATCGGCACCGTCGGATCGGATGAAAAGGCTGAGCTGGCGAAAGCGCACGGTTGCACGCACGCCATCAACTACAACAAGGAAAACTTCGTCGAACGCGTGAAGGAAATCACCGGTGGCAAGGGCGTACCGGTGGTCTACGATTCGATCGGCAAGGATACCTTCTTCGGTTCGCTGGACTGCCTCGCGCCTCTGGGCATGATGGTCAGCTTCGGCAGCGCGTCGGGACCCGTTCCGCCGTTTG
The DNA here is from genome assembly GCA_035627275.1 of Noviherbaspirillum sp. Taxonomy (GTDB): domain Bacteria; phylum Pseudomonadota; class Gammaproteobacteria; order Burkholderiales; family Burkholderiaceae_D; genus Noviherbaspirillum. Next base: position 8,740 of record DASPMC010000009.1, read on the forward strand.
GCCTGAATGAGCTTGCGTCGCGCGGCTCGCTGTTCGTTACCCGGCCGTCATTGTTTACCTACATCGCCAAGCGCGAAGACCTCGAGAGCATGGCGGCCGATCTGTTCGCCATGGTCGAGAGCGGGAAGGTAAAGATCGACATCAACCAGCGTTATGCGCTGAAGGATGCGGCGCAGGCGCACCGCGATCTGGAGGCGCGCAAAACCACTGGTTCAACAATTCTCGTGCCATGAGCGACCAGCAGGACAACCCGATGAAACACCCACCGGAGCAGCCGGCCGGCAGCGATGACTCCTCGCCCAGGTTCGGGCGTCTTTTGCTCATCCTCGGCGCTGCCGTGCTCGTGATCGTGGCGGTCACCTTCGCATCGGAAGCGCTGTATTCCTGACCCGGAAGGGCCGGTGCAAAGCCGGCCCGATGACGCCATGACCGATTCGATCCCTGTTCTCACCGAAGTCAAGGGGACGGTCACGCCGGATCGCATGGCGTTGCTGCATACGCTGGTCTTTACTGCGCTGCGGCTTTGCACCGCGCAGCTCAACGATTTCGCTTCGCGCCTCGAAACCACGCTCGGCATCCAAGCGGAGAATGCCACGACGGAGACCGATCGCGATTTGTTGCGCGCGGCCCATGAACGCCTGCGTACCCACAGTGCAACCTTCCAGCGCCTGGCCGGCGATTTCCTGCAGCGGACACTGATGCAAGCGGTGCAGGAGACGGCCGAGCATGCGGCGGGCGCGCTGGAAGCCGGCGCGATGGACTTGTCGCTGATCACCTTCAACGCGATGGAGTGCAAGGTCATCATCGACAACGTCAGCCAAGTGATCGACCGCGCCGGCGCGGAGCAACTGGCCTTGCTGAACCTGCGCATCGCGCACTGGCTGCAGACCGACGATATCCGGTCATCGCACAACCCCTTCCGATCGGAAGTGTTCCTCCAGGCAGTATCGGACGCCTGGGGGACGTTCGATGCCGAGGGCGGCGCGCATCGGCTGGTGCTGAAGCAGATGATGCCGGAAGTCTTCCTCCAGCTTGTACCGCTATGGCAGGCATTGAACCAGGAACTGGCTGTGCGTCGTGTCCTGCCGGATGCCGAACTCATTTACCGCCGGCAGGCGTCGCAGGCCAATGCCGTCCCGCTGCCGTCCGCCGACGAAGCATTGCGTCAGTGGCTGGCACCGCAAGGCATGCTCAACGTCGATGACGCACGCGCTGCGCAGCTGCTCGATGGCACGTTCGCGCTGCTAGGGCGCGACGAAGCGATTCCTGCCGGCGTGCGACGCCTGCTCGCCTCATTGCAGGACAGTACGACCCGGGCGGCACAGGCGGATGCGCGGTTCTTCTTCGATGTGCGGCACCCGCTGCGCCGCGCCCTGGAATCCTGCATTACCGCCGGTTTGGGTGCCGAGACAGACGGCGAGGGCGGGCCGCTGCTGCAGGCGATCGAGGGCTTGTGCACTCAACTGGCCTTGGCGGCCCCCGAACAGTTCGAGACGCTGGCCGGTGAGTTTGACGCGCTGGGCGCGCGCGAGGACATCCTGACGGACAAGCGGCTGGACAAGGCCATCGCTGCTGCCACGAGCGAGGAAAACGTATCGCAGGCCCAGCGCCGTGCCGAGCAGGACATCCAGGCGCGCATCGAAGGCGGCGAAGTGGACGAGTTCATCGAATCCTTCCTGCGCACGCACTGGCTGCGCGTGCTCGTGTTCGCCTACGGTGTGCAGGATGCAAAGCCGGACGTGCTGCGCAAGGTGCAGGCCGCAATGGACGACCTGATCTGGAGCGTGAAACCGAAGCAGACGCCCGAGGAGCGCAAGCTGCTGCTGGAGCGTCTGCCCGCGCTGCTATCCATGCTGAACGCCTGGCTCAATGTGGTGAAATGGGACGGCAAGGAGAGCGAGGCTTTCTTCAGTGCGCTGGCGGAACGCCATGCGCTGGCCATGCGTAGCGTCGATGAGTCCTCGCGCCGGGCTCTGGAAATCCGCATGGATACCGTGCAGCGCGCCAGCGAGCATCAGTTGAGCCGCCGCGTACAGGCGCAGCAGGAAGCGGAAATCGCGCCGTATTTGCGGGTCGCCGATGGGCTCCAGCCAGGTAACTGGCTCGAATTTGTACGCAATGACGGCAGCAGGACGAATTGCAAACTGCTTTGGATCAGTCCGGCACGCAGCAGCTTCATTTTTGCCGGTCGCCAGGGACAACTGCTGTTCACGCTGGACCGGGAAGCGCTCGCACAGGCGCTGCGCGCAGAAAGGATCGCCGTGGTTCCGGCAGGAGAAATCCTGACGCGCGCGCTATCGGACGCTCTACGCGGGCTTGGCGCGCGCTGACGGCAGTACCGGTCTCATTACTCCATCTTCAGCTCGACACGCCGCGGCACCCCGCTCTTGCCCGGGAAGTCTGTGAAAGCGCTGCGCACCATGTAGGGCATGACGGCAGCCAGCGTGCCGTTGGTGCCTTCGCTGACCACCGTGGTTTCGAACAATTTCTTGTTGTCCGACATGCGCGCCAGCGATACCTTCAGCTGGCGGTTGAACAGTTGGTACTGGGACACGCGCTGCTCGACGATTGGCGGGCCGTACCAGAACGGATCGTAGTACGGCCAGTAGTAGCCGCGCCAAGGCGGACCGAACCAGTAGGGGTAGGGCTGGACGACCACCGGATACACCTCGAGCACGTCGCGGCCGCCGATGCTATAGCTGATCGCCGCCTTCAACGAGGGTTTGGTCGATGCCGGCGCTTCCGTGAAACCAAGCCGGGCCAGCTCGCCGCGCACCAGGTTCTCGTAGTTGAGGTATTCGAGGCTGTCATTCTGTTCCTTCGTGCGCTCGAAGACGTAGGACTTGTCGGGCAGCGCGTCCGGCCATTCATGGAAGGTCGTGACGTCGCTCCGGATGATGGTGGTGCAACCGGCCAGCACCATGCTGACGGCCAGGATGCAGGCGGACAGCAAAGCTTTCATGATCTTCTCCAGCAGAATGTCTGCCAAGTTGTTATGCATATTAGGTCTGGACGACGGGAAAAAAATCCGTAAATTTTTGTTACTTGGGGCTTTCAAAGAAGACGTAATTCGAGCCGTAATCGCTGATCTCGAAGTACACCTTCTTTTCGCCCGGATCGACAACCATGTTCAGGTTCTCGTCGAGCACACCATAGCCGTAGCGGTAGGGCCGCGGCCGGTTGTCGTCCGTGCCGAACGCGGTCGATATCTTGTCCACGCGGATGAAGCGGCGCACCAGCTTGTCGCCGGCATACAACTCCAGTATGCCGTTGGTGCCGGTCCAGTTCTGCACGCTGCGGCTGAGCTGGTTCTGCTGTTCCTGGGTACAGGCTGTCAGTAGTGCAGAAATGGCAACTACGAAAAGCGCAAAGATTGGTTTCATGGAAGTGGGGCCAGTTTGCCGGCGGTTGGTAAAATAGCAGTTTGCATCATTATCCCTCGATTTTCCCGGTTACCAGCCTATGCGCACCGATACTCCCCAGACGATTTATCGCAAGGATTACACCCCTCCCAGCTACCTGGTCGATACCGTCGAAATGGGTTTCGACCTCGATCCGGAGGCCACCCATGTTGCCACTCGCCTGACCATGCACCGCAACCCGGACAGCAAGAGTAAGAGCCTTGTCCTGTTCGGCGAAGGACTGCGCCTGGAGCAGTTGCGCATGAACGGCAAGGCGCTGTCCAAGCGCGCCTATGCGCTCGGCCGCGGTACGCTGGAAATCTTCAATCCGCCGGACCAGGTCACGCTCGAAATCGAGACCGTTACCCATCCGAACATGAACACCTCGCTGATGGGCCTGTATGTGTCCAACGGCAACTTCTTCACCCAGTGCGAAGCGGAAGGCTTCCGCAAGATCACCTATTTCCCCGATCGCCCGGATGTGATGGCGAAGTACAAGGTGATGTTGCGTGCCGACAAGGAAAAGTACCCGGTCCTGCTCGGCAACGGCAACCTGGTCGAGCAGGGCGATCTCGGCGACGGCCGCCATTACGCGGTGTGGGAAGACCCGTTCAAGAAACCGTCCTACCTGTTCGCGCTGGTCGCCGGCAAGCTGGTATGCCAGGAAGAAACCTACAAGCTGAAGTCCGGCCGCGAAGTGCTGCTGCAGGTCTGGGTGGAAGAGGGCAATCTCGACAAGACCCAGCATGCGATGGATTCGCTCAAGAACAGTATTCGCTGGGACGAGGAGCGCTTCGGCCTGGAACTCGACCTCGACCGCTTCATGATCGTCGCCGTCAGCGACTTCAACATGGGCGCGATGGAGAACAAGGGCCTCAACATCTTCAATACGAAGTACGTGCTGGCCAATCCGCGCATCGCCACCGATACCGACTACGCGGGCATTGAGTCCGTCGTCGGCCACGAGTACTTCCACAACTGGACCGGCAACCGCGTCACCTGCCGCGACTGGTTCCAGCTGTCGCTGAAGGAAGGCCTGACCGTCTTCCGCGACCAGGAATTCTCCGCCGACCTGATCGGCACCGACAGCGGTCGTGCGGTCAAGCGCATCGAGGATGTGCGCGTGCTGCGCCAGGCGCAGTTCCCGGAAGACGCCGGACCGATGGCGCATCCGGTACGCCCCGACTCCTACGTCGAGATCAACAACTTCTACACCGTCACCATCTACGAAAAAGGCGCGGAAGTGGTGCGCATGTACCAGACCCTGCTTGGCCGTGACGGCTTCCGCAAGGGCATGGACCTGTACTTCCAGCGTCATGACGGACAAGCGGTCGAGTGCGACGATTTCCGCCGCGCGATGGCCGACGCCAACGACCGCGACCTGAAGCAGTTCGAGCTTTGGTACAGCCAGGCCGGCACGCCGCATGTGAAGGTGGAAACGCAGTACGACGCGGATGCGCAGACCTACGAGATCACGCTCACGCAATCCTGCCCGCCGACACCGGGTCAGCCGCTCAAGCAGCCTTTCCACATCCCGGTTGCGATCGGCCTCCTTGACGGTCGCGGCAAGGAGATGCCGTTGCGCCTCGAAGGTGAACAGGCTGACACCGCGCCGGACACGATGGTGCTGGAACTGACACAGGCCAGCCAGACCTTCTGCTTCAAGCACGTCGCCGAACGCCCGGTGCCGTCCGTGCTGCGCGGTTTTTCGGCGCCGGTGATTCTCGACATCGAGTACACCGATGACGAACTCGCCTTCCTGATGGCCAACGACAGCGACCCGTTCAACCGCTGGGAAGCGGGACAGCGGCTGGCGACGCGCCGCATGCTGGCGCTCACGCAAGCGGTGCAGTCCAACCATGCCCTGAGCAATGCCGAGCTCGAAGAGGGCGTGCTCAGCCATGCCTTCCGCGCTACGCTTAACGACAATGCGCTCGATCCGGCGTTTCGTGAACTGGCGCTCACGCTGCCCTCGGAAACCGTGGTTGCGGAACAGATGCAGGTCATCGACCCGCACGCGATCCACGCCGTGCGCCGCTTCCTGCGCCGCTCGCTGGCATCCGCACTGCGCGGCGACTGGATGGTCGCCTACCAGGCCAGCCGCACGCCCGGGACCTACAGCCCCGATGCGGTCTCCGCGGGCAAGCGCGGGTTGAAGAACCTCGCGCTGTCCTATATCGTCGAGAACGACGACGCGGAAGCGCACCATCTCGCGCAGACGCAGTACGACAACGCGAACAACATGACGGACCGCATTGCCGCCCTGACCGCGCTGACCAACAGCAGCGCGCCGGGACGCGACGCGGCACTGGAGAGCTTCTACGAGGAATTCGAGCAGGAAGCGCTGGTGATCGACAAGTGGTTCTCGCTGCAGGCCACGTCTCGCACCACCGATATCGCGGCAGTGCGTGCGCTGATGAAGCATCCGGCATTCACGCTCAAGAACCCCAATCGCGCGCGCAGCCTGATCTTCAGTTTCTGCAACGGCAACCCGTCGCAGTTCCATGCGGTAGACGGTAGCGGCTATGAATTCTGGGCCGAGCAGGTAATCGCGCTCAACGCGATCAACCCGCAGGTTGCCGCACGCCTCGCACGCAGCCTCGACCGCTGGCGCAAGTACGCACCTGCGCTGCAGGAAAAGATGCATGCCGCCCTGAAGAAGGTCGCCCGCACCAAGGACCTGTCGAAGGACGTTCTTGAAGTCGTGACCAAATCCCTTTCCAACTAAACCACGCAACTACCGGAATAAACATGAAGAGAGTCAGCCTCACGCAGTACCTTGTGGAAGAGCAGCGCCTGTACAACAACATTCCCGCCGAGTTGCGCCTGTTGATCGAAGTGGTCGCGCGCGCTTGCAAGACCATCAGTCACGCAGTCAGCAAGGGGGCGCTGGGTGAGGTGCTGGGCAGTGCCGGCAGCGAGAACGTGCAGGGCGAAGTGCAGAAGAAGCTCGACGTGATTTCGAACGAGATGCTGCTCGAAGCCAACGAGTGGGGCGGCCACCTCGCAGCCATGGCATCGGAAGAAATGGAATCTATCCACCCGATCCCGAACCGCTATCCGATGGGCGAATACCTGCTGCTGTTCGATCCGCTCGATGGCTCCAGCAACATCGACGTGAACGTGTCCATCGGCACCATCTTCTCGGTGCTGAAGGCGCCCGAAGGCATGGCGACCCCGACGGAAAAGGACTTCCTCCAGTGCGGCGCGAAGCAGGTCGCCGCCGGCTATGCCGTGTACGGCCCGCAGACGGTGCTGGTGCTCACCACCGGCAACGGCGTCAACTGCTTTACGCTGGATCGCGAGATGGGTTCCTGGGTGCTTACCCAGCGCAGCATGAAGATCCCGTCGGAGACGAAGGAATTCGCGATCAACGCCTCCAACGCTCGCCACTGGTATCCGCCGGTCAAGCGCTACGTCGACGAAATGCTTGCCGGCGAAACCGGCCCGCGCGCCAAGAACTTCAATATGCGCTGGATCGCCTCCATGGTCGCCGACGTGCACCGCATCCTTAACCGCGGCGGCATCTTCATGTACCCGGCCGATGCGCGTGAGCCGGACAAGCCGGGCAAGCTGCGTCTGATGTATGAAGCCAACCCGATGGCTTTCATCGTCGAGCAGGCGGGTGGGGCGGCGACCAACGGCAAGCAGCGCATCCTTGACGTCCAGCCGCAGAAGCTGCACGAGCGGGTGGCAGTGTTCCTGGGTTCGCGCAGTGAAGTGGAGCGGGTGACGAGCTATCACAGCGAGTAAGCAGCTTCCAATTTGCCTGCGGGTGTCTGCGGTCGAAAGCGCGGAACCACTCACCCCGTCATTCCCGCCATCGCGGGAATGACGGGGAAGACGAGGCGGGAATTCAGCCGCAGCCACCCGCCTTCAAGCTACATCCAGTGCATCGCTCGTCGCATTGCACGGCGCTACTAGCGGCAGCACCACAACCAGCGTCGTCCCCACCCCCAACGAGCTCTGCAACTCGATCTTCCCCCCAAGCACACTCGTCACCAGGTTGTAGACGATATTCATCCCCAGCCCCGACCCGCCCTTGCCCAGCTTCGTGGTGAAGAAGGGATCGAACACACGCTTCTGGTGTTCCGGCGGAATGCCGATGCCGTCGTCGCTGAAGACGATCTCGACACATTCGTCGTCCACGCGCCGGGCCGACAGTTGCATCGTGCCGTTGTCCCGTCCCTCGAAGCCATGCGTGAGCGCGTTTGTGATGAAGTTGGTGATGACTTGCCCAAGCGGCCCCGGATAACTGTCGAGCGAAATGCCGGGTACGAGATCCATTTCCAGCTTGTAGCGCATCTTGTTGTAAGTCGGTGCCAGCGTTACAGCCACTTCCTGCAACACATTCTGCAAGTCGAACTGCCGCCGCTGGTCGCTCGACTGGTCGACCGCAACCTGCTTGAAGCTGCTTACCAGCTCGGACGCCCGCTTGAGCGTGCGCAGCAGCAACTCCGTCCCGGCCGCCGCCGTTTCCAGGTAACGGTCGAAAATAGACCGGCGCAGCGTGCCTGCCCGTTCGTCGTTCAGCAGGGCTTCGGTCTGTTCCATGAGCGTGCTGGCTACCGTCACGCTGTTGCCGATCGGCGTGTTGAGCTCGTGCGCGACACCCGCCACGAGTGAGCCCAGGGCAGCCATTTTCTCCGAGCGGATCAGTTCGTTCTGCATATTGCGCAGGGAAGCCAGCGCGTCCGCGAGTTCGGCATTCGCCTGTTCCAGCTTCAGTGTGCGTGAGCGGACGCGTTCTTCCAGTTCTGCATTCAGTTCGCGGATTTCATTCTCGATTTCGCGTTGATGCGTGATGTCGAGTAACGAGAAGATGAACATCTTGTCGCCCGAAGTTTCGAACAAGCGGCCCGATACAAGGCAGAGGAGGATCCTGCCGTCCTTGTGCCGGAATCGCAGTTCGACGCGATCGACCTGGCGTTCCCGCAGCAACTCCTCGACGAAGGGCGGGCGCTCCGACGGATCCGCCCACACGCCGAGTTCGACAGCAGTGCGTCCGATGACTTCTTCGCGCCGGAATCCGAACTGCTCGATCCAGTAGTCGTTGACCTCGACGAACTGGTCCGTCGTCAGCCGCACCAGCACCAGCGGCACAGGCGAACGCTGGAACACAGTGACGAACTTGTGCTCGCTGATGCGCAGGGATTCGTCCTTCTGGCGCAGCTTGCGCATGTGCAGGACCAGGTACCAGGTCAGGATGCCGATGAAGGCGATCATCGCCCCTGAAAACAGGATGCGGTTGTGTGTGCGGCTGCGCCAGTCTGCGAGGATGCTGTCGAAGTCGCGGCCATACGCGGTGGTGACGGGAAAGCCGCTGATCTTGCGGTAAGTGTAGAGGCGCGGCAGCTCGTCATCCAGCAGCGATTCGTCCTCGAACGAGCCCTCCACGGGGCCTGCACCTAATTGTGCCAGCACCGGGTACATCGAGATATCGCGGTCTGCATAGCGCGCCTCGAAGGGCGAACGCACGATGATGAATCCCCTGTCGGCGAACAGCGACACGGTCGCATTGCTGTCCTTCGCCACGCGCGCATACACGCTGGCGAAGTAGGAAAGGCGGATGTCGATGCTGATCAGGCCGACGTGACGGCCCTTGTTGTCGTACAGGTTGCGTCCGACCGGCACCACCAGTTGGCTGTCGTAGCGGCTCTGGAAGGGGCGGCCGATGACGGATTGTTCGTGTTTCGGATTGGACAGGAGGAAGCGGATGTAGTCGCGCTCACTGACGTCGGCGTTGTGCGAGGGATAGTCGCGCGAGGTGATCCAGCTGCGGCCGTTCAGGTTCACGTACTGCAGCGATTTGAGGTAGCGATAGTCCTGCATGCCTAGCGACTGGACTTCGCGGATCGCGACGGTTTCGTTGAATCCGCCTGCGCTACCGGCACGAATGGCGGCGATCACCGTATCGATCTTGCGTTCTGCGTCCTGCAGCGTCTGGGTTGCGTGCTCTTCGAGGATGCGTACGGCGACCAGGCCGTTCGCCTTTTCGGAGGCCAGCGTCAACTCGCGGTCCTGGAGGATGACCCACCAGGTCTGGCCGATGATGGCGGCAATGGTCAGGGCGACGAAGGCCAGGAGGACGGGGCTGGCGTCCACGGGGCGATCAGCGAGTGTCTTTGCATTCATGCGACCTCCTCCCGGCGCGGACTGCATCGCTGGCTGTCAGGCAGCTGTGGCAGGAGGCGACGACCGGCGCCTGGGATTTTGCCGATTTGGAAGTTGCGATCCGCGGAAATTGTTGACAATTTTACTCGCGTTTTAAGGAAATGATATCTGCAGGAAACAGTGCCCGGCTGGGCGGGCTAGCGGAGCAGTAAGTTTTTTTGGTAGAATCGCTGTTTTCGCTGATGTAGCTCAGTTGGTAGAGCAACTGATTCGTAATCAGTAGGTCGGAGGTTCGACTCCTCTCATCAGCACCAGCATCCGAGCGGCCTGCAGCAATGCAGGCCGTTTTGTTTTGCTCCGCGATTCAATTCGTTCGACTTCCCACCTATCCCATACATATGGCACACCCTCCCCGGCGAGGGCCTAGAGAAATCCGCCTGTTCGCCGTGTCGCTATGTGCGGTTTCTCCATTGCAATTCCACATGATGAGTTGAAGACGGTAGTTCCCGATACCAATTTGACCTCCGTCGACCTCCATTCGCGCTGACAATTTGTTACGACATGGATAGAACCGCATTCCCATTCGGCGACTCCATTGAGCACATCCTGCGCGCACGTTCTCTCTACAAGGAAAGAACAATCGCGCAGGAAGCTTGTTCAACAAGACAGGAGAAACTGAATGCGAAATAAACCGACCGGACTTTCCTATCTCGTCGCTGCGCTGATCGCAGCATTTCCTTTCGCCACCCATGGTGAAACCGGTACGAGCGGCACCAGCACTACCGACAGCAGCGGCTTTGCCGCCGGCCGACATGCCGATGGCGGCACCGGCGTACGCAAGGCCGAAAGCAGCACTACCACCAGCACGAGCGGCAGCACGTCCGGCACCTCGGGCAGGAAAGGCAGCAGCGCCAGCAGTTCCAGCACCGTAGGTAGCGGCGGAAGCGCGAGTGCCGGCAGCGGCGTAGGCGCATCGACCTCAGGCAGCGGCGGTACGTCAGCAGGCACGCAGGACAGCAGCGGCGGTACCGCCACTAGCGCCACCGGCCCGGGCAGCAGCGCCAGCGCAAGCGGTCCGAGCGGAAGCAGTACATCCGGCCCTTCGGGCAGTGCGGCCGATCCGGCGCAGGGCGCGTCGGGTTATACGCGAGACAATGCGGGAACCGGAACACGGGCGCACGGCAAGAGCGGCGCGCCGGGACAGAAGAAGCAGCAAGAATAAGACTCACCACATGCGGCGGGAGCATCGGGGCGAAAGCGTCCCGGCGCTCCCGCCGTCGCTTCGGCAGTCTTGTGCATGTCTCGCCGCGGGCGTCGCCTTGTGTACATCGACAAACCGCAGCATTTCACCCAGTCGCTCCTCATCCTCTGCCTTGAACCCGCAGGTCGCGGTAAAGTCGCGCGGATTTTCATAGGTCCCAAACAGCATGTCCCACCATACGATGTCGCCGAAGTTATTGCGGTGCCGGTTGTGCTGGTGATGGATGCGGTGCATCTCCGGGCGTTGGAACACGTAGCCGACCCAGCGCGGCGTCTTTACGCTGGTGTGATAGAAAAATTCCCCGATCGCCGTGCAGAAGGTATAGATCGCACCCGCTGCCGGTGACAGGCCGAGCAGGGTGTATACCAGCAGGCTGCCGATGATCGAGTTCACGACCATTTCCACGGGATGTTTGTAGAACGAGGTGATGACCTCCAGCCGTTGCGGACTGTGGTGGATCTGGTGGAAATGCGTCCACAGGAAATCGCTCGTGTGCCGTACCCGGTGCCACCAGTAGAACACGAAGGTGGCGATGAAATACGCAACCAATCCGCCGGCCCAGTCGTGAAGATGACGCGAAAGATAGAAGATGGAATAGCTCGACAGCCAGCGCTCCCATGTCACGCCGGCGAGCAGCACCACCGCGAGTTGGACGGCGTTGATGGCCAGCACGCGCAAGGGCCAGGTCGGTATATGGGGCAGCACCCAGCCGGGACGCAGGCGCTCGAGGATAAAGCAGGCGATGAAAATCAGTATGATCCAGTGCAGCATGGCGGCCCCTCCGTGGTAATGTACCGGAGTGAGTTTAGAGAGAGTGGGTCCTGCGCTCCACACTGAAGTCCGGGGTATCGTGCTCCGATACGTCCGGTAGCTTTCCGCTTGCTGTCCCCGCCAATTCGTTTCTTTAATTCGTTCCTTTCAAGGTTGCCCATGCATCAAGGACTCCTGTATGCCGCCATTCAGTCGAAATCCGCGAAGGGCGATATTCCCCAAAACGTGAAGCGGCATGTCGAACTCGTCAAGCAGGCGGCCACGCATGGTGCGCGCTTCGCGCTCTTTCCAGAGTTGTCGCTGACCGGATATGAGCTTGCCATCGCGCGTGAGAACGCGGTGACATGCGACGATCCCCGGCTGGAACCATTACGCACGCAGGCACGCGAACTCGGCATTACCATCGTCGCCGGTGCGCCGCTCGCCGGAGAGCACGGCGTCCTGCATATCGCGGCGCTCTCCTTCCTCCCCGACGGGCGGCTCGATATCTATTGCAAGCAACACCTGCATTCCGGCGAGAATGAGGTGTTCAGTCCGGGAAGTGGCGGCAGCCTGCTCGAGATTGCAGAAGAAAAGCTCGCCCTTGCTGTTTGCGCAGACATATCGCATGCCAGCCATGCGCGAGCAGCGGCGGCGTCCGGTGCCTCGATATACGCCGCAAGCGTGCTCATTTCACCCAAGGGGTATGAGGCCGATGCCGGCCTGCTGAAGCAGTATGCCCGCGAGCATGGCATGCCGGTCGTCATGGTGAACCATGGCGGGCCGACAGGCGGTTGGGAATCGGCGGGGCGCAGTGCGGTGTGGGATGCCGAGGGGAACCTCGTCGCAGCTGCTGTGGGCGCGGGGGAGTGCATTGTCCTGGCCAGCCGGGACAGCGGGCGCTGGCGCGGTGAGGTCATTCCTGCGGATCGATGATTCGTCTCGCCCCTTCGATATGCACGCTTTGATGGACCGCAATCGCTCATAGTGCGGCACTGGCAAGTCCGAATAAAAATGCCGAGACTTCCTCATCCGGCCACTCTTTAGAGCGCGACCGGACCAAAATCGAAGGAGGTCCATCATGTTGGGCGAAATGATCGGTGAAGACCAAGGCAAAATCACCTCAGTACGTGTGCTGCCATTCAACGGGCAGTCTCCGCAAACCGAAGTATCGTTCCAGAGCGCCGGCAATCTTGTCGGCGTGCAGACCACGCAAGTCGGGACATACATTTCCACCTTGATGCCGACCGGCGTCTTTAACGGCACCGGGCAAGGCATCGTCATGACGCAAGACGGCGACACTGCAATATGGACCGGATCTGGCGTCGGTACCCCGAAAGGAAAGGGGCTCGCCGCAAGCTGGCGCGGCTCGATTTTCTTCCAGACCACCGCCCAGCGCCTGTCCGGGCTCAACAAGTTCGCGACCATGTTCGAATTTGAGGTCGACGAGAACGGCAATACAACGGGGAAATTCTGGGAATGGAAGTAGGTGCGGCGAGAGTGGTGGCCTGCGTGGTCAGCAGGCCGCTGCGGCTGCCCGATCTTTCTGCATTGAATGCGGGGCTATCGATCGAGCGAAAGAAATCGTATATGCCTTCTTGATTTTTTCAAAGGGCGGTTCCTTCTTGCAAGGGGATGCAGAAATGCGTCCCCTTTTGTTTACATGTGACGTACCGATCGCGTCTGCGTTGCGATTGTCTGTCGAGCCTCAAGCTTCGCGCAACCTGCCTGTCTATGTTGATAGCGAAGGAGCGTGGCGGCCAATGCAGCAAACGTGTGCCTGTTATCGGTGCCGGCTCCTTTTTCCTGGAGGATGCGATATGAGCGAACAGACTATTCAGCAACACAACCTCAAGCCGGCAGCCGTGTGGAACAGCGGCGGTATGCACTATGACAAGATCAGCCAGACCATTTTCGATGCGATCGAGCATTGCGTGATCCGCCTAGACCCGCAACCTAGCGAGCGCATCCTGGACGTCGCCACCGGGACCGGCTGGACTGCCCGGAGGCTTGCAGCCAGGGGCGCGCAAGTCATCGGTGTCGACCTTGGCGCCGACTTGATCGAAGCCGCAAAAGCGCGTGCCGCGGCAGAGCAGTTGAAGATCGACTTCCAGGTCGGCGATGCTGAATCGCTGCCCTTCGAAAACAAGAACTTCGATGCCGTGATCTCGACATTCGGTGTCATGTTCGTCAGCAAGCCTGAGGCCGCCGCCGTGGAGCTCTCACGCATCTGCAAGCCTGGCGGCCGCATTGGACTGACCACCTGGCCAGCGGACGGCACCATCGCGGGCTTGTTCAAGGTGATGAAGCCCTACATGGCTGCGCCCGCATCGCCCGCGCCGCCATCGCCTTTCGAATGGGGAAGCCGCGAGCGCGTGCAGCAACTCCTCGGCGCGAGCTTCGACCTGCGCTTCGAGACCGGGACGACGGTAATGCGCGTGCCGAGCGGTGAAGCGGCATGGGAATTGTTCGTCGCCGGATACGGCCCCACGCGGGCACTCGCAGCGAGCCTCGACCCACAAGCGCGAGAAGACCTGAAGCGCGATTTCATCGCCTACCACGAACAATTCAGGACGGACCTGGGTGTGGCAATGCCGCGCGAGTACCTCGTCACCATCGGCATCCGCAAGTCCTGACATGATTCGCTGGCGGGACTCGTCAATCGGATCGGGAGAACAGCCATGATCGTCGCACGCTGGAGCATCGACGCCCGCTTTGGGCACAAGCAGAAGGTGATCGATTCCATGATCACCTGGCAGAAGGAAATCGGCAGCACGATCGGCTGGACGGACGTGCGTCTGGTCACGGGCTCCGTCGGCGCGCACGAGTCGACGGTGCAGTCGGAAGTGGTGCTGAAAGATCTCGCCGAGCTGAGTGCCTCATGGGACAAGCTTGCCACCATCGAAGCACACAAGAAGTGGAGCAAGGATCTCGAGCCGTATATCGTCTCCGGCACGCCGAGGTGGGAGGTGTTTCGCGTGCTTGCGGACAGCAGGGACGGGTCGATGTGAGTATGTGAGTAAAAATGCGGCCGAAGCGTAAGCGCTGCTTCGGCCGCATCGCATTACTGGATGCGCGGGTAGGTGAACCCGATGAAATGCACCGCGTTCACGCCGAAGTGCACGAGGATCGGCGCTTCGATCCGTTTCGTCACGGCGTAGGAAAAGGCGTAGCCCAGTCCCGCCAGCGTCGCGATACCTGCATAGGGAATACCGCCGGCGAGATGGGCGACGCCGAACAGCAGGGCGGAAATCACAACAGCGGCGGCTGCACCGAAAGGCGTCCCGGAAAGCAACCTGCCGAGCTGCTCCTGTATCAATCCCCGGAAGAACGCTTCCTCGGCCACGCATACAAAGAGCAGGTTCGTTGCGAGGAAGACCGGCGTGTACCAGGAAAGCTTGAGGTCCGGCCTCACATATCCGGCAACGATGCCTGCTGCGATCACGGTGGCAGCCGTGATCGCAGCAATAGGCAGCGCGCGCAACAGCACGCTGCGCCGCTCTTGCGCGGACCGCGAGCGGTTCGCCAGAAATGCCAGCAGGATCAGACCCACGGCCGCCTTGTCGAAGTTGGCGTACTGCGTAAATGGCGCGGCATCCGGCGAGAACTTGATGTTCGCAACGAGCACAGGATTGCGGAAGCCGGGGAGCAGGTGCAAAGCGAGCGCAAGCGCAAGCAACACGGTCAACGACATGAAGATGATCTGCAACGGCCGGTTTGCATCCGCGCGGCCGGCGATGTATGCGGTGATGGCCAGGGCACCGAGCCAGACCAGTGCGGGCCACGCGAGATGACCGCTCACAAGTCCTGCGATGAGGGCGCCGATGAAGGCGAATGGCCACAGCGGCGCCTTCAGCCGCTTCCCCAGCCGGACGGGCCCGACGAATGCGGCGCAAATGGACAGGCCAAGGAGGCTGAAGGTCAGCAGCATTCGACACCCTTAGGGCGGTTTTCCCCCGAATGTATGGGGAGCGCAGCCCCGAGAACCGGCCGAATGCTAGGCGCGGCGACGCGTCGTGGTGGTTCCACGGCAAGGAGGACTCGGCGTCCCCCCTTACACCGCAGGCGGCCGGCGCATTTGGCAAATTCGGGGGCTGCCCGGAGGGTTCTTGCCAGACGGGCGCCCCGCGGCACCGCAAGCTGCTTGCAGGGGCCCGCCGAGGGGACTCGTACTGCGGCGCCACGGATGCATCCCGTCTGGCAAGAACACGCCCCATACATTCGGGGGAAAACCGCTCTAAAGCAAATTGATCGCACGTTCTGCACGCCTTTTATTTTCCTGAAACATCCAATGCCGTCCTCAACACCCGCGCGTAATTGGCATATGCCACCTTCTCGATCACCGATGCCGGCAGCTTGAGGTCTTGCAAATGCGCCACCACCTTGCGCAAATGTCCGTAATCGTTCAATACCCAGTTCGATCCCACGCCTTCGATATCCGAGCCGAAGGCCACATGGTCCGCGCCGATCGCGTCGACGAGCTTCACGATCTCGCGCGCGTAAGCCAGCGTGTCGCCCGCAGCTACCGGCCACAGCCCCGGACGCGATAAGGCAAGTCCCCACAATCCGACCACGCCGCCTTCGGCAGCGATACGCCTGGCCAGTCGCAGTGACAACCTGCGCCGAAGATAGCCGTACGGGTCCTGCCAGCTGCCGCCGTCGCCGTCGACCCATCCGTGCGACCAGACGACAGGCTTGCGCGAAAGCTCCAGCGCCTGCTCGACGGCGGGCGCCGTGCAGTGCGCCAGGTCCACCAGGATGCCCATGTCATTGCAGGCGCGGACCAGTTCCTGTCCCATACGGCTTAATCCGTTGTGTACCGGCGCCTTGGTCTGGAAATCGCCGACCGGGGTGCGGATGTAATGCACCAGTTGCAGGTGCCGCAGGCCCTTGGCATAGGCCGTATCGAGTGCTTCCACCCGGCCTTCGAGAAAGTCGGCGCCTTCGGAGGCGATCACGACGGCCGGTTCGCCTGGATGGGCGCGGTCGACGTCGGCTGGTGTCAGCACCACGTTCAGCCTGTGCGCGCCGAGGTAAGCGCGCATGCGATCGAGATGATGGTGGAAGTGGGCGGACAGTTCGCCCGGCTTCGGTTCGCTGACCTGCTCGATGCCGGTCTGCGTGGGGCGGATCCAGCGGCTGTCGGCAATGATCTTCCAGGCTGCCAGGGACACGGACTGCGAACGCAGTTCTTCGGCAAAGCCGGAGTCAGCCATGCGGCGGGTGATCATGCCGTAGTGCGAGTGCATGTCGGCCAGGGGAATGACCTGTTGCGCGCGTGCCTGCCACGGCGACGCAGCGAGACACGAGAGGGCGGCTTGCAGAAGACGGCGTCGCTTCACCCGCGGCACAGGTGCCATATCTTCCTCCCTTTATTTCGTGGCAAAGCAGCAAGCGTAGTTCAGAAAGAAGCTTGCGGCAAATGTTTAAAGGAAGGACTGCAGGGTTGCATTCACCAGCCAGCCGACATGCCGGAATTCGCTGGGAACGGAATTGATCGTGCCGTGGATGGTTCGTACGGCAGGGACGATGGAGTCGTTACCCTGCACGGCGATGAAGCCTGCGCATGGTGCACCGCCGATGACATTGCCGGCTGCTGCGGCGGTGAAGGCGAGTTGGAGAGGGCTGATCGCAGCCCGAGGAAAGGCGCGCGCCGGTACACGGAATACGTGTGCGCGACGCGCGCCAGGCACCTCCTCAGTTTTGGTGTCTATCCACCGAGCGGATTCGAGCCCGCGCCGCCAACCGGCGCTCCACCGCTTGGTGCGCCACCGGCCGGTGGTGTAGCAGGCGTTGCGGGCGTGGCAGGCGTCGTACCGGAAGGAGGCGTTGCGCCTCCAGCGGGTGGCGTCCCACCTCCAGCCGGTGGTGTTCCGCCTGGCGGCGTTGTTGCGGCCGTCGGGACTGCCTGTGCCGTGCAGGTAAAGGCGGCTTGCGCACTACCTCCATCGGCAGGAGCACTCTGGGCGCACAGCACGACCAGGTTCCTGGCTGTATCGATATACCACGTCGAGCTGGCTCCGCCGCCTGATCCACCGGCACCTCCGGCGATGCTGCCGAACAGGGGAATGAATGCGCCCTGGCCGGTTGGCGGGGTCGGGGTTTGGGCAGATGCAATGACTGCGGGAATGGCTAACGTTGCAGCCAATATCGGTAAAGACCTCATAACTGACTCCGGTTAGTGAATACGGATCGAATAGTTTGATGGGCGCAGCGAGAACAGCAATACAAGCGTGGAAAAATTGACCCATCAACAGGGTGCGGCTTGATGCGTCTCTATAAGCGCGCTAATCCCGGGAACACGCACATCCGTTAGGTCATGCGACAAAGAGTGCGTCCGGTCGGTAGTGATGAACTTTTGGTCGGTAGTGTCGGCGAAAAATATTCATTGCAAGAACCCGGAGCGAATGCAGCGTCCCAACATTGCGACCAATAAAACGCGTTGGTCTTGATCAAAGTTCCCCGTATCCCGCAGAACCATCCCGCCACCTCGCCCCTCGTAGGAAGGCTGTTCGAAACAGCTGCAGGTTTCCTCTGCAAGTCACCGTTTACAAATAGTTTTTCGATGAAAGGAGTGTGTTCCGATCGATGGGAATCGATCGAAGGAAAAAGAATCGACTGCCGATAGTTCCGGTTTTTATGTTGGCGAAGAGATTAACCAAGAAAGGAATCTTTACGATGAAGACTCAAGAACAAGCTCGCATCCGCCAGTCCACGAAATGGGGTTTATGCCT
Source organism: Noviherbaspirillum sp. (assembly GCA_035627275.1). Taxonomy (GTDB): domain Bacteria; phylum Pseudomonadota; class Gammaproteobacteria; order Burkholderiales; family Burkholderiaceae_D; genus Noviherbaspirillum. The sequence continues at coordinate 27,000 of DASPMC010000009.1, forward strand.
TGCAGCGATATTGATGCTGGGGCCGTGCATCGCACAAGCGCAAGCTGTGGATATCAGTGACGGCAACTCGTCCCTCAGGTACAACCGCCGAGAACCTTTTACGCTCGAGACCGTGCCCACGTCTCCGATCCAGTTTCCCGACACGATAGAGTGGACGGTGGATGGACGCCGCATCCTGGTGTATCCGTCGATCCCGGGCAATTCCATGGACATCGAGCATATCCACCCCGGTTCGCATGTCGCCGGCAACCAGATCCATGTGCAGGGGCCGTTATTCGGATATGCTAGGGAAGACGTAACGGTCGGCATCGTCTACACCGTGACCGGTGGTGCATCGGGCAGCGGTGAATCCCGCATCTCGGAGAAGGTCGACATCCGCAACAAATCCAGCACACCCGTGTCTCTCGGCTCATTGACCGGCCTCGGCTGGCTGCCGGACCGCTCGGCGCCGCATAACGCCAACCTGGAGCTCCCGGACCTCACGGGACTGACAGTCACCGGCACCACGATCGCTTTCACCCAGGGCGATATCTCTGGTGGCACGCCCCGTCCCTTGATCACCGATCCACCGTTTGGGCCGGTGACTGTTCTCCCAGCCGCCTCGTTCACGGGATTCAATCCCTTCCTGGCTCGCAATATCACCCTTGCACCGGGCGCGACCCTGACCATCGTCACCGAATTGAAGGTCGCGCGGCCGAGCGAGGGAACGACATCCTCACCCGACGAAACCGGATCGGGCGGGACCGGTCCGAGCATTCCTGAGAATGCGACGCCGGACATGTCGAGCCCATCGAACCAGTCTCCTTCGGGCGGAACAGAGCAAAGCCCTTCCGATGGCGTCCATCAGGATCCGTGGAAGAAGATGCATCACGGTAAACACGATAAGCCGTGGTCCAAGAAGGGCGAAGACTCGACGCACACAGAGCATTAACATCCAGCACGCGCAGGGTACGCTTGCATGCCGGAAGTTTGCCGGTCGATGAAAGTCGACAGGCTTGGCATTCTGTGCTCAGGCGTATCCTGCGTTCTCGATGTTCGCCGGCTTGTCCATGACGCAGATGTGACCGAACTTCAAAGTCACAACCGCCACCTTAAGCTAGCTCAAGGCAGCAGCGATACAGGCTCGCACCATAGCGGGACGGCCGCATCGATTCACGCGGCCTGCGGCTGGTGTCGTCCTGACATCATTCAGTTGGCAAGAGCAAGAAAGAGGTGTGTGATGAGATCCGCAAGACTCCTTGGAGCGATGGCCGTTCTGCTCGGCGTATCGGGAAACTTTGTTCACGCGACAGGCACGAACGGAACAGGCGCCACAGGAACATCAGATACACCCGGCGTATCGGGCGCAAACACGTTGTCGGCGACCTTGTCCGGGTTCAATGAAGTTCCGCTGACCATCCTGTCGCCGGGTAACGGCAACGCTCAGCTGAACATCGACAGGGCCGGCGGCTCCATCAGCTATACGCTGACGTATGCCGACGTGACTTCCCCAGTGACGCAGGCTCATATCCACTTCGGCAAGGTACATACAGCTGGCGGTATCGTCGCATTCCTTTGCTCCAATGCGAGCAGTCCCCCAGCAGGAACGCCGGCCTGTCCCGAATCGGGCGGCACCGTGACCGGCACGATTACTTCCGGCCAGGTCGTGGCGCAGGAAACCCAAAATGTTCCGGCCAATGATTTCAGGGCGCTTGTGCAGGCGATCGATTCCGGAACCGCCTATGTGAATGTCCATACGACGCGCTTCCCTGCAGGCGAGCTTCGTGGCCAGCTCAGTCCTGGCGATGACAACGGCAGCGGTAGCGGCATACAGAATGGCCGATAAAGGCGGATAACGTCAAAGGGCTCTTCGGCCGTCCTGGGGGAGCCACGCATGCGCGCATGATGTGCGGGTGAATGATGCGGCCGGTATCTGTCCAGATGTATCGGTGTCAGCGCCGCCACCGCCCATGCCCGCCGCCGCCAAACCCGCGGTGCTTGAAGCCGTGGCGATGTCCATGGTGGTGATGGTGTCCTCCATGCCATTTCCAGTATCGCAGGCTGAAGGAAAATCGCACAGGCGGCCAGACGTAGACCGGGGCACGATAGGCCGGTGCCGGAGCGGCAGTCATGGGCGCAACCGTATCGGGGTAATCGGTAGCGATGCCCGGGGAATAGGTGCCATAAGGCCGCTCGTAAGGAGAAACGACGGCACATCCGGATAGTGCCGCGGCAAGGGCAACCGCTGCGATTGAAGGTTTCATGATGGCCTCAACGGTACTTCGTTGCGGGTGATTGCTTAGATTCGTCTGTTGCCCGGACGTTCGTCGCTGCGCATTGCGTGGTATGGTTGCCGGCAACCGTACCATCGACGAGGCAACAGCCTCGACTACTTGCATCATGATCAGCTTGCGCCAGATGATCGCGGATGACGTATCGTCCGTGGTCGCCATTCAAGACGAATGCTATGTCACCGACGCGATCGAGAGCGAGGCGGCCATTCGCGCACGCCTCGAGGTTGCCCCGTCCTGCGCATGGGTTGCCGAAGACATGCGCGGCGTATGCGCTTACCTTGTCGGCTATCCGTCCGAGCTAGTAGATCATCCAGATGAATTTACAGGGATATTGCCGATCTAACTCCTGATTCAGGAGGAGGGATCAGTGATGCCCGGGAAACAGTATTTGGTCAAGCTGGATGATGCCGAGAAGGCGCGTCTATCGACGATGATCCGG
>DASPMC010000010.1:0-65573 GCA_035627275.1 Noviherbaspirillum sp.
TGATCGAACCGTCCATGAAACGAGACGGAAGAACATTCGATCATCAGACGCTGGAAGCGATCCGGATGATGGCGGTGGAGCGGGTGCGCGAAGGCGAACATCCGGTGGACGTAATTGCCTCGTACGGATTCAACCGGACGACGATTTACCGGTGGCTCAATGCCGCCGACGATGGCGGAGAGGAAGCGCTGCGTTCGACCAAGGCGACCGGTCGCCCGCCGTCATTGACGCCTGAACAGGAACAGCAGGTTTTCGGCTGGGTCAACGGCAAGGACCCGAGGCAGTACGGTCTCGACTTCGGCTTGTGGACGCGCGCGATCGTGGCGGAACTGATCGAGCAGAAGTTTGGCATCCAGTTGGGACTGACAGCGGTCGGCAAGCTGTTGGCGAAACTGGGCCTGACGCCGCAAAAGCCGTTGCAGCGTGCTTATCAGCGCGATCCGGAAGCAATCGAGAAATGGCGGCGCGAACGCTATCCGTCGATTGCCCGGCAGGCGAAACAGGAGAATGCGGACATCTTCTTCTGGGACGAGTCGGGATTTCGGGCTGACGCGGTGCACGGCAAGACCTGGGGCGTACGCGGACAAACGCCGGTGGTGGAGCGGCCGGGACAGCGGCAGTCGATCAGTGCGGCATCCGCAGTCAATGCTAAAGGCGCGTTCTGGTTCTGCACCTACGAAGGCGCGTTGAATGCCGACCTATTTATCGTGCTGTTGAAGAAGATGATGCGTTACCGCCGGCGACCAGTCCATCTCGTGCTCGATGGCCTGCCGGCGCACAAGAAGGTGTGTGTGCGCGACTATGTCGAATCGACCAAGGGGATGCTGACGCTGCATTTCCTGCCTGGCTATGCGCCAGATCTGAATCCGGACGAACTCGTGTGGAGCCATGTCAAGCGCACTGGCGTCGCGCGACGCCCGTTGCGCAAGGGTGAAAAACTCAAAGACAAGATTGCGGAGCAGCTTGGCGAAATTCAGAATCAACCCGACCTCGTGCGCTCATTTTTCGATGCGCCTTCTGTCGACTATGTTCGCGACTCCTGAGTAAGGAAGTAAATCCTTGCCGCGGTTTGCAATCCAGGGTGTACGCATCAAAACTCACGACTTATCAATGATGTAGCCATTCTCATTGGAAGGAATACTGATCACGTCATGTTGGCACACCCAATACTTGCGCCAAATACTCCGGGTTCAGGCAGGCCCGCAAGCGCTTTTTCGTCAAGCTGCGCTTGACTGGGCTCAAGCGCAGTAGGTTCATCGCGATCTTGCGCACGATATTCAAATTTTGCGGGGCATGATCACAGCGACTCCGGCACGCGTCTTCGTGAAACGTCACGTCCAGGCACCAATGCAAGCGGTTCTCCACTTCCCAATGGCTACGAATGGCATGCGCCAGCTGTGCCGAATCGGGGGCCAGCGAGCTGACGAAATAGCGCTGTTCCACCGTTATGTCCTGCTCCGTCTGACGCATTGATTCGACCATCACTACGCTTTGCAGACCGGCCCATTCCCCGAACATATCGCCTTCCGGGCAGGCCAGCGCGATGCAACGCCGTGTCTCGCTGCGCCCGTGCCCGGTCTCTTCGGTGGCGTGCCCCCAATCGGCAAACTCGTGCCAGTGACGCCATTCCGTCACGTTGAAGAACCGCTTCACCTGATCGTGCAGCTTGCCTTGATTGGCCTTGAGGCCGAACACGTAATCCGCACCTTTGTCCACCAGCGCTTGCGCAATCGCCTTTTGGCACCCCATCGCATCGAGCGTGACTGTGGCGCCATTCAGGTCGAGCACCTCAATCAATTCGGGAATGGCTGTGATCTCGTTCGATTTCTCGTCGGTCTTCCATTGCCCCAACGTGATGCCACTGCCGCACACGAACGCGCTGACCATGTGCAGCGCGTGCTTGCCTCGGTCATGCGAGCCGCGCGCAGTCTTGCCATCGATCGCCACGATCTGTCCCTCCAGTGAGGGACACAACGCGCTCATCCAACGCACGAAGCACGCTTCGAACTCCGTGCTGTCGAGCGCGGCGAACACACGTCCCAGCGTGTCGTGCGATGGAATCCCGTTTTCCAGCGGGACGAACTGCCGCAACCAATCCAGCCTGGCGTTGCCCCATTCCTCAATGGCTTCCCAGTCATCCATGTCGCCAATGACTGCGCATAGCGTCAAAAACAGGATGTCGAGCAAGCGGTGCGCCGTCCTACCGACGACTCTCGGATCGGGTAGTGCTGAAAAACATTCTTTCCATGTCTGGAACCGGATATCCTCGCCCATGGCTTGCCTCCGCCCCTAAAACAGGACGTGACAGAGGAAATGCCAATTCCGTTCCACTACGCCCCTCCTCGCAACTCATTGAAAGCTAATGAGTTTTGGTGCGAGCGCCCTGGTTTGCAATCTTCACGTGCAAGACGCGCTCTGCGCTAACGCCAGCTTGGACTCTACGGGTCGATAGAAACGCTGCACCTGAATATAGGCGATGGCCTCGCCGGAAAGCCGCGGACTGCTGAGCGCCAGCTCGAAAACTGGACCTTGACGTCTTTGTGAATGAGGCAGCCCGCCTTGAGTTGTTATACGGGTTTTTCAAAAGCGACGATTGATAACCACACGCCCCTTTCAGGTTTAGCAGGAAGATGTGCCCGGTACGAATTGCCGTGCGCGACTTGACAACAATGCTGATGCATCACGCACTACACTTTCAACGACTTCCTGCGCAGGCGGAATGTCATGAATCAGCCCGGAGGCTTCTCCCGCGATGACTGCAGCAATGTCGAAGTCACCAGCATTGCGTGCTTGTGCGTATCTTGCAGCCTCAGTCTCCTGATGCCGGACCAGTTCGATCTCTCGCCCGAACCAGCGGTCGAGGTGTGCATTGCGCAAGCACCTTCCGGTAAATGGCGCCGGCCAGATATTGCGTCGGGAAATGTCAAAGACGATGCTCCGCAACGTGTCGTCACCGGTAGCAGAACGCACCCGTTCCTTGGCCGCCGGCTGCGCAGCGGATTCCTGCGTGGCATAAAATCGCGTGCCCATAAGGATGCCTGATGCGCCTAGCATGAGTACCGCTGCCAGCGCGCGCCCGTCGGCGATTCCACCTGCGGCGACGACCGGAATTTTGTCTCCAACAGCATCCACGACTTCCGGTAGTAGCGTCATTAGCCCTCGTGATACCCCATGGCCGCCCGCTTCGGCCCCTTGCACGACAAGGATGTCGGCGCCACAATCGGCCGCCTCTTTTGCCATGGCAAGTGTTTGGACCTGGCAAATTAGAAATGCGCCGGCGCGCTTGATCGGATCGACGAACGCTCGCACGTCACCGAAGGAAAGCATGATGGCCGCTGGCCTGTGCTCCAGCGTGAGATCCAGCAACTTGGGATTCTTTGCCATGCTCCAGGTAATGAAGCCGACACCATATTGCATTCCAGACTGGGACAGCAGGTCGAGTTCCCTGATAAGCCACTGCTCTTCGCCATAGCCACCACCAAGAATCCCAAGACCTCCGGCAGCAGAAACCGCTTTGGTTAAGCGGGCATCGGAAACAAGATCCATCGGAGCAAGGAGAACGGGATGGGAAATCTGGAGCAATTTTGTTATTGCCGTAGTGATCGACATATGGCCTCCATCCCACTGTTCGTTCCTGGATCATAGTGCACACAAAGGGGAAAAACGAAAATTCCCAGATATTCTTATGCAGTGTCTAAGGTATTTCCGGCCCGCTCGAATCGACGCTTGAATCCCGCTTGCATGAAAGCCCGAGATGTTCCGATTGTTGCCTGTCAAGAACGTCGAATAGTTGATTCGCTTGTGGAGTAAACTTGCCTGCGGAAGTACTGGGAGGTTGATGGTGTCGGCACCAATGCTCACGAACTATCGAAATGAAAGGATCAAGGCATCCCGATCATGGTGACCGCGAACAACCGGAGTACCTGCTCGTCAGTCGGCGAAGACCGTGATGCTATGCATCGATAGTGCTTGGCGGATTGTCCATCCGACCCTTGCTGCTACTGGATCAAGTACGACCGACTGGCGAAGAGGCCATAATGTGGCGCTAACGTTATCGTTTGGCTCAACCTGCTCATGCGCAGCTGGTAAGGACTCCTTTTACAGTCGCAATTCATTCCAGTCGACGTTGAACATCCGCGACATGCGAAAGTACCTAGCAGCGATATCCCGGATCGCAATCCTCCTCGCGGAGAAACCGATCACCTTCCGTGCGTCCTCTAACGTTTGCGGACGTAATAGCGAATGGATGAGTTCGCACCCTGTTACGAATCTAATGCGATTCCGGGTGAACTGGATCTTATGATGGTTCGACGACACCTTTACCTTGGAAAACGACCTCTCATTGCGTTACGCCGGATGTCATGCGCGATCGCTCGCGGATGAAGCGACGAATAGCAGAAGCACCTTCTTCGGGAGTGCATGTCGAGGTATCTATGGTGAAATCGTAAGTCCGTTGGAATGCGGGGTGTCCGATTTGCTCTCGCGCCATTCCACTGGCACGATCTTCCCGGCCGCGCTCTCGCTCTTCAAGTATGTGCAGTGGTGCGCAAACTCGTACCACGTATGTTGGTCGGCGCGAAAGCACGTCGAAACAAGCTTGTAGTTCAGCCTCGTCCCTCAATACAAAGTCGAGAATGATGTCGAACTGGGTATCGGCAACGCGCGCAAGAGTCGACCTCAAGTTCTCGCAGTGAATGTGATAGGCGTGACGTTGTTCCTCGTCGCTGCGCATGTCTCGTCGCCTCGACATGGTCACGAACGCATCAAGTGATATGTGGAATGCCGGCACCAGGGCGTTTGCCTGTAGCGCTTTGGCGAGGCTGGTCTTTCCTGAGCTCGTTGGCCCATGCAGGATGATTGTGGTCGGTTCCATTTCGTATAGTTCCAATCTGATCGCTCAGATTAGCAGGGTCGAGATTCGATTGAATGTTCCTTTGCTGCGGACTTTGCATGAATAGCGAAACCATGATCACAATGGATAAGAAACCAAAGCACGCACCGCCTGTTCGATTGTGCTTTTCGCGCTGTGCTGGCGGATATCATCCCAACGTTATGAAGCGGAGCAGTAACCATCCAGGCCGGTAGAAGGTTTTTTCGAAAACGACATTTGCTAAGAAGCTACCAATCGATTCGATAATTGCTTCAAGCATACGGCCTTTCACGTTCGATGTTCCGCGTTGAGTATCTAGCGGTCAAATCACCCGGGTTGGTTTTGATGTTAGACGCGCCTACGGGACATACATCTTTCGACCTCGGCGGTTGATGTAGGTATGTTTTTTCAATGAGTAGCAACAAACGGCTCGTTCAACGTGATTTCAAGACAGCGGCCACGTTGCTTATGCTTCATAACCACGCAGGCACATCAATCTCGCTATCTTTCGAAATCTCTCCACCCGACACCTCTTGCATCCGTGCGTCCATTGCTGTCATCAATCGCGTGGAAAGATCTCACCTCTTGAACAAATGCCGCCCATGGTATCGCTCGTTACCCATACAGCGATTAGCGATGTCAGCCATTCATTGCAACCGCTCCGAGATATCTCAAATGCTGTCATGGGGGAAAATGCCGACGCAATATCGAGTTCGTGGGATTGAAGTATCTCAACTCGTGCACCGGATGGCCAATCGACGGCAGTTCGCGCAATAGTCCGTTTTGGATCTTCTGAAGATACAAGATCAGAATGCGTGAACCGCTCTCTGGACGTCGAGGGATGAAGTGCGCACACCGACGGCAGCACGCAGGGCACCGCATTTTGTGCTGCGAAGCTTGTTACTCCAGTACCTGATCGCAAAGCGGTGGGAGCGCAGGTAGACAAGTAGCAGAAGCCTTCGGTCCTGCCTCTTGCGCGAGGTCTCGTTGCGACCGATGTATGGTGTGGGTATGCCGCATCCATTCGGTACTCGCCGAGGCAAACGCCGCTGCATTCTCGCGGCGTTCTTCAGCGGCCAATTTGGCGCATGCGCTGAAGAAGTCCTTTATTTGCTCGTAGAGACTTCCCGGGGTTATGCCGATTTTGGGATCGACGGTGACACGCGCTTGTCTGGACCAAGGAGCACGTTCCAGCACATCGACCGATCTACCCAGCAGGGCGGCGTCGTGCATCCCCGCGTCGTTCAGGTCGGGAGGAAAGCCGCGCGAGACAAGATAGTTGCGCAGTTGACCGATGATGTCGGCGGAGAGATGAATGCGGTGCAGCGCCCTGCGCTCCCCTGCCAGACGCAAGGTCCATCCCTCATCGGGATTGCCTTGCCCTTCGAACGCCGCGGTCCGGTTCAGGTCCCCTACCCTCGCGGCGACGACTTCGCTTAAGCGCATGCCGGTCTCGTACAGCAGAGGCAATGCCAATTTCAGACGCTGGTTAGCCGATGTATCGGAGAGACGTGCAAGGCGTTCGCGAATGAAGCGCCATTGCGCGTCATTGAAGCTGCGCGTACGGTTGGTACGTGGTACCACTTCTCCCGGCAACGGTACTGCATCCCAGTTGCTCATCGAAAGGTAGCCCGTTTCTACCAGGTACCGGTCCAGGTTTTTCAGAATCGTGATCGCCTGGCGTTGTGCCCGTGGCGACAACGGACCCTCGAACGGACGCCAGAGCGGGCTCCACTTCCCCCGCCCCCGCGGCCCGCACCACTTTTCCGGAGGCGTCGGATTGGCAAGGAAACGGCAGTATGCAAGGCAGTCGTCTGTCGTCATGGAAGATAGCGGGACTTGCCGCTCGATCACTGCCCACAACAGGTAGCGCTCGGCCTCCTTGAAATAGGCGCGATAGGTGTGTCCGGGTTTGGCCGTGCCATCGGGTAGGCGAACCTGCTTGGTTTGGAGCCATGCAAGTACCGCCTGACGGTCGGTATTCGCAGCAAGTGTGCACCGCTCCTGTGGCGCGCGGAACTGCCCCGTCTGCCCGTTCAACGATCCGGGTATCACCAGTTTTTCCAAGGGGACGACTGCCGTGCTCGGGGTTACAACAGCATGAAGTACGGTCGACGCTATGGCTGAACGCGGTTGCGCAACATGCGGGCCAACGCTCAGTTGCAGAGCAGGTTCCTGCTGCCTCAACCACTCCACGATCCGACCTGCCTTCGCGTTTCCGATGGCCGGGATGGTGCTTGCCCACCGCCGCCCTACCCCATTGATACGGTCCAGCAGGGCGCGCAATGTTCTGATTCCAGCCCGTTCAAGATGCTGGGCGAGAACCGGGTTAAGCCAGGCCGATACCGGGTCACCTGGCCGCGGAGGTTGGACTGCGATGCTTTCCAGCCAATGTAAGGCGTCTAGCTGCTTCGCCAGAAGCCGGCTCCGGCGCGACTGTCGTTGCGTTGCTTTGCCGTATTCCTCTTCGTAGTACTCGATCTGCTCGGCGTATGAGAAGTCATGAAGCTGGCGTTCGTTGATGAAATCATCCAGCGAAGGACGGTTATCCTTTGCCTCCTCGATCTGTTCGGCATCGATCAGGACCAGGCGGGCGATACCGTGCCGAGCGTGCCGACGGGCAGCGGCCGCGAACTCATCTCGCACCCATTGGATCGTTTGCCGGACTACACGGATGTCGCGCCCGTCGGCTTCGTGACCGAGGTAACGTTGCCAGCTCGCCTTCTGGTCCAGCCCCTGCAAGACGGCGCGCATGAAGGCGAAGTGCCCGGTATGCAAACGTCGGGTGGTGCTGCGGCTTGGACCGCGCCGCCCTTCCCTGCTCGTTAAGTCGTCGCCAGCCAAGCCATGCCCCCTTGCTGATTCTATGCGCGAAACGGGCCTGATAAGCAACAACAGGTTTACTTAATAAGTTATTGATTTAAAAGAAATCAATGACGAGGCTGTTGAAGCATGACCCAAGTGACACCGTTTTTCACCAGCAATGATAATACACAATTTAGTCGTTTGGACATGAGTTTATGCCGATAAGCGGTAGTTCGTTTGTCCCAGCGGCGCCAAGGATCGATAAGGTGAGAAGGTTTGGGACTGATTGGCATGCGGAACGATGCTCGGACTGCGACAACGGGATTCGTTCTCTCCTCCCCTACCCTCTCGGTGGCATCTTGTCCGCTTGCAGGATGTTCTTATCACATCCTTCGCTTGCGGGCATATTCGCGCTGTTGTGCTCAACTAAGAGGTGAGCGCCGTTGCTGCTCGGGCCGCTTTGAGTGCTGGCCGGCAGGCGGTTTGCCGATTTCATCGAGTTGTACGGTACAACGCTCCTCCCTGAGCGAGTTCATTTTCTTGGTGGCTATTGGGGCGAACCACGCTTCCGGCTATAGACCTGCGTGAAAGACTTTGTTCAACAATAGTGGAAACTTGACTTGTAGTGTTTTGCGTTCGTTGAGCATCCGTTGATGCGTCCCTGGTTTTCGGCATTTGCTAGGTGAGAGATTTTGGGATGATCTGATCATTATTCCCGGCTCGGGCGTGAAGGTTAGCAGCCAATGGGTTAGGTGAGAAGATTTGGGACGTGATTAGCCTTCAGTTGTATCGAGGATTGAAAGACGCAGTATCGCCGCTCCACGGATCCTGCCGACCATCACAATCACGACGCCCTACTGTATGTGCTCGCCCCGGTTGCTGCCCGTATCGTCAAAGACGGCTGTTGCCCGAGCTTCCCTCGGGCAGATCGAGACGATGATGAAATTCCTTTCTGTTCGTTACGCGATTACGAACGTCCCGACTGGATCGGCCGGTGCGCTTGAATATGAACTTGCTGAATTCAGACCGCCGCAGTGACAGGCTTCGGCTACCGGACTTGAGCGTGTACTCGATGCCGAAATGTGAAGCATAGATCGATTTTGCGCGAGGTGTTGTACCGTACAACACCTCCCATGGTCCAATCGGTACCTTCAACTTATTAGGGTTCCATGGAGAATGCGTCCCACCGCTTTTCGGAAATTTGCGGAGTGTCCCCCTATAGCGCGCAACCTGTATGGCACGACGGTTCATGGGATTTCCGGCGAATCCTTTGAAATCGAATGATACTTGCCGCGCCTCTCCTCTTGCTTGCGCATCACGGTGATACACCGTTGCCTATATCACTTTTGCAAATAAGTATGCATCGCGAGCTTTTCGTCCGCTCGTCCTGCGGATTCCAATGTCATCCATTCTAAAAATCGGAAAGAATGGACGGTGTTGAACGGGACAACACCGCATCTATAAAGAACTGACCCCTTGTCGGACAGCGAGAAACAAAAAAAGGGTGTTGTACCGTACAACACCCTTTCTTCCATATGCTAGACCTCTTCAGTCGTTCAACAACGCGGTCAGAAATTCTCGCAATTTCTGGGCTCTCTCCCCTCTTAACACCCCGCGCGCAAACTTGACTTTCACCCGTCCATCATCTGCACTGATCTCCGCAACGATCTTGCCGCCAACCACAATAGGTTCAACTTTGGCTGCCGCCTGCCCTTCTCCCAGCAAAACTTCAAGAACCTCTTTCGCAGACAATTTCGCGTCCGTCATCGCTGCCACTTCCCTCGCCCGCTCCAGCACCCCTTCCGGATCGTTTTGAATCGCGTCGTTCAGGAGCTTCGCCCAGCGGTACTGCAACTCGCGCACCGATGGAAAAGCCGCTACGACTTCCTTCGGCAGGTCAGCCAATTTCAACGCCTTGCTGATGTTTCCCTTGTCTACGCCAAGGCCATTCGACAACTCACCCAATGAGGCGAACAGTCCTTCATCAAGTGCGCGCCGGTACATGAGCCCCTGCTCCCACGGCGACAGGTCAAGGCGAGATCGATTCTCGCGATCCATCTCCGTGAACAACTCTTGCTCGGACAGGTCCGACACCATCGCGAGTACCGGCAATTCCAACTCCAGGCAGGCACGATGGCGACGATGACCGAAGACGATTTCGTATTCGTCCTTGCCCTTGGCGACAGGCCGCACTTTAATCGGCTGCACATTGCCGCCTGCCGACCGAATTTCCTCCTTCAGCTGTGCAAATTCCGGTCCGTTGAATCCTTCCTCGATCCGATTGGCCCATTTCGAACGAACAATCTTGTTTGCATCAATAAGGCGGGCAACTGACGCGCCATCGAACTCTTTCAGCCGCTCCTCAAGCTCTGCCACCCGTTCATTGGTTTCCTTCATCAAGGCGTTCACCATGAGCATTTGTCCGGGTCCGGTCTTCAACGGCCCCGCAGGTGCTCCGGCAGTTGCTGCCGGCCTGGTTGGTGGCACCAGGAGGTCGGCGGTTTTCTTTGCGAGACGATCTTTAATTGACATCTCAGACTCCTTCGCTCAGTTGTGCTGCCCACGAACTACGGATGGACACTTCTACCAAGTCGTTCACGCGATCGTAGGCGTCGCGCGCACGGCTGTATGTCTTCAGACTTCCGTCGTACTTGCTAATGTCATACACCGTACCAAACTCTGCAGAACTTGAGGAGGTGACGGCAGTTTTCGGGATCTCGACAGGAAGCACTTTTTCCGCATAGGTCGCCGAGATCCAGGATCGCACGACATCGCTCGCGACGTCGGCAGAATCCACCCGGGCCAATAAAACGTGGATGAAGTCGAAAGTCTTCGTGATGCCGGCGCTTTCTACGAGATTGGACGCGAGATCGCTAAACAAGCTCCAAAACTGGGCAGAACTCGCGAAGTCCAGTGCGTTGGGTGGCAACGGTACCATCAATGCGTCCGCAGCCATGAAGGCATTGATCGTTACATAGGAGAGGGAAGGGGGCGTGTCGATGATGATCACATCATAGTCATCCCGCACGTCTTCCAGACCGAGATTCAATACATCCCAGAACTGGAACTCCGGGTCCTTCATCTGCCGGGAGGGCAGCACGAATTCGGCTGAGAACAGACTGGACGCTGCCGCCACGAGATCCACACCGTTCCAGTACGTTTGTTGAATCGCCGGACGAATCGACGTTGTCTCGCCATAGACCAGCGGGGCAATTGTCTGATCTTCAGTCACCTCTGTATCAGGCATAATGCCAAACAAGGTGGTCAACGAGCCTTGCGGGTCAGCATCAACAACCAGAACCCTATGCCCGCGCAGACTGAGACCCTGGGCAAGAACCATCGCAGTCGTTGTCTTGCTCACACCACCTTTGAAGTTGCCTATGGCAATCGTGATGGCACGCGCACCCTCAGGGCGGAGGTGTGCTGCACGATAGTGCCGTATCCAGGTCCGTGCTTCTTCTAACGTAAATTCGCGGCGCGAACCTTTGTCGTTCAGTTGCCCTGCAGGGAGGTCACCTTTCCCGATTCGATAGGAAACTTGCCCTTTGTCAATGCCGCACAGGGTAGCCAGCTGAGTTGCCGAAAACACCGGAGGGCTCTTGATGGCGTTCGGTGCAAGCATACGGGAACGGATCTGATTGACCATCTGCGCTGCACGTTCAGCCTGGTCGACGATGTCACTAATATGGATCTTCTGGAAGTCGTTCATATTCTACTTTTCGGTCACATTTAAAAAGATTCTCTTGCCAGCCCACATTCTACGCCACAAAGCAATTTCTCCATATTTAAAAATTATTCGCTTTTCTGGAAAAATGAAGAATTCGGTAAAATCTCCGTGGCTTTGAGGATTGGACCTGGGCCGAGCACGCCTTCGGGCGCTAAAAAAGTAAACAAGATCTACAAGATCTTTAATATCTTTACCTTTCAGATTTCTTTTTATATTCAACGACTTGCGTCTACGTGAGTGAGAGGTTTTGGGAGGGTTGGTGAGAGCTATTGGGGGGCGAGGTGAGTTCTTATAGGAAATATGGTGAGAGTATTTGGGGGCTGCGGTGAGTGGATATAGGAGTAGCATCAGGGCAACAGTTCAGGCCATCTGAAGTCCTCTTCGGTGAGAAGATTTGGGACTTTCGGGTTCGGTGAGAGGTTCTGGGAGTGCTGAGGATGGAAAGGTGAGTTTGCACTTCAGTTCGACTCACTATAGACTGTTGCCTACACTCCACCTGGCCGAGTCATGTCCGAGAAGTCGAACGCATTGAAACGCGCGTCGGAGGGTGAGCGGAAGTTCACCCTTGTCGACCAAGATCACTTGCTGCGCAAGCCGGTGAATACGCTCGCGATCGTTCCCAAGTCGGAAAAGATCACAGTCACAGCCCGCAAGATCTACAACGTGATGCTGCAGTATGCGCAGCGGCAGGGCGCCGACAAGGAACGCTACCGTGCGCGTTTGTCGGACATCACCGTCGGCATCGACTTCAATTCGAACAATACCGAAATCATCAAACAGTACTTCCGGCAGATGGCGACCACCGGCGTGGAGTGGCAATCGCCGACGACAGGAGAGGGCGCCCGCTGGAGCATTTCGGCTCTCATCGCGCACGCCGACCTGATCCAGAAGGGCAACGAGTTGATTCTGGAATGGAGTTACGCGCCCAACATCAAGCATGAGTTACTGGATCCGCAGCGTTTCGCAAAGATGTCGCTGCAGGTGCTTGCCATGCTCAACACCATGGCATCGCTCGTGCTCTACGAGATCTGCTGCAGGTATGCGGACAACCCGAGTGGACTGACAGCGCGTCAGCCATGGGCATGGTGGCGTCCGGTCCTGACTGGTGCCCCCGATAGTCCGACCAGTGCCTATCAGGAGTACAAGATCTTCAACCGGGACGTGGTGAAGAAGGCGCTGAAGAAGGTCAACGAGGTCACCGATCTCGAGGTTGAACTGATCGAACACAAGATCGGGCGCTCCGTGCAGGAGTTGCAGTTCAAGGTCAAGCGCAAGGTCCAGAAAGTCCAGTCTCAAGAGCGGCCCATCGAACCGGTCGATCTCAAGACGATCGGTTCGGCGATACGTTTGGGCATCGTCCAGGACAAGGCGGAAAAACTGCTGTTGAAGTATGGCACCAAGGCCATGGACGAGGCTCTCGCCGTTCTCGATGAGCGCCAGCGGCGTCACGACATGGATCCGGTTCGCACGCCGGAGAAATACCTCCGATCCATCCTGCAGTCCGGACAGTTCGGCATGTCGAAGGAGGAAAGTGCAGCTCCGGCCCCGGTGGTCTACGACAAGAAGGCTGAACGGTTGAAGTTGATCGAACGCTTCATGACGCAGAAACGCCAGCAGTTGAGCGAGATGTTTCAGGAGATGCCCGAAGCCGACCAGGCCCAGTGGGTCGCACGCTTTGACCAAGAGGCGCTCGCTCCGAGTGGAGCGGTGCGCAAGGCGTTTCAGACCAAGGGCATCGCCAGCCCGATCGTCAAACCTGCTTTCCTGAAGTTTTTGGGGAACGCCGTCTGGCCGGAGGGATGGGACAAGCCTACCGATGCCGACCTGGTCGACCTCGCGCTACTGGCCAAGGCGGAGAGCGAACGCGCTGCCGAAACCAAAACCACCACCCGTACACGCGTCGGGATCGCTATTCGTAAACCCTGAAATCAGGCTTTTTGGCCGAAAGACCGGACGGACTCGTCAAGACCGGTCACGGTTACATGCCTTTGAGCCTTTGTACGATAGCTCTCTGTCGGTCTGCCCATTCCTTGAGCAGTTCATCTTCTCGTTCAGATTCGGCCGTAAGTTTGCGGCTCAACGAGCGGAAGACTTCAAGGTCTGCCTGGTACTCAAATATCAAGCGTTTTTCCAACACAGAAATTTTTCCAAAGCGGCTCTCGGAAAGTTCAAGGATACGGCGCATCAATTCGATCAGCGTACGCTGGTTCTCGCCAAAGCGAATGTACCAATCCAGGTTCTTGGCCAGTCCTCTCTCGAATCCCGCAAGCGCTTCTGCGCGGACCGCCGAGGGCCCCTCGAGTGCCTTGACTTTGCGATGGAGGTCTTCATGCTCGCGATTGATCGTCGCTAATTGCACTTCCAGCAGATCTTCGAACCTGCCAAGCACTTCCTGCCCAGTACGGAGGCGATCTTTGGACACGAGGTTCTCGGGCACCAGCAGGGATGGCAAATCCAATTGTTCAAGTTTTGCGGAGTAAGTGTTCCGCGATTGTGTGACACGGTTTCCGCTCTCTTCCGCCAGGGATATGAACTTCTCCATGTAGTCAGAAGCCGGATCGGTTGGGCGATTCGCCTCGCTGCGACTAATGCTATTACCCGGTTGACCTTCGTTCAATTGACTCTCGAGTATCGCAGCAAGACGTTGGGCATAGGCGGGGGCAGTAGTTGGCGCTCCCAGGCTCTGCCACCACTCGCCAAGCTCGCGCTTTACCTCGGCCGTCAGGGCGGGACGGGCCATATTGAAATTCTGCATTGCGCGGCCGCGCTCAAAATTGGCAATGGCAGCGCGTTCTGCCGCCGTCAATCTGGCTGCCAGATGTGGCGGGATGCCGTTCGAGCCAGCAGACTCCCTGATGAGTGCGAAGAACTTGCGCCCGGTGGCGGAATGAAAGAAGCGCGCCAGCGCTTCAGCGTCCGCTTGTGAAACGTGTTTGGCATAAATAGGGGCAATCCTGTCGGTAATCGCCTCGGGTGTCATGTTGTCGAGCCACTTCGACAATGCCTCTGCCCTATCCGGGTTGGTCGCGCGATTTGCTTCAATGCTGTTCCTTGCACCTTCAAGAACAAGTTCGGACATGGACATCGATCGCATCATGCGCTTTACGGTGTCCAAGTGTTCCGATTTGACAGCAGTTTGTGCCTGCACTTGCAGTGCTGCGGACGCCAGCATGACGAGCAGCCAGCGTAATATCGGATGTGCCAATTTCATTGCTTTGCCTTTCCGGAATTTGTTCAATGATTTGCCGACAATCGCGCCAACTCATACTTCGCGGCGATGTGCTGCAGGCTATAAATAACGCCTTTGTCCATGGCCCGCCGAAAGAAAACTGCGGCCTTGATGCGATCGCCGGCGCGCAGATGGGCCTGTCCAATGTATAGGTACGCTTCGGCGAGCGCGAACTCGCGGCTTTCACCGCCTTCCCGGTGCGCAGCTCGCAGTACCTGATCGGCCGCATCCGGTGCGCCTAAAAGGTTTAAGGCGGGACTCGGCCACTCATCATTTCCGGCCGGTTTGAACTGTGGCCCAGCAATCACCGCTTTTCCACGAAGGGCGAGAAGCCGCCAATACTCGGCACGCATCTTCTCGGGCGGCGAGGATGATTGCTGTGCAGCGGCGAAGTCGGCGGCGGCATTGGCGTATCGCTCTTGATAGTAGTTGGCCAGGCCACGGCGGAAGTACGTATCGTCGTCCTTCAGACCTAGTACGATTGCGCGGGACAGATCTGTTTCTGCCTTCTTGAAGTCGCCTGCTATGAAGTGAACGGTGCCGCGGCAGCGGAGCATCGACGGTTCGTTCGGATTCCGCTTCAGCGCGGAATGCGCATCTGAAAGCGCTTCCTGAATTTTGCCAAGGTAGGCGTAGGCCAGGCTTCGTTCGCAATACGCAGCACCTGGATCTCGCCCGGTGACTCTGGCGTCGGTGATGCCATCGCCGGTCGTCTTGATGGTGCGTTCGAGTCGTTCAATCAACTCCTGCTTGAATGGCTTCGGTGGCATTGCCGGTTCGCTTGGAGCCTTGATGTCCGTCGGGCGTACCAAGAAAGCACCGCGCGTCATTTCATTGAGCCGTCGCATGTCAGCAATAAAGGCACTCATGTCTTCGGGCAGTACGCGGTCGCTGTGGACGTGCAATTCCAGCTCCGCCCTTGCTGTTCGTCCGTTAAACGTGAGTACTTCGGTTGCGGTAAAGATTTTGTTTTCGATCCTGGCTTGACTGGGGCGGTAATTTCCATCGACGTCGTCAGGAAACTGGACTTCGAACTCGTACTTGTTCATTGACGGAAACCCGGGAACGATGAGCGGCGCCTTTCGCTTCGGTCCGGCCGGTTCGACGAACAGTTCGCTGAAGTTGACCGGGACGTAGCGGGCGACGCGGCCGTCCTTTACGCTCTCGATGTAGTTGGCGATTTTGTAGTGCGCCTCAACACGCAACGTGTTTTCGTTCCGGTCGTCGGATAACCGGACATCGCCGATCAGTTCCGCTCCCGGATAACGCCGTGTCATGGCACCTTCGTATGCCTTGTTCAATTGGCTCGTTGTTAACCTCGATGCGATCCGCCGCGCCGCATCGGCGTCGATCCCGACGTAGCGGATGTGCAGGTCAAGTGTCGCAGGCTGGTCGAACTTGTTGAGTACAAGTTTTTCCGTTCGTGTGTTGAGAATGTGGTCCGCACCGCCGGGCACGGGTATGGTCGAGAGCGCGTCGCTGTTCGAGGATACGACAAGGACATCGGAGCCGCCATGAAAGCGTGCGAGTCGATCGAGCGTTCCCGCCTGACCGGTGAGCGTGGGGTCCAGGTAATACTCTTTTCCGTCCAAGCGCACGCGCACGATCGCGTGGTCGAACACGAACGGGCTTGGCAGCATCTGGCCCAGGTTCTTTCGGTATGCGGTCGACACGAGGACGGGGTCTGCCTGCACCCCTAGTTGCCTCAGCATGGAAACGAGCAGGACGGATTTGTCCTTGCAGTCGCCGAATCGCCGAGCAAGTACTTGTTCAGGCGAGAACGGGCGATGTGAATTTTCACCCAGTGCCAGTGAAAGATAGCGAATCTCGTTCTGGACGAATTCGAGCGCTTTTGTGACTGCCTCCGCTTTCGTTTTTGCCGCACGTGCCGGGGCGAGTGCGGCGGTCAACGCGGGAACGTCGGACTTCTCATGGAATAAATTCTGGGCCCATTGATTCACCTCCTTCCATGTACGGAATTCGGAAAATTGAATCCAGCGCATGGGCTGGAAATCATGCGGCACGTAGTTTTCGAGATCGTGTTGCGGCAAGTTCCGTGACTCGAACCGCAGGATCCTTCTACCGTCTTCATGTCGTTCCGCCGGAGGTGGGACAGGGGCGCTTCCGACGCCAATTACCCGGTAGTCTATCTTCCGGTCCTGGGGGCTGTTCAGGGTCAGGCGCCGCAGCCCAAGCGGGTACGGACTGTCCCACGCAGCGGCGTCGAAGAACTTGCCCTCAAAGACCGGGTTTTGCCCGACAGTCGAGTAGGCGACTTCAAGGGTGTCCCCGGCGCGGAGGTCGTCGGTTACGACCACGGCCGTTACCGATCCCGTGTACACACCTGATTCCAGCCCCAGTTCGCGCTGCACAAATCGTATGTCGGCAGATTGCAGTTTATCGATGATGGTTCCGGCCCTGTGGAGGCGCAGCATATGCAGAGTGACGCGCTGATAATCGGGATTGAAAACGATCGCGTATTGCCCAAGTTCTCCCACTGCGGACACTTCATTGGCCTGCATCGCGCGGTGCACATAAACAATCGGGTTTTTTGCGACATAGAGATGTACGTCTGCCAGTCGTACAACGTGCGGCGATTTGTCTCCAACCACCGGTAGCGTGTCGATACGGTCCACCCAGGACGGGAGATTGGCATCGCGCAGGAAGGAACTTGCAGCGACCTGAACTTCGCGCGTTGTTGCTTGGGTACTCGTCCCATTAGCGTCCGACTGCGCTGATGCGGTTGTTGCGATCAATAGCGTACCGATGATCAGTGCCGCCTTGTATCTCAGTTGGTCAATCCATTTCAATTTCATTTTCTTTGGGACTCGATGTAGGAACACAATCAGCGCTTCTTGGAACGTTGACGCCACTCGTACCCAAGGAACTCAAAATGGCGGCGGGTGATGCATACGAATCGGACGAGATGGCACTCTCGTTCTTAAATTTGCCCGGAATGGGGACAGGAACGTCATGGCGCAAATCGGCCTGCGCGATACCCGATTTCAATCTCGACATGACGGGTCACGTATGCTGCCATGAGGAAGTTGTCAAAACAATATCATATTCGTGTGATGCTGGCGCGATGGATTTCTGCGGCCTTTACACACGCGGATGGTCGCGCACAAAAAAGATGTATATGCAGTACAATCGACTCCGAATAACATGCATATACATATAATTAGGGCTGCCTTCCGCACCATTAACCCCATCCGCAAGCAAGGAGAAGAGGCATGCAACAACAAACCGAAATGAGTCCCGGCGCAGCATGGATGCTGACACTTGCTGCGGCGGCCATCCTGATGATCACGATGGGCGCACGCCTGACCACCGGCTTGTTCGTCTCGCCGATCAATACCTCGACCGGGCTTGGCATCGTGTCGATCAGCTTCGCGATGGCGGTCGGGCAGTTCATGTGGGGTGCGTCGCAGCCGATCTTCGGCGCAATTGCCGACAAGCACGGGCCGGGCAGGGTAATCGTTGCCGGCGCAATCATGCTCGCGGCTGGAACGGCGCTCACACCGTTCATGGATTCACAATGGGGATTGCTCCTGGCATTGGGTGTGCTCAGCGCAGCAGGCGCCGGCGCAGGGAGCTTCTCCATCCTGATCGGCGCGGCCGCGCAGCGCCTTCCGGCCGAACGCCGGGCCTTCGCCTCCGGCTTCATCAATGCCGGAGGCTCCTTCGGTCAGTTCGTGTTCGCCCCGCTGATGCAGGCGATCATCAATACCGCGGGCTGGGTCGCCGCAATGCTGACGATGGCCATCACGACCTTGCTGACAATCCCGCTCGCCTGGCCGCTGCGTCGCAGGCAAGCGCCTGCCGTTGCTGTGGCAGCGAGCGACTCGTCGCATATCGGCCTGAAGCAGCAGTTGAAGGTCGCGCTGCGCGACCCGAGCTACCTGTTGCTGCATGCAGGTTTCTTCACTTGCGGATTCCACATCGCCTTCCTGGTTACTCACCTGCCGGGTGAGGTGGCGCTTTGCAATCTGCCCGCAGGCGTATCGGCGACCTCCCTCGCCTTGATCGGTTTGTTCAATATCGCGGGCAGCCTCGCTGCCGGTGCGCTGTCGTCGCGGATGCGAATGAAATACCTGCTGGCCGCCATGTACGGCAGCCGTGCGCTGCTGATCATGGTGTACCTGCTTGCGCCGAAAACCGCATTGACCTTCTACATCTTCGCCGCCGCGCTCGGCTTCACCTGGCTGGCCACGGTGCCGCCGACCGCGGGACTGGTGGGCAAGCTGTTCGGCACGCGCTATCTCGCAACGCTGTTTGGTCTGACCTTGTTCTCGCACCAGGTCGGCGGCTTCTTCGGCGCCTGGCTTGGCGGCCTCGCATTCGCCGGATTCGGCGATTACACCTGGATGTGGTACGCGGACATTGTGCTCGCCGCCGGCGCGGCGCTGGCGAATCTGCCGATACGCGAGGCGAGGCTGCCGGCACGTGCAGCGGCGGCCGCATAGGGCGTATCTCTTGATTTCATCGTGCACTTTCCATCGAAAGGAGTTACATCATGAACGATCCCATTGTCATCGTCGGCGCAGCACGTACACCTATCGCTGCCTTCCAGGGCGCATTCTCCTCGTTGTCCGCCAATGAACTCGGCGCTGCCGCCATCAAGGCAGCCGTCGAGCGCGCAGGCATCGCGTCCGATGCCGTGCAGGAAGTCTTGTTCGGCAACTGCCTGATGGCCGGACAGGGACAGGCGCCGGCACGGCAGGCGGCGATCAAGGCCGGCATCCCGTACGCCGTCGGTGCGGTCACCTTGTCCAAGATGTGCGGCTCCGGCATGAAAGCCGCCATGCTGGCGCACGACTCGCTGCTTGCGGGCACCAACGACATCGTCGTCGCCGGCGGCATGGAGTCCATGACCAATGCACCCTACCTGATCCCGAAGGCGCGTGGCGGTTACCGCATCGGCCACGGCACGATTTACGACCACATGGCGCTCGACGGGCTCGAGGACGCCTACCAGAAAGGGCAGGCGATGGGCGTGTTCGCCGAGGAGTGCGCGGCGAAGTACGGCTTCACCCGCGAAGAGCAGGATGCCTTCGCAGTACAGTCCGTCAAGCGCGCGCAGACGGCTGCCGCGGAGGGCGGGTTCGATTGGGAGATCACCCCTGTTTCCGTTGAAACGAAGGAAGGAGCCGTGGCTGTCTCGAAGGATGAAGGCCCGATGAAGGCGCGGCCGGAGAAGATTCCCCATCTGAAGCCCGCATTCCGGAAAGATGGGACGATCACCGCCGCCTCCTCGTCCTCGATCAATGACGGCGCAGCAGCGCTTGTATTGATGCGGGCGTCGACTGCGGACAAGCTCGGCCTCCAGCCGATCGCGCGTATCCTCGGCCATGCGACGCATTCGCAGGAGCCGGCCTGGTTTACGACAGCGCCCGTCGGGGCGGTACGCAAGCTGATGGACCGTCTCGGCGCCACTACGCGCGATTTCGACTTGTACGAGGTCAACGAGGCGTTCGCCGCGGTGCCGATGGCCCTGATGAAGGAATACGGCATTCCGCACGATATCGTGAACGTGCATGGCGGCGCCTGCGCACTCGGCCATCCGATCGGCGCATCCGGCGCGCGCATCATCGTTACCCTGATCGGTGCACTGAAGCGGCGCGGGTTGCGACGCGGCGTCGCCACCCTCTGCATCGGCGGCGGCGAAGGAACGGCCATGGGTATTGAGCTGATGTAATCCGGAATTCCTGGCGGTTCCGCCGCAAAGGATGTTCCTTCCATGCATCGGAGGATGCATACTTCATGGAACTGCGCCCGATGCGCGACATCCTAATTGCCATGAATACGACGGAACAAGCCAGGAACGATCCCCCGACAGACCCGGTGTCCGCAACGGACGCCGACGCACAACTCCAGCAGCATCTGCGCGCGGAAGGCGCAGAGATGGCGAAGCTCGAGGGCAGGGTGATGATCCGGTTCGCAGGCGTGGCCGAGGTCGGACGATTAAGCGTGCCCTACGACCTGGTGCCGCCCGACGGCGTCCTTGCCAACGCCGGCAAGTGGCGCAACCTCTCTGCCGACAAGAAACTGCATCTGGTGCAGGATCGAGTACATGCCAAATCCAGGCACGCCCTGCACCGGAAAGTATGCGAATTCGTCGAGGCGCTTGCCGAGCGCGCGGAGGATAACGGACTCGATCCGGAAGACTTCCTGCATGCGCTTGCAATCAAGGAATCTTCGGACCCGGTCGACCATGTGCTCGACCGGGTCGAGCAGCGGCTGATCCACGCGATCGAACGCCAGCAGGAAGCGGCAAACGCAAGGCGCACCCGCGAAAGCATCAATCTTGCAGAATACCCGGCCACCTTCGAACTGGCGCACCGCATGCCGCGCAAACTCATCGCATTGCTCGGACCGACCAATTCCGGCAAGACGCATGAAGCGATGGAGGCGCTGGCCAAGGCTAGGAGCGGCGTCTATCTTGCGCCCCTGCGCTTGCTGGCACTGGAAAACTACGAGCGACTGGCGGAAGTCGAGCGCGACGGCGAACCACTCAAGGTCAGCCTTGTCACCGGGGAAGAGCGCCGCGAGGTTGAAGGCGCGACGCACATCGCCAGCACCGTCGAGATGCTGGATCCGAACACGCGTGTCGACGTCGCCGTCATCGATGAAATCCAGATGCTCGGCGACCGCGACCGTGGGGCCGCATGGACAGCAGCGGTGTGCGGCGCGCCGGCAAGCGTGGTGTACCTGGTTGGCGCACCGGAAGCGCGCCACGCGATCGAAGCCCTGGCCAAACGCCTCGATTGCCCGCTGCAAATCCGCACGCTGACCCGCAAGGCGCCCCTGTCGATGGAAGGGCAGCCGGTGCGCAAGCTGCGCAACCTGCGGCGCGGCGACGCCGTGATCGCTTTCTCCCGGCGTGAAGTTCTGATGTGGCGCGACATGATCACCGAAATGGGCTTGTCGGTCGCAACCGTCTACGGCAATTTGTCGCCCGAAGTACGGCGCGCACAGGCGGCGCGTTTCCGGGACGGCACGGCCGATATCGTGGTGGGGACGGACGCGATTGCAATGGGCCTGAACCTGCCGATCCAGCGCGTAGTGATGACGACCGCCGTCAAGTTCAACGGTGTCGAAGAAGAGGAACTTTCCGCTGCGCTGGCGAAACAGATCGCCGGACGCGCCGGCCGTTTCGGCGTGCATGAGGAAGGATTCGTCGCCGGCTACGATGACGACACGCACTACGTGATCCGCGCGCTGCTGAAGGAAAAGGTGCCGCCTGTGTCGACGCTGGGATTTTCCGTCGCGCCCACGCTGGAACACCTGAACCGCATCACCTCGGTGACGGGGGAGCAGTCGTTGGCAAAGTTGCTCAAGCGCTTCGAGACCGATATCGACGTGCCGGACGGATTCTTTGCGCCGCGCATCACCGAGGAACAGGCGGAACGCGCGTTATGGCTGGATACCTTGCCACTGACAATCGCGGACAAATTTACATTGTCGCTGGTACCGATTTCTTCCCGCATTCCATCGCTGCACGCCGCCTGGCAGAAGTGGGCGCGTGCGCTTGCGCGGCAGCAGCCGAGCAAGCTGGACTGGATCGGTGAGAACACCTCGCGCGAATCGCTGCAGGATGTGGAGGATAACTGCAAGCTCTACTCGGCGTACGCCTGGCTCGGCTATCGCTGTCCGGAATATTTCCCCTATGGGGAGGAAGCGCAGCTGATGGCGCGGGAGGCGTCGGAACGCATTGATCGCATCTTGCAGGCGCAGAACAGGGCGATGCGCAGGAAGACGGGGAAGAGGGTGGCGTAAGTCTGTGCGCCTTGTTGCTTGTGTGCGGGCGGGAAGGTCAGGAAGAAAACATCCTCACCCCGTCATCCCGGCCTTCGCCGGGATGACGGGGTGAATTATTTGTCGACTTGATGCTCTTGTACCCGCACACGCAGGCTGAAAGATGCAGCGGGTGCAAGACTGTCGTTTGCGTCGGAAGAACAATCCTCCTTTCATGCCGCCGGTTTTCGCAGGTGATGCTTGTGCATCAGGTTGTGCACCAGGGTCTTGGTTGCTTCGACGATGCTCTTGCCGGTGCCGGGCTCGAACACTATGGTGTGATGGGAACGATGGGCAGGATCGTCCTTGCCTTCCTGGATGGAGACAACAGCAAGGATACGGCCCTCGCCGACTTCGGTTTCCTGGATTTCCGCCGTCGCCTTCAGGTTATCCATGTAATAGGTCATTGTTTGCATTTTGTCGATTCTTGAGTGGTTGATTCAAGGCTTCAGATTGCTAACCGGAAGCATCTCTGATCAAGAAGTCCCGGCCTATACGACATGCATGGGTTGAAGCCGCCGCTTGCCAATCCGAACATCAGTACAAGGTACCGGAATATGAGCAATAAGAATGCCAGTGGTCGCCGGCTTCGTTCTTGACTTGCAGCACCTCCTTTTGCCGCTATCCGGATTTTTCCGTGCGCCGCATACTCAAAGCGTCAACTGACTGTGGAGAACTTTCCGTGACGCCTGACATGTTGAACGCCGGACAAACCTATCCGGGAACACTGCCAAATGAAGATGCGGCCGTTTTTGAATTTTCCAAGGATGGGCCGGAGCTTCGACTGTTTTTTTCCAACATGCCTGAAGACGTGGTACAGCATGTGACGGATGACGATTGTTATCTCGGGCTGCTGCGCGCGGGCGATATCGCCGTGGTGCCATGGAGGATAGGCGAGGTGATGAGTGGGGATGCGCAATTCCATGTGTACCTCTACCCGCCGGAATCTCGGCCGACACCCGAAGTCCTGACGCCTGACGGACGTTATGGGCTGCAGCTCGCGCTCGTAGACCGCGCCAACGGGAAGGTGCGTGCAGTGAGGAGATTGGCGCTGTCGCCCGGCTTCAGCCACGAGCTGTCCGACGTGGTGGCCTACCAGCTAGGCAACCATATCGACCGCGAGGGATACGACGCGCAGGTCAGCGAATACCAGACGCGTTATGCTGACGTGGCAGAGGCAATCAAGGCGGCGCCGCGGTTCGAGAAAGCGCAGCCACTCTGATCAATGCGTGATTGCGGTAGTTACGACCACTGCACAAAGTTGGGGAGTCCGGTATCGTCGCGTTCCAGCGAGCGCCGGATTTTCTCCCTTTCCTCGCCGTCTTCATGTTTCTCTGCGGTTTCTTTTTGCGGCGCAGACGGCATCGCCGGATGGGTTTCGAGCCGGTACTCCGTTCGCCGGTCACCCATGATCTGGCGCAGTTCGCGCATGTTGATGCCGGAGACTTCGTTGATCCGGATCAGCAATGAGGGGTCGAGCGCATACTGGTGGTCCCGGATACGCTTGATCAGGTAAGGCTCGACGTGCAGCGTATGCGCGAGCGCTTCGTCGTTTTCCAGTTCGAGCTGATCCAACAGTGCGTCAAACAGTCGGTTCGGATCAAACGCTCCGGTTGAATGGATGTCTGTCATGGGTGTGTGATAGAAGTGCGTTTACACGATGCACCAACTGACAACACTTTGTTGCAAAAATTCCCTCGCTGCATCCGCTCGCTGCATTCGTTCAACCGCGAACGACGTCATGCACGAAACGCAGTTTATTGATGGCCGGCGTTGATAGGGTAAATGGATAGGGATCGGGCATACCCACGCTGCGGTTGAGGCTGTTGAGCAAATAGGTCAGCGCAAACCAGTCCGACAGGATGTCGTTGAAGGCGTCGGTGCGCACCGGCTGTCTATCAATCGCCAGTTCAGGCTCGCCTGGCGTCTTCGGCATGAGCATCATGCCGCAGGAATGGGCGGTATCGAGTGTATCGATCATGTGCAGATAATGCGCCCAGGTCTCGGCCCAGTCTTCCCACGGGTGCATGCTGGCGTAGACGCTGACGAAACACTGATTCCAGTCCCGAGGCGGACCGTTGTCGTAGTGCGCCTTCAGGCGCGCGCCATAGTCCTCGCGCTCGTCGCCGAACAGCGCGCGGAACGGCTCCAGCCAGCGGCTGTGCGCAACCAGCCGATCGAAGTAGAAATGCCCGCTTTCATGGCGGAAGTGGCCGAGCAGCGTGCGATAGGGTTCACCCATCTCCTCGCGCGTGCGCTCCCGGTGCGATGGGTCGGCCTCCGCGATATTGATCGTGATGACGCCGTCGGCATGGCCGGTCATCACATGCTGGTCCGGTGTGTCCTCCAGGAATTCGAAGGCGAGGCCGGCGTGGGAATCATTCAATTTCGGCGCGGGCTGCAATTTCAGGTCCCACAGCGTGTAGAGAAGGCGGCGCTTGGCGGCTTCCAGTCTTTTCCAGTACAAGCGGTTCTTCTCCGACGACAAGGCGGGAATGACGCGCGTCAGCTGGCACGACGCGCACAGCTCGCTTGGCGCGTCGGCTTCCAGCATCCAGTTGCAGACATCCTCGCGCGCATAGTTGACGCACTTCTTGTACAGGCGACCGCCATTGTGGGGACTCAGGCTGCGGAAGAGGCCGCTGCCACTGTCCTCGAATGCGTAGATACCCATCAGGTCGGGCAGGTAGCCGAGCACGCTGCCGCAATTCTCGCAGCGCACGTTTTCAAAGAATACGAGCTGTTCGCACTTGTCGCAGTGAAAGGTTCTCATTGGAAGCGTTGCAGTTGCCCACGGTAGTCAACCGGTTGATTGAACGCATGGCAAATCGTTCCGCACCTTGATGACCTCGCATAGGTCTTTCTCCGGTGACAAGTTGTCAGGAACAAAACGAAGCCTTTGCCCTCTACAGGGAGGTCGCGGCAAGCCTTGCCGCTTTTTATTTCCGGAGTGAATGATCCATGTGTGGAATTGCCGGAGAATTGCGATTCGACCAGCAGTTCGCCAATATTCGTACGGTTACGGACATGACGGAGAGCATGGCGCGCCGCGGGCCCGATGGGGAGGGCGTGTTCAGCCTCGGAAGCAGGTGCTTCGGCCATCGCCGCCTGAGCATCATGGATCTGAGCAGCCGTGCCCATCAGCCTTTCGTCGATAACCAGCTTGGCTTGGGCATCGTCTTCAACGGGGCAATTTACAACCATCATGAACTGCGCGTGGAACTGCAGGCCGCCGGCTACCAGTTCGCATCGACAGGCGATACCGAAGTCATCCTCAAGGCATGGCACGCATGGGGACCGGAAGCGCTGCGGCGCTTCTACGGCATGTTCGCCTTCGCGCTGTGGGAGCGGGACAGCGGCATTACTTGGTTCGCCCGTGACCGGCTGGGCATCAAGCCGTTGTACTACGCGCGCGACAGGAACTGCCTGCGCTTTGCATCCTCGCTGCCCGCCCTGCTCAAGGGCGGCGGCATCGACACCTCGCTCGATTTGCGGGCACTGCATTACTACCTGACTTTCCATGCGGTGGTGCCTGCGCCACATACGATCCTGAATGGCGTGCGCAAGCTGCCGCCGGGAAGCTGGATGAAGGTGCATCCCGACGGCGATTGCAGCATCAGGGAATGGTGGCGGCTGGATTTCATACGCAGCGATGAGGATGAAAATCCCAGCTTCGACGACTGGAAGGTGGCGGTGCTGGACAGCCTGCGGCTATCGGTCAAGCGGCGCCTCGTATCGGATGTCCCGGTCGGCGTGCTGCTGTCGGGCGGGCTCGATTCCAGCCTGATCACCGGCTTGCTTGCCGAAGCGGGAACGAAGGACTTGCGTACCTACTCGATCGGTTTCGAATCCGTCGACGCGGAAGCGGGAGATGAGTTCCACTACTCCGACCTCGTCGCAAGGCATTACGGGACGGTACACGAAAAGCTGCACGTGCCCGCCGATAACTTGCTTGGCAGTTTGCCGGAAACGATCGCTGCGATGGCCGAGCCGATGGTGAGCCACGATTGCGTCGCGTTCTACCTGTTGTCGCAGGCCGTGTCGCGCCACAGCAAGGTCGTGCAGAGCGGGCAGGGGGCGGATGAAGTGTTCGCCGGCTATCACTGGTATCCGCAGCTGACCGATGTGCAGGACACTTCCTCCGGATTCGACATGTACCGGCGCGTCTTCTTCGACCGCAATCATGAAGAACTGCGCGGACTGTTGGACCCGGCTGTTGCGGTCGAGGACGCGAGCAGCGCCTTCGTCGCCGAGCACTTTGCGCGTCCCGGTGCGGATAGTGCGATCGACCGCGCGTTGCGGTTGGACACCACGGTGATGCTGGTGGACGACCCGGTCAAGCGGGTGGACAACATGACGATGGCCTTCGGCCTTGAGGCACGCGTGCCCTTCCTTGATCATGAACTGGTGGAACTGGCGGCCCGCATTCCTGCACGCCACAAGGTCGCCAACGGCGGCAAGCATGTGCTCAAGGAAGCGGCGCGCGCGGTCATTCCGTCTGAAGTGATCGATCGGCCCAAGGGCTACTTCCCTGTGCCGGCGCTGAAATACCTGCGCGGCGACTTCCTGCATTTCGTGCGCGACATCCTCGATTCGCGCCGCGCCCGGGACCGAGGACTGTTCCGGCGCCAAGCGGTCGACGACATGCTCGCAGCGCCCGACAGCCATCTCACGCCGCTACGAGGTTCCAAGCTATGGCAGGTCGCATTGCTCGAAGCATGGCTGCAGATGAACGGCATTTGATGCCTTTCGTACGGCCTGGCCGGAATCCGATTTTCTTGCATTCCATCTATATTTGAGAGGACATCCGCCATGAATGTCTCCCCCCATGACCCATCCATCAGCGGCAACCGCAACCCGCCGTCCTTCGAGCATGCGGATGATGGCACGCCCACGTCTCGCCCCGATAGCCGCGATACGCAGGCCTGCCGCCCGAACGCCTTCATCGACTGCGGCTGGGGACGCCTGCTGTACGGGCCGTCCTTCGAGTCGCCGCAGGTGCTCGCACAGGCCCTGCGCGAAGAGGAGGCCGGCAAGCGCGATATCGCGCTGCACGTGGAGTCGCCGCAACTCGTGCTGGCCGAGGCGCCGTCCCACCTGTTCCTTGATCCCTCGCTGATCTTCCGGCGCTTGCTCGACAGTCCGCCGGAGGAAATGTCGCTATCCGGCATCGTTGTGCGGCCGCTGACCACGCGTGCCGACATCGCCGCGATCAACCGCCTCTACAGCATGCGCGGCATGGTGCCGGTCGACCAGCAGACGGTGTGGCGGCAACGCCATTCGGAAGCGGTCCATTACGTGATCGCGGAAGACGACCGCACCGGCGAGATCGTCGGCACCGCGTTGGGCGTGGACCATGTGGAAGCATTCGGCGATGAGCAGGGTGGCTGCAGCCTGTGGTGCCTGGCGGTCGACCCGCAGACCGGGTTGAGCGGCGCGGGGCGGGCACTGGTGAATTACCTGATCGCGTACTTTGCCGCGCGCGGCCGCAGGTTCCTCGACCTGTCCGTGCTGCACGTCAACGAACCGGCAATCAATCTCTATCGCAAGCTCGGTTTCGAGCAGGCGCCCGGCTTTGTGGTGAAGAACAAGAATGCGATCAATGAAAAGCTGTTCGTCGAAAGCACGGACTTCGACGGTTTGAATCCGTACGCGATGATCATCATCAATGAGGCACGCCGGCGTGGCATCAGCGTCGAAGTCATCGATGCGGATGCGGGGATCTTCAAGCTGCGCAATGCCGGTCATGAAATCCTGTGCCGCGAGTCGTTGACCGAGCTGACCGGCGGCGTGGCGATGACCTGGTGCCAGGACAAGGTATTGACCTCGCGCCGGCTGGCGTCGGTGGGCTTGCGTGTGCCGCGCCAGCACGTCGCGGGCGACCGGCAGGCGGATATCGCCTTCCTGCAGGATTGCGAAGCGGTGGTGGTCAAACCCGCGATGGGCGAACAGGGCAAGGGGATCAGCGTGGACGTGCGCACCGAGGAGCATCTGGCCGAGGCCATCGAGCGCGCGGCGAAGGAAGGCGGGCATGTGGTGATCGAAGAGTTCTGTTCCGGGCAGGACCTGCGCATCGTCGTGATCGGCTACAAGGTCGTGGCGGCGGCGATCCGCAGGCCCGCGGAGATTGTCGGCGACGGCACATCGACGGTGGCGCAGTTGATCGAGCGGCAGAGCGCGCGGCGCGCGGCGGCGACTGGTGGCGAAAGCAGGATTCCGGTGGATGCGGAGACCGAACGCTGTCTTGCCGCGCAAGGTTTGTCCTATGACTCGGTGATCGAAAACGGCAGGGCGGTGACGGTGCGCAAGACCGCCAACCTGCATACCGGCGGCACCATCCACGATGTGACGGCGGAGCTGCATCCGGTATTGCGCGAGGTGGCGGAGACGGCTGCGCGCGCACTGCGCATTCCGGTGGTCGGCCTCGATTTCCTGGTGCCTTCGCCGGACTCGGACCAGTATGTGATCATCGAGGCAAATGAGCGTCCCGGCTTGGCCAACCACGATCCTCAGCCGACCGCGCAACGGTTCGTCGACCTGTTGTTTCCTTTCACGACGGTGCAAACGTGAGGTGTCATGGAAAAGCTGCACATCGATGCCGACTACCTGAAAACGACGCTGCTTGAGCTGCTTGCCATTCCGAGCCCGACCGGCCTGACCGACGAAATCGTGCATTACACCGGCAGCCGCCTCGATGCGATGGGCTTGCCCTACGAACTGACCCGGCGCGGCACGATACGCGCGGTACTGCGCAGGAACAAACCGGAGCGGCGCAAGGAAAGCCCGGCCTGCGCGATCGTCTCGCATCTCGATACGCTTGGTGCAATGGTGCGGGAAGTCAAACCGCATGGCAGGCTGGCGCTGATGCCTGTCGGGACATGGTCCAGCCGCTGGGCGGAAGGCGGACGGGTTACGCTGTTCACAGAAACGAGCCGCTATCGCGGCTCCGTGCTGCCGCTACTGGCCTCCGGCCATGTGTACAACGAAGCGATCGATACGCAACCGGTCAACTGGGACCAGCTGGAATTGCGCATCGACGAACCGATCGAGTCGGCGGCCGACATCGCCGCTCTCGGCATCCAGGTCGGCGATTTCGTCGCCTTCGACGCCAACCCGGAATGGCTGCCCAATGACTTCATCGTGTCGCGCCATCTCGACGACAAGGCCGGTGTCGCAACGGTGCTCGCCGCGTTGAAGGCCGTGGTCGAATCCGGAGTGACGGTGCCGATGGATTGCCACGCCGTGTTCACGCTGACGGAGGAGGTCGGCTCCGGCGCGCGCGCCGTGATCCAGAGCGACGTCAGCGAAGTGATCGGCATCGACATCGGTCCGGTCGCCGCGGGGCAGGGCGCGCGCGAGCACGGCGTTACCATCCCGCTGATGGATTCCGCCGGCCCGCACGACTACCACCTCACACATCGGCTGCTGCGTTTGTGCCGGGACCACGGCATCCCGTGCAACCGCGATGTGTTCCGTTTCTACCATTCCGATGCAGGCGCGGCGGTGAGCGCGGGGCACGATGTGCGCACCGCGCTGCTGTGTTTCGGCGCCGATGCATCGCACGGCTACGAGCGCACGCACCTGTCCGTGCTGCTGAACCTCGCTGAGTTGCTCACGCTGTACACACAGAGCGGCCCCACGCTGCCGGAAGACAGGCAGCAGCGGCTCGACTCGGTCGAACAATTTTCCCATCAGCTGGATGCCGGCCAGCTGCAGCGGGTGGAAGTTCCGCAGCAGGATGTGAGCGGGCTCGTGCAGTTGAGCGAACCTCCGGCTTCTTCGAAAAATACTGATCCTTAGTTGCAAAAATAAATCGATTCATCGCGAACTTACCGCGCCTTTCCCAACCTTATACGTTGGCGCGGGCAACTGCCCGCGTCGTTTTTTTCAAGGAGAAACGATGAATCGAGAAACCGATGTGAGTGCAGTGCTGCAACAGTACGCAGCCGAAACCGGCGTGCATTCCGTGCAGAAGGTCGAGCAGGATTTCGTGGCCGTTGCACGGAGCGTCCCGGCCGAGCATGTGTCGACCGGTCTCGCGGAAGCAATGCACTCGGAGCAAACGCCTCCTTTTGAAGACCTGGTGAGCGAATCCTTCGAGCGCGGCGACGACGAATTGCGCACTGCGATGCTGAGACAGCTGATCGACGGTGCCAGCCCGGCTGTGGTGAAACCGCTGATCGACGATGGCATCTTGCCGCGCGCTGCAAACCGTAGCGGACAGCCGGAGGTTCCGGTCGATACCGGGTTGGCACAGCAGCTTGATGGCGAGGTCGTACGGCGCCTTGCCCGCAGCGCAGTGCAGGAAGATCCTGCGGTCATCGACAGGATGAGCGAGTTCTTTGCAGTCGATCCCGCCGCAGGAAGAACGCTGGGTGGCCGTGCGCTGAGCGTCGCGCTCAACAAGATCGCAGAAGTGCGATAAGCCCCAAGTCCGTTCACCTACAGTGAAAACGCCCCTTGCCGCTTCGGCACGGGGCGTTTTCTTTTTCCTCGCATATTCGCGCTATAGTGCAGGCTTCATTTCAACCGGAAAGCCACGATGTCCATGGATGCTTTTTCAGTCGCACGCCTGCCCGAGATCCGCTTCGGTGCCGGCAGGGTCAAGGAAACTGCAGAGGTGCTTGCGCAGTTCGGGCGCAAGGCGCTGCTGGTGACCGGCGGCCGTTCCTTCATCTCGACGCCGCACTGGGCGGCGCTGCACGCCGCGCTCGATGCGCACGGCATCGTATGGGAGACGATGCAGGTCACGCAAGAGCCGTCGCCGGAACTGGTCGATGATGCAGTGGCCCGGTTTCATGGTGCCGGCATCGAAGTGGTGTGCGGCATCGGCGGCGGCAGCGTGCTGGACGCGGCCAAGGCCATCGCCGGTTTACTCGTCACCGGCAATTCGGTGATGGACCACCTGGAGGGCGTGGGACGCGGTGTGCCCTATCGCGGGCCGGCCTTGCCCTTTGTTGCGGTACCCACCACGGCGGGGACCGGCAGCGAGGCGACCAAGAATGCGGTGCTCAGCGTGCAGGGAAGCGATGGCTTCAAGAAATCCTTCCGCCATGATGCATTGGTCGCGTGCGTGGCCATCATCGATCCGGAGCTGCTGGCCGGCTGCCCCAAGGACCTGATCGCGGCCAACGGCATGGATGCGTTTACGCAGCTGCTCGAATCCTATGTGTCGACCAATGCTAGCCCGTTTACGGACGCGCTGGCGCTGTCCGGGCTGAAGGCATTCCGCGATGGATTCTGGTTCGCGTGGGAGGCCGGGCATGCGCGCCAGGGCGAAGGCTTCGCGGGTATCGCCTACGCATCGCTGATGTCGGGCATCACGCTCGCGCAGGCAGGACTGGGATCGGTGCACGGGCTGGCGTCGCCGCTGGGGGCGTTCTTCCCGATACCGCACGGCGTTGTGTGCGGGACGCTGGTGGCTGAGGCCACCGCACTCAATATCCGCGCGTTGCGGACACGGGCGCCTCAATCGCCGGCGTTGGCGAAGTATGCGGAGGTCGGCCGCCTCCTTGCCGCGCAGGATGCGCTGGACGACGCACACGCCTGTAACGCGTTGGCCGAGCTGCTGCAGTCGTGGACGGAACGCTTGCGCTTGCCGCGCCTGCGCGAGTTCGGCATGGAGGAAGCGCATGTCGACAAGGTCGTCCAGGGAAGCCGCGGCGGCAGCATGCGCACCAATCCGCTTGTGCTGGAGGATGCTGAGCTGGCAGCGCTGTTGCGTGCACGTCTCTAGCATCTGTATTTTCCCATTGGCAAACTTGGCAGCGGCTCCGGACTTTTCTTGAGCCTGCGCTAATCCCAGCCGGCCCCGTCTTGCGCTACCTCAAATGTACCTTGGGGGCAGTCAACAGAATCGATGTTGACACCACGACAAGGGGGGCTCATGGAAACGTTCGACGGGGAAATGTCCGCCGCCGCGCGGGCGCGCAGGCGGCGGCAGGCGAAGAAAAAGAACGAGGCGTTCCGTATCCGGCTGGAGGAGCGGAAGGAGGCCAGGCGCGAGGCGCAGCGGCTCAAGTTGGCGACGGCGGCCGCCGCAATGTCCTGGGCGCTGGTCGGTCTTCAGCTGATGCGTTGAACTTATTCGCCGCGACCGACGACCTTGAATTCGTACAGTTGCGGATCGTGGCTTTCCAGCGGAATGTAGATGGTGAGCGTCGTACCCTTGCCGGGCGCGCTGGTGATGACGAACTCGCCGTTGAGCGCGTTGATGCGTTCCTCCACACCGACCAGGCCGAATGAATTGGACGTTTTGCGGTTCTCGGGATAGATGCCGATACCGTTGTCCGTGATTTTCATGACCAGGCGGTTGTCCTCCTGGTGCAGGTCGATCGCGACATGGGTTGCGTTCGCATGGCGAATGACGTTGGTCAGCGACTCCTGCAGAATGCGGAACAGCGAGGTGGCGCGCATGTCGTCGACTGCGAATTCCTTGTCGTCCATGTGCAGCTCGCAGGCGATGCCGGTACGGCGGCGGAATTCCGCCACCTGCCATTCGATCGCTGCTGTCAGGCCGAGGTCGAGCACCGCGGGACGCAGGTTGTTGATGATGGTGCGGATGGTCTTGACCGTGGCGTCGATGTGGTTGAGTGCACCGCGGACTTTCTCGTTCAGCCTGGGGTGGGACCGGCCGGTGCGGGCATCGAGCATCGACACGTCGATGCGCAGGGCCAGCAGGGTCTGGCCGAGCTCGTCGTGGATCTCGCGCGCAATTCTTTTCCGTTCGTCTTCCTTCACGCGGTCCTGGTGCGCGGTCAATTCACGCAGCAGTTCCTGCGAACGCTTCAGGGCTTCGACCGTGTGCTTGCGCTCGGTGACATCCATGATGGTGCCGCGCAGTACCTTGGCTGCGCCGTTATAGCCCAGGCGGCAGATCGAATGCACCCAGCGCACCGATCCATCCTGCTGCAGTATCCGGTGTTCGGTATCGAATTCGATACCGCTGGTCAGGCAGTCTTCCAGGCCGCGCTCCACGCGCGGTCGATCGCTTTCATGGACGCGGCTCAGGAAATCCAGTTGCTTCGGTGTTTCGTCGAAGCGGTCCATGCCGAAAATGCGATAGGTCTCCGCGGTCCAGCTCATGCTGCCGGTCGCCGGGTCGAGCACCCAACTGCCCAGGCGTGCCATGTGCTGCGCTTCGGCCAGGCTTGCTTCGCTGGCGCGCAGGTCCTTGGTCATTTCCCGCGCCAGTTCCACAGCACGGCGGCGCGCGGTGGTCAGCGAGTAATAGACGCCGAACATCAGCGCGGATGCGATGACGCCGATGCCGAGGACGAGCAAAGGCAGTGACGCATCGAAGTCCTGCACCATGGCCGACCTCGGCGCCGAGAATTCCGCTTCCCACACCCTTGGTCCCACGGTCATCGAGACCCGCTTCACGAAAATGTCGCTGGATTCCACCATGCGGGTGCCGTCTGGTTCGCCAGCCGGACCGGACGCACTGTCAAAGAGCAGGCTCTCTGCATCTGCCGTATTGCCGCGCTGGCTGTCGGTCCTTCCGACGTCGAACAGCCTGACGCGCATTTGTGCCAGCGTGTTGTCGTCCACGGCACCCAGCATGAGTTTGCTGATATCGAAGCCGGCGCCGACGGAGCCATAGTAGGCGGCACGGCGCTGGGCAACCGTCCTGGTCGGCATACCGCGCTTGTAGACCGGCATGCGCATGGCCAGTCCCACATGTTTGTGCGGTCCATCGATCCGGATCAGCCGCCCGGACGAAAACAACTGTCCGCTGTCACGTGATGCTGCCAGTGCGGCGGCACCACTCGCGTTGGATGCCATGTCGAATCCGAAGGAAACCAGGTTGGATTCCATCGGTTCGATATAGGTCAGCACGTTGTATTCGTCGCGGTCGCCCGCCGGCTTGATCGCAAAGTCCGGGTAGCCGCCAGGCTTTCGGCCGCTGTCATGGCGCACGCGGGCTTCAAAGGCCTTCTTTTCCGCCGCGGTGACGAGCTGCGCGAAATTCAGGTTGGTGATTCCGGGGAAACTGCTTTCCAGCTTGAGCTGGCTGACATAGGCATGGAATTGGTCCCGGGTGACTGTGTCGGTCGTATAGAACAGCGCGTTCACGCCGCGCAATACGTCGATGTAGGAACGAACCCGGTTCTGGACGGCCTGTTGCGCGTTTTCGGCGTGGTACTCGAACTGCGCGCGGCTCTTGTTCTCGACCACGTCTTCCACAAGCATCCACAACGCGCAAGATACAGCCACACCTACCCACCAGACGCTGGAGGTAAGGAGCGCTCGTATGAAACGCCGGGAAATGGGCACGGTCCTGCTGATGGGCATGGCTGAATCAGGCACGGATACGAACATGTATGCGGACGGGACACATGGAACGTACGGTAGCTGCCGGAAGGGAAGCTGCAGTGTATCTCGTTTTCAAAAATGAAAGCATTTTCGGTCCGGGTTCCCGTCTCACTCCTTGCTGGCTGTCAATGCATCTATTTAATGCATTTCCTCTGCCGATTGCGGGTTTTTCCACGCTAGGAGGGATGACAGCATTGTTCCAGCCTTCCTGTCAGGCTCGGTTATAGCTCAACAGAAATTTGATGCAGATCAAATATGTTACTAAATCACAATACTGCCTGCATGCTACATTGAATTCGCTGTACGGGTAGCCGCGGGGCAACATCGGCAAGAGAGAGGAGAATCCCGCGGCGTTATGTTTCAAACAACATCAAGAAAGGTAACAGAACAATGACCCAACAAGCCAACAAGAAAACGCCGGAACAAATGGTTGAAGCAGTGTTTGCGCTGGATCTTGACCCGATCAAGTTCAAGCTGATGGACAAGAAGGAAGGGCATGGATGGACGCGCGAGGAGGCAGACCGCCACGAGCTGGAATACAAGCGCTTCCTGGCCCTGGTTGCGAAGTATCCCGATGCCGTGATTACGCCCGATACCAACGTCGATAAGTTCTGGCACGGCCACATTCTCGACACGATGAAGTATGCGGAGGATTGCCAGAATGTCTTCGGTTACTTCCTGCATCACTTCCCGTATTTCGGCATGCGCGACGAGGAAGACGCAGCGAACCTGGCTGAAGCCTCCACCAATACCCGCCGCCTGTACCAGCAGGAGTTCGGAAGCGCAACGGCCGGCGACGCCACGTACTGCGCCCGCGCCACCGATTCCGCCTACTGCGCGCGTGTCGCCGGCGAGGCTGAATCAGCCTACTGTGCACGCGTTGCCGGTGAAGCAGAATCTTCTTATTGCGCACGCGTCGCGGGGCAGACCGACTCGTCGTACTGCGCCCGTGTAGCCGGTGCGGAAACGGCAGAACCCTCCGCAAGCTACTGCGCTCGAGTCGCGGCAGAAACCGACAAGCAGGCCGCCTACTGCGCCGCCCAGTCTGCCAGCTATTGCGCGCGTGTCGCCGGCGCACCCGAATCGCAGGAGGCATCTGCAGCCTATTGCGCGGCACAGACCGCCAGCTATTGCGCACGCGTTGCGGACGAGACCGACAAACAAGCCTCGTACTGCGCGGCATCCACTTCGAGCTACTGCGCTCGCGTTGCCGGGGAGAAGCAGGCTTATTGTGCGGCCAACAGCGCCGGCTACCAGGCGACGGTGCTTGGCAAGGGGCGTCCGGGGCTGGAGCCTGCAAAGGCGTGACGGAAGGTGTGACAGGGCCGCATTTCCCTGCTCATGAAACGCAAGCCTGCTGCCTTTACGGGAAGCAGGCTTTTTTTTCGACCGGCGACGGCGCGCCGGCCATCGTCAACGCACGACCACCCGGTTCCGTCCTTCGTTCTTTGCGACATACAAGGCGTCGTCGGCGCGCCTGAGCGTATCGTCGATGCCGCGCTCGCCTTCCCGGTAACGCGACACGCCGCAGCTGATCGTGATGCCGTACGCCTTCCCCTTGACTTCCAGTGGATGCTGGCTCACTTTGATGCGTAAGCGTTCGGCGACGTTCTCGGCCGCTTCCGCATCGGTGCTGGGCAGCGCCATGATGAATTCTTCGCCGCCGAAGCGGCAGAACACATCCGCTTCGCGCAGCGACTCCTTGCAGATGGCAGTCAGCACCTGCAGCACCTTGTCGCCGGCCGGATGGCCGTACATGTCGTTGATTCGCTTGAAGTGGTCGACGTCGATGGTGACGATGGATAACGGGAAGTGGTGACGGTTGGCGGCGCTGACGATCTTCGGCACCGACTCGAAGAAGAACCGCCGGTTGTAGGCGCCCGTCAGCGGGTCGGTGATGGAGGCGATGCGCAGGTCTTCACTGGCCTTCTGCAGCTCGGCGTGTTTCAGTTCCAGCGCCTCATGCGCCTGTTCCAGCGCCAGCCGCGATTTTTCGCGTTCGACCGCGCGCACCTGTGCCTGGCGCAGGTGCATGAGCGACATCAGCAGCAGGCCGGCGGTGCTGGAAACAATGAGGGCGATGCGCATCGCGCGCGCCTCCATTTCGTCCAACGGGATCAGGACATTGATCCGCCAGTCTGCCTCTTTGATCGGTTGCGATTTGATCAGGTAATGGACGTCAGCCGTCCCTTCGTCAGGCGACTGCGGCAGGCTGACGATTTGCTCGTCAGGCTTGAGTTGCCTCAGGACCCGGACCGGCAGAGGCGGTTTCAGTACCGTCTCGTATTGCCGGGTGCGCTTCAGCTTTTCCAGCGTTGGCGCATCCAGCGGGTGGATCGGGCGGTATTTCCAGTCGGCTTGCGTGCTCAGGAAGATCACGCCGTGGTTGTCGGTGACCGCGACTTCGTCCTTGTGCCATCGCCATTCCATGTCCAGGCGGGTCATGTCGACCTTGACGACTGCCACGCCGATCGTCCGGCCGTCCTTGCGCACGCGATGCGAAATGTAGTAACCCGGGAGCAGGCTGGTCGTGCCCATCCCGTAGAAGCTTGCCTTGCCGTTCTTGAGCGCTTCCTGGAAGTAGGGGCGGAATCCGTAGTTGGCGCCGACGAAGCTTCCCGGCTCGCGCCAGTTGCTTGCCGCAATGGTGCGGCCCTGGAGGTCGAGGAGGTAGGCAACGGCGGACCGCGCGCTGAGGTTGACTTGTTCGAGGTAGGTGTTGGCTTGCGCGATGTGGTGGCTGCTGTCCTTGTGCAGGAACGCATCGATGACGGTCGGGTGGCTTGCCAGCAGTTCGGGCAGGTAGCCGAATTTTTGCGTGGGCGCGAATACCGCGGCAGCGGCCAGTTCCAGCCGGCTCGCTGCTTCCTGCTCGAGTTCGACCAGGCCCTGGCGCCACCGGAAGTCATAGGCAAAGTAACCGGAGGCCGCGACTGCAGCGAGCGCGGCAACGGCACTCCCGATTCTTTTCTGTATCGTGTCGAGCATGTCGCCAGCAGCAGGCGCGGTCATTGTGGCACCTGTGCTTTTGACTCATTGTAGACGCTGATCGGCGCTTGTCACCAGTTTTGCGGGCGGTTCCAGTAGCCGGGCTGGGCATAGACCGACTTGAGCATGTCGATGAAGAAGCGGATCTTGGCCGGCAGGTGGCGCTGCTGCGGGTAGACCGCCATGATGTCGTAGTTGTCCAGCGCGTACTCGTCGAGCACCGTGATCAGCTGGCCGGCCGCCAGCTCGGGCTGGATCTCCCAGGTCGAGCGCCAAGCCAGGCCAAGGCCTTCGCAGGCCCAGCGGTGCAGCAGTTCGCCGTCGTTGCAGTCGAGGTTGCCGTTGACCTTGACCGTGACCGGCTTGCCATTCTGCTGGAAGTACCAGCCGCGCTGTTGGCCGCCCTGCAGGTTGAAGGACAGGCAGTTGTGGTGCTCGAGGTCGGCCAGCGTCCTCGGGATGCCGTTTCGCTCGAAATAGTCCGGGGTCCCGCAGACCACGCGGCGGTTGCTGGCCAGCTTGACGGCGACGAAGTTGGGGTCGATTGCGCCGCCGATGCGGATGCCGACGTCGTAGCCTTCGCGCACCAGGTCGACTACGCGGTCGGTGAGGTTGAAGGAGATGCGGACATCTGGGTTCGCTTTGAGGAAAGCGGGGGCGTGAGGGGCGACGTGCTTCCTGCCGTAGGCAGCGGGGGCGGAAACGACCAGATGGCCGGTTGCCTTGTGCCTTCCCTCGGAGATGATCTTTTCTGCGAAGTCCAGTTCGTCGAGGAGCTTGCGGCAGTGGTCCAGGAAGACTGTGCCTTCTTCTGTCAGAGTGAGGTGGCGGGTGGTGCGGTGCATGAGCTTGACGCCTAATCGCCGCTCCAGGGCGTCGATGCGGCGGCCCAGCATGACGGGGGTGATGTTTTGTTCCAGGGCTGCTCTTGCCAGGCTGCCTTTTTCTACTACGTCTACGAAGGCTTCGATTTGCTTGAATTTGTCCATGAGGTGCCTTGTTCCTTATGACCTGACGCGATGGCTTGTTTCGCGTCTCCGTCATTCCCGCGAAGGCGGGAATCCAGTGGCGTTCATCTCTCCGGTGATGTAACTCTGCCGGTTCTCCGTGGAGACTTGCCGGGACTGGCCCCGGCGGGCCACCTACCTTTTTGCTTCGCCAAAAAGGTAGGCCAAAAAGGCGACCCTGGTCCGCAGCCCCCTTCGGGGGTACCCGAAAAAATGCAGGGGAAAGCGGGAAGCGCAGAACTCGCCTGCGGCTCAGACAACTGCGCTTCTTTTTCCGCCTTCCCCAGCATTTTTTCGGCTGCGTACAAGGGATTTAACTGCGGAAACCCATCCCCACCCTGACCCTCCCCTTGAAGGGGAGGGAACTAGCCTGCGCTTTATTTAGCGTAGTCACTGCATTTCATTATTCTATACTCCAAGTATCGAATAAAGCGATTGTTTGTCTTCTTATCAAACCTGTGGTTTGCCATTAGCATCAGACCCAACGAATACAACCGTCTCAGGAGGACCTATGGCAAGGATGACCGCGGTGGAAGCCGCAGTGCATGTGTTGGAGAAGGAAGGCATCGTGCAGGCGTTCGGTGTGCCGGGCGCGGCGATCAACCCGTTTTATGCTGCGCTGCGCAAGCGCGGGAGCGTCAAACACATCCTGGCGCGCCACGTGGAAGGTGCGTCGCACATGGCAGAGGGGTATACCCGCGCCAAGCCGGGCAACATCGGCCTGTGTATCGGTACCTCCGGTCCGGCGGGCACCGACATGATCACAGGCCTGTACTCTGCGCAGGCCGATTCGATTCCCATCCTCTGCGTGACCGGCCAGGCGCCGCGTGCCCGTCTGTACAAGGAAGACTTCCAGGCGGTGGATATCGAATCGATTGCCAAGCCCGTGACCAAGTGGGCGGTGACCGTGCGCGAGCCGGCGCTGGTGCCGCGGGTGTTCCAGCAGGCTTTCCACCTGATGCGCTCCGGCCGTCCCGGTCCGGTGCTGATCGATTTGCCGTTCGACGTGCAGATGGCGGAGATCGAATTCGATCCGGATACCTATGAACCGCTGCCGGTCTACAAGCCCGCCGCGACCCGCGCCCAGATCGAGAAGGCGCTCACCATGCTCAACGAGGCCGAGCGTCCGCTGATTACCGCAGGCGGCGGTATCATCAATGCGAATGCGTCCGCATTGCTCGTCGAGTTCGCGGAGGTGACCGGTGTTCCCGTGATTCCGACGCTGATGGGCTGGGGCACGATTCCCGATGACCATCCGCTGATGGCGGGCATGGTCGGCCTGCAGACCAGCCACCGTTACGGCAACGCGACCATGCTCGAATCCGATTTCGTGCTCGGTATCGGCAACCGTTGGGCGAACCGCCACACCGGCTCCGTCGAGGTATTCACCAAGGGACGCAAGTTCGTCCACGTCGATATCGAACCGACCCAGATCGGCCGTGTGTTCGGTCCGGACTTCGGCATCGTGTCCGATGCGGCCGCCGCGCTGAAGCTGTTCGTCGAAGTGGCGAAGGAATGGAAGGATGCCGGCAAGCTCAAGTGCCGCAAGTCCTGGGTGTCGCAGTGTCAGGAGCGCAAGCGCACCATGCTGCGCAAGACGCACTTCGACAATGCGCCGATCAAGCCGCAGCGCGTGTACGAGGAAATGAACCGCGCCTTCGGACGTGACACTTGCTACGTGACGACCATCGGCCTGTCGCAGATCGCCGCCGCGCAGTTCCTGCATGTGTACAAAGAGCGTAACTGGATCAACTGCGGCCAGGCGGGTCCGCTGGGTTGGACCGTGCCGGCAGCGCTCGGCGTCTGCGCGGCAGACCCGAACCGCCAGGTGGTGGCGATTTCCGGCGACTATGACTTCCAGTTCATGATCGAGGAGCTCGCTGTCGGTGCGCAGTTCAATCTGCCTTACCTGCATGTGGTGGTGAACAACTCCTACCTTGGCCTGATCCGCCAGTCGCAGCGCGGCTTCGACATGGATTACTGCGTGCAGCTGTCGTTCGAAAACATCAATGCGCCGGAACTCGAAGGCTATGGCGTCGACCATGTGGCCGTTGCCGAAGGTTTGGGCTGCAAGGCGATCCGCGTGCGGCGCCACGAAGACATCCAGGATGCCTTTGGCCAGGCACGCGCATTGATGCGCCAGTACCGCGTGCCGGTCGTGGTTGAGATCATCCTCGAGCGCGTGACCAATATCGCAATGGGCACCGAGATCAACAGCATCAACGAATTCGAAGAACTGGCAACCTCGCCGGACCATGCGCCGACCGCGATTGCCTTGCTGGACTAAGGAGGGGGAGATGACAAAACTGGCGGCCAACCTGACCATGCTCTTCAACGAGCATCCGTTCATGGAGCGTTTCGAGGCGGCGGCGCGCGCGGGCTTTCGCGGGGTGGAATTCCTGTTCCCGTATGCCTTCCACGCGGACCAGATCGCCGACAAGCTGAATACCTACCAGCTCGACCTGGTCCTGCACAACCTGCCGGCCGGGAACTGGGAAGCGGGCGAGCGCGGCATCGCCTGCCATCCGGATCGCGTCAATGAGTTCCGCGAAGGTGTCGACGAGGCTATCCGCTACGCGAAGGTACTGGGTGCGAAGCAGCTCAACTGCCTGGTCGGCAAAGTGCCGCAAGGGGCGGATCGGGACATCGTCTACAAG
The DNA here is from genome assembly GCA_035627275.1 of Noviherbaspirillum sp. GTDB lineage: Bacteria > Pseudomonadota > Gammaproteobacteria > Burkholderiales > Burkholderiaceae_D > Noviherbaspirillum. The sequence continues at coordinate 41,396 of DASPMC010000010.1, forward strand.
ACCACGGTAGGCAATCTGAAGTACGCGGCCGATATGCTGCAGGAACACAAGATCCGCCTGCTGGTCGAGCCGATCAACAGCTTCGATATCCCGGGCTTCTACCTGACGCATACACAGCAGGCGATTGACCTGATCAAGGAAACCGGGTCGAGCAATATCTACCTGCAGTACGACATCTACCACATGCAGCGCATGGAAGGCGAACTGGCGAACACCATCAAGGCCAATCTGGACATCATCAAGCACATCCAGTTGGCGGACAATCCGGGGCGCTTCGAGCCGGGGACGGGGGAGATCAATTACCGGTACCTGTTCAAGATGTTGGATGAGGCCGGTTATGACGGATGGATCGGGTGCGAGTACAAGCCGCGGGCCGGGACGGTGGAAGGTCTTGGGTGGCGTGCGGAGCACGGGGTGTGAGGACGGAAATTGCGGGTGATGCCGATTGATAAACCGCTATCTCGTTCCCCGTCGTTCCCGCGGAGGCGGGAACCCATAGTGAGGTAGTCCGAGCAGACTCCGCATGGATTGTCGCGGGGCCGCCGAGGCCTTCGCGGGAATGACGGGGAAAGGTAGGCGGATAGATCAATCGTATGTGTCTGCCCGCAAGCAGTATCAGACATTTACAGACACGGAGAAAGCAATGGCAAAAGTCGGTTTCATCGGATTGGGCATCATGGGCGCACCCATGGCGGGACATTTGCAAAAGGGCGGTCACAAGCTCTACCTGCATGACCAGAAGAATCCTCCCTTCGAGCTGATCGAAGGCGGCGCGACAGTGTGCACTTCCGGCGAGGAAGTCGCCAAGCGTGCCGACATCGTCATCGTCATGGTGCCGGACACCCCGCATGTGGAGGCAGTGCTGTTCGGCGAACACGGTGTCGCCAAGGGACTGGAAAAGGGCAAGATCGTGGTCGACATGAGCTCGATCTCGCCGATCGCAACCAAGGATTTCGCCAAGCGCATCAACGCGCTGGGCTGCGAATACCTCGATGCACCGGTGTCCGGCGGTGAAGTCGGCGCCAAGGCCGCTTCGCTGACGATCATGGTCGGCGGCTCCGAGAGCGCATTCAACGACGTCAAGCCGCTGTTCGAACTGATGGGCAAGAACATCACCCTGGTCGGCGGCAACGGCGACGGTCAGACGACCAAGGTTGCCAACCAGATCATCGTCGCGCTTAACATCCAGGCCGTGGCGGAAGCGCTGCTGTTCGCCTCCAAGGCCGGCGCCGATCCGGCGCGCGTGCGCCAGGCGCTGATGGGCGGCTTCGCCTCGTCGCGCATCCTCGAAGTGCACGGCGAGCGCATGGTCAAGCGCACCTTCAACCCTGGCTTCCGCATCGAGCTACACCAGAAGGACCTGAACCTTGCGCTGCAGGGCGCGAAGGCGCTGGGTGTGTCGCTGCCGAACACCGCCGCTGCACAGGAACTGATGAACGCCTGTGCCGCAAACGGCATGAGCGGACTCGACCATTCCGCACTTTGCCGCGCGATCGAGTTGATGTCCAACCATGAAATCGCGAGCGCGTAAAATAGCCGGAAACTGAAGGACACGCCCCATGCATGCGATGAAAGCCCGCGAGTTGCTGCTCGAAATGTTTTCCAGCGCCACTGCCGCAGTGAGCGCCGGTAAATGCCTACCGGCCTTCCTGCCGGCGCCGCCCGCGAACGGGCGTACCCTGGTCATCGGCGCCGGCAAAGGCGCGGCGGCGATGGCCAAGGCGGTGGAAGACCATTGGCAGGGAGAACTCAGCGGGTTGGTCGTCACACGCTACGGTCACGGCGCCGATTGCCGCCGTATCGAAGTAGTGGAAGCGGCGCACCCGGTGCCGGACGAAGCGGGACGGCGCGCAGCGGGACGCATCATGGAAATGGTGCAGGGGCTGACGGAAAACGACCTCGTGCTGTGCCTGATTTCCGGCGGTGGCTCCGCCCTGCTGGCGCTGCCTGCCGAAGGCATCACGCTGGAGCAGAAGCAGGCGGTCAACAAGGCCTTGCTCAAGAGCGGCGCGACGATCTCCGAGATGAATTGCGTGCGCAAGCATTTCTCGGCAATCAAGGGCGGGCGTCTTGCGCTTGCCTGCGCACCGGCGCGTGTGGTCACGTTGCTGATTTCGGACGTGCCGGGCGACGACCCGGGCGTGATCGCCAGCGGACCGACGCTGCCCGATCCCACCACCTGCGAGGAGGCGCTGGCCATCCTGCGCAAGTACGCCATCGAGATTCCCGAGAGTATGGAGCGGCATCTCACCAGCGGTGCCGGCGAAACGCCGAAGCCGGACGATCCGCGTTTTGCACGCAATGCGCATCATGTCACCGCAACGGCGCAGCAGGCGCTGGAAGCGGCGGCGGCGACGGCGCGTGCCGCCGGCATCACGCCCTACATCCTGTCGGATGAGATGGAGGGCGAAGCGCGTGATGTTGGCATGGTGCATGCGGCGCTCGCACGGCAGATCGCATTGCGCGGACAGCCGTTCCAGACGCCCTGTGTTCTGATCTCCGGCGGCGAAACCACGGTGACGGTACGCGGCAAGGGCCGCGGCGGTCGCAATGCGGAATTCCTGCTCAGCCTGGCGACGGCGCTCAACGGCTTGCCGGGCGTGCATGCGATCGCTTGCGACACCGACGGTATCGACGGCTCGGAAGACAATGCGGGTGCTGTCTACCAGCCCGATTCGATTGTCAGGGCGGAGAAGCTTGGACTGCGCGCCCGTGCCATGCTCGACAACAACGACGGCTATGGTTTCTTCAGCGCGCTGGGCGATCTCGTCGTCACCGGGCCGACACGAACCAACGTCAACGATTTCCGCGCGATCCTGATCCTGTAACGCGCGACCCCAGCTCTTGGGAAATCACGAAGGCATGCACAGCATGCCTTCGCGGGGATCACTTCAACCTTTCATTCATCCCGACATCATGCGACGTCAACGTAAAGCAAAGATCGTGGCTACCCTCGGCCCGGCCAGTTCCGACAAGGAAACGATACAGGCGCTCTTCGAAGCGGGCGCGGACGTGTTCCGCTTCAATTTCAGCCATGGCTCGCACGAAGATCATCGGGCGCGGTATGAAGCTGTACGCGAAGTGGAGCGTGCTGTCGGCCGCCCGATTGCGATCCTGGCGGATCTCCAGGGGCCGAAGTTGCGCGTCGGCCAATTCGCGGAAGGCCGCGTCAACCTCTCGCCCGGCGCGGAATTCGTGCTCGATCGCGACACGACGCCGGGCAATGCGCAGCGCGTCTGCCTGCCGCATCCGGAACTGTTCGAGGTCGTGACAGCCGGGCAGTCACTGCTGCTCGATGATGGCAGGCTGCGGCTCGAAGTGATCGAGAGCGACGGCGAACGCATCCGTACGCGCGTGGCGAGCGGCGGCCCGCTTTCCGACAGCAAGGGTGTCAATGTGCCGGACGTCGTGCTGCCGATTCCTGCGCTGACGGAGAAGGACAAGCGCGACCTCGCGTTCGCGCTGTCGCTCGGTGTCGACTGGGTGGCGCTGTCCTTCGTGCAGCGGCCGGAAGACCTGGTCGAGGCGCGCGCGCTAGTGCAGGACGGGGCCGGGCTGCTCGCCAAGCTGGAAAAGCCGGCGGCGCTCGAGCGGCTGGAAGAAATCGTGCAAGTCTCCGATGCGGTGATGGTCGCGCGCGGCGACCTCGGCGTCGAGTTGCCGCCTGAGCGTGTGCCCGGCGTGCAGAAACGCATCTTGCGTACCTGCAGCAAGCACGGCAAGCCGGTTGTGATCGCCACGCAGATGCTCGAGTCCATGATTTCCGCCCAGGTGCCGACGCGTGCTGAGGCGTCCGACGTCGCCAGCGCGATCTACGATGGCGCCGATGCGGTGATGCTGTCGGCCGAATCGGCCAGCGGCGCTTATCCGGTGCATGCGGTATCGATGATGGACCGCATCATTCGCGAAGTGGAGCGTGATCCGCTGTATCGCAACCTGATCGATGCGCAGCATGTGGAACCGCTGCCGAACCGGGGCGACGCGATCTGCGCGGCGCTGCGCAGCGTGACGCAGATCGTCGGGGCGATGGCGACGATTACCTACACCACGTCCGGGCATACCAGCCTGCGCGCCGCACGCGAGCGGCCACCGGCGCCTATTCTGAGCATCACGCCGCGGCTTGCGACTGCACGTCGCCTGGCACTTGCCTGGGGCATCCACACGACCGTCAGTCCCGATGTCTGGAATGTCGATGAAATGGTCGCCGCCGCATGCAGGATTGCTTTGCGGGAGGGATTCGCGGGTGTCGGCGACCAGGTTGTGGTTGCAGCGGGAATGCCGTTCGGAACACCAGGCAGTACGAATCTGCTGCGGATCGCGGAAGTTTGGCCGCAGGCGGCGTAAGTGCTTTGACTGCTTAACAGAATCCCGCATTATCCTGCGTCCGATACGCGCTCCTTGAACGCCGCCGGTAACACCGTGCCGACGCATTCGCCGAAGCCGATGCGCGCCGCGCCCGGCTTCTCGCACCATCCGGTGATCCGCACGGTATCCCCGTCTTCAAGATAGGTACGCGTTTCACCGTTCGGCAATTGCACCGGGTTCTTCCCGCCCGTAGTCAGTTCGATCAGTGCGCCGGCTTCCTCCAGCGTCGGCCCCGACAGGGTGCCGCTTCCGAACAGGTCGCCCGGTTGCAGGTTGCAGCCGTTGACAGTGTGGTGCGTGACCATGTGGGCGACCGTCCAGTACGCGTGCCGGTAGCTGGTCCGGCAGATGGCCGCATCCGCTTCGCCGTCTTCGCGCATCCGCGCTGTTTGCAGTCCCACACGGAGCTGGATGTCGAATGCACCTTCGCGCCGGTTCGCTTCGCTCTGCAGATAGGAAAGCGGCTGCGGATCATCAGCGGGGCGCTGCCATTGCATCCGGAAAGGTGCAAGGGCTTCCAGCGTCACGATCCACGGCGAGACGGTGGTCGCGAAGTTCTTCGACAGGAAGGGGCCGAGCGGCTGGTACTCCCATCCCTGGATGTCGCGCGCGGACCAGTCGTTCAGCAGGCAGATGCCGAACACATGGCTTTCCGCTTCTTCCATCGGGATCGGCTCGCCGAGTGCATTGCCCGTGCCGATGAAAATGCCGAGTTCGAGTTCGATGTCGAGGCGCTTGCTCGGACCGAATGCGGGCTGGGCGGCGCCCGCAGGCATGGTCTGACCGACCGGGCGGCGGAACGGACTGCCGGAGACCACAATGCTCGAAGCGCGGCCGTGATAACCGATCGGTACCCATTTGTAATTGGGCAGCAGCGGATTGTCCGGCCGGAACTGGCGGCCGATGTTCGTGGCGTGGTAGACCGAGGTGTAGAAGTCGGTATAGTCGCCGATCCGGGCAGGAAGCGCGTATTCCGCCTCGGACTGCGGCACCAGGCAGGCTTGCAGCGCGTCCTGCTCCGGCGTGCCATTACGCAACGCGCGGGACAGTGCAAGGCGTAGCGCGCTCCATGCGGCAGGTCCAAGCGCCATCAGGGCATTGAGCTTGTCGGCAGCAGCGGCACTGACCGCAGCGCCTACGTCGCCGCCGAACATGCCTTTGGCGGCAATCGCGGCAAGGTCGACGATTTGGTCGCCGATCGCCACGCCTCCCCGGAATGCTTCGTTCATGCCCTTGCGGCGGAACACCGCAAACGGCAGGTTCTGGATCGGAAAGTCGCTACCCGGCACATTCGCGGAAGCAACCCAGCTGAGCAGCGCGGGGTCGTGGGTTTCATTCAAGGTGTTCATCAGTTCCCCTTACTTGGACATGCTGCCGTCATGCATCCAGCGCGCATGCTGAGGCGCGCGCCTGGTCTTGCTCCATTCTTCCAGCATCTCCCACTTGACCTCGTCGAGCTTGCGGTACATCTCGGGCGTGCCGCAATCGGCCGCCAGTTCGATGCGGTGACCGTTCGGATCGAAGAAGTAGATGCTCTTGAAGATGGTGTGGTCGGTCGGGCCGAGCACATCGATACCGGCGGCCACCAGCCTTTCCTTCATCTCGAGCAGCTTGTCCACCGACTCCACCTTCAAGGCCAGGTGCTGGACCCAGGCCGGCGTGTTGCGGTCCCTGTCCATGGGCGGCTGGGCCGGCAGCTCGAAGAACGCCAGGATGTTGCCGGCCCCGGCATCGAGGAACACATGCATGTAAGGATCGTAGGCCTTGGTCGACGGCACCTCGTCCTCGGCAATCGCGAGGACGAATCTCATGTCCAGGTGCTTGACGTACCATTCGACGGTTTCCCTGGCGTCCTTGCATCGGTAGGCGACGTGATGGATGCGTTCGATATTCATGATCAACCTCTGTCGCTCAGGCGGTCTGGAGAGCGCCGCGGCGAATCTGGTCGCGCTCCATCGATTCGAACAGCGCCTTGAAGTTGCCTTCGCCAAAGCCCTCGTCGCCCTTGCGCTGGATGAACTCGAAGAACACCGGTCCCAGCAGGGGCGTCGAGAAAATCTGCAGCAGCAGGCGCTTCTCGCCCTTGGTGCTGCCGTCCAGCAGGATGCCGCGCGTCTGCAGTTCGCTCACTTGTTCGCCATGGCCGGGCATGCGCTCTTCGAGCATTTCATAGTAGGTCTCAGGCGGCGCGGGCGGGAAGGGGACTCCGGCCAGCTTCAGTTCGTCCAGGGTCGCCATCAGGTCGTCGGAAAGCATGGCAATGTGCTGGATGCCTTCGCCGTTGAATTGCATCAGGAATTCCTCGATCTGGCCGCCGCCCTTGCCGGACTCTTCATTGAGCGGGATGCGGATCAGGCCATCGGGCGCGGTCATCGCCTTCGAGGTCAGGCCGGTGTACTCGCCGGAGATGTCGAAGTAGCGGATCTCGCGGAAGTTGAACAGCTTCTCGTAGAAGCCCGCCCAGTGCGCCATGCGGCCGCGGTAGACATTGTGCGTCAGGTGGTCGATGACTTTCAGGCCGGCCCCCTTTGGATGGCGGTCCACGCCCTCGATGAATTCGAAGTCGATGTCATAGATCGACTTGCCGTCCTCGAATCGGTCGATCAGGTAGAGCGGCGCGCCGCCTATACCCTTGATCGCAGGCAGGCGCAGCTCCATCGGGCCCGTCGGGATCTCGATCGGCTGGGCGCCGAGTTCGAGCGCGCGGGCATAAGCCTTGTGGGAATCCTTGACGCGGAAGGCCATGCCGCAGGCCGACGGGCCGTGCTCGGCGGCGAAGTAGGACGCAATGCTGTTGGGCTCGTTGTTGATGATGAAATTGATGTCGCCCTGGCGGTACAGTTCGACGTCTTTCGAGCGATGCCTGGCAACCTTGATGAAACCGAGTGCCTTGAATGCCGGCTCCAGGACGCCACGCGCCGGGGATGCGAACTCGACAAACTCGAAGCCCATCAGGCCCATGGGGTTGAAAGCAGATTCCGTCATGATTCTTTCCTCCAATTGTTATCGCTGCTTGCAGGCAGCATTGATACTGCGGTGATCGATTGAGATGTGAACAGTTTAGTCACCGATGCGTGGAAGGTGTGCGCAAATCAAGCACAAATATCCAGCAAATTCACACAAAGAATGCGAAATGTTCTTGTTCCATGCATGCACTGTGTATTGATTTCAAGGGATGAGGGTCCCGTCATTTACCGGGAAGCCGGAAATCACGACGACAAAAACAGTTTCAAGTTTTTTGCCGGCCTCTCAGTCATTGGGCAGTCGCCGGTTCTACTCGACGACTTCCGCAAACGGCGTCACCGCATCGCGATGCGACACCGGGAAGGGGGCGGCACGGCTGACGATAAAGCGGTCGAGCGAATACGTGCGCAAGCTTTTGTAGAGATGGTCGTCGACAGTCTGCAGCGCCTGCGTCAGGAGCAGGTCGATATCTTTGCCGGCAGGCAGGTGGCGCGACGTCGTGCCGCGGCGCCGTCTCGTCGCGCATGCACTGACGGCGCAGCGGAATACATCTTCCAGCGTCACCTCCCGCGCATCCTTCGCCAGGTGCCATGCATTCGGCACCTCGGCCGATTTCTTCAGGATGCCGCTGCCGGCCAATTCATGGAAGCAGCGCTTCAATGCCGCCGCCGGCCGGTCTGTCGCATCCCCGAGATGTTCGGCACCGGCCGGACGAGGCGCGCGCCACATGAGATATCCGATGATTTCGACATAGGCGGTGAATCGCTCTTGCAGGAAATCGTCACCGAGAATGTGCGCATCGAGCACCAGCCGGACCTGGTGATTCATGCGTCGTGGACCGCCGGAAGGTTGCAGGCCGCTTTCCGCAATGGAAACCGCCGCAACTGTTCGATCACGGTCTGGTTGATATTCATTGTCGCCTGCAGCACGAATGCTTCCATGTCACGTCGAACCGCGAGCGTGCTCATCCTTGGTCGCGTCGTCTTCCCCTGCCTGCCGGCCTGGTCGCCGATTTGGCTGCACAGGATATCGGCCAGCGTGACATTCGCTGCCAGCGGGCCAGGCAGCCACGCATCCCTGACGCCGGTTGCGCGCATAAGAATGCCGGTGTGTTCCAGGTTCGCGCACACCCGGCCTAGCAGCCAGGCAGAACAGCCTGCTGCACGTTCAAGCATGTCGGTGCCGGCAGCTGCGGGTGCCGACGCCAGCACTTCCTGCGTCACGAGGATCGCGATCCGGAAGCGCGCGTAGCAGGAGCCCTTGTCGAGAATGCGTTCGATCGAGGTCATGCACACATTGCTGCGTCAGCTGCGCCCGACCACAGGCAGTGCGGCGCCGTGAATTGCCCGCGCGCCATCCGACGCCAGGAACACGATGACATCCGCGAGAGCCTCCGGAGCAACCCAGCGCGAAAAATCGGCATTCGGCATCGCGGCCCGGTTTTCCGGCGTGTCGATGATGCTGGGCATGACGCAGTTGACGTTGATATTGCTGTCGCGCAGTTCAGCCGCCATCGCCTCGGTCACGCGGATGACGACGTCCTTGGAAGCACAGTACGCGCCCATGTTCGCAACGCCCTTCTGTGCGGAGTTGGCGGCGATGTTGACGATCTTGCCGTCGCGTGAGGCCAGCATCCCCGGCACCACCGCGCGCACGGCGTGCAGCAGGCTGCGGGTGTTGAGGTCGAACAGGAAATTCCAGTCCTGGTCCGGCGTCTCATGCACCGGCGGACCCATGCGGAAACCGCCGGCCACATTGCACAGCACGTCGATCCTGCCGAAACGGTGGATGGATGATTCCACCGCATCCTTCAACTGCGCCTGATTGAGCAGGTCGACCGCGAAGAAGGCGCGGCGGTCGTCCTCCTTGCCGAAGGCACGCTGCAGGCTGTCCGTCTGGCGGTCGAGCAGGACGAGGTTGGCGCCAAGCTGGTGGAAGGCATTGGCGACCGCACGGCCGAGATTGCCTGCGGCGCCGGTGATCATGATGGTTTTGTTTTTGAAGTTCATAAGGTATCTCCTTGATTTGGCTGGTTAGCCGTGTCGCTGCAACGTAAGTTTGCGGGCGAGCTGTAGAGCCTGAGTAACCGCAACACTATCTCCGTCGTTCCCGCGAAGGCGAGAACCCATGCGGAGTTTGCTCGTACTACCTCACTATGGGTTCCCGCCTTCGCGGGAACGACGGGGGAAGAGGTATCGTGGAATCAACCGTCAAGCTCGCATGCAAGCAATTCAAATACCTTCGCACACCGCTTCCCTGATTACGCATCAATCACGCTACGACAGCGCCCTGCATCTGTTGCCGCTTCATTTCATGATAAACGCCAGTACCACGCGCCAGCACGCCATCGCTTGCCAGCAACTGTCCCGGTTCCAGTTCTTCCTGTCCCTTGATGCGTTCGTAGACAAGACCGAAATCGATACGCGCCAGCTCCAGCAGCTCTTCCAGGTTGCGCACCACAAAGTAGGTTTCCTGGAAGTCGTCGATGCGATACCGCGTGCGCATCACACGCTCCAGGTCGAACCGCACCCGGTTCGGCGAAGGATCGTCGATCGCAAAGATCGACTCGGTGTACGACGACGCAATACCCGCACCGTAGATGCGCAAACCGTCCTTCTGCTCCACCAGGCCGAACTCCACTGTGTACCAGTAGACCCGCGCCAGGTTGTCGAGCATGCCCAGCTGCTTCGCGCGCAGGCCGCCTTCGCCATAGGCCTGAATGTAATCCGCAATCACCGGATTCATCAGCATCGGCACATGGCCGAACACATCGTGGAAGACATCCGGCTCCTGCAGGTAATCGAGCTGGTCCGGGCGGCGGACGAACTGCCCGGAAGGGAAACGCCGGTTCGCCAGGTGCTCGAAGAACACATCGTCCGGCACCAGCCCCGGCACCGCCACTACCTGCCAGCCGGTGCGTTTCATCAGCACCTCGCTCAGGCGGCGGAAATCGGGGATGCGGTCAGCCTCGATCGGCAGGTCGCGCATACCGGCCACGAACTCGTCGCAGGCGCGGCCGGGCAGCAGTTTCATCTGGCGCTCATACAAGGTCTTCCATACACCATGCTCTTCGGCGCTGTAGTTTTCCCAGCCCTGGTCAATGGTCCAGTCGGGGCGTTCCGGCCGGTAGGCCTCGCCCGCCGCAAGGCCGTGTTTTTGCGTTTCGGTTGTCGTCTGCATCTCGTATCTCCTCACGGGCGTCAACGTTCCACGGCAAATCGCGCGTACATTGCGTTCATGGTCTGTGCAAGGTAAATATCCTTTTCCGTCAGGCCGCCAGCATCATGTGTCGTCAGGGTCACGGAAACGGTGTTGTAGACATTCGACCATTCCGGATGGTGATCGCGCTTTTCCGCCACCAGCGCCACCTGCGTCATGAAGGCGAATGCCTGCGTGAAATCGGCGAACACGAATTCCCGGCTGATCGCACCGCGCAGGTGATCGTGCCGCCATTCCGGGGCGAGGACCTGCAGCGATTCGCGCTGGGTGCTATCGAGCTTGTTCATTGCTGCGCCTCCCGTCCGAGCACCTTGACAATGGCGTCTGCCGCCGGCGCAATGCTTTCCTGCGTGAGTGCCGCCATGCACAGGCGGCCGGAGCCCACCAGGTAGATGCCGAACTCTTCGCGCAGCGTCCTCACCTGGTCAGGATTCAGTCCGGTATAGCTGAACATTCCGTGCTGCTGCAGCACATAGTCGAAGTCCCTGCCGGGCATTCTGCCTACCAAGGCGGCGTGCAGGCCCTCCCGCATGGCCTTGATGCGCACGCGCATGGCGGTTAGTTCATCCTTCCACATGGCGAAGAGGTCCGCGCTTTCGAGCACAGCCGAAACGATTCGTGCGCCGTGGGTTGGCGGGCTGGAATAGTTGCGGCGAATCGCGGCCTTCAGCTGTCCCAGCACGGTGTCGGCCTCCTTCGCATTGGCGCACACCACGCTCAGCGAGCCGCAGCGCTCGCCATAGAGCGAGAAATTCTTGGAGAACGAACTGGCCACCAGGAAGCCGCTTCCTTCATCAGCGAAATAACGCATTGCGAACGTATCTTCGTCGAGTCCGTCGCCGAAGCCTTGGTAGGCAATGTCGAAGAAGGGCAGCAATGCGCGGCTCCTGACCACTTCCGCAAGCACACGCCATTGCGCCTCGTTCAGGTCGGCGCCGGTCGGGTTGTGGCAGCAGGCGTGCAGCAGCACGATGCTGCCCTTCGGCATGGATTCAATGGCCGACAGCATACGCATGAAATCCACCTGCTTCGTCTCGGGGCTGTAATAGGGATAGCTTTGGACTTCGAAGCCCGCACCGGTGAAGATGGTGCGGTGGTTGTCCCAGCTTGGGTCGCTGATCCAAACCTGGCGGCCAGCGAAATAGGCTTGCAGGAAGTCCGCACCGACCTTCAGCGCACCGGAGCCGCCGAGGGTTTGCACGGTGGCGATGCGCTGCGACGCAACGGCTTCGCGCGCGGCGCCAAACAGCAGTGGCTGCACCGCCTTGCGGTAGGTGGACGAGCCTTCCATCGGCAGGTAGGGGCGCGGGCCAATGGCGGCAAGCAGCGCGCTCTCCGCCTCGCGCACCGCCCGCATGACGGGCAGGCGGCCCTGTTCATCGAGATAGACGCCGATGCTGAGATTGATTTTCTCCGAGCGTGGATCGTTCTTGAAATCCTCGTTCAAGGAAAGGATGGGGTCGCCGGGATAGGCATCGACGTGTTCAAACATGGGTTCCTCTATGGGTGAATATTCCGAGCCGGCCGGGACCGGCAAATTTGCAGCTGTCAGCGTTGCGCCGGATTGAAATGCTTGCCCAGCCCCTGCCAGCAATCAGCGTAATCGCGCTGCAACTGCTGCGATTCGAGTGCGAACTTCGTCGGACGGATCACGCGCGGCGTTTCGAACATGAAGGCCATGGTGTCGCTGATCTTGTTCGGTACCGTCGTGTCGGCGGCGCTGGCCTTGTCGAACGTCCCCGCGTCCGGCCCATGGCCGCTCATGCAGTTGTGCAGGCTGGCGCCGCCCGGCACGAAGCCGCCGGCCTTGGCGTCGTATTCGCCATGCACCAGGCCCATGAATTCGCTGGCGATATTGCGGTGGAACCACGGCGGGCGGAACGTGTGCTCCATCGCCAGCCAGCGCGGCGGGAAGATCACGAAGTCGATATCGTCCACACCGGGCGTATTGCTTTGCGATTGCAGCACCAGGAAGATGGACGGATCCGGATGGTCGTAGCTGATGGAGCCGATGGTATTGAAGCGACGCAAGTCGTACTTGTACGGCGCGTAGTTGCCGTGCCAGGCCACCACATCCAGCGGCGAGTGGCCGATGCGCGCGGACCAGAGCTGGCCGCAGAATTTGGCGACCAGTTCGAAGTCGCCTTCGCGGTCCTCGTAGGCCGCGACCGGGGTCAGGAAGTCGCGTGGATTGGCCAGCCCGTTCGAGCCGATCGGGCCGAGGTCGGGCAGGCGAAAGAGGGCGCCGTAGTTCTCGCAGATATAACCGCGCGCCGTCTGGTCGAGCAGTTCGACCTGGAAGCGCACGCCGCGCGGAATGACCACGATTTCCTGCGGCTCGACCTCCAGCACGCCAAGCTCGGTCTTGAAGCGCAAGCGGCCCGACTGCGGCACGACCAGCATTTCGCCATCGGCGTTGTAGAAGAAACGGCCGGTCATCGACCGGTTGGCGGCATACAGATGGATGCCGCAGCCTGCTTGCGACTGCGGGTCGCCGTTGCCGGCATAGGTGACGATGGCGTCAATGAAATCGGTCGGGGTGGCGGGGAGTGGCAACGGATCCCAGCGCAACTGGTTGGGCGAGGTCGGCAGAGATGAGAAATCGCTGACGAGGCGTTCATGCTGGAGGGGCGCAAACCGGCCGTGGACTGCCGCCGGGCGGATGCGGTACAACCAGGAGCGGCGGTTGGCGCCGCGCGGCGCCGTAAATGCCGTCCCGCTCAACTGCTCCGCGTACAAGCTGTAGGGTGCCCGTTGCGGGGAGTTCTGGGCTTCGGGCAACGCACCCTCAAGCGCCTCGGTGGCAAACTCGTTGCCGAAACCGCTCTGGTAACGTAATTCGCCGACCTGTCGGCCGGCAACTGCTGCTGCAGCGCGATCCGATTGCATGTCCGTCCTCCATGTTCATGTTGTAGGACAAAGTCTATAGATCGATCGATGCAAAATGTAAGCGTTTTGTGTAAGAATATGCCAATTCTGCGCACAAAACGTGCATGATCTGACTAAAGGGTGAACATTGACTTCCACAATCACGGTCGACCGCTACGATTTGCAGCTTCTTGCAGAACTTCAGCGCGATGGTCATGCAACCAACAGCGCCCTCGGCGAAAAGATCCATCTTTCCAGTTCGCAAGTCAGCCGCCGGGTGCAACGGCTCCAGGAGGCAAGGGTGATCGACCATTACGCCGCCATCCTCGACCCCGCCGCGGTCGGCCTGCATGTGGTGGCTTTCACCCAAGTCACGCTGGACCGCCAGGGCTCCAATTCCGGTGAAAAATTCGAGCGCGAAGTCGCGCAATTGCCGCAGGTGCTGGAGTGCTTTTCGCTCGCCGGGGAAGCCGACTACATCCTGCGGATCGTCACCCCCGACCTGGCATCCTTCTCGGAATTCATGAACAAGCGCTTGCTGCGTATCCCGGTCGTGACGAACGTCCGCTCCAACATCACGCTGCACAAGGTCAAGCAAACGCACATCCTGCCGCTCGACCATGTGATGCAGCCGACGGAGAGTACGCAGCGTATCCAGTACGCGCCTTAGGAGTTGTAGACATGCCTTGGGCCGACAACAAGGGAATGCGGATCTGGTACGAAGCGCGGGGTGAAGGCGAGCCGCTGGTGCTACTGCATGGCTTCACCTCGAGCAGCGCGCACTGGAAGGTCTACGGCTACGCGAGCGCGCTGGAGAGATCGCATCGGGTCGTGCTGATCGACCTGCGCGGGCACGGCAAGAGTGCCAAGCCGCACGAGCGTGATGCGTACGCGCTCGAACATCGGCTTGCGGATATCGATGCAGTCCTGAATGAACTGGATATCGACGCCGCGCATTTCTGCGGCTTTTCGATGGGAGGCTGGCTGTCGTATGCGATGGCGGCACGTTCACCCTCGATGGTGAAGTCGCTCATCATCGGCGGCGCCCACCCCTATGAGGAAAGCTTCGCGGCTTTTGCCGGCATCGACGGCAGTGATCCCGATGCTTTTATCGCCGCGCTGGAAAGTTTCCTCGGTGAGGTCATTTCGCCCGCGATGCGGCGCATGATGCTGTTGAACGATTTGCGGGCACTGTGTGCCGCGGCGACTGACCGCGCGAGCCTGGAGCCGGCGCTGGAAGGGATGCGGGTGCCGATGATGATGTTCGTCGGCGACCTCGATCAGCGGCTGGCAGCCGTGCAGGAAGCGGCGCAGAAAATGGACGCGCGGCTGGTTATCGTCCCGGGAATCGCCCATGCCGGCACACTGGGCGCATCGGAAATGCTGATTCCGGAAATCCGATCCTTCCTTGCGTCACGTTGAGCCGGGCTTTGTCGCTGTGCTGGAGCCGTTCCAGGGCATTGTCGAGCGGGCGTTCCTCGAAACGGCCGTCAATCCACCGTCAACAACGGCACTTCCTTCCGTGCCATCACTCCTCCCAGGGTAAACACACTCACCGACTGCATCAAACCGTTCGCCTGATCATGCATGCTCTGCGCCGCCGCGGCAGCCTGCTCGACTAGCGCGGCATTCTGCTGTGTCACCTCATCCATCTGTGCAATTGCTCGGTTCACTTCCTCGATGCCGGTGCTCTGTTCGTGGCTGGCAGCACTGATCTCGGCCATGATGTCCGCCACGCGCTTCACCGAGGCCACGATCTGTCCCATGGTCGCGCCGGCCTCGTCGACCAGCTTCCCTCCTGCGTCAACCTTCTCCACCGAGTCGTGGATCAGGTCCTTGATTTCCCTCGCCGCCGCTGCCGAGCGTTGCGCGAGGTTGCGCACCTCCGACGCCACCACCGCGAACCCCCGGCCCTGTTCGCCGGCCCGGGCGGCCTCCACTGCAGCATTGAGCGCAAGGATATTGGTTTGGAAGGCGATACCATCGATGACGCCGATGATGTCCACAATGCGGCGCGAGCTTTCCTTGATCGATCCCATCGTGTCCACGACCTGGCCGACCACCTCGCCGCCCTTGAGCGCGAAATCGGTTGCCGACACGACCAGCTGGTTGGCCTGGCGGGCATTCTCGGCGTTCTGCTTCACGGTCTGCGTCAGTTCTTCCATCGAAGACGCGGTCTCCTGCAGCGAGCTGGCCTGGGTCTCGGTGCGCGCCGAAAGATCGGCATTGCCCATCGCGATTTCGCGTGAAGCAACGTCAATCGTCTCGCTGCCTGCCCGGACTTGGCCGACGGTACGGGCGAGGTTCTCGTTCATCTCCTTCAGCGCGGCGAACAGGTTGCCGGTTTCGTTCGTGGTCCATACCTCGATCTTCTGACTGAGATCGCCACGGGCGATCCGGCCAGCGACTTCCACCGCGTCATGCAAGGGGCGGGTAACACCGCGGGTGACGCGTATGCCAACCACGACGGCAAGTATCACGGCGATGACTGCCAAGGCATTGAGAAGCAGGTGCGCGCGATCAGAATCGCCCGCGGCCGCCTTGCCTGCCTTGTCCATCAGCCCGCCGTGATAGGCGATCATCGCGTCCAGCGCTATGAAGTAGTTCACCTGCGGCTGCCGGAATTCCGATTGCAGGAGCTCGCGTGCCAGGTCTTTCTGGCCTTCCTTGTACAGTTTTAGGAACTTGTCGCGCTGTGGAAGATAGGCATCGCGCGCGTCCAGCGCAGCCTTGAGATGGCGCTTGCCGTCCTCGTCGGCGACGATGCGGACGAGCCGGTCGAAGCTGTCGTTGATGATGCGGTTCGACTCCTCGATGCCTGACAGCAGGCGTGCGATCTTCGCTTCATCCTCGAGCAGAAGGATGTCCCGCATGTTGAGTCCGGTCTTGTTGACCTCGATCTGGATGACGTTGCCGAGGACGGCCTTCGGATACCGGTCCTCGACCATCAGGTTGATGCTGGCGTTGAGCTTGTTGACCTGGGACTTGCCAAGGAAGGTGATCGCGACCAGGATGGCGACCACTACGCCGAAGCTCAATGCAAGCCTCGCGCCGACTTTCATGTTCGATACTTTCATCTCCACTCCCTCAATTTCATGCGGTTGACCGACCTGCGTGCCGGAACAGGCAAAAGCTGGCACGTGACGCATGTCCTTGCGGAGTGGCGCTTCTCGTTTTTTTGTATCGGTGTTGCTGCGGAAAGCTTGTTACGGCGGCTGCCGCAGTCCAGCCTGCCGAACTTGCTAGCCGTCCATGATTACGGCAGCCAGACGTTGATGCTGTTCGATGACGAGCCCGGTTTCCACCGTGGTGCAATGGCCGTCGCGCACGACGACCCGGCCGTTGACGATACTGTAAGCGACATTCGCCGGCGTGCAGAACATGAGTGCCGCAACGGGGTCGTGCAATGCCCCGGAGAACCCGATCTGGCGCGTGTCGAACAGGACGATATCCGCCGACATGCCGGGCATGAGCGCGCCGATGTCGTCGCGGTTCAATACCTTTGCGCCGCCGAGTGTGGCCAGCTCCAGTGCCTGCCTGGCCGTCATCGCATCCGGGCCGTGCCCGACGCGCTGCAGCAGCATTGCCTGCCTTGCCTCGCCCAGCATGTGGCCGGAATCGTTGGATGCGGAGCCGTCCACGCCCAGACCGACCGGTACGCCGGCATCGAGCATGCGGCGTACCGGCGCAATGCCCGATGCCAGGCGCATGTTGGAACAGGGGCAGTGCGCAACGCCGGTGTGCGTGCGTGCGAAGAGATTGATCCCATGCTCGTCGAGTTGCACGCAGTGCGCGTGCCAGACATCATGTCCGGTCCAGCCGCAATCTTCCGCGTACTGGGCGGGCGTCATGTTGAATTGCTCCCGGCTGTAGTCGATATCCGTCTTGCTCTCGGCAAGATGGGTGTGCAGCGAGATGCCGTAATGGCGCGCCAGACTCGCCGATTCGCGCATCAGGTCGCGCGATACCGAGAACGGCGAGCAGGGCGCGGCGACGATGCGCAGCATCGCGTGGCGGGACGGATCGTGCCAGGTTTCGATCAGGCGCTGGGTATCCTTGAGGATTGCTGGTTCGCTTTCCACCAAGCGGTCTGGCGGCAGCCCGCCCTGCGACTCGCCGACGCTCATGGAGCCGCGCGCCGCGTGGAAGCGCATGCCGATCTGCTGCGCTGCCTCGATGCTGTCTTCCAGCCGGCAGCCGTTGGGATACAGGTAGAGGTGGTCGCTCGTCGTTGTGCAACCCGACAGTATCAGTTCAGACATCGCGGTCAGCGTGGCCGCACGCAGCATTTCCGGCGTCAGGCGCGACCAGATCGGATACAGGTTCTGCAGCCAGTTGAACAGTTCGCCGTTCTGGGCCGCCGGCACGGCGCGGGTCAGGCTCTGGAACATGTGGTGGTGCGTGTTTACCAGGCCGGGCAGGACGACATGGTGGCGCGCGTCGATGATTTCGTCGGCGGATTGCGGCAGATCCGCCGTACGGCCGACCTGTTCGATCACGTTATCGCGGATGAACACTGCGCCGTCGGCGATCTCGCGGCGTTCCTGATCCATGGTCACGAGGACCAGTGCATTCTTGATGAGAAGGGTTTTGCTCATGGCCTTGGATCGAGGTTATGTCGTACGGTCAGTTCTTCGTTGCGGGCCTGAAATTCCTCAGGAAATCGAGGAACACCTGCGCTGAAATTTCCGCATCATCCGCAGTCATGGTCTCCAGCGGGTTGTGGCTGATGCCGCCGTTGCCGCAGCGGGTAAACAGCATCGCCACGTCGGTGATCGCCGCGATCGCCATTGCGTCGTGGCCCGCGCCCGAGGTCAGTTCGAACGGTTCGATGCCGGCGCGAGCGGTGGATGCGGATAGCTGTTCCATCAGCCATGGTGCGCAGGGCACGGCGGGAGCGCTCACCAGCAGGTCGACTTTGAAATCCATGTTGCGCCGCGCGCAGATGGCTTCGATCTCGCGCAGGATGTCGGCACGCGCCGCATCGCGCGTCGCATCATCGGCGGCACGGATGTCGAGCGACAGGCGGCAGGCGCCGGGGACGACGTTGACGGAGCCGTGCGGAACCTGCAACTGGCCGACGGTGCCGACGAGCGAAGGCGCCTGTGCGCACCGCTTTTCGACGTACAGCACGATCTCGGCAGCGGCAGCGGCCGCATCCTTGCGCATGTTCATCGGAGTGGTGCCGGCGTGGCTGGCGACGCCGCTCAGTTCGACCAGGTAGCGCGAGCTGCCGGCAATCGAGGTGACGATGCCCACCGGCAGGCCGCGCTCGAGCAGAACCGGGCCTTGTTCGATGTGTACTTCGACGAAGCCGAGCAGGTCTTCCGGCTTGCGCGCGATCTGCGGAATCTCTTCCGGATTATGGCCGGCATCCAGCAGCGCTGCGCGCATGGAGATGCCGTCGGCATCGAGCTTGTCCAGCAGCTTCATGTCGAAGCGGCCGGCAATCGCATTGCTGCCGAGGAAAGTGCTTTTGTAACGCACGCCTTCCTCTTCAGAAAAGCCGACGATCTCGAGATGGAAGGGCAGTTTTTCACCGCGCTCGTGCAGATGCTTGACGACGGCGATCGGCAGCAGGATGCCTTCGCGGCCGTCGTACTTGCCGCCATTGCAGACCGTGTCGTAGTGCGAACCGGTCATCAGGGTCTTCGCATCCGGGTTGTCGGACAGGTAACGGCCGACCACGTTGCCGACGGCATCGATCATCACTTCCATGCCGGCCTCGCGCATCCAGGTGGCGAGCTGCACGGCCGTCTTGCGGTGTGCCATCGTCATGTAGGCGCAAGTCAGGCCATCCTCATCATCGCTCCAGGCACCGATGACTTCGGCCCATTCCATGATGGTGTTGCCCAGCACCGGCGTGTAACCGAACAGGTCGTTGAGACGATGCTCGGCAATGCGATGGATCTGGCGCAGGTCTTCCGTGAGCTCATCATTGCGATGATTCCGCAGGCGGCGGCTGAAGGTGCTGATGATCTGCTGGCGGGTGAAGCCTTTGCCGTCCGGGCCCTTGACCGCGAGAATGAACGGGAAGCCGAACTTGGCGTTGTAGTCCGCATTCAGTTTCTGCAGCGTCGCAAATTCTTCCGGACTGCAGTTGTTGAGGCCGGCCTTGGCCTGCTCGCCTGTCGATTCCTTGGTGAGCTGGCCAGCGATGGCGGCCTTGCCCGCGAGTTCAGGGTGGGCACGGATCAGGCCGAGTTGCTCTTCCTCATGCGCGTTGTCGACGACCGCCTGCAGCGCCTGCTTGAGCGCAGTCAGGTTGGCAAAGGGCCGTTGCGCGGCCGCGCGCTCGGGAATCCAGGGCGAGTGTTCATAGATGCCGGACAGCGTCCGCACGAATTCGGCGATGTCGCAGCCGTTCAGGTGCTGCAGGGTCGTGGTCATGGTTATTTCGTTTCAGTGAAGGGATGCGTCGCATGCCAGTGGTTGGCGATGTCGATGCGGCGCGTGATCCAGACCTTGTCATGCGACTGGATGTAATCGAGGAAGCGGGCCAGCGCGGCGGCGCGGCCGGGGCGGCCGACGAGGCGGCAATGCAGGCCGATGGACATCATCTTCGGGCGGTCCAGGCCGTTGGGATCGCCTTCGGCGTAGAGCACGTCGAAGGCGTCCTTCAGGTAATCGAAGAACTGAGTGCCGGAGTTGAAACCCTGCATTGCGGCGAAGCGCATGTCGTTGGTATCGAGCGTGTAGGGGACGACCAGGTGCGGCTTGGTGAGGGGTTTGCCGTCGACGCTCACGGTCACCTGCTCCCAGAACGGCAGGTCGTCGCCATAGTAATCGGCATCGTAGGTGAAGCCGCCATGCTCGACCACCAGCCTGCGGGTATTCGGGGAGTCGCGGCCGGTGTACCAGCCGAGCGGCGCGTCACCGGTCATCTCCTTGATGATCTGCACCGCTTCCTGCATGTGCGCGCGCTCGGTCGCCTCGTCGATGTGCTGGTAGCTGATCCAGCGCAGGCCGTGGCAGGCGATCTCGTGGCCGAGTTCGCGGAAGGCGGCGACGGCTTCCGGATGGCGCTTCAGGGCCATGGAGACACCGAAGATGGTCAGCGGCAGCTTGCGGTCCTCGAACATGCGCAGCAGGCGCCACAGGCCGGCGCGGGAGCCGTATTCGTAGATCGACTCCATGCTCATGTGGCGCATCTCGAAAGCTTGTGCACCGATGATTTCGGACAGGAAGGTTTCGGAGGCCTTGTCGCCGTGCAGGACGCAGTTTTCGCCGCCTTCTTCGTAGTTCAGGACGAACTGGACGGCGATCCTGGCGCCGCCCGGCCATTTGGCGTGGGGCGGGGTGCGGCCGTAGCCGATCAGGTCGCGGGGGTAGTTGTTGTAGGTATCAGTCACGCTTCATCCTGTTGGCAGGTTGATTTGATGATGCTTGATAGTAAATCGATGGTGGGGCGGTGGTATATGGGGTGGCTGATATGGGGGTTCAGGTTGCCGATATACGATTGATATTGATTATGGGCTTGGGATGATATTGGGGGTGGCACTTGGGTCAAATGTGCTATTCGGTAGGCTCTTCGGTGACCCGATACCTTGTTTTCTTCGTGGAGGCTTGCCGGGGGCGGCCCGGCAGCCGGTTACTTTTCTTGTCTCGCCAAGAAAAGTAACTAAAAGAAGGGGGCCGCCGAGGTGCGACCCTGGTCCGCAGCCCCTTCGGGGGTCCCGAAAAAATACAGGGGAAGGCGGGAAGCGCAAAAACTCGCCTTCGGCTCAGACAGTTTGCGCTTCTTTATCCGCCTTCCCCTGCATTTTTTCGGCTGCGTACAAGGGGGAAAGGCCAAAGCCTCTATTGCGCGCTCTCAGTCAGTCTTGGCGGTTAAGGTCATTTTGACAACAGTGACTTCGCCGTCGACGCAATCAATTCCCTCAACCACTTGTGCTCCGGCGCATGGTGCACCCGCTCATGCCACAGTTGGTAAAAGCGCATCGCCGGGAATTTGACCGGCACCGTGAAGATCTTCAGCGGCAGGTTCTTTTCATAGAAACGCATGAATTGCCGCCCCGTCGTCAGGACCAGGTCGCTGCGGGTCAGCATGTACGGGATCAGGCCGAAATAGGCGGATTCGACGATGACGTTGCGGTGCAGGTTCTGCTTCGCCAGGAAGGATTCGATCACGCCGGAATAGCCCGGCAGCATCTGCGATGGGGCGACGTGGGGCAGCGACAGGTAGTCTTCTACTGTCATGTCATCCGGCCCGGTACGAAGCGCATACGCGCAGTCGGCGCGCATGATGCAGGCAATCTCGTCCTCGAACAGCTTGGACATGTGCAGGTGCTCGGGCGGCTCGTCCCAGTTGGCGATCACTACGTCGAGTTCGCCGTCGGACAGCAGCTTCAGGTAGTCGCTGTCGGCGCCCATGTTGTGGATGACGACGCGGCTCTTGGGCGATTCGCGCCGCACGCTGGCGACGATGTTGGGCAGGAACTGGCTGTCGAGGTAATCGGGAGCGGCGATGTGGAAGGTTCGCGCTTCATGCTGCGGCGCGAAGGCGGTCTTCTGCGCGAACAGCTTTTCGGTTTCGTCGAGGATCTGCTTGGCCGGTTTCAGCAGGCTTTCGCCGTGTTGGGTCGGCACCATGCCGCGCGCGCCGCGTACCAACAGCGGGTCGCCGGTCAGCTCGCGCAACTTGCGCAGCGAGGCTGAGATGGACGGTTGCGGCTGGTTGAGCTTGAGCGCTACGCGGGAAACATTCTTCTCGGATAGCAGCAGGTAGAGGATACGTATAAGATGAATATCCAAGTGATCCGGCAGGCCCGACATTCCGTCCCCTCTATATATTGGTATGGGTATGTAAAATATACTGGACACCCGATGTTTCGGGCTAGAAAAAAGTCTATCGTGTTACAGCATTGCGTCAAATCGTCAAATGCGAATGCCGGGTATATTGGAATTCGCATTGGCAATATCACACCGGTCGCAGCGGAGCTTTAAAAGGTTCGCGACCACCCTTGGGAGTGATCCCTCTCGTCTGAAGCGCCCGCGGAGGCAGACGAGCTTCTATTTATGAGGAATACATGGAAGCTTTGTTGCTTAATTACGGCGCCGAATGGCTCAACCTGCTGGTTCGCTGGTTGCACCTGATTACCGGCATCGCCTGGATCGGCGCCTCCTTCTACTTCGTCTGGCTGGATAACTCGATCAAGCCGCCCAAGCCGGGCTCCGGCCTGGAAAAGGCCGGCGTCGCGGGCGAACTCTGGGCGGTGCACGGCGGCGGCTTCTACAACCCGCAGAAGTACCTGGTCGCGCCCAAGCAGCTTCCGGACGAGCTGCACTGGTTCAAGTGGGAAGCCTACGCGACCTGGCTGTCCGGCTTTGCGCTGCTGTTCATCGTCTATTACTTCAACGCGTCGGCAATGATGATCGACAAGTCGGTCGCGGACATCACCAGTACCCAGGCTGTGTTCATCGGTCTCGGCAGCCTGGTGGCGGGCTGGGTGGTATACGACCTGCTGTGCAAGTCCCCACTCGGACAGCGCGAGGGCCTGCTCGGTATCGTGATGTATCTGCTTCTCGTTGCGGCTGCGTACGGACTGTCCAAGTTCCTCGGTGGACGTGCGGCCTACATTCACGTTGGCGCGATGATCGGCACCATGATGGTCGGTAACGTGTTCATGCAGATCATCCCCGGTCAGCGCAAGCTGGTGGATGCGATGAAGGAAGGCAAGTCGCCGGACCCGATCTACGGCAAGCGCGCCAAGCAGCGCTCCGTGCATAACAACTACTTCACGCTGCCGGTGCTGTTCATCATGATCAGCAACCACTACGCGATGACCTACAACCATCCGTACAACTGGCTGGTCCTGGCAGGCATCATGGCGGCGGGTGTGCTGATCCGTCACTTCTTCAACCTGAAGCACAAGGGTCAGTATGCGTGGGGTTATCCGGCTGCCGGCGTCGCACTGCTTGCGGTGGTGGCTATCGCGATTGCGCCGAAGCCCGCCGCGAAACCTGCTGCTGGTGCCGCAGCCGTCGACACGGCCAAGGTGATGCCGGTGGTTGCACAGCGCTGCGCTGTCTGCCATTCCGACAAACCGACCCAGCCCGGTTTTGCCACCGCACCGTCAGGTGTGATGCTGCATACGCCGGAACTGCTGCGCCAGCATTCTGCGAAGGTTTATCAGCAGACCGTGCAGATGAAGTCCATGCCGATTGGGAACCTGACCAATATGACGGACGAGGAGCGGGCCTTGATTGCGCAGTGGTATGAGGCGGGTGCCAAGTAAGGAATCCACCCAGGCAGTTGCTTGACTCCTTCTTCCGCCTGCGGGAGAGGGGAGCTCAAGCAGCGATACAGAATCCAGAAAGACCCAACACCATGACTACTACCATCCTCATCGACGGCTTCACCCTCACTGCCGACCAGGTCATCGCAATCGCCCGCGATCCCAAGGTCAAGGTCGGCCTCGCCCAATCCTCGCGCGATGCGCTCAAGCAGAGCCGCGACTACATCGAATCGACCTGGATGCACGATGAAGCGCCGATGATGTACAGCTTCAACACCGGCGTCGGCCTGTTGAAGGACACCCGCATCAAGGTCGAGCACATCGAGCTGTTCCAGACCCAGTTGATCCGCGCGCACGCCGCCGGCATGGGCGAGCCGTTCTCCGAAGAAGTCAGCCGCGCCACCATGCTGCTGCGCGCCAATGCCTTCGCCAGCAATTACTCGGCGCCGCGCGTCGAAGTGGTCGACCGCCTGCTGGCCTTCATCAATGCCGGCATCCATCCGATCATGCCGCAGAAGGGGTCG
>DASPMC010000011.1:0-91910 GCA_035627275.1 Noviherbaspirillum sp.
GAGCGTGCAATCCTCGCTGGTGATGGTGCCCATTTACGAATTCGGCACCGAGGCACAGAAACAGAAATACCTGCCCAAGCTGGCCAAAGGCGAATGGATCGGCTGCTTCGGCCTGACAGAGCCGAACCACGGTTCCGACCCGGGTTCGATGGTCACTCGCGCGAAAAAGGTCGATGGCGGCTTCCTGATCAGTGGCAGCAAGATGTGGATTTCCAACTCGCCGATCGCCGATGTGTTCGTGGTGTGGGCGAAGGACGATGAAGGTGACATTCGCGGCTTCATTCTCGAGAAAGGCATGAAAGGTTTATCCGCGCCGGCGATCCACGGCAAGGTCGGCCTGCGTGCGTCAATTACCGGCGAGATCGTGATGGACGAGGTGTTCTGCCCGAACGAAAACGCCTTCCCCGACGTGCGCGGTTTGAAGGGACCGTTCACCTGCCTGAATTCGGCTCGCTACGGCATCGCCTGGGGTGCGTTGGGTGCCGCAGAATCCTGCTGGCATATCGCAAGACAATACGTACTCGATCGCAAGCAGTTCGGCCGGCCGCTGGCGGCGAACCAGCTGATCCAGAAGAAGCTGGCCGACATGCAGACTGAAATCACGCTCGGGCTGCAAGGCTGCCTGCGCCTCGGACGGATGAAGGATGAAGGCACGGCAGCGGTTGCAGTGACTTCAATCATGAAGCGCAATTCCTGCGGCAAGGCGCTGGACGTTGCACGCATGGCGCGTGACATGCTGGGCGGGAACGGCATCTCGGATGAGTTCGGCGCAATTCGTCATATGGTGAACCTGGAAGTGGTGAATACCTATGAGGGCACGCATGACATTCATGCGCTGATTCTGGGGCGTGAGCAGACGGGTATCGCAGCATTCTGACTACGAAGTTCGAAGAGAGATAAATTCCCTCCCCTTCAAGGGGAGGGTTAGGGTGGGGATGGGTGTCCGCCGTTAATCCCTTGTACGCAGCCGAAAAAATGCAGGGGAAGGCGGAAAAAGAAGCGCAGTTGTCTGAGCCGAAGGCGAGTTCTGCGCTTCCCGTCTTCTCCTGCATTTTTTCGGGTACCCCCGAAGGGGGCTGCGGACCAGGGTCGCCTTTTTGGCCTACCTTTTTGGCGAAGCAAAAAGGTAGGTGGCCCGCCGGGGCCAGTCCCGGCAAGTCTCTACGGAGAAAGCAAGGCATTGCGTCACCGGAGAGCCCAACGCCACTGGATTCCCGCCTTCGCGAGAATGACGAAAAAACGAGAGCAGCCAGAAAAAACACACCAGAGACAACCATGAACCTCAACTTCACCCCCGAAGACCAAACCTTCCGCGAAGAAGTCCGCACCTTCCTCGCCGCGTCCCTCCCCCCCGACATCCAGCACAAAGTCCTCAACGGCCTCATCCTGGACCGCGACGACTACGTCCGCTGGCAAAAGGCCCTGCATGCCAAGGGCTGGGGCGGCACCTCCTGGAAAAAGGAATTCGGCGGCACCGGTTGGTCGACGGTACAACAGTACATCTTCGAGGAAGAATGCGCCGCCGCAGGCGCGCCCCGCACCATCCCCTTCGGCTTGAAGATGGTCGCCCCCGTGATCATGCAGTACGGCTCGCCGGCACAGCAGGAACGCTTCCTGCCAAAGATCCTCTCTGCGGACGAATGGTGGGCTCAGGGTTACTCCGAGCCGGGTGCCGGCTCCGACCTGGCGTCCCTGAAGACACGCGCCGTGCGGGAAGGCGACCATTACATCGTCAACGGCCAGAAGACCTGGACCACCCAGGGCCAGTACGCCGACTGGATCTTCTGCCTGGTGCGCACCGACCCTGAAGCGAAGCCGCAGCGCGGCATTTCCTTCCTGCTGATCGACATGAAGAGCCCGGGCGTCACGGTACGCCCGATCATCACCATGGACGGCGCGCACGAGGTCAACGAAGTCTGGCTGGAAAACGTGAAGGTGCCCGTCGAAAACCTGATCGGCGAAGAAAACGCCGGCTGGACCTACGCAAAGTTCCTGCTTGGCCATGAACGCACCAACATTGCCGGCATCGGCATCGCCAAGCGCGAGCTGGCCCGCCTGAAGCGGCTGGCGTCGATAGAAACCAAGAACGGCAAGCCTCTCATCAAGGATCCTCTGTTCGCCTCGCGCATCGCGCAGGTCGAGATCGACCTGACCGCTTTGGAAATCACCAACCTGCGCGTGCTCGCCGCTGAAGCGGAACGCCGCGCGCCCGGACCGGAAGCCTCCATCCTCAAGATCAAGGGCACCGAGATTCAGCAAGCGATCACCGAACTGCTGGTGCAGGTCGCCGGCCCTTACGGCCTGCAGCTCCGTCGCGAAGCGATGGCAGCCGGCTACCAGGGCGATGCCGTAGGGCCGTTCTATTCAGTACCGCTCGGCCCGCACTACCTCAACATGCGCAAGCTGTCGATCTTCGGCGGCTCCAACGAAATTCAAAAGAACATCATCTCGCAGATGATCCTCGAGCTGTGAAGGTGTTATGAACCAGGGAAGGGGGCGCGTTCGGTCGAGAAGGGATGCAGTGCTAGGCGCGGCGCGCCGCTCAGGCTGGGTGCCTGTGCAAGCGGCGCAACAACGCAATGCGTCCCTTCTCGACCGAACCCTCCGGGCAGCCCCGAGAACCGGCCGCCTGCGGTGTTGCGGCTCCTTGCCGTGGAACCACCACGACGCGTCGCCACGCCTGGCATTCGGCCGGTTCTCGGGGCTGCGCGCCCCCTTCCCTGGTTCATAACACCCTCTCGGAGATCGACATGGACTTCACCTTTACCGAAGAACAGCAGATGCTGCTGGACACCACGCGGCGCTTCGTCGCGAAAGACTACAACTTCGAGGCGCGCCGCAAGATCCGCGAACAGTCGAAGGAAGGATTCAGCCGCGATGCGTGGCAAGCGCTCGCCGACATCGGTCTGCTGGCTATCAATGTGCCTGAAGCGGACGGTGGCCTCGGTGGGTCGGCGGTCGATACGATGCTGGTGATGAACGCCGTCGGCGAAGGCCTGCTGCTGGAACCCTACCTGACGAGCGCCGTGCTGGCGACGAAGGCGATTGCACTGATGGGCAGCGACGAACAGCGTGCCGAACTGCTGCCTGCACTGGCGTCCGGCGAGAAGATCGGCGCGTTCGCGCACGACGAGCACGCTGCCCGCTTCGACCGCATGGCGATCGAAACGCGCGCATGGCCGGTCGGCAACGGCTACGTCATCACCGGCCAGAAGAACGTCGTGGTGCACGGCGCCTCGGCTGACCTGCTGCTGGTCACCGCCCGAATTATGCAGGCCGACGTAGCTGGCCCGATGGCGGTATTCCTTGTTCCGCGCGATGCCGTCGGATTGCGTCACGTTTCGTTCAAGACGGTGGACGCCGTACCGGCCAGCGAAATCTGGCTCAATCAGGTCTATGTGCCGGCAAGCGCGCTGCTCAGCGCGGATGCGGAAAGCCGCGTCGCCGAAGTGCTCGACGCCGGCTTAGCCGCGGTCTGCGCGGAAGCCGTCGGCGCCCTCGACAAGCTGCTCGCCGCGACCGTCGAATACGCACGCAATCGCAAGCAGTTCGGCCAGCCCATCGGCAAGTTCCAGGCCCTGCAACACCGCATGGCGGACATGGTCTTGCATATCGAGCAGGCACGCTCGATGAGCTATCTGGCGGCCGTCCGCTGCGCCGATTCCGATCCGGCGGCGCGCGCAAAGGCGCTGTCGGCGGCCAAGGTGGTCATCGGCCAGGCATGCCGTTTCGTCGGCCAGCAGGCGGTGCAATTGCATGGCGGCATGGGCGTGACCGACGAGCTGGATGTGAGCCACTACTTCAAGCGCCTGATGGCGATCGAAATGCAGTTCGGGAGTACGGATACGCACCTCGAAGCCTACGCCGCGCAGCTCGCTTAGCGCCGCCTCTTTCCCGGGTGGGGTGACGCCCGTCCGAAATCGTGGACAATAATAGTACGAACGTGCTAAAACTCGTTCGACTATTCCAATACCACGAGACAAGGATTCCCCATGGGCGTCACCCGACTTCTGATCGCCAACCGCGGCGAAATCGCTATCCGCATCGCGCGCGCCGCCGCAGAGCTGGGCATGCACACCGTCTCGGTGTATTCGGAGGACGATGCAGCCTCCCTGCATGTGCGGCGCACCGATGAGAGCCGGGGCTTGCGCGGTACCGGTGTCGCCGCCTACCTCGATATTGACGGGATCATCGCCGCCGCGAAAGCGGCATCCTGCGACGCAATCCATCCCGGCTACGGATTCCTGAGCGAGAACGCCGCATTTGCACGCCGCTGCGCCGAGGCGGGGATCACCTTCATCGGACCACAGCCGGATGTGCTGGAACTGTTCGGCGACAAGGGACAGGCACGCGCGCTGGCCGAACGCCACGGCGTTCCCGTCGTCGCCGGAACACGGCAAGCGACCAGCCTGGAAGAAGCCCAGACCTTCCTTGCCTCACTCAACGGCGGCGCGATCATGGTGAAGGCCATTGCCGGCGGCGGCGGACGCGGCATGCGCGCGGTGAGCACCGCGGATGAATTGCCGGAGGCCTATGCCCGCTGTCAGTCAGAGGCGCTTGCGTCATTCGGCTGCGCCGATGTCTACGTCGAGCAGTGCGTCGCTACTGCGCGCCATATCGAGGTACAGGTGGCCGGCGATGGCAGCGGCAATGTCACGCATCTGTGGGAACGCGAGTGCACGCTGCAAAGACGCAACCAGAAACTGGTCGAAGTTGCGCCCAGCCCTACCCTGCCCCATCCGCTCCAGCAGCGCATCATCGATGCCGCCGTCAAACTGGCGCGCGAGGTCCGCTACAGCAGCCTGGGTACCTTTGAATTCCTCGTCGATGCCAGCGACCACACCGACCATGCCGCCTTCTGGTTCATCGAAGCGAATCCGCGCCTGCAAGTCGAACATACCGTCACGGAAGAAGTGACCGGGATCGACCTGGTGAAGGCGCAATTGCAGCTGGCCACCGGATGTTCCCTTGCCCAGGTCGGATTGACGCAGCATGAAATCCCGGTGCCGCGCGGTTTTGCCGTGCAGCTCCGGATCAACATGGAAACAATGGATGCGAAGGGGAATACCCAACCCTCAGGCGGCATCCTGCGCGCCTTCGAACCTCCGTTCGGCCCCGGCATCCGCGTCGATACCTATGGCTACACCGGGTACAGCACCAATCCCAACTTCGACTCCCTGCTCGCCAAGCTGATTGCGTCCACCTCGTCCGGCCGTTTTCCGGATGTCATCGCGCGCGCCTATCGCGCGCTCTGCGAGTTCCGCATCGATGGCGTGGAGACCAACATCGGCCTGCTGCAGAACCTGCTCACGCGCCCCGACGTTGTGGCGAACCGGGTACACACGCGCTTCGTGGAGGAACACATCGCAGCGCTGGTGGAGCCGGAGGACGGTTCGCACCAGAAACTCTATGTCTCGTCGCGGGCCGCACCCGGTCCGCATGACGCGGCAGCCCACGCGCAGCCGGAGCCCGAAGGCACGGTCGCCGTGGCCGCGCCGATGCAAGGCGCGGTGGTTTCGATCGACGTACGCGAAGGCGAGCTCGTGCATGCCGGCCGCCAGGTGGCGGTAATCGAAGCGATGAAGATGGAACACGTGGTCAAGACGGACCTCGGCGGCATCGTGCGCGCGATCAACGTGCAGAAAGGCGATGTGCTGTTCCGCGGTCATCCGCTCGTCTATATCGAACCTGCCGATGTCGATGTGCTCGAGCATGAACGGACAGAAGAGATCGACCTCGACGCGATCCGTCCCGACCTCGCCGAAGTCCGCGAGCGGCATGCGATCGGCCTGGACGCAGCACGCCCGGATGCGGTCGCCAAGCGGCGCAAGACCGGCCAGCGCACCGCGCGGGAAAACGTGGCCGACCTGTGCGATGACGGCAGCTTCATCGAGTACGGCGCGCTGGCGATCGCTGCGCAGCGCCGGCGCCGCCCGGAAGAGGAACTGATCCGCATCAGCCCGGCAGACGGGTTGGTGGCAGGTATCGGCAGCGTCAATGGTGCGTTGTTCGACGACAGCAAGTCGCGCTGCATGGTGCTCGCCTACGACTACACGGTGTTCGCCGGCACCCAGGGCATGATGAATCACAAGAAAACCGACCGCATGTTCCAGGTCGCGGAGCAATGGAAACTGCCGGTGGTGATCTTCGCCGAAGGCGGCGGCGGACGCCCGGGCGATACCGACGCGATGCTGGTCGCCGGCCTCGACGTGATGTCCTTCATCAACTTCGCCAGGCTGAGCGGGCTGGTGCCGCGCGTCGGCATTGTCTCGGGAAGATGCTTTGCCGGCAATGCCGCTTTCCTCGGTTGCTGCGACGTCATCATCGCGACCGAAAACGCCACCATCGGCATGGGCGGACCGGCGATGATCGAAGGCGGCGGACTGGGCGTATTCGAACCGGAACAGGTGGGTCCGGTCAGCATGCAGGCGCCCAACGGCGTCGTCGACATCGTGGTCGAGGACGAAGCGGAAGCGGTGCATGTGGCGAAGCAATACCTGTCCTACTTCCAGGGGCCGCTGGCGGAATGGGAGTGTGCAGACCAGCGCATGCTCCGGCGGCTGGTGCCGGAAAACCGCCTGCGTTCCTACGACGTGCGCGGCATCATCGACATTCTCGCCGACAAGGATTCCGTGCTGGAACTGCGGCGCAGCTTCGGCACGGGCATCATCACAGCCCTGATCCGCATCGAGGGGCGGCCGTTCGGGGTGATGGCCAACAATCCCATGCACCTCGGCGGTGCAATCGATGCCGACGCGGCGGACAAGGCGGCACGCTTCATGCAGTTGTGCGACGCCTTCGACCTGCCCATCCTGTCGCTGTGCGACACGCCGGGTTTCATGGTCGGACCGGATGCGGAGAAGACGGCCATGGTGCGCCACGTCTCGCGCATGTTCGTGACGGCAGGCAGCATCAGCGTGCCGTTCTTCACGATCGTGCTGCGCAAGGGGTACGGGCTTGGCGCCCAGGCAATGGCGGGTGGAAGTTTCCATGCGCCATTCTTCACCGTGGCATGGCCGAGCGGCGAATTCGGCGCGATGGGACTGGAAGGCGCGGTCCGGCTCGGCTACCGCAAGGAACTGGAGGCCGTGGAAGACCCTGTGCAGCGCCAAGCTCTGTTCGACAAGATGGTGGCCGAATCGTATTGCCGCGGCAAGGCGATCAACATGGCATCTTTCCTCGAAATCGACGCGGTGATCGATCCCGAGGCGACACGGCAATGGGTGCTGCGCGGATTGCGTTCGGCGCCGCCGGTATCGCCGCGCGAGGGAAAGAAACGTCCCTGCGTCGACACATGGTGACCAGTACGGCGATTCGGGCATGCAGATCGAACATCGGCTTTCCCGGACGGTCATAGGAATGATGCTGCGAGGTCGGCTGGGTGACGGTTGAGCGCGCCGGCAACAGCAGGACCTGTTCCGCCTCCATGCGCGCACGTCCGGAGAACGCCCTATGCCTGCTGGTACTCCCGGCACTCAACGTTGGCCTTCCCGCTTAACGATCGGTATTCTCACGGCCCTGCTCGCCCTTTTCCTCATTTCCGCTTATCAGGTCTACCGCCATATCGTCGATCGCGAAGAAGACCGTGTGGAAAAATCACTCGGCCATAACGCCGACATCCAGGCCGCTGCACTTTCTGCGTGGATCCTGGAACGGCTGGGCGACGCACATGTTTTCAGCAGTGGAAGATTTCTCGGCGAAACCATGCATGCTTGGCTAGAACGGGGCGCGCCGCGCGACGCCACACGATTCCAGGTACAAGAGCAATTGCGAGCGATCAAGACCACCTACGGCTACCTGAGCGTCGCCGTACTCGATACCACAGGCGCGGTCCAGATCGAAGACGGCGACACGTCGGCTTCGCTTGATTCCATTGCAGCCGGGACGGCGAAGGATGCGGCCCGGCTGAACTCGGTGCAAATTTCATCGATCCACTCCTCGCCCGATCTTCCCGAGTCCCGGCACATCGTGGACATCGCCGCACCGCTGCTTGACGTCCATCCCACCTCCGAGAAGACGCAATCCATCCTCCTGCTGCGCATCAATGCGGATATGCATTTCGATGCATTTGTCCAGCCGATGCCGCTGCTCAACGCGGCAGCCGATGCACTCGTGGCGGAACGGCAGGGAGACCGGGCCGTCGTCACCGCATCGGGCGCAGCCTCAGTGTATTTCGGCGACGGAGATGTGCTCCCCATTGCGGCGGACGAATTGACCGCTTCCGCAATAGCGCCGATGAAAACGGTGTTGCTTCGCACCCAGGACGATCGCACGGTGATGGCCGTGGTGCGCAGGATACCCGGCGTCCCCTGGTACCTTGTCTCCATGTTCGACCTCGCCGCCGCGCGGGCGAACGTCAACCGGCTGGCGTGGATAGTGGCCGGCGCAAGCATGGCCCTGCTGCTTGTGTTCGCGATCCTGGTGCGCCTGTGGTGGAAGGGGCGCGAAAGCCGGTACCGGCTGCAGATGCTGCAAGCGACGACCGAAAAAGAACAGCTGCGGCTCCATTCCCAGGCCGCCTTGCGGGAAAGCCAGGAAAGGCTGAACGGCATCCTGGCAAGCATCCTGGACGTGGTCTGGTCATTTTCCGCCTGTTTCAAGCGGCTCAACTACATCAACCAGTCGGCAGAGCGCATCTATGGCTACCCCGTCGCAGCATTCCTCGAACGTCCCCAGCTCTGGTTCGATGCGATCCACGCCGACGACCGCGAACGCGTTCGCGGCCTGCTTGCCGGACTATCAGACGAGCAACCGCTGTGCGACACCGAGTACCGGATCGTGCGCAGCGACGGCACTGTCCGCTGGCTGCACTTACGCGGCCGCCTGGTTCGCGAGGCCGACGGCGGCGCGCCGCGCGTGGACGGCGTGGCAAGCGACATCACCGAACGCAAGGCCGCCGAGCAGCAGGTCCAGATGCTGGCCTACTACGACAACGTGACAAAGCTGCCCAACCGCGCGCTGCTGCAGGACCGCCTCGCGCAGGCCATGCACATGGCACAACGCAACGGGAAGAAAGTTGCCCTGTTCTTCATGGACCTGGACAACTTCAAGAACATCAACGATTCGCTCGGCCACCAGGTCGGCGATATGCTGCTCAAGGCCATCGGCGAACGCCTGAGCCAGTGCGTGCGCAGCGAGGACACAGTCGCCCGCATTGGCGGCGACGAATTCCTCATCGTGCTGTCCGAACTCGACAAAGGGGCGCAGGCCGTATCGGTGGCGGAGAAAATCCTTACCGCGACGGCAGGCCCGTTTTCATTGCAGAATCACCAGATCCACACCACCATCAGCATCGGCATCGGCATTTACCCGGACGATGCGCAGGAACTGCATGAGCTGGTCCGGCATGCGGATTCCGCCCTTTACCAGGCGAAAGCCCGCGGCCGCAACAACTACCAGTTCTTTACGCAGGAACTGAACTACCAGATCACGCGCAATGCGACCATCGAGCGCGAACTGCGATGGGCGATCGACGCCGGCAACCTGCAACTGTGGTACCAGCCGCAAATCGATACTCGCAGCGGCAGGATGATCGGCGCCGAAGCGCTGCTGCGCTGGCGCGGCCATGAGCGCCAATTCCTCTCGCCGGTGGAATTCATTCCGGTTGCGGAAGAACGCGGCCTGATTTCGCGCATCGGCGAATGGGCACTGCGCGAAGCCTGCAACCAGTGCCGTCAATGGCAGGAGCAAGGCCTGCGCACCGTTCCGCTGGCCGTCAACGTCTCCCCGATCCAGTTCCAGCAGAAGGGCTTCGTGGAACTGGTCACTGGCATTCTGCACGAATCCGGGCTTGACGCCGCCAATCTCGAAATCGAAATCACGGAAAGCGCGATCATGCGTCGCGCACCGCAGGTCGCCGAACTCGCGAACCGTCTGCGCGAGATCGGCGTGGGGATCAGCATCGACGACTTCGGCACCGGATATTCCAGCCTGAGCTACCTGAAGCACATCCCCATCGACAAGATCAAGATCGACCGTTCCTTCATCAAGGACATGCTGCATGACGACGACGACGAAGCAATCGCCTATGCGATCATCAACCTCGCCCACAGCCTGAAGCTGCGCGTCATCGCCGAAGGCGTGGAAACGCGCGAACAGGTCGATCGCCTGCGCACCTTCGGCTGCGACGAAGTGCAGGGCTATTTCTACAGCTCGGCGGTGTCTGCGCCGGACTTCGAGCGCTTCCTGCAGGCGGATACGGTATTTTCTGGAATGGCGGCGGTGCGGCATTAGAGCTGGACTCTACAATCGGGTTTTCCTGCTGAAGTCCCGAACAGTTGAAACGGAATACCAAGCTCCCGCGCGCGTTCTACGCGCGTCCGACAGAACAGGTCGCCAAGGACCTGCTCGGCAAGCATCTCGTGCATGTCGCTGACGGCGTTGAGCGGCGCGCGCGCATCGTCGAAGTGGAGGCCTACATCGGCGCGCACGACCTGGCTTCGCACTCCTCCAAGGGCGTCACCGCGCGCACCAGCGTCATGTACGGCCAGCCCGGGCATGCGTACGTCTACCTGATCTACGGCATGCACCACTGCATGAACGTGGTTACCGAGCCGGAAGGCAACGGCGCCGCGGTCCTGCTGCGGGCCGTCGAACCGGTCGCAGGCGTCGAGGGCAATACGCGCGGCCCTGGGCTGCTGTGCCGTGCGCTGGGCATCGACAAGCGGTTCAACGGTCATGACCTGCTGAGCAAGGATTTCTACATTGCCGAACCGCCATCCGGCGAGCGCTTCACGATCGTCACCCGGCCTCGCATCGGCGTTGCCTACGCGGGTGAATGGGCAGACGCGCCGCTGCGTTTTTATATCGAAGGAAATTCCTGGATTTCGAAGAAGTGAGCTGCCTCTAGCGCACGCTGCGCGTCACATGATCGCTCCATTCGAATGCAGCCAGCTGCAACAGGTACAGGTCGTTATGCGAAAGCCGCAGGTCGCGAATGGCCTGCAGCAGCTGCATGTCGGTCTTGGAGTGCCATTCCGTGCATTCGATCAGCGACAGCAATTGTCCGAAATAGCCGCGCCGGTGCAGCAACGCTTCGCTGACTTCGTCGACGACAAGAATCTGCTCGAGGATGGCTTCCATCGGCATGCTGAACAGTGTATCCATGAGCGACATGATGCCGACAGTGAACGCAGTATCGGCAATGCTGCGGTTGCCCGGCTTGAGCTTCTGCGCCACCAGTTCCATCAACCGGCCGCGAGTCGTAGCCAGCACCAACAACGGCATCATGATCGGGCCGTGGGTGTTGTCCGCATACAGCATCACCTGCAGCCAGCGCTGCAGATGGTTGCGGCCGAGGACCATGAGGGCCTGACGCAGGGAATCGATGCGGTGCGCGCTGACGGCCGGCGTATTCACCAGCCGCAGCAGGTTCAAGCCGAG
Source organism: Noviherbaspirillum sp. (assembly GCA_035627275.1). Lineage (GTDB taxonomy): Bacteria > Pseudomonadota > Gammaproteobacteria > Burkholderiales > Burkholderiaceae_D > Noviherbaspirillum. The sequence goes on from DASPMC010000011.1 coordinate 11,383, forward strand.
GGAGACATTACCCTTGATATGCTCTTCGATCACCGAGTTGTCGGCATCCGATGCGATCAGTGCCATGAGCTCGGTAATGGCGATCTGGGACGGCGCCAGCTTGCGTCCCTGCAGGAAGACGGGATGGGTGAAGTAATAGCCCTGGAAAAAATCGAAGCCGAGGTCAAAGCAGGCGCGGAACTGTTCAACCGTTTCCACCTTTTCCGCGAGCATGTACTTGGTGCGCGGCCGGTAAGCAGAACACAAGCGGCCCAGCTCGGACGCGTCCTTGCCGGTGATATCGATGCGCACGCCTTCCATTAAAGGCAGCAGGCGGTCCGCCTCGGCCATATCGCCATTGTCGACCAGGGCAAACCGGAATCCCTTCTGCTTCAGTTCGGCCAGGCGCTCGAGGACCGCCGGCGTCACCTCATGCAGTTCCTCGATTTCCAGCACCACCTTTTCGGGCGGAAGGAACTGGAAGATGTCGCTCATGATCGCTTCGGCATCGATGTACAGGATACCGATCAGGTCGCCGATCACGCGTCCCATGCCGTGCTGGTAGACGTCGGCGACCACGGAGGCCGAGATGGGCTGGTCTTCCGTCGCGCCGGGAGGCGCTGCCTGGTCATCGGAGCAGAACAGCAGCTCATGCGCAACGAGATTTTGCTGGCGGTCCAGTACCGGACGGCGTGCCATGAAAAATTCCGAGGCGAGCAGTACACGATGAACACTGTTGAAGGTCACGCTGATACTCATGGTTGCCTCGCTTCCGCCTCCGTTTCCCGGATTGTCCGGTCACCCTTGATATCACGATACGCCGATCGCCCTGGCGTCGCCACTGCTTTTCAGTGGCTCCTGGCGCCGGACCTGCATGCTCTCCTTCGGTTTATAACGACAAGATATGGCGCCGCTTGAGCATCGTCATATGTGCAGCGCAACAACGCGGCGCCAGGGCGTGTTTGATAAGCTACTGCGCGGGCCGGATGCGCCCCTGCGGTGCTCGGCGTACCATTCGTACGCGTGCGCTCCTCGGACCGCATCCGGCCCGCTCGCTACGCTTATCAAACACGCCCTAAGGCAGCCGCAAAGTGAATATCGCGCCGCCCCTGGGATCGTCCTGCAACTGCACGCTGCCGCAGCGATCCCCCTTGCGATGCGCCTGCGCAATTGCCGCGCACAGCGTCATGCCGAGGCCGGTCGACGGCTTTTCTTCCTTCGTCCCCAGGCCTGGCCCGTCGTCATGCACGGTGAAAACCAGGTCCCCCTCCGGTTCGATGCGGCAGCCGATCTCGATGCCGGAACGCGCAAACCGGGCCGCGTTCTGCAAGGCGGCGCCCAGCGCCAGGCCGACGAGATTTTCATCGAAGAAGCCCAGCACCGGCATATCCTTCTGGTTCACCGATACGGTCACGTCCGGTCTGCCTGCCCCGTATTCGCGGACCAGGCCGTTGAGGAAATCGTCGGGATTGGTCGCATCGACACTTGCCGTCAAACCCTGTGACGTTGCCTTGTACAGCGTCAGGAAGCCGATCAGCCGCTCCCGCAGCGCGGTACACGTTTCCTGCGCATTGGCCGCCTGGTCACGCGTCGGATCCAGGGTCAGCGCCTGCAGCATGCCTTCGAGCACGCCGAGGGAATTCTTGATGTCGTGGATGACCGCTGCGGCGAGCGTGGTGTCCATGATTGCTCCTGCTACTTCTTTGCCCGGCTCAAGGTTTCGCGCATGAAGCGGTACATCTTCGCGACGCGCTCGTTCCCCGGCATCAGGACATCAAGCTTGGCCAGGTAATTGTTTACCCGGGCGACGTAATCGAGGTTCAGACCCTTCTGGCTCATCCACAGCAAGTGGAGCTGCGCCGCGGCCAGCAGCACGCCGGTATTCTCCGGCATGCTTTCAAGCGCCTCTTCGAGCTTCTGCAGCGACTCGTCGAACTGTGCCTTGCGCATCAGCGCGTTCGCCTCGGCGACGATGGCGTTGACCTGGTTCAGCGCCTGGTCGACGATATCGCCAGTCATGTTTTCCTTGCCGGTGTCCTTGAGCACCTTGCGGGCCAGCGAGACGAGGCGGTTGTTTTCATGGTCGGCCCGCACGGCCTTGGCCAGGATCTGCGCACCTTCGTCGTCACGGCCGATCGAGAACGCCGCCTTGGCGAGCGCGAGCGCAGCGGTATCGGCACGGCTGGTGTCGGTCAGGCTCTTGGCGCGCTCGAAAGCATGCTGCGCGGATTCCAGGTCGCCGAGCTTGATATGCGCCTGCGCCTGCACCGCGGCCTGCGTGGCGTTGAAGACATCGGATTCGCCATAGTGCTTTGGCGCGGTGGACAGCACCTGCAGGGCGAGCTGCGCATCGCCGGCATCGACGTGCACCTGCGCCAGCGACAGAACGTCCGATGGCTGTGCGGTCAGCGATCCCTTCGTGTGCTGCAGGGCACGGTCGAATGCGGTACGGGCCTGCTCCAGGTCGCCGGTACGATAGGCGACGTCGCCCACCATCCGGCTGCGGCGCGCGGACGGAATCACTTCGTAGGAACGGTTCAGCGCCTCCAGCGCTTCCTGTTCGTTGCCTTGCGCCTCGGCGACCTTCGCCAGCAGGTCGTAGGCGACGACATATTGGGTATTGGATTCCAGCACGGCCTGCGCAACGGCCTTGGCGTCGTCCAGCTTGCCGGCCGCCAGATGGCAGCGTGCGACGCCGTATCGCGCCCAGACCAGGTCGTCGCGCGCCTTCAGGGCTATTTCATACACCGCGCGCGCGTCTTCATGCTTGCCCAGTTCGAGCAGCGCATTGGCCTTGATCTTCAGGATGTCCAGCGCCCACTTCGGCTGGACCTGCATCATCTTGTCGCATTCCTCCACGGCGCCGGCCACGTCCTTGAGGTTGAGGCGGCCGACGATGGAACGCAGCGCGTTCTGCTTGTCCAGCAGGCGCTCGATGCGCTCCAGCAGCTTGCCGCCGGTCAGCGGCTTGACCATATAGGCATCCGGCTGGAATTCGGCGGCGCTGGCCACGAAGTCGTAACTGCTCTCCGCCGTCACCATGATGAACATGGTCGAAACGGGAAGGATGTTCTGCGAACGCAGGAATTCCAGCATCTGCTGGCCGTTGGTTTCGCGGTTCAGGTTGTAATCGCAGATGATGATGTCGTAGGCATTCTTGCGGATATAGCTGATCGCCTCATCCGGCGTGGAAGCCTGGTCGACATGGGGAATGCCAAGCTGCCCAAGCTGCGTCCGGATGTTCTGCCGCATGGTCGCCATGTCATCGACAACGAGCGAACGCAGGTGGGCAAGACGCTGGTTGATGATGGTCGCCATAGGATTCCGATGATAAAGACGATTCCATCATACCGCCTTTGCGCCAAAAATTGCTTGATAGAAACTATGCATGTCGATGAAAGTTTCCTGAATCCAACAATTTGATGAAATCCGTTCAAGTCCCCCATACAATGGTCGGTAACTCTTTGTTCAGGGCAATCAGTTACTTTCTTTGCAATACTTTGACGTCCTGAGGACCGAAAGGAACAACATGGAGCACCGCCCTCTCGACACACCGGACACCCCGGGGTCTGCCTCGCAGGAGCGCCAACCGGTGCTCAGGCGCATCAACGAAGCGCACCGCGAACTTGAATACCTGCTGTTCAACGTCGAGCGCGAACCGGATGCGCAGGCGCGCCTGCTCGCCGTCGCAGACAAGCTCATCTCCGCGGTCGATGACGGCCCCGACATCGCCCTCGCCTGCATCCTGCACAACCAGGATGAAGGCAGCTACGCGGTGCGCCACTGCATCGACACCGCCGTCGTCGCCATGCTGGTGGCGCGCGCGCTGGACAAGGGGCCGAACCAGACATTGACGGTTGTGGCGGGCGCACTGACGATGAACATCGGCATGCTACATAACCAGGAGCAGTTGCAGAGCCGGCTCAACGCGATCTCCGGCGACGAACGCGCCGCCATCCAGGCACACCCGCAGCGCGGCGTCGAGATTCTCCAGCGTGCCGGGATCGAGGACGAGGACTGGCTCAACTGCGTGCTGCTGCATCACGAGAATGAAGACGGCAGCGGCTACCCCTTCGGCAAGACCGGCGACGACATCCCGCTCAACGTCAAGGTCATTTCCCTCGCCGACCGCTACTGCGCGCGTGTTTCGTCTCGCAGCTACCGCAAGTCGTTGCTGCCGATTGAAGCTCTGCGGGATTTGCTGTTGGCGGATCATCAGAGTGTGGATCCGATGCTCACTGCCTGTTTCATCCGTGTGGTCGGGATGTATCCGACGGGGGCCGTTGTTCGGCTGGCTAACGGGGAAGTCGGTGTGGTGTCCGGCAAGGGCTCGAGTACGACCTCGCCTGTGGTGCATGTGTTGGTTGGGGCGGATGGGGTGTTGCTGGCGGAGCCTGTGCAGCGGGATACCGGGGTGGTTGGGTTTGGGGTGAGGGAGATGTTGAGTGAGGAGCAGGCGGGGGTCAGGTTTCGGATGTGGCAGGTTTGGGGGGATGAGGCTCGGGCTTGAGGTTTTGGTTTTCTCTCCGGTGCCCCAGTTCGGTTTGCTCTCCGTCGATGCTAGCCGGGACTGGCCCCGGCGGGCCACTCACTTTCTTTGCTTCGCCAAAGAAAGTAAGCAAAGAAAGGCGCCCCTGGTGCCTTCGCCCCCTGCGGGGGTGCCCAAAAGAGCAGGCGCAAAATCGGGAAGCGCAGAACTCGCCTTTGGCTCAGACATCTGCGCTTCTTTTTCCGATTTTGCGCCTGCTCTTTTGGCTTGTCACAAGGGATCTTTTTAAACCCATCCCCGCCCTGACCCTCCCCTTGAAGGGGAGGGAACTGGTCAAGGCTTGGCAAACGTAGTCTCATAATTGAGACCGCAATGTTTCGGCTTCGATTTCAATTGTTCGAAGAAATGAATTTCTGATTCTCTCCCCTTCAAGGGGAGGGCCAGGGTGGGGATGGGTTTCCGCTCTTACTCCCTTGTACGCAGCCGAAAAAATGCTGGGGAAGGCGGATTAAGAAGCGCAGTTGTCTGAGCCGCAGGCGAGTTCTGCGCTTCCCGCCTTCCCCTGCATTTTTTCGGGTACCCCGAAGGGGCTGCGGACCAGGGGCGCCTTTTTGGCCTACCTTTTTGGCGAAGCAAAAAGGTAGGTGGCCCGCCGGGGCCAGTCCCGGCTAGCTTCCACAGAGAACCGACCAGACCGGGGCACCGAAGAAAAACACCAATCAAGTCTCCAACTTGGAAGTCAACGAAATATCCGCCCCCTTCAACACCTTGGAAACCGGACACCCCACCTTCGCATTATTCACCGCCGTATCAAACTTCCCCTGATCAATCCCCGGCACCTTCGCCACCAGGTTCAAATTAATCTTGGTAATCTCAAACTCCGAAGCCACTTTCTCCAGCGTCACCACCGCATCCGTCTTCAAGCTCTCCGCCTTGTACCCAGCCTCTTCCAGTTGCGCCGACAAGGCCATCGTGAAGCAACCTGCATGCGCAGCCGCAATCAATTCCTCCGGGTTCGTTCCCGCCCCTTCCTCAAACCGGCTCTGGAATCCATACCGGGTATTGGACAACACGCCGCTCTGCGACGACACAGTACCTGTACCGTCCTTGAGGCCGCCGCTCCAGGCGGCCGTTGCTGTACGTTTCATGCCTGATCCTCCTGCTTGATTAAGTTAGTGGCGCTTCTTCCTTCGTTTCGCGGGCGGCTTCGCCAGCAGCATCCCGCTCCAGAAATCGTTCGCTTGCTTCAGACTGCGGGTCATCATGGCCGAACCCTGCCGTTTGCTCTCGGCCATGATGCGGCGGCGCGCCTTGCCGGCAACGGCATTCGCGCCGCTGAGCCACATGCTCATCAGCGGATTCTTTTTCAGCCAGGAATTTTTCATCAGTCGCAAACTTTCCTCGCGGCACACAACCGCGACTCAGGCTCAAGGACTTTCGACCGCCGGAAAGGAAAACGGATCGCGCGTCGCCGGTAAAACCGAGCGCGATTTGCGCGGCATCAAGCGGGGACTTAGAGCGGCTTTCGAATTGGTGTAGGGGGCCCCTACACCAATTCGAAAGCCGCTCTAAGGCGGAACTACTCTTCGTCCACGAACCGTTCGGCGATCTTGCGGAATTCGTCCGCGATCGACAGGAAGGCATCAACCATGTGGGGATCGAAATGCGACCCCCACCCTTCGACAATCAGGGCAACCGCCTTGTCATGCGGGAATGTCGACCTTGCCAATATCATGCAACGGCGTCGACTTGAAAATCAGGTCGTCGGCGGGAAAGCCCGCGAAACGCGGATGACCGCACTCGCGTGTTAGCTGCCGGGTTGCGCGGCCTGTGACAGAGACGCGCCGACGAGTTCGAGAGCGGTCTCGAAATCATAGTTGTTGATAGCCCGCTCGACAGGGGCCGCCTGCCTGCCGAGCACCGCCAGCAGCGCACCGCGGTGCGCACTGAAGTAGTCGACGGCATCGGCGTTGCCAGTAGAGAGGTACTGCGAGAGTTGCTGTACGGTTTCGCGCGAGTCAACCGATGCTCCGGATTTCGGGACGTCCGTCCCCTGCACAGGCACCATGGCGCGAATAGCCGCAACGGTGGACGCGCAGACCGCAGCAAAATCGGCAATCAATAAGTCATCCTCCTGCCCGGCATGGATCGCTTTCTCGAGTTCCTCCGCTACCTTGGCAAGCGCGGTCGCACCGAGGTTGCCGGCGAGGCCCTTGAGCGTGTGTGCCGCACGTTTCGCCGCCGCCCGGTCGCCGGCGGCAAGCAAAAACTCAATCCGCTCGGCTTGTCCTCCATACTCTTCCGCAAACTGGGCCAACAGCCGCTGCAAGAGCGCCGCGTTACCGCCTAGCCTGTTCAAGGCGCCGGCAGTGTCGATCCAGTCATTCCTTGCCATCGCTCCCATGTCATCCATCGGGATGATCTCCCTTGCAACAGCGAGTCCATCCTGCGGTTTGCGGCGATCCCAGCGTGCCAGGGTCGCGAAGAGCACATCGGGGTCAATCGGCTTGGCGATATGGTCGTTCATACCGGCGTCGATGCAGCGCTCACGCTCTTCTGCCATTGCATGGGCCGTCATCGCCACCACGGGCAGATGCGCCAGCGCCATGTTGCCGCGGATCGCCTCGGTGGTCGCAAAACCATCCATCTCCGGCATTTGCAGGTCCATCAGGACAATGTCGTATTGCACGCCAGACTTCAGCATGTCCAGTGCAATGCGACCGTTATCGGCCACGTCTACCACGATGCCTGCCGAGGACATCAGCTCGGCCGCGATCTGCTGGTTGATCGCGTTGTCTTCCACCAGCAGCACGCGCAAGCCCTCGAGCACGTAATCGGCAGACACCCCGGGCGGCTGGACCTGCGCACTGTTGCCGTACAGTTCGACCAGCGTATCCACGAGGGTCGACGCGCTCACCGGCTTGACGAGGAAACCGTCGAGCGGAACGCCGGCTGCCTCGTCCCTGACATCCTCCCTGCCGAAGGCCGTCACCATCACGATTGCCGGCAGCATCTCCAGCGCCGGATCCTGCTTGATCGCGCGCGCGGTGTCGATGCCGTTCATGCTGGGCATGGACCAGTCCATCAGGACGAGGCCGTATGCATGCCCGTCCGCCGCTGCCTGGCGCACCGCTGCCACGGCCTCCTCGCCGGACGCGACTTCATCGACCTGCAGCGGCAAGGTAGCGCAATGGCCAGCCAGCACGCGGCGCGCCTCAGGGTTGTCATCCACGATCAAGACATGCAGCCCCCTGATCTGCGCGGGCAGGTCACGCCGCGTCGACTCCTGCCCGCGCCCGAACCAGGCGGTGAAGCTGAAGGTGCTGCCGACGCCCCGTTCGCTTTGTACCCAGATGGTACCGCCCATCATTTCAACCAGGCGCTTGCAGATCGCCAGGCCGAGACCAGTGCCGCCGTACTTGCGAGTGATCGAGCCGTCGGCCTGCGTGAATGCCTGGAACAGGCGTTGCTGCTGCTCCGCGCCCATGCCGACGCCGGTATCCCGCACCGAGAATTTGAGCTTGACGCGCGCGCCGGTGTTCTCGAGCCATTCCACGCGCACCAGGACTTCGCCACGCTCGGTGAACTTGACCGCATTCCCGATCAGATTGGTGAGGATCTGCTCCAGCCGCAAGGGGTCGCCAACCAGCGCTTGTGGAACGTCGGGCGCAATATCGAAAATCAGCTCCAGCCCCTTGTCCGCCGCCTTGTGTCCGACGATCGTCGTCACGTTATCCATGGTCCGGTCCAGCACGAAATTGCTGTTGTGGATATCGAGCTTTCCGGCCTCGATCTTCGAGAAATCCAGGATGTCGTTGATGATGCCCAGGAGCGAGGTGCCCGCGTTGTGGATCTTCGCCACATAGTCGCGCTGCTTCTTGTCGAGTGTCGTCTTGAGCGCGAGGTGGCTGAGCCCGATGATCGCGTTCATCGGCGTACGGATCTCATGACTCATGTTGGCCAGGAAGAGGGATTTGGCGCGGGTGGCTTCCTCAGCTGCTTCTTTGGCGATACGCAATTCTTCGCCCTGCTGACGCGATTCGGTGACATCCATCCAGAAGCCGTTCCATACCCACGAACCATCCGGCATTTTCGATGGCACCGAGTGCGCATATATCCACCGAATCCGTCCGTCGACCTTGAGGCGATGATGGAATTCCATGGGCATGTGTTCGGCAAGCGCGCGCTTTACCAGAGACTCGGTAACAATGCGGTCCTCCTCGAGCACGTTACGCCAGCGTGCATCCTTATTGGCAAGCACTTCAGCGGCGCCGACACCAAGCACCTGCCGGACGCTCTTCCCGACGAATACATAGCTTCCCTCGCCATCAGGCGGTTGACGGTACTGGACCACGGTAAGCGGCAGCCTGTCAGTCATGTCCACCAGCCGCTTGCGCGCCGCTTCGGCCTCGGCGGTGCGTTTGTCGACCTCCTCCATGGCCTGCCGGAAAATCAGCAGAGAGCGGGCCATCGCGGAAATCTCGTCGTCGCCGCCGCCGGGAATGGTGACATCCAGCTTGCCGCCGGCAATCGCGCGCATGCTGTCGGAAAGATCGGTCAGACGCCTGGCAATCCGGCGGCCGACATAGAAGTAACCCAGCATTACCGACAAGGCGAGACTGAACAGGGCCATTGCGACCAGCAGCCATGTGCTGCGGTTTAGCCGGAGCTCCACTGCGGCAATCTCTCCGTCCAGGTTGCGACCGATGTCGTCGGTGATATTCTGCACGGCCTCCGAAAGCCGCTCCGTGACGGTGCGATTGCTCTCCAGCAGGCGCCGCGACATGTCCACCAGAGCGAGCTGACGCCGCCGTACCGCAAACACTCCGTTCGATTCCTCCGCCAGCCTCTGCAGGGCTGCAAGGGCGTTGTCGACGCCAGTCAGGTGAGCGTCGGCGCGAAGCTCACGTCGTGCCTTTGCCATGCCTTGGACGGTGGTGCGGAATATCTTCGATATGTCATCCAGCTGCGCGCCTGACGTAGCATTCGCTGCCTGGCCGAAAAGGCTGGCAAGCAGATTGGCATCGCCCTGCAGTCGCAGTGCGGCCCCAACCGGCGCGACGTGCTCGGCCACCAGGAGAACGACGGCATTGGTTGCCTCGGTGGTGATGACATCGCTTTTCGCGACCAATTGCAGGGTCGAACGTTGGATCAGCGGCTCGATAACGGCATCGAATGCCGATACCGCACTGCGTACGGCAGAAACATGTCCGGCATCGGGAGACATGTCGGATAGCAGCGGACCGGTGGCTGCCACCACTTTCTTTCCCTGCTCCCGGACAGGTCCATCAATGTCGTCCAGGGAACGCCTGAAGTCGTTCACGACATGTTGCAGCGACTTTCCGCTTGCAACCCCGCTTTCTGCTGCGAGGCGAAAGGCGCTTGTCCGCGCCTGTAGTAACGCCTGCAATGTTGCAAACTCCTTGTCGATGAGGCCGTGCACGGCTGCACCGCTATTAACCGACACGCGGCGCGCCGCCGATAGCAGATCGGCATTGGCAACGGTGATCACGGGATCGATTGCAGCCAGAAAGCGGCGCTGCAATTCGCCCGACTGACTCATCAACTCCTGCTTGCGTCGCTCGAGCAAGAGACGTTCGTCGACCAGGCTATCTGTTTCTGCAATATTTTTCCTGAGTAAGGCCAGTACCTTGGCAAGCTGGTTCGCAGCGGCAACACGTCCCTCCGACACACCGTCGATCTGCTTGGGTACATCCGCAAGGATCACATCCAGCCTCTCGTGCGCGACCCGGCGCGCTTCGGGACTGTCGGCCGCAGCCAGTGCGGCCAATGCCGTGGACAGTTCCTGGCTGTTTACCCGCAAGCGGGCTGCAGTCACGGTAGCCGGAAAGCTATGGTCCGAAACCGTATGGAAAGTGCCGGTGACAGAACTGAAGGCCAGGATTGCCGCAACCGATGCAATCAGCGTCGTTGCGGCCACCGCCCCGAACGCGAGGCGCAAACGGAATGCAATGCTGACCGTGGCCGCTTCCGGCGGACTGTGGACAGGGTTAGTTTTGTTATTCATGGAAGACCACTGCCCCTCATTCGCTCATCGCTTGGGAACTACTCCCGGCACTTTTCCAACTGAACCAGTCCAATCCTCGGCACAAACAACCCCACAGCGTTCGAACCAACGCCTGACGACGATGTCCGGCACGATTCGCTGGAGTTTGTCGCGATCAGCCGGTGTGGCTGCTATCAGCTTCATAGCGCCTTTCTGGCCCATCCTGCAACTTTCATTACCGGCATTACAGGCCAGTCCCTGACTGGTCTGACTTTCGGCAGCTTGCCACAATGCGTTCGAAAGTTCATTGACGCCATCCAAGAGAAGCTTCTGCTCTGCCGGCGAGAGCCGATCCCAGCTCGCTTGAGTCATACCGAGCATGATCGTGCTCCATCCCAACGGCAGGTTATACAGATGGGTAGTGACCTCGTACAACCTGGCGGCATTCGCCGACAAGGTGCCAGTGACAACGCAATCCACGGCCCCCTCCTTGATCTTGCCGTATATCTGGTCGAACGGGATGCTGAGCGTAACGGCGCCGAACGCCTCCAGGAGGTCGCTCGTCGTGCGCAAGCTGATACGCACTTTCTTGCCCCTGAGGTCATCAAGGCTTGCGATCGGCCCATTGCAATGAAGCATCTGCGCCGGGTACGGCCAGAATGCAAGGGCACGGATGCCATATTTCCTCTCGAAATGGCGGCTCATGGCAGGTGCGAAAGCATCGGCAATGCGGCGTGCCTTCCCCGCATCGGGCGCGAGGCCGGCAAGGTCTATTCCTTCGACGATCGGATCCTGCTCGGATATATAGGAAAGGATGGCGGTGCCGATATCGATGGCCCTCAGATTCATGAGCCGCACGATTTCCGATCCCTTCAGCCCGGCCTTGTTGAATGGCGTAAGCTCGATTGCGATACGTTCACCTAACATGGCCGGCACCTTCTCGGTCCAGAAGGGGCGCTCGTAATCATTGAACTGGCTCAGCATATCCCAGGAACCGAACACCCTCAGCTTGATTTCCGGTTCGGCAGCCAGGGAATGAATGGCTGCCGTGCAGAACAGCAGCGCCGCCAGGAGACGCTTTTTTATCATGTCCACCCCGCTAACAAGCTTCTGGAATACCCTGCGCCATCAGAATCCCATTCCCCATGGCCGCTGCATTTTTTCCGAGGCCGGCAGCGATTCGGAGCGCGGTACCGGCAGCACTCCAGCCTGTGCGCATTGGCTATAGTCATAGGTGTGACGCGGCGTGCTTTCCGCCTGCTCGGGACGCAAGGGCTCCAGTTCCGGATCGTGAAGGATCTGATGACAGGCGTGCAGCGCCGAGTCCAGGGCGCCGACAATCCAGGTGTGGTGCACGGACAAATGCTCCCCTGCAAAATACACATTGCCTTCGGGATGGCGCGCCACATTGAAAAGACGACGGAACTGCCCTGGAAAGAACATCGCGTCGCCGGTTGCCCACTCGGTCGGCCATGCCACATCAAAAGCTTCGATGAACTGTTCCCGCACGTCGACTTCGTTGCCATAGAGTTCCTGCAAGTTCTGCAGTCCGATGCGTACACGATCCTCCTGAGACTTCGGCAACCAGTTATATGCATCGGTCATCCAGGAGTAGAGCAACAATGCCCCCGGACCTTCCGTGCCCATTCCGTAGGACGGATACACGCACCATCTCATTGGCAGGTCCGAGATCGACTGGCCGCCTAGCGACGGCCGTGCAACCTTCTCCCAAAAGCGGGTGCGGAAACGCATGCCGATCTTGTAAAGGGGTTCAAAGTGCAGGGAACGGATACCCTGCATCTTAGTTACCGACCATTGCGGTGTTTTGATCATCCGCAACGCTGCCGGCGGCAGCGCCATGATGACCTTGTCGAAGACAGCGGGCGCAGCCGACGCCGAGTGGTGAATCGCCACCCTGCCGTCAGGCAGGTTCTCGATTTCCCGCACTGCCGCTCCCATCGTGATGCGTTCCCGCCCCAGCACGTCAGCGCAACCGTTGGGCAACCTGTCCATGCCGTCGGCAATGGTTTTCCAGTCAGCCCCGGAAAAGTCCATGCTCTCGATAACGAGTTCCGTAAAACTGTTCTGGAACTGGTTGGTCGCCGAACTCATGACCTCGACATAGTTGACCTTCTCCATTGACCATCCCGCGATTTCGGTCAGGTAGGTATAGAACGAGTAATTGTCATACTTGACGATCTCCCGGAAGCCCTTCTCGAAATCCTTCTGGAGCAATTGAAGATAAGGGCCGATCGCTTCATCGAGCAGTTCCGATGCGGTCTTGTGGCGGTCCTCGGGCAAGAGGGGAAATTCAAGTCGGGCTGGATGTTGATTGGCATACTCGACTGTCATGGCCTGTCCGTCTGCCATGCGGCGGCCATTCACGTATGCCAGGTTACCCTTCGGGTCATAGAGATTGTATGTAATGCAATTAATGGTGTTCGCCGGCGGAAGCCTTTCGTTCAGCCAATCGATGAGATCGAATACCGGTTGCTGTTCAGAGGTATGCGGAAGGCGCATGGCGCCGGCCTCAAAATACTGATTGGGCTCATTATTGAAACGGTGGGTATAGACGCGACCGCCCAGACGGGAGGGATGAGCCTCGAAGATATGACAATCGATGCCCTGCGACTTCAGAAGCAAGGCAGAATAAAGCCCTGCCATGCCGCCCCCGACGATGCCCACTGATTTTGGCTTGGATGTCCGTTGCGCCGTTCCGTGCGTTGTTTCATCGTCTTGCGGGGATTGCGCCGTCAGCCAAGCCTCGTAAGCCGCCCGCAGTGACGGTTTTCCTGACGGGACTGCTGCAAACATGTGTGGGGTGGTTGTCATGCGTTCTCCGTACGTTGAGTCAATCAAAAGAAATGGGGTTCAGGCACAGCGAAATCGCCGTTTATTCTGGTGCGCGCAATATCATCCGCCAGTGACGCCCTTGACGAATGGGTGGCGCAGGACATCGTCGTTGTTTATGCAAGCTCACTCATCTCCATAATGATGATATGTTCCGGGTTGATCGGATAGGGATTATCGGGGTACGTTGAAGACACGCGGTCATCGCATCACTCGCACGCGTTGTCTTAGTGACCGGTCCTTTCTGCATTGCCCTCATTCCTTGACTGCTGGTGCCGGCAAGGTCACTGTCAACGTCGTCCCCGCCTTCTCGTCCGTCACCATCGCGATCGTCCCTTGCTGCGCCTCCGTCACCAGCTTCGCGCTGTAGGTGCCGAGCCCGGTGCCATCCGGCTTGCCGGCGGTGACGTACTTCTCGAAGAAACGATCCCGGATTTCCGAAGGAACTGTGCCGTCGTTGCGTATGCTGACCGTGACGCCTGCTTCGCCTGCGCTGAAGCGGACATCAATGGCGCCGCCTTCCTGTGATGCTTCGGCCGCATTCCGGAGCAGGTTGCCGAACAGGGAATGGCAGAGCCCGCGCTCGCCCTGCACGATGTAACATCCGGCCGGTGGCTCTGTGCCGTCAGATGCCGCGAAGCGGATCTTGAGCGCCATACCGGAAAACGCCTTCAGCGTTTCGCTCCGCACGGTATCGAGGATCGACACCAGGTCGACCGGCTCCGGCCGCAGCACGAAGGTGCCCGTTTCCATCCTGTACAAGCTCATCGACTGGTTGACCCGGTCGAGCGCGCGCCACGCCTCGGCCTGCATCATGCGCATCATTTCGGCATGCGCCTCACTGTGGCCGCCGCTTTCCAGAAGAATGTCGACACCCGAGATGATGGCTGCGATCGGGTTCTTGAGGTCGTGCTGGGTGATGCGGGCGACATCCTCGCGCAGTTTCGCCGACGCGGCGAGTGCGGTGTTCTGCCGGCTCAGGTTGGCGAACGCGAGCTTGAGGCGAAGATGGGTACGAATGCGTGCCTTGAGGATGCTCGGCTCGGCCGGCTTGGCAATGTAGTCGACGGCGCCGACCTCGAGGCCGCGCACGACATCTTCGACGCGATCGTTACCGGTCAGGAAGATCACCGGAATGTCGCGCGTCGCCGCATCCGACTTGAGCACCCGGCAGACTTCGTATCCGTCCATCTCGGGCATCAGCACGTCGAGCAGGATCAGGTCGGGCGGCTGCGCCGAGTGCACAATTTGAAGTGCCTGCGGACCGGAGGTGGCGGCGACGGTCGCATAGTCGCCCTTGAGGATCTCCGCGATGACTTCGATGTTGGCCGGCACATCGTCGACCACCAGGATGGTCGAGCTGTCGACGCGCGCTTCCACTTCGGCTGCGTTCGCAAGGCCAAGCACCTTGTCGCCGGATTGCACGCGGAGCGGCGCTTCACACCATTCCTTGCCGAGGATGCGCTGGATCTTGTTGGCGAGATCCTGCACCGTGTAGGGTTTGACCAGGTACTCGGACACACCGGCCTGAATGGCCATGCGCACCCGGTCGCGGTCGGTTTCGGCGGACACAAGCATGAAGGGAAGGCCGGCCAGCGCCGGTTGCATGCGCGCCCAGCGCAACAGGCCGATGCCGGTCATGCCGGGCATATTCCAGTCGGAGATGACGGCAGAGACAGGCGTGCCCGAAAGCACGCGTACCGCCTCCTGCCCGTTCGACGCGGTGATCACATCATGAAAACCCATGTCGCGCAGGGCCGCCGTCAGGGCTTGGCGCATGGGCCATTGGTCGTCGACGACCAGGATGGGTAATTGTCTTTTCATGCAGCTGCCATTTGCCGTTCCATCCGAAAGTTTTCACCGTCGGCGCGCGTTTCAATTTTGGAACTATCCGACAAATCAACGCATTGCGGCAATCCCATATTCATGGCAGCGGCGGTTTGCGCGCTACGGGGCGAAGACGCTCTACCAACTGTCCATCCGGTCGCCCCAGCTCGTCATGTCGCGCGCGTAAAACCGGTAGGCGTCGCTGGGAATACGGCTCGCAAGCTTGGCCAGATCAAAGATGAACAGCGCACGTCCGATGCCGCGCCGCCGGTAGCCGCGATTGCGCTTGGGCACGATGGAGTCACGCCATGCGCCGAGGTTGACGTACGTATAGTTGTTGCGTCCCTGACGCGGCCTCGGGAACTGCAGGTCTGCCTGCAGCGCCACATGGGTGTGCCCTTCGACGTGCAGGCGCAACCCGAGCATGCGGTACGGCGGCTGGAAGGCCGGCAGGTCGACCAGCGTCTCGTCCTTGATGTCGGATTCCGGTTCCTGCACCTTGGCCATCAGCCGCATCAGGCTGATGTCCAGCCAGTACCACTTGAAGCGGGTGAGGAAGTTCAACACGTACAGGCCCAGCTTGGTCGTGCCGTGCGCGCTCTTCCATGTTTCGTCGTGCGACATCCATTCGACCAGGCTTTCGCGGAAGCAGCGCAGCACATGGGCGTGCAAGCCTTTCGCTTCCGGCGTGCGCCAGGCGAGGCGGCGCGATTCGCTCAGCAGGCGCACCACGGCGGACACCGACGGCCGGTACAGGTCCATCTCGTCGAGCAGGTTGCAGATGCGACTTGCGCCCGGCATGTTCTTGTCGATCGTCCTGGCCATCGCCCAGATGAAGCGCGACAGCATGCCGGCCGCCACAGTATCGCCGAAGCAGGGATCGCTGAATGCGCGATACTGCTCTTCCTTCCACACCTGCGGCTGCCAGCCGCGTGAAATCTTCCAGTTCGGCGTAGAGCGCGAGTTGTCCTGGTCACGCCACTGGCCATGGGTCGCAAGCAGGCGCAGTCCGGTATCGGCGAAGTAGAAAGGCATGCACGGATACATGTCGTCGGCAGGCGTGCCGAGCTGTGCGCCGACCCAGGCGCGATAGCTGTCGGAGATGTCGAGCGCGGTCATGCCCAGGCATTCCTCATAGAACATTTGCCGCGCCGCGGGCACCACCTGCAATTCCTTGTCGTGGTTGCCGACGATAGGGATGACGGTCACGGCGACGCCATACTCGCGCAGCTTGGCGATGCTCTGGCGCATCCAGTAGAAGAAGCCGGAATACGGTTGCTCGCTGTCGTCAGGACGCTTGCGCGCATGGATCGCGACGATGTCGCGCATGGTCGCCAGCACGATCTCATCGAAGCGGGGATCGTCGCGCTGCCACGGATAGACGCCCGCCTCCGCCCACTTGCTGGTGCGGATGATGTCGACGATGTCGCCGTTGAGGATGAGCAGCAGTTCGTCGATCTGCTGGTCCGGCGGCGTGTGCGCCTTGTCGCCGGGGTTGCAGACGGCGAACTCCATCTGCTCGAAGAACAGCTGCCAGTCGGTCTCGGACGCGGTCTGGTTGCCGACCGTGCAGTCGGTGCAATGGATGTCGCTGATGAGCACGCACAGCCGGTTCTTTTGTTCGGTGCCGGCCGGCCACATCACCAATCCCGATGGAAGCGTCGTGTCAACCATGAGCGTGCTCCCGCAGGAAGCTGATCAGATGCGGGAACACATCCGTGGCGACATCCTTGCCCATGAAGATGTCCTGGTGGCCATAACCGGGGAACACATGCAGCTTGTGACGTCCGGGGACGATCTTTTCCAACCGCTCGTGGCAGCGGATGTTGGAGTCGGCAAAGACGCGGTTGTCCTGCCCCTGGATGAACAGGATGGGCGTCTTGATGTCGGCCGCATAGTCGAAGTAATTGTCCGGCAGCGCCGCGTAACGCGGATTGCCTGGCTCGAACTTGACCGCCGTATTGCCCGCCGCGACCATCTTGTGCACGTGGCGGTAATAGTGCACGTCCACGCCGCCGAACAAATCGCCCAATCGGTCATGCGTGACCTTGAGCATGTTCTCGTGGTTGAACAGCGCGGGCCGCCCCGTGCCCCACATGAAGCTGAGCATGTGGCATTCCGGCGAATCGCATTCCTGGTGCAGCAGATCCGCGCCCATCGCGATCAGCTTGCCGACCGACCAGCCGGGCTGGCGGCGCCAGCTCGGGTTGTAGTATTCGATCCCGAGCAGGTAGTCGGATGCCCATGGGCCGAGCGCGAGCTTGAGTGTGGACCAGCCCGGCACGCAAGGCGTGAGCGAGACGCTGTTCAGGATCACGCTGGATACACCCTGCACCGTCTTGCCGAACAGGCCCATGGCCATGGTCAGCGCGCCGACACAGTGCGCGATGACGTGGATGCGGCGGTGCGGCCCGATGTGGCGGCGCAATTCAGCTAGTGCAGCGGGGTGGTCGAACAGCGCGATGTCATCGAAGTTGTAGCGGCTGCGCACCAGGTTGTACGGGAAGCGGCAGCTCCCCCGGTAATCCAACGTCCACACATCGGAAAAACCCTGGTCGAGCAGCGTCTGCACCAGGTTCTGGTGTTCCGGCATGATGAACATGTCCGACGAACTGGTGAGGCCGTGCACGACCAGCACCACATCGTCGCTTGCGCCGCGCGAGAAGCGCGTCAGGTTCAGCGTGAGACCGTCGGCGGTGGAAAACGGATGCGAAGAAATAGACGCACCCTGCACGCCTTCATTCGTAAACTTTGCGTAGCGCCGCTGCGGCTGGTTGGGCGGTGGTGGCAGGTGCGGGCCGTAGACATCCCACAGCTTGCCGGCAAAGTAGCGTCCGAAGGCAATCAGGCCGGCAACGCTGGTATGGCCTTTCGCATCGGTCGATTTCAAGCCGCGCAGCACCTGCATGAAATCCAGCAGGCCGAGGCTGATGATGCCGGTGACCCAGAGCGGCGCCTGCGCCGGCTTGTCCGGGTCGACATGTCCGCGAAAGACGTTGACGAACAGCGTCGTGGTGTCATGCCACAGGTCCAGCGGCGCGGTGTGCTGCACCTGCTTGTTGCCGACGAAGGTGAACTGCTCGCCGGACGGCGTGGTGCAGTACACCTGGTAGTACATCACCTTGCGGTCGCGGTCGGCGGTATCGGGCATCAGGCGGAAGGTGCCGGACTGCACCGTGCAGACGCCGCCGAGCAGCGGGCAGACGACATGCCCTTCCAGCGTGCCGGCATGGCCAGGTGTATTGAGGAAGGCGTGCAGGTCATGGATGCGGACCGTGACATGCAGCGCCAATGTATGGCCGGCTTTTTCGCCGTCCGCATAGCCGTCTGCAAAGGTGGTGGCCTCCGCGCTGACGTAGCCTTTCATTACCTCGGCGAATTCGATTTTTACGCCGGACAGATCGTCGGACATTCGCTTGCTCCCTGGACGTTATTTTTGTTGGATGTCATTCCCGCGATTCGTCGCTTTTCTCCCCTCTCCCGCCTGCGGGGGAAGGGAGTCTGCGCGCCTATACGGGAATGACGGAGATGAACTTGATTGAGGTGGCTACAGATCCGCATCCGGCATCGCGCCGGTGATTTCATGCGCAATCCATTCCGACAGCGCGGTAATGGTCGCCACCGGATTGGCTCCGAGCGCAGTTGGCATCAGCGAGCCGTCCGCCACATACAGACCCTGGTAGCCGAACACCTGCCCACGGCTGCCCTCTTTGGCACTGACCACGCCCTGGTCCGGGGAATCGGCCAGCGCACAGCCGCCAAGCGGATGGACGGTGACGTTGTTCTTGATCGGCCAAAGCCAGGTGGGCATCGGCACGAAATGCTTGCCGCCAATGAATTGGGTGAAGCGCTTGCCCAGATTCAGAATGGAGTCGTACAGCGGACGGTTGCTCTCCTGCGGCCAGTCGACGTCGAGATAACCTTCCTTGTTCAACCTCAATACGCCTTTGGCATTGTCGAGGCCCATGCACAAGAGCACCGCGCTGTACTGCGACAGGTCGTGCGAGAACAGCTTCTGCATCATGTAGCCGACGCTGCTGTTCTTGCGTCCGGGATAGAACTTGTCGAAGGCATAGGCGCAGACTTGTTTCACCGTCTCCCAGATCATGTGGAAGGGATTCATCACCGGATTGAGTGCGGCGGTGGCCCAGCCGACTTGCGTCGGGTAGCTGGCGTCCTCCAGAAGGAACGCCTGTTTGCGGTCGAGGTCCTTGTACAGATGATGATCGGTATATTGCGTGATCACCGGTCCGTAGGTGGAGTTGACTTCCTTCTTGCCGTCCACGGCGAAGGCCAGGAAATCCCCGTTGCCGGAAAACTGCTGCCCCAGCCGCTGCGAAATGCGCGGCAGGGTCTTGTACACATCGCGGCAGCGCATCAGCAATTCGCTCGTCCCGAGCGTGCCGGCCGACACCACCACGCGGCGCGTCGTCACGCTGTGCGTTTCGCCCATCCGGAGGTCGCGGAAATACACGCGGTATCCGTGAATGCCGTCGCTGGCCGGATCGTCGGCCATGGAGGCGTTCAGCGGCACGATGCGCTCCACCACAGCCTGAGTGCGCATCTGCGCGTTGTAGCGGTGGCGCGCGACATGCAGGTAATTATGATCGACCGAATTCTTGGCCTGCACATTGCAGCCGATGTCGCATTCGCCGCAATAGGTGCACGAGGTCTGCAGTGCGCCGTAGCGGTTGGGCTCCTGCACACCGAGCGGCAGCGGCTTGTCGCTGGCGCGGTAGGAGTAGTCGTTGCCGAAATAGACCGCGATGTCGGCCATCCGCGTCGGCAGGTTGGCCTGGCGGGCGAACTCCTGGAAGCGCTCGGTCCGCTTGATGTAGCGCCGGTCGTCCTCGCCGCTGGCCGGCGGCACCGGGCGCGCGCCGAGGACTTGCTGCGCCACGTCGTAGTACGGCGCGAGCATGTCGCGCCGCACCGCGGCAGGCCAGCCCTGCTCGAACACTGCCTCGGGCGGGCGCAGGAAAACATTGGCATAGATCTGGGAGCCGCCACCGAATACCGCCGACGTGACCGTGTCGATCTTGTCGAAGTGGCGGATATCGAACATGCCGGTAAGATGGCCGCGCTGTTCCTTGCGCCTGCGCACCGCGCGCGGACGGCGTGCCGTGTCGCCGTCAGGACACCACACATTGTCTGCCATATCGGCGGGACTGCGCGGATAAGCGCCGAGCGGATATTCCTTTCCGCGTTCCAGCAGGAGAACCTTGCCCGGCCAGCGTTTCGACAGGCGCGCCGACATGACACCGCCGCCAAAACCGCTGCCGATGATCACGGCTTCGTGTTCCAGACTCATACTCACTTGTTCCTCCCTGTAGTGGCACGGGTGGAGCCGCGCCGCCGTTCTTGATATTTTTTCGGATCATATTTGATTTCTTGTAAGAAATGTTTAATTCGCTTCCATATTTTTTGACACTGTGGTTTGCATGTTGGGTGTTACGATATTGCTGTTTCCAATCAGTAACTAATTAGGACAGGTGAGTGGATGCCGGCTGCTTTTCGCTTGATTCGTTTTTGGTGCGTCCTCTGCCTGCTTATCCTGGCCACTGCAGGTGCACGCGGCGCGGATTTGCAGCTCGACGGCAAACCAGACCCGAGGCCGATCAACCTGACCCCCTACTGGTTCGTCCTGGAAGACACGGACAAGAAGTGGACCATCGATGACGTCACCGGTACGGCGCTGGCCGCGCGCTTTTCCCAGCCCAAGGTGAAAGCGGATTCGCTGAATTTCGGCCTGCGGCAATCCGCGATCTGGCTGCGCATCACGATCGCCAACAAGTCCGGACGCGACATCCACCGCGTGCTCGAGGTCCCCTTCACGCACCTGCACCACGTCGACTTCTACGAGCCGGCCGACTTCGGCTTCACGCATATCTCCACGGGCCATTCCAAGCCCTTCGCCGAACGTGTCGTCAACCACCGCCACTTCGTCTTCCCCCTCCACATTCCAGCTGGCACCGAACTGACCTATTACCTGCGTGTCGCAACCGGTACAACTTTGGACATTCCAACCAAGCTGTGGGAACCGAAGGCCTTCGAAAAACAGAGCCTGCACGAGTACATCGGCCAGGCGCTCTATTTCGGCATGCTGCTGGCCCTGGGCCTGTACAACTTCCTGCTGTTCGTATCGCTGCGCGACCGGACCTATCTCTATTACGTGATGTTCGTGACCGCGAACGCGCTGTCGGTCATTGCCTTCAGCGGGGTCGCCTACCAGTTCCTGTGGCCGGAATCGCCGGGCTGGTCGATGATTTCCTCGATGATCGGCTTTGCGCTGACCGGCATCACCCTGCTGATGTTCCAGCGCCGCCTGCTGGCCACCGACATTACCGTGCCGGTACTGGACAATGTAATGCGTTTGTTCATCGCGCTGAACGTCCTTCAGATGATCGGTTTTTGGGTAGTGCCCTATCACAAGATCATCGGCATCGGCATCACCCTCGATATGCTGAACATGCTGCTGGCGCTGATCGTCGGTATCGTCTGCAAGCTGCGCGGCCAGCGCAGCGCCCGCTTCTTCCTGCTGGCGTTCAGCTGCCTGGTATTCACCGCGGTGGTGACGGCGTTGCGCAGCTACGGCATCAAGGGCATCCCGAACTTCATCTCCGTCTACGGCATCCAGATCGGGTCGGCGCTCGAAATGCTGCTCCTGTCACTGGCACTGGCCGACCGCTTCAACCAAATGAAGCGGGAAAAGGAAAATGCGCAGCAGCAGTTGGTGGACAGCCTGAAGCGCTCCGAACGCATCCTCGAGCAGCGCGTGGCGGAACGCACCGACGAACTGCTGCGCACCAACCGCGAACTGGTGGAACACGAAAAGGCGCTGGAAGCCGCCAAGGAAGTGGCGGAAGAAGCCTCGCGCATGAAGTCGGCCTTCCTCGCCAACATGAGCCATGAAATCCGCACCCCGATGAATGCGGTGATCGGCATGGCCTATCTCGCACTGCGCACCGACCTCAACGGCAAGCAGCGCGACTATGTGGAAAAGATCCACCGCGCCGCCGTCTCGCTGCTGGGCATCATCGACGACATCCTGGATTTCTCCAAGATCGAGGCAGGCAAGCTGACCATCGAGAAGACTGACTTTTCGCTGCACGAGGTGCTGACCAATGTCAGCACGGTCACCAGCCAGCGCGCCGCGGAAAAGGGATTGCGCTATGTGTTCGACGTGGCCGACGATGTCCCGGTCCACCTCTCCGGTGATCCGCTGCGGCTGGGACAGGTCCTGATCAACCTGATCAGCAATGCGATCAAGTTCACATCCCAAGGGAAGGTGCAAATGCGCTGCCGCGTCGTTTCCAACGGACCGGACGGCGCGGAATTGCGCTTCGAAGTGGAAGACACCGGCATCGGCATGTCGCCCGAGCAGATGGGCAAACTGTTCCAGGCCTTCAGCCAGGCCGACGACTCGACCACCCGCAAATACGGCGGCACCGGCCTCGGCCTCGCCATCAGCCGCCGCCTGGTGGAGATGATGGGCGGCAGCATGTCGCTGCAGAGCCAGGAAGGCGTCGGCACCACCTTCAGCTTCACGCTGCGTTTCGGCCTTGGCGTACTGACCACGATGTCCCTGCCCAGCCTGCCTGAACGCCTGCTCGGCTGCCGCGTACTGATTGTGGACGACAACCCGGCCGCCCGGGAAATCCTGACCAACCTGGTCGAAGGCTTTGGCCTGCAGGTCAATGCGGTCAATAGCGCGTCCGAGGCACTGGTCGCCATCCGCAATGCAGACCTCGGCATGCCGTACGACCTGGTGCTTGCCGACCTCGGCATGCCTGAGATGAATGGAGTCGAACTCTCCCATGCAATCGTGCAGGCAGGGTTGGCGCGTATTCCGAAGGTGATCCTGGTGACCGCCTTCGGGCGCGAGGGCGTACTGCGGCAGGCCGAGAACGCACCGATCGATGCAGTGCTGTTCAAGCCGATCGACCAGTCGCTGCTGCATGACACCTTCGTCAACGTACTGGCAAAGGATGGTGCGCCACGCCCGGCCATCCCACAACAGCACTTGCCCCGCTTCGACGGCTGCCGCGTGCTGCTGGTCGAGGACAACGAAATCAACCAGCAGATCGCGCGCGAAATGCTTGTCGTCACCGGACTCGAGATCGATATCGCCGGCAACGGCAAGATTGCGGTGGAAAAACTCCTCGCCGGCGGCCCGAATGCCTACAACCTGGTCCTGATGGATATCCAGATGCCCGAGATGGGCGGACATGCCGCCACCCGCCGCATCCGCATGGACGAACGTTTCGAGCACCTGCCTATCGTCGCGATGACCGCGCATGCCACGCCGGAAGAGCGCGAGGCCTGCATGAAGAGCGGCATGCAGGACCACATCACCAAGCCGATCAACCCCGGTCATTTCTATCAGACGCTGACGCGCTGGCTGACGCCGATGACTGCCGCCTCCACTGCCGTTGAAGACGCCGTTGCGCCCGTCCAGGAGGATGTCCCCGTCGAAATCCCCGGCTTCGACACGGCAGACACGATGGACAGGCTCTCCGGTGACGTGGATCTGTATCACCGTGTGCTGGAAATGCTCATCCCCAGTCTCACTTCATCGTTGGAGCAGTTCGCTGCCGCCGTAGCATCCTGCGACCATGCGGCGACAAAATCCACCGTGCATAGCATTCGCGGCATGGCAGCGAACGTGGGCGCGACGGAACTGGCGGCATACGCCGCGGACCTGGAGAACATGCTGGCCCAACACCGGGAGCATCCTGAACAGCTGGGGCAGTTCAAGGCGTTGATCGAACATACCCTTCAGCTGGTGCAGGCCGCGCTGGCAAGGCGGAAGGCAGCACTGGCATCGTAAGACCACGCGGGTTAACGTCGAGGATGAAGTTCACCGCCAACAAGATCAACGGCGCCAGCGCCCGGCACATCTACTGCCTGGACGCCTTGCAAAGGCAAAGATATCGGTCTCGAGGAGGATACGCTGCACGAAGCGAAGGGCGCCATAGTTGATGCGACTGGCGGTTGAAGGTCAAAAGAAAGGGCCGACCATTTGGTTGGCCCTTGTCATTTTTGTGGCAGGAGAGCAAGCGTCGTTCAGCGCTGATTTGAGATAGGTAAGAGTATGGAACCGGCCGATTGCGGTCTCTCGCCAATGTCTGCTTTCGACGCGCCTCGTCAATATTCGTATGATGGACAATGCCCTCGCCAGTAACAAGCAAAAGATCCCGAAAGAACTGAAGGTCGTTCAGAGGGCATCCCGTCGATATCGCCGGGTGCTTCCTGCTCAACGCAGTCACGTGTCATCTTCAACGCGGCACTGGAGGTGACTTCCTCTTGATGTCTCGAAGCAAACGGGCACCGGCATCTAAGCCGCGGCAAACCCCGGTGGCAATCACGCCGGTAACGGCAAGCATCGCCGCAGTGTGTACTCCTACCGCCGCGAGCGCCAGCCTCAGCGAACCCGATGCAGTGGCCTCGCGGGCAGATGCGTCTCCAATGCAAAGCGGAATCAGTGCCGGCATAAGCATTAATCCGGCGCCATGCGCAGTGGACATCATGAAGGACCAGAGCGCCAGCCCGGCGTGCCCTGCCAGCGCGCACGCCACCTTGGGGGTGCGGCCCGACAGGTGAGCGATCGCAACGACGACAAGCAGCCCGCCCGCCAAGGTTTGCAGCACAACGCGATCCATCGACAGGCCGAATGCCACCGCGGCGCCCACTAGCGCGACCGACGCGGCATGTCCAACCGCGATCGGTATCAAGGCCCGCAGTGCCTGTGCCCGATTGCGCGAACGCACGGCCCAGGCAGCGGCAAACATCCAGCCAGTGGCGGGATTGAGCCCGTGCAGGGCGCCCATCCCGGCGACCACGAGCCATGCCCACAGGCTGTCCATTCGATGTCCTCGTGATCAGGGCCGGCCGCCGGACGCGACCTCAGGCCTTGCAGTGCTCGCAGGCAGCCGCCTTTGCCTCCGGCGCCGGCTCGAAGCGGCCCTGGTGCTCGTAGCGATCATGGTGCCGTACCCACTCCATCTTGTAGAAGACGTCGCGCTCGTCGCGGCCCTTGGGCGTGAGGTCCATCAGCATGTAGGCACCCATCATCACTTCCACGCCACGACCGAAGGTGGAGTAGGTGTGGAAGACCTCGCCTGCGTCGTCCTTGTAGAACACGCTGATCCCGGGCGCTTCTTCCGCGGGGAAGAAGCCCTTTTGGTAGTTGTAGTAGACCTCGCCGGTGGCCAGCTCCTCCTGGGTGAAGCTGACGCCGAAGTCACGGTTGAAGCCGCTGTCATGCGAGGACATCCACTTGAATTGCCAGTTCATGCGCTGGCGAAAGCGCTCGATGTCGGCAAGCGGTGCGCGCGAGACGGCCACGAAGGTGATGTCGCGATGCGCCAGGTGCACGTTCATGCCGTCGATATGGTCGGCCATGAAGGAGCAGCTCGGGCAGCCTTGCTCCCATCCGGGGCCGAACATGAAGTGCTGCACCAGCAGTTGGTGCCGCCCTTCGAACAGGTCGACGAGCGAGCGAGGGCCTTCGAGCCCGTCGAAGACATAGTTCTTCTCGATGCGAACCCACGGCAGCGCGCGGCGCTCCTGGGCGATCTGGTCACGCAGGCTTGTCAGCTCCTTTTCGTGCGTCAGCAGCGCCTTGCGCTCGGCAATCCATCTGTCCCTGGACACGACGGGATGGTTTACGTTGTTCACTTCGGAAATGGTGGTGTTCATGGCATGCTCCTTGGCTCGAAGAGCCGTTCGCGTTTCGTCAATGCGCCGCTCCAGCCGTTCTGGTGGCTGGCTCATTCGTCTTCGGTTGAGTGACCGGGGTAAGTCGTCAGCTAGGGATGCTCACGCCTCGGATGCCGTGTCCGGGGCGCCTTTCGGACGCCGCACGGCGCGGACCTTGCCGCTCCCTCCACCGCCGCAATAGAAGAGATCCGCGCCGTCGGACTCGAGTCCGCTGACCCCGGTGCCGCGCGGCATCTCCAGCCGCTCGAGCACGGCGCCGCTCTGCGGGTCGACGCGGCGTATGTCACTGTCGTCGCCTTCCCAGGTTCCGTGCCACAGTTCACCGTCGACCCAGGTCACGCCGGTGACGAAGCGGTTGGACTCGATGGTGCGCCTGATGGCGCCGGTCGCCGGATCGATCTGGTGGATCTTGCGATCGCGGTACTGGCCTACCCACAGACTTCCCTCTGCCCAGGCGAGCCCCGAGTCGTTCCCATGGCCGGGTGCCGGGATCGATGCCACCACTTCGCCGGTGCTGGGATCGATCTTGTCGATGCGTGCCTCGGCAAGCTGGTAGAGGTATGTGCCGTCGAAGGCAGTGCCGGCGTCGCAGGCGAGGTCAAGCGTGCGCGTGGGCTCGCCGCTCTCGGGATCGAAGGCGACTAATCGGGCCCCGGTCGCGGCCCAGACACGCTGGCCATCGTGGGTAACACCGTGTACCCGTTCGGCGCCAACGAAGGGGCCATACTCGCGTACGATCTCGGCTGCATGCACCCTTGCTTGCTGTCTGTCTTTGCTTGTCTTGCTCGTCATCATTACTCCTTGTGGTGCGCATCGGATAAGCGCCGCAAGACAACTTTATACAATCGGGAGCGCGGCGGGGAGTAACAAGATTGTCGTGAATCCAGTCAGTGGCGGCGACAGCCAGCGCTGCGCTCGCGCCTGCCCGATCGAGCGCACCCGGCCGGCAGCTTCGAGCTCGACGAGTGCGCGCTGGACCGTACGCTGACTCGCACCCAGAGCCAGCGCCAACGCGGAGGTCGACCAAGCTGCGCCGTCGGAGAGCAACGCCACCAGCGACGCTTGATCGCTGTCGATGGGCGGCGCCAGCACGACGACGGTGCGGTTGCCATGTGGCCTGAGAATAAACCCCCGCGCGGTTGCGTCGATATTCGCCAGCGGTGCAACGAGCGCGCGCAGACGGCCGATCTCGACCCTTAGGCGCGCCCGATGCGACTCATCTGGACGTTGTGTCCGGAATGCGCACGCGATCAAGGCTTCCCGATCGGCATCGTCAGGCCAAGCCTCGGCGAGCGCGCGCGCCAAAGCGAACAGCACCGGCCGCCGCACCAGCGGCTGCCACGTGGTGCCGATGCCCAGTCCGCGACGGCAGGCGTCGACCACCAGCGCATCCGAGGCCAGGAGCGCCGAGACCTGATCGAGGCGGAGCGCCTGCTCGCCGCCGGCGTTGAGGCGTCGGGCGGCCGGACGATCTAGCGCAGCCCGCGCCTCCGCCACCTCGGCGAGGAGTGCCGGCACGCGCGCACGGGCTGCCGCTTCGTGCGCACGTGCGAGCGCCGTCCGCGCCGCCCCGATGTGCAGCGAGCGCAGTGCGAGCTCGGCTGCGGTCAGTTCGGACACCGCCACCAGCGATGGCGTCATACCGCGCGCATCCAGCCGTGCTAGCGCGGCCGAAGCCTCGTCGAGGCGACCGAGCAGCAAGAACCGGCGCGCCGCGATGAGCTGCGCGTGTAGCGCGTTGGCATGATCGGCATACGCTTCGAGCGTTGCAGAAGCCGCGATCAATGAGCGCGGCGAGCCGCCGAGGTCGCGCATGGCCAGCGCGACCTCGGCCTCTGCAACGACGCAGCGCGCGCGTGCCAGCTCCTCGTGGGTGCCGAAGCCACGGGCAGCGCGCCGAAGGAGTTCGCGGGCGCGCGGGTGCTCACCAAGCTGGGCCATGGCGATGCCTCGTAAAGCCAGTGCCGCCGGGTCATCACGCAGGGCGATCCGCTTTAGGGCGCCGAGCGCGTCGCCGGCGGCAAGCGCACGCGCAGAGGCAGCAATCAAAGAGTCCATGACGACAGCTTACACCGTCGCGCAGATGCGGTTTCGCGCCTGCAACTTTCCGGACGCTGGTGTGCGCGGTCTAAGATCGGAGTTCAACATACAGCCCCGGCTTCGCCCGAGCAGACATTGAGCGTCTGCCTTTGGCGGTCGACGCCAAAGCGCTTGACGGCGGCTCTGGGTCGATACCGATCCTTCAATTTGAATCGGGCGCGCCCTGGAATCAAGATCGAAATATAGAAGAAGTCGACGGCTGTAGTCGCAAGAACCTTGTGCGTGATAGGCCAGTCGCATTTACTTTGGCGTCGTCGGTTTCCTCCCGACGGCGGGAAACCGACGCAAACCCCGTAATCCGGTACATTTTGTCGCTATAACTATAGAGCGCTGCGCGAAGCCGGCCCGGTTCAATCCCCGCCCGTCAGTTGAACATACAGGCTCGGCAACACCTTCGGCAGCATCGCGGCGTCGCGCACGACCACGTAGCCGTTGGCTCCAAACAGGTGCGGCAAATACTCCCCTGCCTTCTCGTCGATGGTCACGCAGAACGGCGTGAGTCCCAACTTGCGCGCCTCCTGCACGGCGACGCACGTGTCCTCGATGCCGTAACGCCCCTCATACTTGTCCAGGTCGTTGGGCTTGCCGTCGGTCAGGATCAGCAGCAGGCGCCGCGCCGATTTCTGCTTCGACAGGATGGCCGCCGAGTGCCGGATCGCCGCGCCCATGCGCGTATAGAAACCGGGTTTGAGCGCCGCCAGTCGGCCGCGGATGGCGGCGTCGTAACGCTCATCGAATCCCTTGAGCAGGTGGTAGCGCACATTCTCCCGCCGCACGGAAGAAAAACCGTACAGCGCGAACCTGTCGCCTGTAGCACCCAGCGCTTCGCCGAATAGCATCATGCTGTCGCGGATCACGTCGATCACGCGCGCCGAATTGTTCACCCATGCATCGGTCGACAGGGACAGGTCGGCCAGCAGCAGGCAGGACAGGTCACGTTGCTGCTTGCGGCTGTCGATGTACAGGCCGGTTTCCGTAGTCGGCATGCCGCTGGCCTTCTCGGCTGTGTAGCGCACGCAAGCGTCGAGGTCGAGATCGCTACCGTTGGCTTGGGCGCGCAACCGGACGCGCTGCGACGTCAGCGCCTGGAACTGGTTGCGCAGGCGACGCGCGGTCGCATGCAGTTCGATCGGCAGTTCGCATGGCAGGGCATCGCGCGCGAGCAGCATTTGCAAACGGCAATGACCGGGCTGCATCTGCCGCTTGCGGTAGTGCCATTCCGGAAGAAGGATGCCGTCCGCGAGTACGAGGTCGTCATCCGCCTCGGCCGGCAGGTCGAGGTCGAAACGGATGCGGCTGGCCGTGGTCTTGCCGTCGTTCGTCATGCTGAGGAAGTCGAGATCGTTGGCGGCCTTCACGGCATCGTCGTTATCGTCCTCGTCCAGCGCACGGTTGACCTTCACGTATTCTGCCCATGAAAACAGGCTCTCCGCACGGAACAGCAGGACAAAGGGATTGTCGGCCTTGGGCATGTCCACGTTCTCGCCGCTGCGCTTGCGTGCTTCGGCGTCCTTGTCGACCTTGCCGCCTTCGGGCTGCTGCGGCTCGCCCGGCCCCGCCTTGCGCTGCTCCCCGCGTGCCTGCGGCGGTTCCGGGTGCAGCCACAGCGGTACCGGCACAGGCGGCTTCTCGCCGGGTGTGAAAGATGTGACTGAACCGGGTGCGAGAAGCGCCGCCCGGATCGCCTGTTCGGCTGCCATGTCTGTTCCCCGCAAACGCTCGGGATCGGGCCGCCTTGCCAGCTCCGCCTCGACCAGTTTGCGGTAGCGTCCCGCCATGCCAGGCAGGGCTTCCAGCGTTGCGCGCGCCGCTTCCTGGTTGCGCACGATCCATTCCGCGTCCGGGGCGACATCATGCGCAGCCAGCGCAATCAACCAGAGGTACAACTCGCGGTTGAGCGCCCGCTCGGGATAGAGGTCGATGGATGCGGGCAGGTGCAAGGTGCTGTCGTCGGTCCAGGCCAGTTCAACCTTGTCGCCTATACCGGCGACGCGTTCCATCCAGCTGCGCCGGGCGCCGTGCTGCGTTGCCGTCCCCGCGCGAATGTTCAGGCCGGCGTCACCGCCCAAGGCGCGAAAGAAAACCGGCGCCAGTTTTTCGATCTCTTTCAATTCGATCCGCGCTTTCGGGAAACCCCGGTAGGCGGTGCGTGTAACGAGCTTGTCCCACAAGCCGCCGACGAATTCTTCCACGGTCTATTCCTTGTTGCTGTTGCCGGCCACTTCACGCGCCGGCGAAATCATGATGGTGCGCGCGGCGCGGACGTTGAACGCCGCTTCCGATTCCGCGCGCAAGTCGCGCACCCAGTCGAGCAGCGGACCGGACGGGTTGTCCGCCTGCGTCTTCTCGCAGGCATCGACGCATTGGCCGCACTGCACGCAGGCGAACATCATGCGCTTGACGTTGCGCGGATTCAGGCGCATCGGACAGACGTGGTCGCACGCGGAGTAGCAACTCGCGCAATCCTTTGCACGCTCGCGCTTGAAGCCGACGACCATCGCCTTGTCATTGCCCATCCACGCCAGGCTCTGAAAGAAGCCGACCGCGCACGCATAGCGGCAGAAAAGGTGGCGCGCGAACATGAACTCAACAAAGAACGCCACGCTTGCCGCGCCGAGGAAGATGCCCTGGTTGCGCGTGAGCGTGCCGCGCAGGATGTTGCCGTAGATCTCGGCCGGCGGCAGCAGGTAGGTGAGCAGCACTACCGCCCACAGCGCGGAACAACATATCACCAGCGGAATCACCGCAAACCACCAGATGGCATCATGCGGCGTTTCGCTGCCATTCGGATTGCGGGCAGGCAGCGGCTTCGGGTCCCACAGGCTCTGCTTGCCGATCGCCCGGCGCAGTGTCTGGTTGATGGTCTCCACGACCGAGAAGTGCGGGCACAGCCAGCCGCAGTACAGGCGGCCCCATTTCCAGCTTACGTAAATGAGCGTGCCGGCAATGCCGGCCAACGGCAGGAAGCCGCGCAGCACGATGTTAAGTGAGGCCTGTACCGCGTTCGCGCGGCCGGCGAGGAAGTCGTCCAGCCCGAGCGTCCAGTCGAAGCCGAACAGGATGAAATGCTTGAGGTTGAGGTCGAGCCGGAAGATATTGAAGACCGGGGCAAACACGAACAGCAGGAAGAAACCCGCCTGCATCATCTGCCGCCAGCGTTGCAACGGCACACCCAGCCAGCGCTTGTCGCTCGACGGCGTTTCCGGTGCCACGCGGGGGCCAGTAGCCGGTTGCTCCCTTGCCACGGTCAGCGGCGCATTCATGTCATTTTCCGAAGATCGCCTTGATCACTTCCAGCAGCGCTTCAGCGGTATCCGGATCATCGGTCAATGGTTCGACCAGTGCCGCTTCGCATGCAGCAACGGGATCGCAACCGGCGCGCATCAGGCTGGCTGCATATACCAGCAAGCGCGTCGAGACCGCCTCTTCCAGGTCATGGTCCTTCAGTTGCCGGAAGTGCCCGGCCAGCGTGACCAGTTGCGTCGCGCGCATTGCATCGACGCCGGTTTCGGCGATGATGATCTTCTGCTCCAGTTCCGCCGGAGGAAAACCGAAATTGATTGCAACGAAACGTTGCCGCGTCGACGGCTTCAGGCTCTTCAGCAGGTTCTGGTAACCGGGGTTGTATGACGCCACCAGCATGAAATCGTCGGGCGCCTGCAGCTCCTCGCCGGTGCGCTCGATCGGCAGGATGCGACGGTCGTCGGTCAGCGGGTGCAGCACGACAGTCGTGTCCTTGCGCGCCTCAACCACTTCATCGAGATAGCAGATGCCGCCTCGCCGCACCGCTCGAGTAAGCGGGCCGTCGGACCACACGGTCTGGCCGTCACCGATGAGATGGCGGCCCACGAGATCCGCTGCAGTCAGGTCGTCATGACAGGCCACGGTGATCAGCGGCCGGCCGAGGCGTGCTGCCATGTGCGCGACGAAGCGCGTCTTGCCGCAACCGGTCGGTCCCTTGATGAGCAGCGGCAAGCGATTGCGGAAGGCATGCTCGAACAGTTCGCATTCATTGCCGACCGGCTGGTAGAACGGGATGTCGAGGGCGGCCAGTAGACCTGGCGAGGTAAGGTCGTTCATGTGTTTCTCCTAAATCGGTGAGATGCGGAAGGCAAAGGCGATCAACCCGACGACAGTGATCAGCCAACCGAACACGATCCAGCGCCACATCGCCGCCGCGTGCCGCAGCTCCATGAAGGCGTCGATCACGATGCGCCCCTTGATGAGTGTTGCCAGAAGCACCGGGACGAGAACGGCTGCCCCGGGCAGGTGTGTTTCGGCGAGGCCTGCGCTGAGCGCGGTCAATGCCAGCAGGATCAGCCAGGCGCGAGTGGAGGCGTTAGTCGTCATGATGTCAATGCAGTACGTAAACCAGGGGGAACAGCACGATCCACACGAGGTCGACCATGTGCCAGTAAGCAGCGCCGGTCTCAACGCCCGCGCAGTCCGCGGCGCTGTAGCCCCCGCGCCGCGCCTTCAGCACGATCGCGCCGAGGATCACCATGCCCAGCACCACGTGCATGAAATGAAAGAAGCCGAGGAACAGGTAAAACATGTAGAAGGTGTTGGTCGACATCGAAATGCCGGCTCCCACCTTGGCGGCGAATTCCGTCAGTTTCAGCACGAGGAAGGCACCGCCGCAGCCCATCGCCGCGGTGAGCCAGCGCGCACAGCCAGTGTTGCCGCCGCGCCGGATTGCTTCGACGGCACGAACGACGAAATAACTGCTGGTGACCAGCAGCAGGGTATTGATTGCGCCGCTGGTGCGGTCCAGTTCCAGTTGCGACGCGTTGAAAAGTTCGACGTGGTTGGCGCGGGTGAATGCGTACACCACGAAAAAGACGCCGAACACCAGCAGTTCGGCGAGGATAAAGCACCACATCGCGAGGTCGCCGGGCAAGTGGCGATGAATTGGCTGTGGTGCCGAGGGAGACTGTAAAACGTTCATGGCTCTTGTCCATGGCCCGCCCGGCGGCCGCCGGGCGGGTCGGCGGATCAGGCGGCAGCCTGTTCCTTGCCTTTGATGAAGAAGCTTGCGATGTACAGCAGGATGCCCACCAGGAAGACGACGCCGGCGGCTTCGCGCATCCAGTAGAACAGGGCAACCTGGTCCTGCGCTGCCATGAAGGGCATCGGCTGGTCCGCCACTCGCTGCAGCCACACCTGCAGGATGCCTGCGGCGGTGAGGAACAGGGTGATGAGCACCATCGAGATCGTCATCAGCCAGAAGGACCACATTTCGATCGTCTGCGCAAACTTGCTGTTCGCCGGACGGCCGCGCATCAACGGCATGGTGTAGCTGATCATGGTCATGGTCACCATCGCATACGCCCCGTAGAACGCCATGTGGCCGTGCGCTGCAGTGATCTGGCTGCCGTGGGTGTAGTAGTTCACCGGTGCCAGCGTGTGCAGGAAGCCCCAGACGCCTGCGCCGAGGAAAGCCATCACACCGGTGCCCAGTGCCCACAGCACGGCGGCCTTGTTCGGATGCTCGCGGCGGCGGCGGTTCACCATATTGAAGGCGAACACGGTCATCATGAAGAACGGAATCGGTTCCAGGGCGGAGAACACGCTGCCCCACCATTGCCAGTACTCCGGCGCGCCGATCCAGTAGTAGTGGTGGCCTGTGCCGATGATGCCGGTGATCAGCGCCATTGCAATGATCACATACAGCCACTTTTCGATCACTTCACGGTCCACGCCGGTCACCTTGATCAGCACGAAGGCCAGCATCGCGCCCATGATCAGTTCCCACACACCTTCCACCCAGAGGTGCACCACCCACCACCAGTAGTACTTGTCCTTGACGAGGTTGGCCGGGTTGTAGAACGAGAACAGGAAGAAGATCGCCAGGCCCCACAGACCGACCAGCATGACCAGGTTGATGCTGGTCTTGCGGCCGCGCAGGATGGTCATCGAGATGTTGTACAGGAAGACCAGCGCAACGATCACGATGCCTACCTTGGTCGGCAGCGGCTGCTCCAGGAACTCGCGTCCCATGGTCGCCAGCATGTCGTTGCCGGTGTACTCGGCCAGCTTGGCATACGGCACGGCGAGATAGCCGACGATGGTTGCCGCGCCGGCAATCAGGAAGACCCAGAAGGTCAGCATCGCCAGCTTGGGGCTGTGCAGCTCACGCTCGGATTCTTCCGGGATCAGGTAGTAGGCTGCGCCCATGAAGCCGAACAGCAGCCACACGATCAGCAGGTTGGTGTGGACCATGCGGGCCACGTTGAACGGGATCGCCGGGAACAGGAAGTCCCCCACGACATACTGCAGACCCATGATCAGGCCGAACAGGATCTGCCCGAAGAAGAGGCCGATCGCCGCGATGAAATAAGGCTTCGCGACCGCCTGTGATTTGAATTGCATCGTTTTCTCCGCTTGTTGCAATTGACTGGTAATCGATCAGCCCTCGATGTTGGGCGGCCACTTGCTGGTGTTGATCTCGGACGTGTACTTCAGGAAGTTCACAAGGTCGTCCAGCTGTTGGTCGTTCAGGTGGAACTGCGGCATCTGGCGGCGGCCCGGTGCGCCAGTCGGCTGGATCTTCATCCACGACTTGATGAAATCGCCACCACGACGCGTGTACACATTGGCAAGCTCGGGCGCAAAGTAGGCGCCCTCGCCCATCAGCGTGTGGCAGCCGATGCAGTTGCGCGTCTCCCAGATGTGCTTGCCGCGTACGACAGACTCTGTCAGGTTCTCGCGATTGTCGCGCTTGGGCAGAGTCTGCATGGTGTCGAATGTCATCGCCAGGAAGAGCAGGAAGAAGAACACCGCGCCGCCGTAAAAGATGTTCCTGGCTGCCGATTTGGTGAAGGAAGAGCTCATTTCGGGTAGTCCTATGTATGAACCGGAAAAATGTTTAGGCGGCTTGCGTGCGAAGGGAAAAACACGCTGCTGTCGCCGACGGTTTAAATCATACATTTAACGTACATCTTTTCGCAAACGGGAAATAGAGTACTGTTGCGCGTCTCGGGAAAACTTCCGGAATTTGATTCAGATTAAGGAAACGCGGGCGTGAAGATGCGTGAACACTACGGGCATACAGTCAAAGGGTGAGCACCCTTCACCCGGATTCTGGACGCCGACAATTCACTTCAGTGGATACAGGTCGCGCTTGTTCTTGGTAACTGCAAGCGCCACTATGAGTGCCACTCAAACGGCCAGGGAAGCGGCACTGCATGCTGCCGATGCGAGCGAGGCCGCCGTGCGGACGTGATTCCAGAAAGTCCAGCCGCGTACGTACTCTGTCCAATAGCCGGCCGCCCCGGATGAAGTATTGTCGAGCCCTGCGAGCCTTTCGTTCATCGGGACATTGAACCGTACCGTCACGAAGAAGCAGCCCACAAGGTAGAGGAACCCGGCGGCGAGCAGCAGCTGCGACCGTAACGCGTCCCAAGGAAAGAAGGCAGCGACGGCACAACCGGCCGCCAGCAGCGCCGTTCCCATGAATACACCCAGGAACATCGGATTGAGAACCACGACATTGATCCG
Source organism: Noviherbaspirillum sp. (assembly GCA_035627275.1). GTDB lineage: Bacteria > Pseudomonadota > Gammaproteobacteria > Burkholderiales > Burkholderiaceae_D > Noviherbaspirillum. Next base: position 46,857 of record DASPMC010000011.1, read on the forward strand.
CTGCATGGCAGCGATGCCCTGGTTGGTCGGCATCTGCGCGAGTGCCTTCATGACGAAGGTGGAAAAGGCAAAGAACACGCCGCCGACGGTGCCGGCGCCTATGCAAGTGATCAGTGCGAGAGTTGTGTGCATCGTTCGATCTCCGTTTCCCCAACGCTCGACACCAACCTAAAGAAGTGTCGTACCTTCATTGTCTGTACCGGGCGGCTCAATAAGCATGAAGTACGCATCCTCGTCTGCTACAGGGCGATGTTCGACACCTCGCGGCACAATGAATAACTCGCCGGGAGCGAGATGGACGCATCTATCCCGCATCTCGATCGTCAGCTTTCCCTTAAGCACAAAGAAAAAGTCATCCGAGTCTTCATGCTTGTGCCATGGGTATGTACCTTTTGCCTTGACAACCATCACTTCGCTGCCATTGAAACGCGCGATCGTCGCCGGCTCCCACGGTACTGAAAGATTCAGCAACGCTGCGCCGAGGTTGACTTGTTTCGTGCAGCTGTCCACTTCATGGATGGCCATACCAGTGCGACCTCGTGGGCCAACGCTGAAAGCATCAGCTTCGAACAACGAATTATCGGCCATTGGACGGATCCACGATCAAAAGCGTGCCATAGCTTCCCGCTGCCACCCCATGCTGAAGTCCCGACGGCACGAGATACATCTCACCCGCTTGAACCTTAACCACCTGGTCTTCGATGGATAAGTTCATGCATCCCTCGAGCACGATCAAAGCCTCCACATATTCATGAGCCTCTGCCGCATAGGAGCATTCATCCATCCGCAGGACTTTCAAGTTCGCCCCTCCGGTGTGGCCGACTACGCTCGACTTCCATGAAAACGGGAGATTGGCAGCTGCTTCTTTAAGGTTGGTTAGCATCACAATCCGGCAGAATCAAAAGAGTTTCAAAACTTCAGACTACTCGGATGGAAAATGAAATGATTGTATGGATTTGCTTTTTTAATCACGACATTCAACGGCAACGTTAAAGGTCGACGGGTGCCCCCATCGTGCGCCGCGAAACATACGGACACAATGCTCGGCTTCAAAGGCCTTGCTTGCCAGTTGAAATTATCCGGGCCGGATCAATCCAGCTTGGGTGCTCCCGACCCATTTCACGCGATGAAAAAGCGATTCCGCCCGGTACGCTTGGCGTGGTACAGGCCTTGATCAGCACGGCCTAAAAGCTCTTCAATTGATTCCTTGGGACGGGAGCATGCAATTCCGCCCGAGAACGTCACGGACAGGCCAGGCGCAATGAGGCTCCAATCCCGCTGCTCCACCGCCAACCGGATCCGCTCAACCGCTACGCCTGCTACCTCCGCGCCTGTTGTAGCGGTGAACAGCAAGACGAACTCTTCCCCGCCGTAGCGCGCAAAGCGATCCGTGGTGCGCATCGTCGACTGCACGGTCTTGCTGAACTCCCGCAGCACTGCGTCGCCGACCAAATGACCGAACCGGTCGTTGATGAGCTTGAAGTGGTCCAGGTCGAGAATCGCCACGCAAAATTCCTGACCGGTTCGTATCGCACGATCATTCTCCACACTCAACAACTGCATGAAATAGCGACGGTTGTAGGCACCGGTCAGGTCGTCGTGAATCGCGAGTTCCTGAATCCTCTCCAGCGATTCCGACAGCAGGCGGTTCTTCTCCGATAGCTGGGAGCGCAAGTGGCTGAACTGCGCGCCGATGCTTGTAAGGCGCTGCATCGCCAGGAAGAAGAATAACCACAGGATCACAATCTCGGCGCCTGACGTCCCCGGATAACCGAATTCATCGCGCCCGATGTACAAGGAAAGCGCGGTTGCCGCACCGAAGACCAGCCATGCCGTCTTGAACTGGCGCGGATCGAAGCGAATGACCGCGAAGTTATAGGCGCCGAAAATGGAGATCAGGAAGACAACCCAAAACTTGGGCGCAATCGCCAGGAAGATCAGCTCGATGGCACAGGCGACGACCAGCTGCGGCAACAGGAGGCCTTTGTCTTTCAGGCGCAGGTTCCAGCCGAGCGCGATCGTCAGCGCAAAGAGTGCCGTCGTGCCGATCCCGGCGACACAAAACGCCAATGCAAGAGACCAGGGCGCAGCCCCTATCCAGGCGTACAGCCCGAGGGCAAGCGAAGGCACTCCCCAATTCAGGAAGGACAAGCCCGTCATGCGCAAACGATGGCCTTGGAGCTTCTTCTCTTTGGGATCCATCTCCATTCGTTCCTCCGACCGTCTGGAACAATAGACAAGCGTTGCTTTCTGCCACGAGCGCATTGCTCAGCCTACCCGGGCATTTCCATACGTTAACGCAAATTATGGGGGAATGACACAAACTTTGCGGCAAATGTGGGGGAAATGAGCATCGCCGGCTCCGACAAACAACAGCCGCGCAGGCGGGTGCGACCGGTGTCAGGTACACAAGACCCGGGTTCCCGGCCGCGTCGCCCGCCGGAGCGGTGCGAGGCCGGGGTTATGCAGTAGTTGGATCCATCGATATGCCGCGTCAGGGCATACCCGACGCAAGCTGTACGAGCACGAATTCATTCCCGTACAAATCGGTCACGTGTGCAAAGCTCGCACCGTCCGCCGTCACCACAGGCCGCACGACGCGACCACCCGCTGCAGCCACCCGTTCTACCGCCGCGCGGACATCCGTTGTGTAGAACACCGCCAACGGCTGCCCACCCGCTTGTCTGCCAACCAACTCCAAGTCGCTTCCCGTCGCCCGCAGCAGCCAAATGCCGGTCCTTGCGTCCGGCTGCCCGGCTTCCGCCCCAAAGCCAACATGCAGGTATCGGTCGCCAGTCGGACTCGGCGCGTCAAAGAGCACGCGTGCACCAAACGCGGTACTGTAGAAATCGAGCGCGGCGTCGTAATCGCGTACAAGGACGACGAGGCGGCCGAGCGTCAATGGGGGCGTTGCAGAGGAAATGTCAGGAGTGGAACGCATGTGCGTGCGAGGTAGTGTTTTTGCGGTTTAGCGATGAAGGTCGGCCGCCGCGAGCGGTCGGCCGAACCGACTTGTTACCTGCCCCGATCTCGATTCTTCATGGTCCCTCGGCAGCCGGCGCGCGGACGAGAGTGTTGTGAGCAACGGCGATCTTCCACTCGGCCCCGTGACGGCGGAGAACGAGAGTACTCTCCACTTTTGAACCGGTGCTGACGTGTGCATCGGGCGGCGCAGCCACGCTTTTTGTCATGCTGACGACAGCCACGTCCACGGAAAGGATCCGTCCCCCCGTGAACTCGTGCTTTGTCCTTACATCTGCGAGCGGCGTCGCGAGCGCCACCTCCATGGTCTCGCGAATGGCGTTCCGGCCGACCACGCGCCGTCCGACAGCATTGACGAGGATAGCGTCCTCTGTCAGGAGCGAGCAGAAGGCATTGGCGTCGTCTTGGAAGCGCTCGGTCTGCTTCACGATGGATCGGAATTCTTTTTCTTGCATTGCCTCCATTATTGCCTCCTTTGCGGATTTTCGGGACAAGTAACTGTTAAGTTATATGGACAACGGCCGTCTGATTAACTCGGCTCGCTGTCCGTATAACCTGGAATCCCGAACTGACGCAACCCGTTGCCACACGGTCGTTTTGATAAGGTACCGTGTAAAAATACAGCAATGAATAACTATGATAATCGGGTTCCATGGGACATGGCATACGGCAGATACGGAAATCCCCGAGGTGCAAGCATTCCTTTCCTATCTACCCGATGAGCGCAGGTGTCTGGCGTCGATGCACAAGCAGGCGCTGTATGCACTGCAGTTCCTGTACAAGCACGCGCAGCGCGGACACTCCGCGCTGCGCGTTCCATATCTAAACCGGACAGGTGCCGTAAGCGTAATACCCGGCCGAAGTACGTCTCACATTCGTGTACGCCAACGTCGAGTAATACCCCAGGTACTGGTTTGAATTGGTTGCAAATACATTGCCGCCAGAGACATAGGCACGGCCGTAGTAGACGTGTTCATAGTTGCTGCTGTACCAGTTCGCGCATGTGTACGGCGAGGCCGCATCGCCACTGACAATGCGGTCGATCATGGTCTTGATCGCGACCATCTGGCCGCCACTCTTGGCCGGGAAGTTCACGTCGTCATAGCCCCACCAGTCCCAGCATCCGTTCGGGTTGGCCATGGTCGTATTCGCCTGCGGGTAGAGGACAATCATGTCGTTGGTATCGGCCCAGCGGTTATAGCCGGTGTTCTTGTAGAACTGCGATCCCACCGTTGCCGCATTCTGCTTGCAGCCATGGAATACAACGTGCAGCTTGCACGGCTTGCCGGCGGCGCAGTTGGCCGGTACGTATGCCCAACCGTCATTGGCCATGCCGTGGTTTGCCGGATCGCCGTTTCCCCAGAACGAACGCTGGTTGAAATTGACGAACGTACCGCCAAGCGTGCCGGCGTTCTTCGCATTGAGCGAACCGTATATCCATTTCAGTATCTCGCCCGCCACATCGAAGTTACAGTTGTTGATGTAAGGGCTGCCGTTGACGCTGCACATGTTGCCGTAGTAATCGGTCGGCAGCGAATGCTCGGCGGCGATATTGTTCTTGTAGACGATGTTGGTGCTGCTGATGTAATTCTTGTACATCGTGTTCAGGTCATTCATCACCGGCTGCTTGACGGTGGAATCGATCGTGCCGGAAAACAGGTACACCTTGGACCCAGCCAGGTTGGAGGTCGGATCGATATAGCCGTTACCCGACCAGGTATTCACGACCGAGATCAGGTATGGCAGGTTGCGCGACCCGGTATCGGCCATGCACGGCCCGGTCGCGGTCATGACATTCCCCTGCGAACAGTACACCGGGCCGCCGGCGACCACGCCCGCGCCCTTCTTGATCGTCTTGGAATAGGCGAAATGCATCTGCGCCGCCATGTATCCGCCCGACGAAATGCCGGATACGGAAACCGTGGAAACGCTGACGTTGTACTTGGGAAGGGTAACGATGGCGGCGAATGCCGCGGACGAGAGAAACGCGCCGCCAACCGCGAAAGCGGTCCTGGCGGCAATACCAGGGGTAGTTGCCATTATTTTCGTCTCCGTATGTTTTATTTGCCACTGCCCGTCTTTGCGCGCAGTTGCTTTGCAACATAGGAAACCGATGCGTTATGGTCAAGAAACCTAGTAGTTTTACTAGATTCTTTTCGGCAACAAGAATTGAGCCTGTGGAGACCGTTCACCTGTCATGGCGACCAAGCGATGTTAATTTTTACGCAACCCCACGGACGCCCCTACTCGCCTTTCTTTCCTCCGGGCTCGTCGTACTCAACAAAGATCTTTCCCCTCGGCGCCAACCACTTCCCAACGAGTTCGCGGGCCCGTTCCGGCTCATCATGAAAGATGCGCACTCTCATTGCGAACACCTTGTCCAATCTCCCTTCTCCAAGGTCGAGTGATTCAAGCTCTGACACGATGAACGCGGCGAGTCCTGTGCGTATGTAGCTTTCGTTTCTCTGCCTCGCTGCCGCGATCATCTTGCTCGAGCGGTCCACCGCTACATACCGGCCATGACGGAGTTTCTGGCATACAAGCGTTGCTGCAACGCCATGACCGCAGCCTATTTCCAGCACGCGATCGTTCGGCCGGACATTCATCGACTCGACAAATCTTTCTATTCGTTGCGACATTAGTGACAGGCGCACTTTAGTTCGTCATTGTTCATACAAATGTTATGCATCACCTCTTGGCGGTGGCAAGCGCTGCGCCGAAAAACACAAATGTCGCGGCTCCGGCTTTATTGAGAGCGCGACCGCCTTTTTCCGATGTGAGCCAAATTTTCGCGCGCTGCGCAAAGAAAGCGTAGATGCAATGAACAACGATGACCAGCAAGCTATAGGTCAAAACCAGCACCGAGAACTGCAGGGCAAAGCTGGACGAAGTCTCAATGAACTGCGGGAACACCGAAAGAAAAAAGAAGATCGCCTTCGGGTTTGTAAGCTGCAATGAAATCCCTTCAACGAATCGCCTATGGAAACTTGCTTCATGTGGCGCGTGCTCTTTGAAGTGGAAGGCCGGCGCGTTCCACAGCTTGATACCCAGATAAACAAGATACGCTGCGCCAATAAACTTCATGATGGTGAAAGCTACGGCAGAAGTCGCGAGCAAAATTCCCAAGCTTGTTGCCGAGATTGCCGCAACAACCAGCGCACCGACCGAAATTCCAATGATTCCACCAATGGTCCCCTTCATACCGTAACGAAGGGAATTCGTGAGCGTCATGACTACGCCAGGTCCGGGGCTAAGAACGGTTGCTGTGGCCATGAATAGAAAGAGGGGGTAAAGCTTCAAAGGTTTCTCCTTAACGCATAACTTGTCAGTTCACCTGCACTATAGCTAGCGCGTAGAGCGGCATGTTGGAACGACGCAAAACTGCCATACGCGCCCCCTCCTGCAAAATCGATGCTGCACGGTTCGACGTGATCATGCACCTTTCCGAACGATCAAATTGCCGACGATATATCCAATTCCCGAAAATAGTCCAACGCTTTTCATCTCGTTCAGCAAAAACACTTCGCCATACAAATACACGAGAATCGTTCCCACCATGAAGCCGGCAAACGTGTACAAGGTGATTATCACGTAGCGTTCCATAAGTTCACTGGTTCTGACGAGTGAAACAACCAACCGCGGAGCCGTCTGTGTACATCTGCATGTCAGGTGCTCCCTTGATCGCTTGTTGCCACGAACTTCACCTCGTAATCGTCGCACTCATCTTCATCCGGGACTTCCCACAACCTGCTCGTCAGTTCGAAGAGATGATCAGGCACAACCATCGCAAAGGTCGGGCCCTTCTCTTCGTTGCGCTGACGCACACGCACGCGGCGGACCTCGTGTGGTGCGTCCAATACGTGGATCAGTAGCTCAAAGCCTTCCTCTCGGACCCGGCTGCAAAAGGCGATGCGCGGTTGCCGCTGAATCAATCCGAGTTCGAGTATCACATCCGCTCCAGAGGCCAGTATTCGACGGCTGTGGTTCCAGACCAGTCCAAGCAAGCGCTCTTTTCTCTCGACATACCAAGATGGCGCGAAATCACCGGGCGGGCGATCAGGGCTGAAGAGGATCGCGAACCACTCATCCAAAGCAACGTGAACATTCTGAGTCTGCAGCGCCAAGGCGGATGCGTAGGTCGACTTTCCTGCGCCAACCGGACCTTCGATGAGATGAACTTTCGGCATATGGAGTGAAGAGTTTTCTTGATGTGACGGCTAACGTTCAATATGAGCGACAGCTTCCGGCATGCCGGGACATGTTCGCTCGATGGAGCGGTTACCTATCTCCCCGACCGGTCATAGCATGGGTTGGCGAACAATAGTCTTCCACTTCTTTGGGTCTGCGCGCCGAATATCACTCAAGTAAATTTCGTGATGCTTCCCAGTTATGCCAGTCCGGGAGTCAATGAACTCGTGAACGCGCTTGATCGTTGGCCCCTCTTCGGAAAATGGGCCTATATGCAGTATTTGCGCACAACGCCCTTCGGAAAAGGCTTCGAGACGTAGTTTGGAAGTTCCTGGAAGATTTTTCTTTTTCCGAACTTCGGCGATGGCTGACTCGACAACTTCGTTCTCTACGAAGGAGGGCTGCATGATCATCATCGTCCACTTCCACCGAGTCTTGTCATTGGCTACGAAGACGGACATATCATCCGCCCACCAAAGTCCTTCGAGCGGCATGACAGCGTAATCAAGCTTCTTTGGCCCCTTCTTAACCATAAATTTCGCTGTGTAGGATACAGAGAACAGTGCTTCTACGGCCTCGGCATATTCTTTTGATGTGTTTGGGTCACCTTCACCGTCGACCATGAGGAAGTTGAAGGTTGGTACTTCAACCTGGACGACTTCCTTGGCTGATGGCTGGTACAGGTGTTTCAGCTCTTTTCTGAGATCAATCTTTTCCACGGAATCTCCTGATGACGGCTAACGTGATGAATAACCGGCATGAACGGCGGCAAAGCCGTTCGTGTTCATTGGCATGTTGGATGTCACTCCAGGAACCCAATTTTTTTCAGGATCAAGATTAGCGAAATAAGGGTCCCGAACAATACGGCATTAAAGAGCCACTGCTTGCGGCGTGTGCGCCGGATTAGAGCATCAACCGATGCGTCTGCTTCTGCTTTTTCCTGAGCATCATCAGGGTGTAGATACGTCTCATCAACGGTTCGATAAGTTTCGAACTCGTCACCTCGCACTCGCGCGTGCAAATGGTTGGCCAAGGCAATCATCGACGTGATCGTTTCATCGCTGGGGTTCGTAGTCCAAAGCTTGCCTTCTGAGAACCATAATGCCGGCGCGTCGACGCGCTCACCAGCGGAGACCAAGGCCTCTTGCTCGGCGTCGTAAGTCCATTCAGGAAAAATCTGGGCGAGCTCGAGAATCTCCGCTTTTGTAATCGGTATCGTCTGTCTGACTTGCGTGCGAAGAATCGTAACGTGATAGCCCAATGCTGTCTCCTATAACATCCGACGGCGGAGTTGAGCTGCTGCGAGGCGAAGCCGATCGGTCGGCTCGAACGACTTGTTATACGCCAATGAATGGATGGTTGCCAACCTGAGTCTCGCTTGCTACCAGGCACGCCTTAACCAAGTTGCTCGGCAAGCGCGACAATGATGCCCTCTGGCCCGCGGATGTAGGCTAGCCGGTACGTATCCTCGTACTGCATTTCGCCAATGAGCTCGGCCCCGTGAGCACGCATGCGCGCAACGACAGCGTCGATGTCATCGACGGCGAACATTACGCGACGGAAGCCCAGCGTGTTCACTGGCGCGTCCACGGGCCCAAACCTGATCGCGTTGGGCGTGTGGAACTTGTCCAGCTCAATGCCTTGCCCATCGGGAGTACGCATCATCGCGAGGGTGGCCCGGACATCCTTGAGTCCGATCAGGCTCCCGACCAAAGGTCCTTCGACTGTCGTCTCGCCCTCTAGCTTGAGGCCCAGTTCGATGAAGAACGCCTTGGCAGCTTCGAGATCGTCGACAACGATGAGGACGTTGTCCATCCGTTTAATCGTCATATCCTTCCTTCCCTCCTTCACCGCTGATGCCCGTACTTGCCGCACCGGGCGTATAACGACTACGTTGACCGGCGCGAAGCGTCGGTATCGAACTGCGAGTTAGAAAGCGAAGCAAACTCAACCCAGACATGCTGGCCCGGATGATGGTTCCGGACTGTGCTCGTCGCGTCCATAACAGCGGATTCGTTGAATGGGTCGATGTGACGCACGAAGTTCGTCACTTCGACTCGGTCTTTTCGTAAAGCTTCGATCTCGTCCAAGGAAAGCAGGTCTTTGTTAACCCACACGGGCGATGGCACTCGACCGAGCGAATTTCTCAGCTCGTCAAAACCGTCGCGCGTAAGAATAAAGAAAACCATATGCCTTCTAACGTTTAAGATGACCAGCCGCGAAGCGGTCAGTGTCGATTGTCATGTTAGGCATTCTTTTCCTGCGCTAACCAATCTGAAAGCCTGTTAAGCCAAACAAGCGATTCTCCTGGATCGGTTGTGTGCAGCGCCTCTGCATTCGCCTGGATGAACTTGTGGCTTGCCTCTGCGCCCAATTTTATTAAATTGTCAGCTTCCTGCCGGAGTGCTTCGCATTCAGTTTTATCGTCACCTTCAAAGGCGGCTGTCCAAATTTGTTCATCAGTTTCAAACTCTGTCCAGGTATCTTGGTGGTACCAACAAGCCAACAATTCCAATAATTTTGGAAATCGGTTAAGTAGCTGCTGCATCTGAAGGCCTAACTTCAATTAGACGGACAACAGCTGTCTGATTAACTCGGATCGCTGTCCGCCTAACCTGGGAACCCGATCCGCCGCAAACCGTTGCCACGTGGTTGTTTTGACAATATACTGTATAAAAACACAGTATTAAATAACATGCAATACGGCACCGAGTTTATACCTTCCTCCGAGCCAGGAACAAGGCCACCGAAACTGCTGGAGCAGCTGCGCCGCTGCATCCGTGACATGCATTACAGCATGCGCACCGAGGAGGCCTACGTTTACTGGTCGCGCTGGTTCATCCGTTTCCATGGGTTGCGGCACCCGGCCGAGATGGGTGCGTCCGAGGTGCAGGCGTTTCTTTCGCACCTGTCTAATGAGCGCAAGTGTTCCGTGTCGACACACAGGCAGGCATTGTGCGCGCTGCTGTTTCTGTACAAGCATGTGCTGAAGAAGGAACTTCCGTGGATGGAGGAACTTCCTCGTCCTACCCGGCCGCCAAAACGTCCCACTGTGCTGACACGGGCAGAAGTCGATTTGATGCTCTCCCAAATGTCAGGTACCCATGCGTTAGTCGCCCGCCTCCTATACGGCACCGGTATGCGCCTGATGGAATGCATGAAGCTGCGCGTGAAGGACGTGGATTTCGCATGGCGCGAAATCACCGTACGCGACGGCAAGGGGGGCAAAGACAGGATGACGATGCTGCCGCTCGCACTCGTGCCGGCGCTGCGCGAGCATATCGCGGCAGTACGCAAGCTGTATGACGATGACCGTACCTGCGGGCGCAACGGGGTCATGCTGCCGGACGCGCTGGAGAAAAAGTATCCAAAGGCCGGCACTCAGTGGGGATGGTTCTGGGCCTTTCCTTCGGACCATGAGTCCACGGATCCGAGGAGCGGCATCGTCCGTCGGCACCATATGTACGAGCAGACAGTGCAGCGCGCAATCAAGCGGGCAGTTACGGCAGCCAGACTTACCAAGACTGCGTCGACGCATACCTTGCGCCACAGCTTCGCGACGCATTTGCTGGAGGCCGGGTATGACATTCGCACCGTACAGGAATTGCTCGGCCATTCAGACGTGTCGACAACGGAGATCTACACGCATGTATTGAATCGGGGTGGGCGCGCCGTCATTTCTCCGATCGACAACACCCATCCCACTTGAGACGCAAGCTACCTCTTTTCTGCGTCCGGTTGAACGGTCACGCTCCGATCAATCCGACACATACTTCCTGATGATCTGCTGATACTGCCCGCTGCTCTTCAGCTGCTTCAACCCCGCGTTGAAATCATCACGAATCTGCTTGTCGAGGAACACCGCATTGCGCGTCACGTCGGTGGTGGTCGGGAAAACCTTGTGGTACACCACCTCCTGCTTGATATCGACGTCACCTTTCACGCTGTCGCGGTAGTACTTGAAGATGTTGATGTCGCCGGTGTAGACCTGCGCGCTGTTGGCGTAGAACATCTGCAGCTTGCGGCGCTCGTTGCTGCTTTCCTGGTAATTGGCGTTGCCCTTCACTGCGGCAGCGAATTCGGGGCCGAGGAATTGGGTCGCTCCCTGGAAGCTGACGATGGACTTGCCCTGCAGGTCGGCGAGACTGTCGATCTTGAGGTTGTTCTTCTTGAGCGAGACGGCGGCGTCCTGATAGACGACGGTCGGTTCACCGGCGTAGTGGAAGCCGTCGCTTTCCTTCAGATCGGGACTGCCGCGCTGGGCGGCGTCGGCCTGCTTCTCGCGCAGCATCTTGGGCGCGGCGAGGAAGGAAGCGTAGGTTGGCTTGAGCGTGTGGCCCTTGGCTGCCAGCGCGGCGCGGATGATCTCGACTTCGAAGCCGCTGTTGCTTTCCTGGATGACGTAGGGCGGCAGGGCTAGGCCGAAGATCATGTTGATTTCCTTGGCGTGGGCGCTGCCGGCGAATGCGGCGGTGGCAATCAGGATTGCGGGCAGGGTTCGGGTGATATTCGGCATTGCGGTCTCCTCAGACTTGTCGGAACGTGCGGGTGCCCGGGAATCAGGCTGTCGTGCTGCGTCGCTGTTGCCGCGACTTCAGATCAATCTAGTGAAAAACTTTCCGCACGTAACGTTCCTTAAGCTTATAGGGAGTATTGCAGCCGGTATATATCCTCACGCCAGAGTGTTGCGGGTACGACATAGAAGCGCATGGGAACACGATGCGCCATAGAGGAAATCATTCAGAAACGAATGCAAAAAGAGAAAGGATCGCCACGCGCACTACACAGCCGCGCGAAACCGATCCGGCATGCGCGGACCGAACCGGCTCTGCGGCTCTGCTTCTACGCCAGCGCGAGATGCTTCTGCTGCTCCGGCAGGAACTCGCGGATGTCGCGCGGCTTGCGGCGGCGCGGATGCTCGATTTCGTCGCGGCGCATGTCCCTCGCCGCGCGCCATAACATCATGTCGTCTTCATAGGCGCGCAAGGAAGCTGTCTTTTCCCATGCGACGCGGCGGTGCGTGATGAAGTCCCACAGGACCGGGGTCAGCCCTTCGAGCTTGCCTTCGGCCTGCAATTTGAGCGCCACGCCCATGACGTCGCCCGCATGCGGGACGTCCTCGGGGAAGTGGATGGAATTGGCCCATGCCCGCACGTCGCAGAAGTCGAGGACCTGCCCACGGATCGGCCTGTGCCAATGGTCAGGGTGCGCGGCCTGGTTTGGCCAGCGGCCCGCGCCTACCGATGTGCCTGCTTTGAACATAGTGAACTCCTTGTTCAAGTGGCGACGGGATCGGTACTGAGATCTGTCGCCTTGGGATCTGTGGAAGTTTCCCGGTTCGTATGCGACGTTGACGATTTAGAAGGATTTCAGTTCCTTATAAGGCGCCCGATTCGCATACTGTTTATACGTACAGTATAACGCATTTCGGCCTTTGTGCATGCGGGTTTGCGGGGAGTTTCGGTTTCTTTCCAGAATGAAAAGCAGATGCAAAAAAGGCAAGCATGCGCCATGGCGGTTACTTCAAACCGGCGTGCAAACCGAAAGGCCGCCGCAGCCGGATGCCGGTAACCAGTGCCGATTCCATGGGATAGCGAGTTGTCAAGGAAACATTTAGCATGACAAGCTTTCCTGGAGGGTGCCGCGAATGACGGAATACATCCTGTTTTCCATGCTGTATGGCATCAGCTACGGCCTGCTGCTGTTCATGCTCTCCGCCGGACTGACACTGATCTTTGGCATGCTCGGCGTCCTCAGCTTCGCGCACGGCAGCTTTTATATGCTGGGGGCCTATTTCGCTTACGTCGTCACGATCAAGACCAACTTTTGGCTCGCCCTCATTGCGGCCCCCATTGCAGTTGCGATCGTCGGCGCAATGGTCGAAGTGTTCGGACTGCGCAGGCTCAAGTCCGACGAGGGACATCATGCCTTGCTGCTGACCTATGGCGTGTCCTATGTCCTGGTGCAGATCGTTATCCTGATCTGGGGTTTGAAGGCAAAGTTCTACTTTTTCCCCAAAGCGCTGGATGGGCCGCTCTTCTGGCTCTACGGGACGCCATTTCCGAAGTACCGGGCCTTCATCATGCTGGTTGCAGTACTGATGCTCGCCGCAATTTACCTGCTGCTCACGCGCACCCGGCTCGGTCTCGTGATCCAGGCTTCGCTGACGCATCCGCATATGGTCGAAGCGCTCGGACATGATGTTCCGCTCGCCAGGACCATCGTGTTCGCGGGCGGCTCTTCCCTTGCTGCACTGGCGGGAGTCATCGGCGGCACCGCACTCGGCACCTCGCCGTCCATGGGGCTGTCCGTAGGAAGCGCGATCTTTGCCGTCGTCGTGATCGGCGGGCTGGGTTCGTACGTGGGAGCGCTTGTCGCATCGTTGCTGATCGGCGTGCTCCAGACGACGGGCATCGCAATCGATTATTCCACGATGGATGCACTCATGGCTCTTGGCGTGCATCCGCTGCCGGAGTTTCCCGGCCGGTTCTTTCTCACGCTGCGCGTGGCGGACGTCGCGCCGATGATGCCTTTTTTTTTGATGATCGTCCTGCTTCTGTTCCGCCCGAAGGGTTTGATGGGCGTGCGCGAATCGTGAAGGGAACGGTTGTTCCCTGGGGCACTCTTTCGTAAGGTCGCTTTATCAATCGAAGAAACGACGCTGGGTCCCGGCCTTCGCCGGGACGACGGGGAATAGAAATTCGAAGCCTGGTACGGTTGAGCCCGCCTGCACTCGCAATGAGTCGATCAACTGATCCAAGTACATGCGGGCATGTCCTGCTTGTCGATCACTTGCCAGGCAGCTTGCCCTGCACACCCTCGACATAGAAGTCCATCTTGTTCAGCGCATCATCCGACATCGCGCCCTTCTCGAGGCGGACCTTGCCTTCGTTGTCCTTTACCGGGCCGTCGAACGGGGTGATCTTGCCGGATACGATGTCCTTCTCCGCGGCGGCAACAACCTGCTTCACATCGTTCGGCACGCTGGCGTTGATCGCTTCCAGCTTGACGAAGCCGTCCTTGATGCCGCCCCAGACGCTGCTCGTCTTCCACTTGCCGTCTACCACGGCTTGCGCGGCCTTGGTGTAGTAGTCGCCCCAGTGGTGGGTGACCGCGGCGAGCTGCGCCTTCGGGCCAAACTTCTTCATGTCGGAGTGGTAACCGACTGCATACTTGCCCTTCTCTTCAGCGGCCTGCACGGCGGCGTGCGAGTCGGTGTGGTGGGTCACGACGTCGGCGCCCTGGCCCATCAGGGTGATGGCGGCGTCGCGCTCCTTGCCTGGGTCGAACCAGCTGTTGACCCAGATGACGCGCACTTCGGCCTTCGGGTTCACGCTGCGCATGCCGCGGGTGAAGGCGTTGATGCCTTGCAGGACTTCCGGGATCGGGAAAGCACCGACGTAGCCGGCAACATTGGACTTGGTCATCTTGCCTGCGAGGACGCCGGCGAGGTAGCGGCCTTCATAGAAGCGCGCATTGGCGGTGGCGACGTTCGGCGCGGTCTTGTAACCGGTGAGGTGGACGAACTTGACGTCGGGGAACTGCTTGGCCACCTTGAGCGTCGGGTTCATGTAGCCGAACGAGGTCGTGAAGATGAGCTTGTTGCCCTGCTGTGCGAGGTCGCGGATCACGCGCTCGGCGTCGGCGCCTTCGGGCACGCTTTCGACGAACCGCGTCTTGATCTTGTTGCCGAGTGCCTGCTCCATCTGCTTGCGGCCCAGGTCGTGCTGGTAGGTCCAGCCTGCTTCGCCGATCGGGCTGACATAGACAAAACCGACGTTGAGCGGAGCGGGGTCCGCGGCAAATGCCATTGCAGGCAGTACAGCGATCGCGGCCAGTGCGGCGCGCATGAAGCTTTTCGACATGGTTTTCCTCTACAGGTTACTCCCACTGGTGGATCAATGGACGCCGAATCACGCCGAGTGGGAACAACAGCGGGATTGTCCGGACGACGGGAAACCGTGCGTCGAAGTCCAAATCACTTTCTACAAACCGATCGCTGCGCGAGGCAAAAATCCCTGCCTCATGTCAGCATTTCACCTACACGGATAAAATGCTGCGCCAATTATGCGCAGCACGCCGGGCCGCAATATATCACCGACGCAATAACAACCATATCGCCACGTTGATTATCGTGGTATTTCACCGAGCACGCCTTTGACGAAAAAGTTCATGCGCTTGAGCCACGCGTCATCACCCTCCTGCCCGGCCGCGATCACTTCCCTGCCGTTGAGGTCGACAACAGGTCCGGTAAAGACGCCCAGCTTGCCCGTTTTCAGTGCATGGGTCTTTTCACCCAGAAACAAAAGCACATCGTGCGACAGTGCCGGATTCGGCGAGGCGATGCGCACCATGTTTTGCTTCGCGCCCCACCATACCGCACCGGCTTGCCAGGTGCCGTCGAGCACGCTGTTGACCACCTTCTTGTAGTACGGCGACCAGTCGATCACTGCCGAACCAAGATGCGCCTTGGGCCCGTACTGCGTCATGTCGGAATCCCAGCCGAATGCGTACACGCCCTTTTCCTGCGCCGTCCTCAACACAGCAGGGGAATCGGTGTTCTGGATGAGCACGTCCGCGCCGCGATCGATCAGCTCCAGCGCCGCTTCGCGCTCGCGCTCCATGTCGAACCAGCGATGCACCCAAACGACGCGCGTCGTGGCCGCCGGGTTGACCGATTGAGCGCCGAGCGTGAAGGCATTGACGTTGCGGATGACTTCGGGAATGGGCACGGACGCAACGAAGCCGAGCTTGCCCGTCTTGCTGGCCTTGCCCGCGAGCACGCCGGCGAGATAGGCGCCCTCGTAGGTACGGGCCTCGTAGACCGACAGGTTGTCAGCCGTCTTGTGTCCGGTCGCGTGCGCGAATTTCACATCCGGAAATTCCTTCGCCACCTTCAGCATCGGCTCCATGTAGCCGAAGCTGGTGCCGAAGATCACCCGGTTGCCCTGCTCCGCCAGGTCGCGGAAGACTTTTTCGGCATCCGCGCCCTCGGCGACATTCTCGACGTAGGCAGTCGCAATGAGGTCGCCCATCTCCGCCTCGACCGTCCTGCGCGCCAGGTCGTGCGCGTACGACCAGCCGCCGTCGCTCACCGGGCCGCTGTAGACGAAGGCGACTTTCAGCGCGCCCGGGCGCGAATTTACCGCGCCGCCAGGCAGCGCCTGCTCGTCTCGCTTGCACGCGCACAGCAGGAATACGGACAACAAAAAGCCGAGCGGAAGCAATGTCCGCTTCTTTGCAAGAATGGGCATGGGTTGGACAGACAGGGAAGACGGGGCGGACGAATCCGCCCCGCCGGTTCAGGGAATCAGTGCGGGTGGAAATTCTTCCCGAGCGACGCCGGCATGTTCAGCTTGATCCAGTTCGCATTGGTGGAAATCAGCACCAGCACCACGATAGTCGCAAGGTAAGGCAGCATCGACAGCCATTGCGAAGCGATCGACACGCCGAGGCCTTGCGCATGGAAGGTCATGATGGTCACGCCGCCGAACAGGTAGGCGCCGATCAGCACGCGAGCCGGACGCCAGGTCGCGAAGGTAGTAAGCGCCAGCGCGATCCAGCCGCGTCCGGCGACCATGCCTTCCACCCACAGCGGGGTGTAGACCAGCGACATGAATGCCCCTGCGAGCCCGCAGCAGGCGCCGCCGAACAGCAGCGCGGCAAGACGGATCGTGCGCACGTTGTAGCCCAGTGCATGCGCCGACGACGGCGACTCGCCCACCGCACGCAGCACGAGGCCGGCGCGGCTGCGGTACAGGAACCAGATGATGCCTGCGCATAGCAGCAGCGACAGGTAGACCATCGGATGCTGGCGGAACAGCGCGGTGCCGAGGAAGGGAATGTCGCCCAGGATGGGGATCGCGAACTTCGGATTTTCCAGGCTGTGGCCGACATAGCTGATGCCGATATAGGCCGATGCGCCGCTGCCGAACAGCGACAGCGCCAGGCCGGTCGCATACTGGTTGGTGCCGAGCCAGACCGTCATCAGCGCGAAGAATCCGGCGAGCAGCATGCCGGCCCCCGCGCCCATGATGAAACCGAGCGTGACGCTCTCGGTATGCACGGCGGTAGCGAAGCCGACGATGGCGGCGACCAGCATCATGCCTTCCGCGCCGAGGTTGACGACGCCGGATTTTTCATTGATCAGCAGGCCGAGCGCGGCCAGCATCAGTGGGGTGCCGGCATTGATCGACGCCGCGATCAGTGGAGCGAAGGATTCCATTATTTTCTCCAGCTCAATTTGTAGTGGATCAGCACGTCACAGGCCAGCAGCGAGAACAGCAGGATGCCCTGGAACACGCCGGTGATTGCATTGGGCATGCCGAGACGCGACTGCGACAGTTCGCCGCCGATGTAGAACAGCGCCATGATGAAACTCGAGAACACCACGCCGACCGGATGCAGGCGGCCGACGTAGGCCACGATGATCGCGGCGAAGCCGTAGCCGGGCGAGATCGACGGCGTGAGCTGGCCGATCGGTCCAAGCACTTCTGCGGTACCCGCGATACCCGCCAGTGCACCGCACAGCAGCATCGAGGTCCACAAGGCCTTGCGCGAGGAGAAGCCGGCATAGCGTGCCGCCGCGGGTGCCATGCCGCCGACCTGCAGGCGGTAGCCGGCAAAACTGCGCGACAGGAACAGCCAGCCGAGCGCGGAGGCCACAACCGCCATCGCAAAGCCGAAGTGCAGGCGCGTGCCTTCGAGGATGTTGGGCAGCAGGTAGCCGTCGGACAGCATGCGCGACTGCGGGAAGTTGAAGCCTTCCGGGTCACGCAGCGGGCCGTGCACCATGTAGCTGAGCAGCAGCTGCGCGACATATACCAGCATCAGTGACACCAGGATTTCATTCGCATTGAAGCGGTCGCGCAGGAAGGCGGTGATCGCCGCCCATGCCATGCCGCCTGCCATGCCGGCCAACAGCACGAGCGCAATCATCGTCGCGCCGCCACCTTCGCCTTGGTCGAAATAAAGGCCGACCGCGCCGCCGGTCATCGCGCCGATCACCAGCTGACCTTCGGCGCCGATATTGAACACATTGGCGCGGAAGCAGATTGCAAGGCCGACCGCGATCAGCAACAGCGGCGCGACCTTCACGCCGACCTCCGCCCAGCCTTGCAGATCCTTGATCGGTTCGATGAAGAACACCGCCAGGCCGCTCAGCGGATTCTTGCCGAGCGCAAGGAACACGATCACGCCGCAGACCACCGTCAGCAGCACCGCGAATACCGGCGACAGCCACGACATCAGCGCGGACGGGCTCGGCCGTTTTTCCATCTTAAGCATTGGCCACCTCCTGCCGTACCGTTTCTTTTTGATCCCACAATCCGCTCATCCACTGTCCGATCAGATCGACCGTCGCCTGCGAGCGCTTGATCGAAGGCGACAGCCTTCCTTTGGCGATTACCACCAGGCGGTCAGAAATCTCGAACAGCTCGTCGAGTTCTTCCGACACCACCAGCAGCGCGCAGCCGGCGTCGCGCAGCGCGACCAGCTCTGCGCGAATCTGCGCGGCGGCGCCGACGTCCACGCCCCATGTGGGCTGGGCGACGATCAGCACTTTCGGATCGCGCATCACTTCGCGGCCGACGATGTATTTCTGCAAGTTGCCGCCGGAGAGGCTGCCCGCGGTTGCGTTCGGCCCCGGCGCTTTTACCTTGAAGCGGCTGATGATGGAAGCGGCGAGATCGTGGATCGCACCAAAGCGGATCAGGCCGTGACGCACGGTGGAGCTGGTCTGATGCGACAGCAGGATGTTGTGCGCGAGGGAGAGATCGGGCACGGCACCGCGTCCGAGGCGTTCCTCCGGCACGAAACCGAGGCCGCGCTTGCGACGCTTTGCGGCATTCATGCGTCCGACCGCTTCGCCATTGAGCACGATCGCGTCGGGACGCGCACGCGGGTCTTCGCCGGACAACGCGGCGAGCAGTTCCTGCTGTCCGTTGCCGGACACGCCGGCCACACCGACGATTTCACCTGCATGCAGGTCGAGGTTGATATCGGCGAGCTCGGTGCCGAAGGGATGGCTCTTCGGCAGGGACAGGTTGCGCAGGGACAGCAGCTTTTCGCCAGGCTGGCGTTCCACAGCTTTGATCTCCGGCGGCTCGGCACCGATCATCAGGCGCGACAGGCTGGCGGAGGTTTCCTTGGTCGGATCGCAGATGCCCGTCACCTTGCCCGCGCGCACCACGGTGCACTTGTGGCAGAGGGCGCGGATCTCGTCGAGCTTGTGGCTGATGTAAAGGATGCTGCAGCCTTCCTTTGCCAGCTGGCGCAGGGTGCCGAACAGTTTTTCGACGGCCTGCGGCGTCAGTACCGAAGTCGGCTCGTCGAGGATCAGCAACTGCGGCTTGGCCAGCAGCGCGCGTACGATCTCGACGCGCTGGCACTCGCCGACTGACAGCGTATGCACATGGCGCTCGGGCTCCAGCGGCAGGCCGTACTGGTGCGAAATCTCGCGGATGCGCTTGCTCAGCTCATGCAGGTCGGTGTCGCTCGGCAGGCCGAGCGCAATGTTCTCGGTGACGGTCAAGGTGTCGAACAGCGAGAAGTGCTGGAACACCATCGCGATGCCGAGCTTGCGCGCTTCGGCGGGGTTCGCGATGTGCACTTCCTTGCCATTCCAGAACATCTGTCCGGCATCGGGTTTGACCGCGCCGTAGATGATCTTCATCAGGGTGGATTTGCCGGCGCCGTTCTCGCCGAGGATGGAATGGATCTCCCCCGGTAGAACGTTCAAGTCAATGCCGTCGTTGGCGACCACGGAAGGATAACGCTTCGTGATCCTGCTCAGGGTTAGGCGGGTATCCATGTCTCACTCTTCAGGGAACTACTACTTACTGCTGCATAACGTCGAAGGCGCTATGGTAGTAGCGGTAGTAGCTCTGTTGTCGATTTATTCTTGTTCTTGCCGAAAATTACAGGAAATAATGGATTTCACTATACCTTTGTCTGTATGTGCAATATAGATGCCAGGATATAGGGATGTCGGTGGTGGTCTGTCGAGGGGTTTTGGAGGGGAAATTGTGCCGGTTGTGTGCGGGCGCATATAGTCGTTATTTACCCCGACTACTCTTCCCCGTCATTCCCGCGCAGGCGGGAATCCATAAGCCTGGTGGTGGAACAGACTCACTATGGATTCCCGCCTTCGCGGGAATGACGGGGAAAAGGAACCTTATGGCAAGACCCTTTGTGCCTGCATAACAACTGGCGGTGATCGGCAACTTCGAGCATCTCCTTATTCGCCCTTCAATATGCCCCCTATTCACCCCCACATATCCATTCCCATTTTTTCTATAGGACATTACAGTCCACGGAATCCCCGCAAAACATGGCGATGGCAGCGGAACGCATGAAAATGCGTTCTAATAAGCATCGCCATTCTCATACACCACATTCAGGAGAAGACAAGTTGAGTGCTCTGGAGAATAGGCAGCGACAAGCCGAAACAACAGTACGACCGGGAGAAGACAAAATGGGTTTCTTGGAGAGAATCTTCAAGCTGAGGGAACAGGGGACGGATGTGCGGACGGAGCTGCTGGCCGGCCTGACCACCTTCCTGACGATGGCCTACATCATTTTCGTGAACCCCTCCATCCTCGGCGACGCGGGCATGCCGAAGGATGCCGTGTTCGTCGCCACCTGCGTCGCCGCCGCGATGGGCACGCTGATCATGGGTCTGTATGCGAACTACCCGATCGCGCTGGCGCCGGGCATGGGCCTGAACGCCTACTTCGCCTACACCGTGGTCATGGGCATGGGCTATACCTGGCAGGCGGCACTCGGCGCGGTCTGCATTTCCGGCATACTCTTCCTGACCATCAGCGTGCTGCGCATCCGCGAGATGATCGTCAACGGCATTCCGCGCTCAATCCGCATCGCGATTACCTCTGGTATCGGCCTCTTCCTCGGTATCATCGCGCTGAAGAATTCCGGTATCATCGCCGCGCATCCGGCCACCTTCATCACGCTCGGCAACCTGCACAAGACGCCGGCAATCCTCGCGGTGGTCGGCTTCTTCATCATCGTCGCGCTGGACCGCCTCAAGGTCAAAGGCGCGATCCTGATCGGCATCGTTGCCGTCACCATCCTGAGCTTCCTCTTCGGCGGCAACAAGTTCAACGGCATCGTGTCCGCGCCGCCGTCGATCGATCCGACGCTGTTCAAGCTCGACCTGTCGGCAGCACTGTCGATCGGCATCCTGAACGTCGTACTGGTGTTCTTCCTGGTCGAACTGTTCGACGCCACCGGCACGCTGATGGGCGTGGCCAGCCGCGCCGGCCTGCTCAAGACCGGCAAGATGGAACGCCTGAACAAGGCACTGATTGCCGACAGTACCGCGATCGTGGGCGGCGCCTTCCTCGGCACCTCGAGCACCACCGCCTACATCGAAAGCGCAGCTGGCGTGCAGGCGGGTGGACGTACCGGCCTGACCGCGGTGGCGGTTGCCGTGCTGTTCCTGGCCTGCCTGTTCATTGCGCCGCTGGCGGGTGCCGTGCCCGCGTACGCGACGGCTCCGGCATTGTTCTATGTGGCCTGCCTGATGCTGCGCGACTTGGCGGAAGTGGACTGGGAAGACTCGACCGAGAGCGTGCCGGCTGTCATTACCGCGCTGATGATGCCCTTCACCTTCTCGATCGCCAACGGCGTCGCGTTCGGTTTCATCGCCTACACCGGCTTGAAGCTGTTCACCGGACGTGCGAAGGAAGTGCCGTGGATCGTCTGGATCATCACGGCGATCTTCATCTTCCGTTACATCTACCTCGGTGCGGAATAGTCGAAACAGATAACGTCTGTAAAAAAGCCCGGGCATGCCCGGGCTTTTTTGTTTTTGGTGGCAGAACGATCAGATGGTATCGAGTGCCTTTGCCAGGTTGGTGACGGTGCGATCGATGTTGCGCAGCTTGTCCAGCCCGAACAGGCCGACGCGGAAGGTCTTGAAATCCGCCGGTTCGTCGCATTGCAGCGGCACGCCGGCGGCGATCTGGATGCCGGCCTGGGCGAACTTCTTGCCTGACTTCACGTCATCGTCTTCGGTATAGCTGACGATCACGCCCGGCGCCTTGAATCCCTCGGCCGCCACGCTCTTGATGCCCTTGCTTTCCATCAGCGCACGCACGCGCTTGCCCAGCTCCAGTTGTTCCGCCTTGAGCTTGTCGAAGCCGTACTCGTCCATTTCCTTCATCACCTTGCGAAGTACGGCGAGGCCGTCGGTCGGCATGGTCGCGTGGTAGGCGAAGCTGCCGCCTTCGTAAGCTTCCATGATCTGCATCCACTTGCGCAGGTCGCAGGCGAAACTGGAACTGGTGGTCGAGTCGATGCGTTGACGTGCGAGTTCGCTGAGCATCACCAGGCCGCAGCATGGCGAAGCAGTCCAGCCTTTCTGCGGCGCACTGACGAGGATGTCGACACCGGTTGCCTGCATGTCCACCCAGACCGCGCCGGAGGCGATGCAGTCGAGCACGAACATGCCGCCCGCCGCATGAACGGCCTCGGCCACCTTGCGCAGATAGTCGTCGGGCAGGATCATGCCGGACGCGGTTTCGACGTGCGGGGCAAACACGAGGTCGGGTTTGGTTTCACGGATCGTCGCGACGACCTCGTCAATCGGCGCAGGCGCATAAGCGGCTTGACTGCCCTGCTCGACCGGTCGCGCCTTCAATACGGTAATCGATGCCGGGATGTTGCCCATTTCCAGGATCTGCGACCAGCGATAGCTGAACCAGCCGTTGCGGATCACGAGGCATTTCTTTCCGGTAGCAAATTGCCGCGCGACGGCTTCCATGCCGAAGGTGCCGCTGCCGGGAACGACGATCGCCGATTTCGCCCCGTAGACTTTCTTGAGCGTGGCGGACACATCCCGCATCACACCCTGGAACTGCTGGGACATGTGGTTGATTGCACGATCGGTGTAGACGACCGAATATTCGAGAAGTCCGTCGGGATCGACGTGGGGTAACAAACCTGGCACTCGCGCCTCCATCTGTAGTGAGAAGTTTCGGTCTAGCTACGACTGATTCTACTGGAGTCAGCAGAAAAGGATAGCCGTTGCAGAAATGGCATTGAACCGGAAAATGCCGCAGTGCATGAAGACACGGGTCAAACGACAAGATCGCAACGATGGGCCGTGACGATTTACACTTGTGCGATATCAAACAGCCAACTGGCAGAAAAGGCGGGAAAGACAGCATGACCGAACAGCAGGATATTGCGGCCTCCAAGAGCGGAAGCGTTTCATCATGGCTGCGCGAAGGCGCGCGTACGGCACTGTTCCTGCCGCCGCGCTGGGACGGATTGATACCGACCCCGGCGCTGGTGGCATTCCTGGTGTTCCTCGCTGTCCTGCTGAATGTGACATTCGAACGCCTTTATCTCCCCGGGCCGGCGTCGTTCGAGTGGCGGGCGATCGCGGGCGGCTGGGCGTCGACGCTGGTTGCCGCCTGGGTCTGCTACCTGATGCGGCTGGATGCCGGCGACGGGCGTACGCCCGCCATTGGTGCTGCCCATCTGTTCGGACTGCTGCTGGCGCAATCGCTATTCGTGTTACTGGTGGTCGGCGCGCTGTACGCCGGCCTGATCCGGGGCAACCTGTACAACGAGCGCACGCTCGGTGTGGCGGCAATGTGGCTGCTCTGGCTGGGGCCCGCCGCCTGGGCGATCCTCGCGCAAATCACCCTGCTGTCGCGCAGCGGAAACCCGAGCTCCGGCCGTCTCCTGGTCGCGGCATTGTGCCTGACCGGCGCGTCTGCCTTGCACTATGCGGTAGAACCGATGAATTTCTGGATGCCGCGTGATGACGAACTGCATGCGCAAAGGAAGCAACTGAGCCTGACGCAGGAACTGATGGAGGCCCAGCCGCAAATCCTGGCACAGCGCCTGAAGGAAATCGGCAAGCAGCGGCCGGGCGTGATCGATGTCTATGCGCTGACTTTTGCGCCGTATTCCGACGAGGATGTGTTCCGGCGCGAAAGCGCGATGGTTACCGATGTGATGGCGCAACGCTTCGACGCAAAAGGGCGCAGCCTCCAGCTGGTCAACCATGTGCAGACGGTCGCCGAATGGCCGTGGGCGACGCCGCGCAACCTGCAGCGCGCGATCCAGCGCGTGGCGGCGGTGATGAATCGCGACGAGGACATCCTCTTCCTGCACCTGACCTCGCATGGCGCCAAGAATGGCGAACTTGCTGCGGAGTTCTGGCCGATGACGGTGACGCCGGTCCGCCCCGCCGACTTGCGCACCTGGCTGGACCAGGCCGGCATCCGGAATCGTGTGATCTCGATTTCGGCCTGCTATTCGGGCAGCTGGATCGATACGCTGGCCGGCGACACCACGCTGGTCATGACCGCGGCCGACGCGGATCACACGTCCTACGGCTGCGGCCGCCGTTCCGAACTGACCTTCTTTGGCCGCGCGATGTATGACGAGCAGTTGCGCAACAACACGCTATCCTTCGAGGCCGCACACGCTGCCGCAAGGGAAATCATCAAGAAAAGGGAAGAGGAAGCGGGCAAGGATGACGGATATTCGAATCCGCAGATCAATGTGGGGCTCGGCATCAAGCCCCGGCTTGCCCGCTTGGAAGAACAGTTAAAGAAGAAAAATCAGCTGCCGCGGTAGGTCGAGTACGACCAGGGCGAGACGACCAGCGGCACGTGGTAATTCTGCGACGGGTCGGAAATGCCGAAGGCGATAATCACGCGATCGACGAAGCGCGGTTCCGGCAGCTTGACGCCTTGGGCAGCAAAGTAATCGCCCGCGCCGAATACCAGCTCGTACTGGCCTGCACGCATCGTGTCGCCCTGCAGCAAGGGTGCGTCACAGCGGCCGTCGACATTGGTCACCGCGCTGCACAGCAGCGTCCTTTGGGTGGCCTCGACGGCGTACAACTCAACCAGGACACCTGCGCCCGGCTTGCCCTGCGTCACATCCAGGACGTGTGTGCTCAGTTTTCCCATTGTTTTCTCCTGTGGAATAGATGGGGGAATGATAGCGTGCGGGGTTGGGTTCGCTTATGGGGTGAAGCGTATATGTGGCATTGCAGGGAGACAATGAAGACACTTCCGGCAAAGTTTCCTTGTATCCAATCCGGATGCAGGCGGAAAACTCTCGTCAATGCACTACCACCCTTTCCCCGTCGTTCCCGCGAAGGCGGGAACCCATAGGGAGCCTACTCGAGCTATCTGCCTATGGATCCCCGCCTTCGCGGGGATGACGGGGAGAGGGCGATGACCTCGAGACCTAATCCGCCCGCATACGCGAGAAACCCCTTATATGCCACCCCATATACCCACTATTCACCCCGCCATCTGCCGCCCCCGCCCGCATCTTGCATGATGAAACTTTCAACAGTCATGCAACAGGCGCGATGTTTCCCGTATTGCACATCGAGGATACCCTGCATCATGTTTCGGATATAGCCTATCAACTGCCCGATGCTAACCTAGCGCCACAACAAGCCAAGGTGGAGAGAGCATGACACAACCCATTCGTTTCTATTATCGCGGTGAAGTTCAGACGGTCTCGGATGCGTCTCCCACCAAGACCATCCTGCAGCATGTGCGCGAAGACCACCACTGCACTGGCACCAAGGAAGGCTGCGCCGAGGGCGACTGCGGCGCGTGCACCGTCGTCATCGGCGAACTGAAAGGCAATACGGTCGCGCTGAAGGCGGTCAACTCCTGCATCCAGTTCGTCCCTACCCTCGACGGCAAGGCCCTGTTCACCGTTGAAGACCTTAAGCAGCAAGACGGCGCGCTCCACCCTGTGCAGCAGGCGATGGTCGAGTGCCACGGCTCGCAGTGCGGATTCTGCACCCCCGGTTTCGTGATGTCGCTCTGGGGCCTGTACCTGAAGCAGGAAGGCAAATCCTGCCACCCCGAACGCAAGGAAATCGACGACACCCTCTCCGGCAACCTGTGCCGCTGCACCGGCTACCGCCCGATCATCGACGCGGCGCACCGCATGCTCGACCTGCCGAAGGTCAAGTTCGACCGCGAATCGCTGGCAGGCGCGCTCCGGACAATCGAGCGCAAGGACATGCTGACCTATACCTTCGAGGGCCAGGCGTTCCACATTCCCCGCACGCTCGAGCAACTGGTGCAGGTCCGCGCCGAGAATCCGAAGGCAACCATCCTGTCCGGCTCTACCGATGTCGGCCTCTGGGTCACCAAGCAGATGCGTAACCTTGGCGACATCATTTACATCAACGAAGTCGCTGAACTGCAGGCCGTAACCGAGAAGGACGGCAAGCTGGAGATCGGCGCCGCGGTCACACTCAACGACGCGTACGCCGCCGTCTGCAAGCACTATCCGCAGGAACTGTCGGAACTGTGGCAGCGCTTCGCCTCCATGCCCGTGCGCAACGCCGGCACCCTAGGCGGCAACGTCGCCAACGGCTCGCCGATCGGCGATTCCGCTCCGTGGCTGATTGTGCTGGGAAGCGAAATCGTCCTGCGCGGCAAGGATGGCCAGCGCGTGATGCCGCTGGAAGCCTTCTACCTCGACTACCAGAAGAAGGACCTGCGCCCGGAAGAAATCGTGGAAGCGGTGCGCGTACCCCTCCCGACGCCCAATCTGCGCTTCCGCACCTACAAGCTGTCCAAGCGTTTCGACCAGGACATCTCGGCGGTCTGCGCCGCGTTTGCCATCACGCTGGACGGCAAGATCGTACGCGATGTCCGCATCGCCTTCGGCGGCATGGCAGCCACCTCGCGCCGCGCGCCGAAAACGGAAGCCGCGCTGGTCGGCCGCGAATGGAATGAAACCACACTGGATGACGCCGTGCTGGCCCTCGCACAGGACTACACGCCGCTGACCGACATGCGCGCGTCCAGCAACTACCGGATGAAGTCCGCGCAAAACCTGCTGCGCCGCTTCTGGCTCGAGACACGACCGGACGCCCCGCTGTCCGCCGAGGCCGTCAATGCATTCGCCTGCGCATAAGGAATGAGACGATCATGAACAAGCAAACCGAATCCTTCCTGAAACAGAAATCCGTCGCCAACTGGGCCGAAGTCGGTATGTCGCGTCCGCATGAATCCGCCCTGCTGCATGTAGTGGGCGAGGCGACCTATGTCGACGATATCCCGGAACACCATGGCACGCTGCACGCCGCGCTCGGCCTGTCGCAGAAGGCGCACGCCCGCGTGCTGGGCATCGACTTGGCCGACGTGAAGAAGTCGCGCGGCGTGGTCGCTGTCTACACCGCAAAGGATATCCCGGGCACCAACGACTGCGGCCCGATCATCCACGACGATCCGATCCTGGCCGACGGCCTGGTCGAGTACGTCGGCCAACCGATCTTCCTGGTGATCGCCGACACGCACGACAATGCGCGCCGCGCCGCCCGCCTCGCCAAGGTCGACTATGAAGAACTGCCCGCGATCCTGACGCCGCAGGAAGCGAAGAAAGCCGAATCCTACGTGCTGCCGCCAATGCGACTGCAGCGCGGCGACTTCAAGAAAGCCTTCGAACAGGCGCCGCATCGCGTCAAGGGCGAGCTGTACGTCGGCGGCCAGGAACAGTTCTACCTCGAAGGCCAGATTTCCTATGCGGTGCCGAAAGAAGACCGTGGCATGCATGTCTACTGCTCGACCCAGCACCCGTCCGAGATGCAGCACGTGGTCGCGCATGCGCTCGGCCTGCACTCTCACCATGTGGTGGTCGAATGCCGACGCATGGGTGGCGGCTTCGGCGGCAAGGAATCGCAATCCGCATTGTGGGCCGCGGCGGCTTCGATCGCCGCTGCCAAGCTGAACCGCCCGGTCAAGCTGCGCGCCGACCGCGACGACGACATGATGGTGACCGGCAAGCGCCACGACTTCCATTACGAGTACGAAGTCGGCTACGACAACGACGGCCGCATTCTCGCCGCCAAGGTCGAGATGGTGTCGCGCGCCGGCTACTCCGCCGACTTGTCGGGCCCAGTGGCCACGCGCGCGGTCTGCCACTTCGACAATACCTACTACCTGTCGGACGTCGACATCCTCGCGCTGTGCGGCAAGACCAATACCCAGTCGAATACCGCCTTCCGCGGCTTCGGCGGCCCGCAGGGCGCAATCGCGATCGAGTACATCATGGACGAGATCGCGCGTACGCTCGGCAAGGATTCGCTCGACGTGCGCAAGCTGAACTTCTACGGACGCAACGACGAAGAAGGCCGCAACGTCACGCAGTACGGCCAGAAGGTGGCCGACAATGTGATCCACGAACTGGTGGCCGAGCTCGAAGCCGACAGCGAATACCGCAAGCGCCGCGAAGCAGTTCGTGCCTTCAATGCGTCGAGTCCCGTGCTGAAGAAGGGCATCGCGCTCACACCGCTCAAGTTCGGCATTGCCTTCAACCTCACCCACCTGAACCAGGCCGGCGCGCTCGTGCATATGTACGTGGACGGCTCGGTGCTGGTCAACCATGGCGGCACCGAGATGGGCCAAGGTGTCAACACCAAGGTGGCGCAAGTCGTCGCACATGAACTCGGGCTGGGTCTGGGACATGTGCGCGTGACCGCCACCGATACCAGCAAGGTTGCGAACACATCCGCCACCGCTGCCTCGACCGGCGCCGATCTCAACGGCAAGGCCGCGCAGGATGCGGCACGCCAGATCCGCGAGCGCTTGACGGCCTTTGCCGCGCAGGCGTGGAAGGTTGCACCCGACACCATCCGCTTCGCCGACAACCACATCTACATCGACGGCAATCCGGAACCCTTCCAGGAGGTCGTGCGCAAGGCCTACAACGCCCGCGTGCAACTGTGGTCCGACGGTTTCTACGCCACGCCCGGCCTGCATTGGGACGCGGCATCGATGACCGGCAACCCGTTCTTCTATTTTGCCTATGGTGCCGCAGTGTCCGAAGTGGTCGTGGACACCCTGACCGGTGAATGGAAGCTCCTGCGTGCCGATGCGCTTTACGACGCCGGCAACTCGCTCAACCCGGCCATCGACATCGGCCAGGTGGAAGGCGGCTTCATCCAGGGCATGGGCTGGCTCACCACTGAAGAGCTGTGGTGGAACAAGGCGGGCAAGCTGATGACGCATGCGCCGTCCACCTACAAGATTCCCGGCATATCCGACTGCCCGCGCGACTTCCGCGTGAAGCTGTTCAAGAACCACAATGTGTCCGACAGCATCCATCGCTCCAAGGCGGTGGGCGAGCCGCCGCTGCTGCTGCCGTTCTCGGTGTTCTTTGCGATCCGCGACGCGGTTGCGAGCGTGGGCGACTACAAGGTCAATCCGCCGCTGAATGCGCCGGCGACCAGCGAAGCAATCCTGAACGCCGTCGATGCGGTACGCGCCGCCGCGAAGTAAAGGAAGACCATCATGATGAACTGGCTCGCAGCAATCAATACCGTCGCCGCTCGGTCCGAACCGGCGGTACTGGTCACGGTCGCGTCCGTGGAGGGCTCCGGCCCGCGCGAGCCGGGCGCGAAGATGCTGGTCACGCGCAATGCGCAGTATGACACCATCGGCGGCGGGCATCTCGAAATGCGTGCCTGCGAAATGGCACGTGACATGCTGGCAATGTCGTCCGCCCTGCCCGCTTCAGAGCGCCGCCTCGCGCGCTTTCCGCTCGGCCCCAGCCTGGGGCAGTGCTGCGGCGGCGTCGTGCATCTCGCCTTCGAGCGCATCGAAGGCGCGGCGCATGGTTTCTACGACTGCGTCAACGAGCTCTGGCGTCATCGCCAGGATAGCTGGCGCATCGTTGCACTGGATGCGCCGCTGCCGCCGGCACTCGCCGGTTCTGAAGGCGAAACGCTGATCGGTACGGTCCCGCCTTCGCTCGCGCATTTCGACCGCGAACGCGGCTGCCATGTGAGGAAAGATGCCGACGGCCGCAACTGGCTGATCGATCCCTGCCTGGCCTACCGTTCGCACCTGGTGCTGTTCGGAGCGGGCCATGTGGGTGCCGCGATCGTGCGCTCGCTTGCCGAACTGCCCTGCCACATCACCTGGGTCGACGAACGCGACGACATGTTCCCGGATTTCGTGCCGGCCAACGTGAAAATCGAAGCGACCGACACGCCGGAAGCCGTGGTCGACGAGGCGCCCGCCGGAGCCAGCTACCTCGTGATGACGCACAGCCACGCGCTTGACCAGCGCCTGTCGGAAGTCATCCTCAAGCGTGCCGACGTCGGCTGGTTCGGCCTGATCGGGTCGAAGACCAAGCGCATGCAGTTCGAACACCGCTTGCGCGACCGCGGGATCAGCCAGGAGCAGCTCGCGACGATGGTATGCCCGATCGGCGTGCCGGGCATCACCGGCAAGGCACCGGCAGTGATTGCCGCGTCGGTGTGCGCACAGTTGCTGCAGGTATGGGAAAAGCAGGAAAGCACTCAGAGCACCTATACCGGCCCAACGCTCGTGCGCGCCTTTGCAGGAATATGAATCACCTTTAAAAGCAAGAAAGCATCACATGACATTGAATACCGCATCGCCCAGCTGCCAGGCCTATCGCGCCAGCATCCTGCATTTCACCGCCGACCCGGCCTTCGACGACAAAGCGTATGCATGGCATGAAGACGGCCTGCTGGTTGTCGAAGACGGCAAGGTGAAAGCGGCAGGCAACTACGCGCAACTGCGCACCACCCTGCCGGAAGGCGTTGTGGTGCGGGACTACCGCGGCAAGCTGATCGTACCCGGCTTCATCGACACGCACATCCACTATCCGCAGACCGACATGATCGCGTCGCCGGCGCCCGGCCTGCTGCCCTGGCTGGAGACCTATACCTTCCCGAACGAGCGCAAGTTCGCCGATCCGGAACACGCACAGGATGTCGCCAGCTTCTTTCTCGACGAACTCCTGCGTTGCGGCACGACCACCGCGATGGTGTACTGCACCGTGCATCCGTCCTCGGTCAACGCCTTCTTCGGCGAAAGCCACAGGCGCAACCTGCGCATGGTTGCCGGCAAGGTGCTGATGGACCGCAATTGCCCGGAGTTCCTGTGCGATACCGCGGAAGACGGCGTGCGCGTCAGCGAGGAACTGATCAACACCTGGCACAATCACGGCCGCCAGCTCTATGCGATCACACCGCGCTTCGCGCCTACTTCCACCGAAGCGCAACTGCAACTCGCAGGCGAACTCGCCCGCGCCTATCCGGATACCTTCCTGCAGACCCATGTCGCCGAGAACACCGATGAAGTGGCTTGGGTAAAGTCGCTGTTCCCCGATTCGCGCAGCTACCTCGACGTGTACGACAAGTACGGCATGATGCGCCCGCGCGCGATGTATGCGCACTGCATCTGGCTGGACGACCACGACCGCGCGCGCATGCGCGAGACGCAGTCGGCAGCGTCGATCTGCCCCACATCCAATCTCTTCCTCGGCAGTGGCTTGTTTGATTTCAAGCGCGCCGATGAGGCGCACGTGCCGATGTCGCTGGCCACCGATGTCGGCGGCGGCACTTCGTTCTCCATGCTGCAGACGATGAACGAGGTGTACAAGGTCGCGCGCATGGGCGGCACTTATCTGCCGGCGCTGCGCATGTTCTACATGGCGACGCTGGGCGGCGCGCGCAGCATGCAGCTGGAGGGCACCGTCGGCAATTTCGCCACAGGGGTGGAAGCGGATTTTGTTGTATTGGACCCACAGGCGACCCCGCTGCTCGCGCGCCGCACCGCGCGCACCGACAGCCTGGAAGAGCTGCTGTTTGCACTGGCGCTGCTGGGTGACGATCGCACTGTCGCCGCGACGTACAGCGCAGGAAAACTGGTGCATGAGCGCGGCCAGGACCACGCCGAAAAATCCGCCATTCCCGTTTGCTAGTTTGACAAAAAAGAAGGCTTGACCTCGATCAAGTCCATCAATTTCCTTTACGCAATTGCGCTGAGGAAACGTAGAATGGCTGCCGACTTGAAACCAGCATATCCGCGGCGGCCAGTAGGTTCCAACATCCGGGGGAGGCCCGGTTTCATTAACTGCATCACACAGGAGAGGACATGCAACACAAGAACCCGAAGCTGAAACAACTGATGCTGGCCGCCGCGCTCTGCGCCGCGACCGCAGCACCCGCCATGGCACAGACGAACGTCACCGTCATGGGCCTGGTGGACACCTACGCCGGCTCGATGCGTTTTGCCGGCGACGCAGACCGTCGCGCCTCACTCAACAGCGGCGGCATGACGACTTCCTGGTTCGGGTTCAAGGGGACGGAAGACCTCGGCGGCGGCCTGAAGGCGAACTTCCTGCTGACCAGCTTCATCCAGGCCGATACCGGCGTGCAGGGCCGCTTCCCCGGCGACACGCTGTTCTCGCGCGACGCGGTCGTCGGCCTGTCCGGCGGCTTCGGCTCGCTGTCCTTCGGCCGTGAACTGGCACCGCACTTCCTGCCGACCATCCTGTTCAACCCGTTCGGCGATTCCTACACCTTCGCCCCGCTGATCCTGCACGCAGACGTGCCGCTGTTCAATGCATCGGGCTGGTCCAACTCCGTCGCCGGCGACACCGGCTGGAGCAACTCGGTCCGCTACACCACGCCGGACTTCGGCGGCCTGAAGGCCAACCTGCACTACCAGTTCGGCGAGCAGGCGGGCAACAACGGCCTCAACAACGTCGGCGCCAATGCGCTGTACTTCAACGGCCCGCTCGCATTGACCGCGTTCTATCACACGGTCGAAGTGAACAACCCGACGCACACTCCGGGCTCCTCCGTCGGCTTCGGCGCCAACCGCCAGAAGGCGTGGATGCTGGGCGGCAGCTATGACCTGAAGGCCGTGAAGCTGTTCGCGACCTACGGCCAGACCTCGCACAATGTCGACCTCGACGACAAGACCCTGTCGCTGGGCGCGAGCGTGCCGATGGGCGGCGGCAAGATCCTCGCCGCATGGGCGCAAACCCAGCGCGAAGGCGCGGTCATCGGCGCCGACCAGAAGCGGAAGACCGCATCGCTCGGCTACGACTACGACCTGTCCAAGCGGACCGACGTGTATGCGATCTACATGAACGACCGCATCACCAACCAGAGCACCGGCAACAGCTTCGGCGTCGGCGTTCGCCATCGTTTCTGATGACTTGATTCGGGCTGTGCGAACCGCCCGACCTGCGGGACCGCCACAAGCTGTCCTTGCGATTTGATCGATTGAATTCGATTGAACCCGAACCCGGCGGACCGCCGGGTTTTTTTCTTGAAAAGCTATGGAATCGAGCTTCAATTTTCAGGCTGCGGGCACGATCGCGTCCTCCGGTATCAGCGAGGCGGAGTGGGAAGTCCGCCGGGATCTCGCTGCGTGCTACCGTTTATGTGCGCTGAATCGATGGGACGACCTCATCTATACGCACATTTCCGCCGCCGTTCCCGGCGAGCCGGGCCGCTTCCTGATCAATCCGTTCGGCCTGCGCTTCGACGAGATCCGTGCGTCGAACCTGGTCAAGATCGACCGGCAGGGGCGCGTCGTCGGTGACCAGCCTGCCCGCGTCAATGTGACCGGCTTCGCGATCCATGCCGCAGTCCATGCAGCACGTGAAGACGCGCATTGCGTCATGCATCTGCACAATGTCAACGGCATCGCCGTGGCGGCGCAGGAGCATGGTTTGCTGCCGCTGTCGCAGCACGCACTGCGCTTTTATGGCGCGATGGCATACCACGACTACGAGGGACTCGCCCTCTCTCCCGCTGAACAGACGCGACTGGTGGAACACCTGGGCCTGCATCCGGCCATGCTGCTGCGCAATCACGGCACGCTGGTCTGCGGCCGTACGGTCGCCGAGGCCTACGTGCTGATGGATACGCTGGACAAGGCCTGCGAGATCCAGATCAAGGCGCTGGCAAGCAATCCGAAACTGGTGATGCCCGATGTTGCAACCTGCGAGAAAACGCACCGCGAACTGCTCGGCGACGGCTCGCCGGAAGGCGCGCTGGAATGGCCGGCTCTGCTGCGCAAACTCGATCAGCTTTCACCCGATTACCAAAACTGAACTCAAGAGGAATCCTATGCCAACCATCAATGTCCAACTGTTTGAAGGCCGCACGGTGGAACAGAAGCGCGCGTTTGTGAAAGCGGTCACCGAAGCGGCGTGCGCGACGCTGGAGTGCAGCCCGGAGTCGGTGGATGTGATCATCCAGGATGTGCGCAAGGAGAATTGGGCGACGGCGGGGACGTTGTGGAGTGATCGGGACTAGCAGGGTGTACGGCTCCGCTCGCCTGGTCTTAGACATGGAAGCATGTCTAAGACCAGGTCGCCCTAGCCTGCATGCGGCTTCACGGTTTAACGTGCAACACCACTCCACCCGTCATCCCCGCGAAGGCGGGGATCCATGGTGAGGCGG
This sequence comes from Noviherbaspirillum sp., assembly GCA_035627275.1. Lineage (GTDB taxonomy): Bacteria > Pseudomonadota > Gammaproteobacteria > Burkholderiales > Burkholderiaceae_D > Noviherbaspirillum. The sequence continues at coordinate 81,289 of DASPMC010000011.1, forward strand.
ATTCAACAAACTCCCTGTGGATTCCCGCCTTCGCGGGAATGACGAGGAAGGTCTTTCTCGGTATCGGTGGCAACCACCCGCATATGACGGCATCCGGCAATTTCATCCCGAGCGGCAAAGAGCCGATTTATCCCTGCGCCGCCGCATCCTGCTCCGGCACGAAGAACCGCAGCGAATCAATCACCGGCGCAAAGTAATCGACCGATAGCTGGTAGTCCGTGCAAGCATAGTCGTGAAACGAAGCCTTCACCACAAGCGGCGGCGCGGCGAGGATCTTGCCCAGCGAGCGGTAGCACTTCTCCGTTGCCAGGCAATCTGTAATCGCCACGCAGGCCTGACCGATCGCGCGGTTGACCTGGTTGACGATCTGCCATGCATAGCCATCCATCGCGTCGAGCGCCCGGAGGTCGGCTGCCTTGAACGATCCGGCCACCTCTTCCGCCGTGCGGCGGTCGTCGGCGGCCAGACTCCAGGTCGCGATGTACAGGCCCTTGGTGCCGTCCCTGGATTCAAAGTACAGTGACTTGCCGTCGGCGGTCTTGCGCTCTTCCCAGTCGGCCGGTAGGGACATCTGCCAGATGTCGGTGCGAATCGTGTATGCGTTCATTCAGACCCCGTACAGCGGAAAGTCGTGTGTTTGGGATGCCGCTGAAAGTCACCTGCCGCGGCCCGGAACAAGCTACCCATTGTTGCCACACAACAACTTTATCATTCTAGGCCTGAAGTGCTGTGACCGCCAGTTTTATCGCCGACTGGGGTGGCGGCAGGCTACATCGGCTTGGCCACCATCAGGTAAAACACCATCACGAAAGCGAAAAAAGCCGGCACGCCTAGCGCCACCCAGGTCCAGAAGTAGCGCCAGTAGGCCAAGGGCAAGGGGACGTTGCGTTCCATCGCCTCGCGCGCCAGCTTGCGCAGGCGGATCTGGATCCAGACCACTGGCAGCCAGCATGCAAGCGCGAGCACGTACAGGATGACGGACCAGCGTATCCAGGTGCTCGTCACCGGGAACCCGGCAAGGCGGATCAGATAGAAGCCGGTAAGCGGCTGCAGTACCGCTGTGGTGGTCGTGAACAGCCAGTCCGCCAGCACCACGGTCCGGGTGACGACGGCAACCGCGCGCACGTCGCGGCTGATGGTGGCCAGCAGCAGGTAAAACGCCGAACCGATGCCCGTGCCGAAAAGAAAGGTCGACGACAGGATGTGGAGCCACTTGACGGTAACATAGTCCATTCAGTCCTTCTCCATTTCGAGCAGCAGCCAGATCGCGGCCAGCATCGGCAGGTTCTTCAGCAACGGGCCGTAGGGGTGCAGCCAGAATTCCGGCAGGCGCCAGCTGATGATGGCGGTGTAGAACAGGATGACCGCAATCTGCGCCAGCCATAACATCCGGCGCCGCTTGAGGACGAAGATGGCGATGCCGAATGCGAGGTCGAGCAGCGCAGCACCGTACAGCATGACCGGCGCCAGCATCCCCGTGATACCGACGCGCGCGAGCAGCGCATAGCTGTCAGCGACGGGATACACGCCGAGCGACACGATGCCGGTGACGATCCATACGATCGCGATGCTTGCGCGCAGCAGGGGAAGCAGCCAGCTGAGCTGCGCTTGCTGCCGCATGCTGCGTCTTTCAGCAACGGGAATGAACTCTTCGGGCGCACGCGGCGCATGCCCGAGCAAGCGCGCAACTTCTCTTGCATCGGCAGTGTTGCCGCGCTCCAGCATCTCCAATGTTTCCGTATCAAGGATACTGTTCGGCAAGACCTTCGCGGCGGCAGCTGTCCCCCGCACCAGCGGCATCGGAATCGGGAGAACATGCGCGCCCCCCAGGCCAAGCGCACGCCGCAGAATGGCGAGAAAGCCGCGCAACGTCGTTGGCTCCGGCCCGACAATCGGCACGCGTGCCGCGCGCGGTGCCGGATCGTGCAGAAGAGCAATGACAGCCGCAACGAGATCGTCGATATGTACCGGCTGGATCCGCTGTCTGCCTCCGCCAGGCACGCCGATCAAGGGCAGGCTGGCGAGCATAGTGAACAGGCGGGCGCTGGTGCCGCCGGGACCGAACACCAGGGATGGCTGCACGATCACGGAATGCACCGGCAGTGCAGCGAGGAAGTCATCCGCGCGCTTCTTGCTCAGGTGATAGCGGCTGCGCGCCTGCTCGTCGGCACCGAGAGCCGAGATCTGCAACACCAGCCGCACTGCGCCCTGCGCGCAGGCAGAAAACAGTGCGCAAGGCGCCCGTTCATGGATCAGTTCGAACGTCTGCCCGCCCTGCTCGCGGATGATGCCGACCGCGTTCACCACCACGTCGACGCCGGCGACGCGCGGCAGCCAGTCCTCCGGACTGAGATCCTTCGTGAAGTCTGCCTGCACATACCGGAAGCGCGCATCCTGCGCCCGTTGCGGAGCACGAACAGCACACACTACCTGATGCCCTGCGGCCACGAGCGCTTCTGCCAAATGGCTGCCAATGAATCCGCTCGCGCCGGTAAGCAACACAACCACGTCGTTCGCGCCCTCTTTATATCGGGAACTGCAGCCGCAATTCGGCATCACAAAAACACAACATTACGACCCGTTATCAAGTCTGCGAGTTCAGTCCCTATCGAGGAGCAAGCATGAAGAGCTGGCCAGAAGCCATTCGCGACGGCGCCGTATCGGGCAGCGTCGCCAGCGTCCTGTCCACTGTCGTATTGGGCGCGCGAGGAGAGAAGGAAGACGACACGCCCTATGGTCCCACCAATGCCATCAGTCATTGGTTCTGGGGCGAGCGCGCTGCCCGTCATGACGAGCCGAGCGCGCGCTATACCGCACTCGGCTACGTGATCCATCACGCATCGGCCACGCTGTGGGCGGTGCTCTATGAAAAGTGGTTCGGCGACAAGGCAGAGCGCGGCGAGATCCTGCCCGCCATCGTCGGCGGTACGGCAGTGGCCGGACTGGCCTGCTTCGTCGACTACCAGCTCACGCCGCAGAGGTTGCAACCGGGCTTCGAAAAGCGACTGTCGACGCCTTCACTGTTCCTGGTGTACGCCTCCTTCGGCGCAGCCCTCGCACTGCGCGGAATTGCTGCTTCGCGGAAAGGACGGCTGCCGCACTGAGCGACAAACCGGCCCGCCGCCAGCATGTACACTGGAAGCTGCGATGATCGATCGGCACCTGCGCCAGAAAGGATTGCGGCGATGAGGCAACACAGATATGTACCTGAGGCCGGCATCACCCGGCGCGACGCCCTGCTGTTGCTGGGCGCGTCCATGCTCGCCGGCCGTACGGCGGCGCAAGCTGCGCCCGCCAGGCCCGCATGCATCGTTACGCCGGAACAGACGGAAGGCCCCTACTTCGCCGATGTGCGCCTGAACCGCGCCGACATACGCAGCGACCCAGCGGATGGAACAGTCAAGCCCGGTATCCCGCTCGCGTTGACGCTGCGTGTGCATGCTGTCGAAGGCGGAGCGTGCACATCGCTGCCGGGCGCCGTCGTCGATATCTGGCACTGCGATGCGAATGGCGTTTACTCGGACGCCATGGACGCCGGCTTCGATACGCGCGGAAAGGCGTTCCTGCGCGGCTATCAGGTGACCGATGCTTCCGGCATGGTCCGTTTCACCACGATCTATCCCGGGTGGTATCCGGGCAGGGCGGTGCATGTGCACTTCAAGGTAAGGGCGAAGTCGCGTGCGGGACGCGACCTGGAATTCACATCCCAGCTGTACTTCCCCGACATCATCAACGAACGCGTGCTTGCCGTTGCTCCATACGCACGACCGGGCGGACGAGCTCTTCGGAACGAGAACGACGGCCTGTACCGCCGCGGGGGCCGGTCGCTGATGCTCGACGTGGCCAATGCGCCGGGCGACGGATACACAGGGAACTTCGAGGTCGGGATCACCCTTGCATGAGGTGTGTCCCTAACTGACATTCGCCTGATGAAAACCGAAAAGGACAAGATGCTCGCGGGTGAGCTGTATGACCCGCTCAACCGCCAGCTCTCCGACGAGCGCCGCCGTGCACGCTTGCTGCTCCAGGCGCTGAACGACACCCGCGACAATCAGGTGGAAGAACGCAGCCGCCTCATCCGTGAACTGATCCCGTCCGCCGGCCCTGGCACCTGGATCGAACCGCCTTTCTACTGCGACTATGGAAACAACATCATCCTGGGCGAAAAGGTTTTCTTCAATTTCAATTGCGTGGTGCTGGACGTGGCGACGGTACGCATCGGCACGGGTGTTCTGTTTGGTCCGGCGGTGCAGATCTACGCGGCCACGCATCCGCTCAACGCCGCGGAGCGCAGGACGGGACTGGAACTGGGCAAGGGGATCGACATCGGCGATGACGTCTGGATCGGCGGCGGCGCCATCATCTGTCCGGGTGTGCGGATCGGGAGCGCGTCTGTCATTGGCGCCGGGAGTGTCGTGACAAAGGATGTCCCGGACGGGGTCTTCGCCGCCGGCAATCCCTGCCGTGTTCTGCGCAAGGACAATCGCCTGCCTGATGAAGAAAAACGAGAATAACCCCAGGTAATCGTCACCATGAAAAGAAGTGCTTTTACTTTGCCGGCAGCGTCGTTTAGCCTGTGAAGCACCTTCATTTCGGGAGACGGAATTGTTATACAGCGTGTACATCGCAGCCGCCTTGTCGCTGTTCCTGGTCGCTCTTTCCCTGAACATTTCACGCCTGAGACTCATCCACAAGATCAACTTCGGCGATGGCGGGATTCGCGATCTGACCGTGGCGATCCGGGCACATGGCAATTCCCTGGAACAGTCCTTGTTCTTCATCCTCCTTCTCTATTTCATCGAGGTGAACGGCTACGCCGGCGTGCGTACTGTGCTTGCGCTCGGAGGCATGTTCCTGTTCGCACGGCTTGTCTATTGCGCAGCCCTGTTCAAGCGCGCCCTTCCGCTCCGCCAGGCTGCGCATGTCATGACCATGCTTATTCAGATCGCAGCAGCGGGAATCATTCTCTGGCACTGATATGGACGACGAAAAAAAGAAAATCGCACTCTACAAAAGAGTCAACGGCTTCACCGGCCCGCTTGCCAGGACGCGACATCACTGGCGCACGCAATTGATCGCTCGCTTGCTCGCGCAATACACCTGGCTGAAGAACAAGGGCCGGCCCTGCGCGACCGTCGAAGGCATTGCCGATGAGTGGCGGCGGATGTTCGGCCTTGACCGGTTCTGGAAGATCGAAAAGATCGAGAATGACACCGCCTTTTGCCAGATCCATTTCGAATGTTCCCTCGAAAAGACCGGTGACGTGCAAGCCTGCCATCGCCTGATGGAATACGACCGTGCACTGCTGGACAAGATCGGGGGCAAGCTGGTTGTCCTCGAATCGCGTGCCGATCCCAATGTGAAAGGCTTTTGCAAGGTTGCCATCCGCAAGCGGGACGATATGCGGACCGACCTGACACCGGCCCATCTGAAGTAGAACCGGCCGGCGCCTCCCCTTGCTTGTCGCTCCTGAACAACGGATGATATGTTCGGAGAGACAACGAGGAGGCACGACATGTTGCGACTGGAGATCAAGCACCTGCGCCTGGTGAGCACTATTGCCGAGGTCGGCAATCTGACGCGCGCCGCACACATGCTTTGTCTGTCGCAGCCTGCAATGAGCAAGCAGTTGGCGGAGCTTGAGGAACGGCTCGGTTTCGCGCTGTTTCATCGCACCAGGAAAGCAATGTGCCTGACCGAACCGGGCGTCGATTTCCACGCGCGGGCCAGGAAAATCCTCGGCGACATGGATGCGCTCGAAACAGAGCTCAAGCGCTACGGCAAAGGCACCACTGGAAAGCTCAGGATCAGCATAGACTCGGTTCACCATGCCGGCTGGCTGCCTTCGGTCATGAAGAAATTCCGGACTCGCCATCCGGGCATCGAACTGGAAGTCAGGCACGTCCCGGAACTTCTGACCAGTTTGCGACAAAGGGAAATTGACGTCGCCGTCATCGGCGAAGCGATCGAGACGCCGGGAGTCGACTATATACCGCTCAACGAGGACGAGATGGTCGCCGTACTGCCGCCAGCCCACCCGCTTCTGAGAAAGGAATGCATCTCGGTGCATGACCTGGCCGGCGCCGACATGCTGTACTACTTCGAGCTGGAGCAGTCTTATCTGTACCGTCGCTATCTTTATCCCAATCGCGTCAGCCTGGGATCCTTCCACCATATCCAGAGCATCGATGCCATCATCAAACTGGTCCAGGCGGGCGAGGGAATGAGCATCCTGCCTAAACGCATGGTTCAGGAGGCGCTGGGAAAAGGCGAGATCGAGGTACGGCCAATCGGTCAGGAAGGTTTCGTGTTTACCTGGTATGCCGCATTGTTTCCGGAATCGGAAAAGCCTTATCTGTCAGACTTCATCGGGTTGCTTAAATCGACGGTGGCAAATATCCCCGAGCGGCCTGAGTCAATGACAGCCGCTGCACGCAAGAAGTAAGAAAAAAGGGGTAGGTCGCCCTCCCCAACACACTCCTCGGGAGTTCTATCGAGTCCTTCTGAATCAGACGAAGCGACCGATCTTCTTCATTCACCCTGTTCGCAGCCTTTTTGCATACAAAAATTGGTGCAAAAAACTTGCACAATGATGGTGCGCATCTGCGGATTTGCACCACGACCGGGAGAAAAATGACGTAATTCAGATCGTATACGATATTTGTATTCAGGTATGGAACGTGCTTACGAGCAATCAGTGTCCGAATCCATTGACACCCAGCCCACCCTTAGCTCGCAAGGAGATACCGATGAAACGCCGTTCCGTACTGACCGCCTTCGTTTTTGCCACCACCGCCCTGGTGTCGGGCTTCAGCCATGCCGATACGCTGGATGACATCCTCAAGAGCAAGACGCTCAAGGTCGCCGTGCCCCAGGACTTTCCGCCGTTCGGCTCGGTCGGCGCCGACCTGAAGCCGGTGGGCTACGACATCGACATGGCGCAGCTGATCGCTCAGGAGCTCGGCGTAAAGGTCGAACTGGTCCCGGTCACCAGCGCCAACCGCATCCCCTACCTCACTACGAAGAAGGTGGACCTGGTCATTTCCAGCCTGGGCAAGAACCCGGAACGCGAAAAAGTCATCGATTTCAGCGAAGCCTATGCGCCGTTCTTCAATGGCGTGTTCGGCCTAGATGGCGTTGCAGTAGCGAAGGCGGAAGACCTTGCAGGCAAAACCGTCGGCGTCACCCGTGGTTCGGTCGAGGATCTGGAACTGACCAAGCTTGCACCTTCCACCGCTGTCATCAAGCGCTTCGAGGACAACAACACCACGATCTCCGCCTACCTGTCGGGTCAGGTGACGATGATCGCCACCGGTAACGTGGTCGCCGGCAGCATTTCCGAGAAACAGCCGAACAAGAAGCTCGAACTCAAGTTCTTCATCAAGAATTCACCCTGCCATATCGGCGTCAACAAGAATGAGGCCAAGCTGCTGGAGCGCGTCAACGCGATCATCGCCAAGTCCAAGACGGACGGCAGCCTGAACCGCATCGCCGAGAAGTGGATGCACATCAAGCGCCCGGTCGCCTCGCTGCTGTAATCCCATACGCCGGCTTCCGGCAGCCGCGGCACACTCCCGCGGCTGTCCGCCGGCCGCAAACAAGAATGACACCATGGCTTACACCTTAGATTTCAGCAGTATCTGGGAATACCGCGAGTATCTCGTCAACGGCGTGCTCGGCACGATCCGGCTGACGGCGATCGGCACGCTGCTTGGCATCGCCATCGGCATCGCGGGTGCCGCGTCGCGCGCATGGAAACTGCCGGTGCTGGCGCAGTTGTATGCGTGTTATGTGGAACTGATCCGCAACACGCCGTTCATCGTGCAACTGTTCTTCGTGTTCTTTGGCTTGCCGGGCATTGGCATCCAGATGAACGAATGGCAGGCGGCGACGCTCGCGATGGTGATCAATCTCGGCGCCTACAGCACCGAGATCATCCGCGCCGGCATCGAGGCCGTGCCGAAGGGCCATATCGAAGCCGCGATGGCGCTGGCCATGTCGCGCTTCCAGATCTTCTATCACGTGGTGCTGCGGCAGGCGCTGCTGAAAATCTGGCCGGCGCTGTCCAGCCAGATCATCATCGTCATGCTCGGTTCCTCGGTGTGCTCGCAGATTTCGGCGGAAGAACTGACCTTCGGCGCCAACTTCATCCAGTCGCGCAATTTCCGCGCATTCGAGGTCTACTTCGTCACCACCGGGCTGTACCTGCTGCTCGCGCTGGGATTGCGGCAGCTGCTCGCCCTGGTCGGCCGCCGCGTGATCGCAAGGAGGTCGGCATGAGCGATTTCAGCACCTGGGACATCGTCCGCAACCTGCTGTTGGCCGCGCGCTGGACGGTCCTGCTTTCCCTGATTGCCTTCATCGGCGGCGGCCTGGTCGGCATCGGTATCCTGCTGATGCGTACCTCGAAGAATGCCGCCTTGCGCGCATTCACCAAGGGATATATCGAACTGTTCCAGAGCACGCCCTTGCTGATGCAGCTGTTCCTGCTGTTCTTCGGGCTTGCGCTGTTCGGGTTCGAGGTGTCGCCCTGGCTGGCCGCCAGCGTCGCGCTCACCCTGTTCACCAGCGCCTTTCTCGCCGAGATTTGGCGCGGCTGCGTCGAAGCCATCCCGCGCGGGCAGTGGGAGGCATCCTCCAGTCTGGCGATGAGCTACTTCGAACAGATGCGCCACGTGATCTTGCCGCAAGCGCTGCGCATCGCCATCCCGCCCACGGTCGGCTTTTCGGTGCAGGTGGTCAAGGGCACGGCGGTCACCTCGATCATCGGCTTCATCGAACTCACCAAGGCCGGCTCGATGATCAGCAATGCGACCTTCCAGCCGTTCACGGTATATGGCCTGGTTGCCCTCATGTATTTTTGCCTGTGCTTCCCGCTTTCGGTATATGCACAAAGGCTGGAAAGGAAGATGAATGTCTCTCGTACGCATTAATGGCCTGCACAAGCACTTCGGCAATAACCATGTGCTCAAGGGTATCGACCTGAGGGTCAATGAGGGGGAAGTGATTGCCCTCATCGGCCGCAGCGGCTCCGGCAAGAGCACCCTGCTGCGCACCATCAACGGCCTGGAAAGCTTCGACGAGGGCACGCTGGATGTCGACGGTGAACGGATCACGGTCGGCCAGACCAACCTGCGCTACCTGCGTCTGAAGGTCGGCATGGTGTTCCAGCAGTTCAATCTCTATCCTCACCTGACGGCAGGCCAGAACGTAATGCTGTCGCCGACCGTAGTCAAGAAGATAGACAAGAAGGAAGCGGAAGCTGTCGCACGCGACATGCTGGCCAAGGTGGGCCTGGCCGACAAGTTCAATTCCTACCCGGACCAGCTGTCAGGCGGCCAGCAGCAGCGCGTCGCCATCGCCCGTTCGCTTGCGATGGCGCCCAAGGTGCTGCTGTGCGACGAAATCACCTCGGCCCTCGATCCCGAACTGGTCAATGAAGTATTGGCGGTGGTGCGCAAGCTCGCCGAGGACGGCATGACGCTGATCATGGTCACGCATGAAATGCGTTTCGCGCGCGAAGTGGGCGATCAACTGGTGTTCATGCACCACGGAAAAATCCATGAACAAGGCGATCCGAAGGCCTTGTTCGCCTCGCCGTCGACGCCGGAACTGGCCAACTTCATCGGTTCAATCTAGACCTTATCGATCTCGCCACCATGTCGAACCAGATAGAACCCAGCAGGGCCAAGTCTTCCGGCGATATCGCCGCCGACATCGCGACGGCGATCATCGAGCGCCGCCTGCCGCCCGGGACCAAGCTCAAGGAAGAGGCACTGGCGCGCCTGTATTCGGTCAGCCGCACAAAAGTCCGCGCCGCGCTGCTGATGCTTTCCAAGGATGACCTGATTGAAATCGTCCCGGAAAAAGGTGCGTGCGTCAGCAAACTCACCCGGAGCGAAGCGCAGGAAATCTTCGCGGTGCGACGCATCCTGGAAGCCGCCCTGGTCAGAGAATTCGTGGCCAAAGCAAGCGATGCCGACTATCGCCGCGTCGACCGGCATCTGGCGCAGGAAAGGGAAGCGCTGACTTTCAGCAGTCCCCAATTGCGCTCGAGGCTGCTTGCGGAGTTCCATACCCTGCTGGCGGAGATCGTCGGCAACACGGTCCTGGCCGACATCCTCAGGAAGCTTGCCGCGCGCACCTCGCTGGCGGCAATGCGCTCCCAGTCGGAACATGATGCGACCTGTTCATCCGATGAACATGCGATGTTCATCCAGGCGGCAAAGTCCGGCGATGTGGAAAAGGCTGTCACGCTGATGGTGCATCATCTCGACCATGTGCAGGAAGGTTTGGCGTTCGATGATGATCCGCAGGAGAGAAGCAAGGATCTGATCACAGCCCTGCTGGCATAAGCATCTTCCAGCGACAAAAAAAAGGGGCAGGTCGCCCTGCCCCAACACACTCCTCGGGAGTCTTACCGAGTACTTCTGAATCAGGCGAAGCTGCCGACTTTCTTCTCCACCGCCGCCCGTACCGAGCCGCTGGTGACGAACGAATGCGCGACCGCGATATCGTTGTGGAACCAGCGATCGCCTTCCAGGCAGGCCGGGATCTGGCGGCGCACTTCGTCATACGCGGCCTGCGTCCCCTGGCCCAGCACGAAGCCGGGCAGCAGCGAT
>DASPMC010000012.1:0-138400 GCA_035627275.1 Noviherbaspirillum sp.
GGCAGCATGTCGCGCAGCAGTTCGAGTTTGGCGCGTTCCATGTTGTCCGCCAGCGTGGTGCCCTTGAGGAGATATGGGTCACAACACACCTGGCGCAGATTCAGCAAGGCGTCGAGGATGGTGATCTGTGCGCCGGCAAAGCCCTTGCGCTGCAGGACACGGCGCACGTGTTCGTCGGCGGCGACGCGCACGCTTTCGTACAGGTCGCGCTGATGGCCTTGCAGTTGCACGCGCTTGATCACGTCGGTCCGGGGCGGTAGTTCGGCGGCGACTTCGTCCTTGCGGCGGCGCAGGATGAAGGGCCGCACCCGTTGCGCGAGCAACTGGGCGCGCAGCGTTTCGCCATTGACTTCAATCGGCCTGCGCCAAAGACGCATGAAGCTGCGTGCATCGCCGAGGAAGCCGGGCATCAGGAAATCGAATTGCGTCCATAGCTCGCCGAGGTGGTTTTCCAGCGGCGTGCCGGTGATGCACAGGCGATGGCGTGCCTGCAGTTTGCGCACGGCGTGGGCGCTACGGCTGGCGGCGTTCTTGACGGTTTGCGCTTCGTCCAGGATCAGCATGTGGAGGGGCTGTGCCGACAGTTCCGATATATCGCGCCACAGCAGCGGATAGGTGGTCAGCACGACATCGTGGTCGACCATGCGGCGAAAGTCTTCGGCCCGGTTGTCGCCGTGCAGGGTGAGTACGCGCAGTGCTGGCGCGATGCGTTTTGCTTCTGCTTGCCAGTTGAACAGCAGCGAGGTCGGCAGCACGACCAGTGCGGGACAGTCGAGGCGGCCGGATTGTTTTTCGATCAGCAGGTGGGCAAGCGCCTGTGCGGTTTTGCCGAGGCCCATGTCGTCGGCGAGGATGCCGGCGAGATGATGTTCGCGCAGGTATTGCAGCCAGGCGACGCCGTGCAGTTGGTAGGGCCGCAAGCTCAAACCCAAGCCCGGTGGCGGCTCGATTGGATGCATGCCGCCGGCATTCTTCAGCCGCTGCGCCAGGGCGCGCAATCCCGCTTCGCCTTGCAATTGCCATTTGCCATGCGGGCCGGCGCGTGCGACCTGGGTTTCCAGCAGGCTGGCGCACATTGCATCGAAGCGTGCCGCATCCCACGACGACAGCATCAAGGGACCTTCATTGCGGCGCGGATCGGTCAGCAGGTCCAGCATGGCGGAGACAATGGCCTTGATCGGCGCGGCCAGCGCATCGATGCGTTTGCCGCCGGGCGCGCGCAGTCGCACCACCTCATGGTCGCTGATGGCGGCAACCTGCTTTGCATCCAGCCAGCGTGCGTCGCGTTGCAACAGGCTGCACAGCAGCGGCACGACATCCATTATCTGTCCGTCGATTTCGATGCCGAGGGTCAGCATCCAGGAGCCCGCGTGGGTGGTCTGGTCGAGCGCGGTGATGGAAGGAGCGCGGCCACGCATGCGCGCTGCGACTTCCTTGCCCAGCACTTCGCCGGTGGCAGGGTTGACGATCAGGTGCCATGCTTCGACCGGCACGCTCTCGTGCGCAAAGCCGGGGCGCACGACGACGGACCACCCTTCCGCTTGCAGGACCGGCAGCTGATCTGCCCAGAAATCGCCGAAGTGGTCTTCCTGCACCAGCGTCCATAGCGGCCCGTTCAGCGGGCAGACATCGTCACCGCGCCATTGCAGCGTTTCCATGGGCAAGGGATGCAGGCCGAGATCCCATACCCGATCAAGCGCGTCGGCCTCGGCGTCGAGGTCGCGCAGCAGCACCCGCTGCCCTTGTGCATCTTCCAGGTAGTGGGCAGACGAGGGGCGGCGGTTCAGGATGGAAGATGGCGCGTGTATTTCCCAGCGCGCGCCATCCTCCGCGCGATAGAGCCAGTCGATCTGCACCACGGTCACGCTGCCGCCGCGCGGGCCGAACGAGCCGGAAGGCCGCATGCCAAGCAGGCCGTCACCCCGCGTGAGGGTTTGCAGTGTCAGGCGCGGACGGAACTGCGCAATGAGCCGGGACGCATCGTTCATTTCTGCGTGAAGCGCACTGCAAGGCGGCCGAGATCGCCGAACTGTATCGTGGTCTCCTGTTCGAGCGGCAGTTCGAAGCTGCCTGCATACGAACCGGTGATCACCGCTTGTCCCGCCTGCAAGCCCTGCCCCCTGCTGCGGAGGAATTCCGCCAGCCAGTACAGCGGCGCACGCGGATCGGTATTGGGATGCTTTCCCTCCAGCGTGGTTTCGCGGCCGTCTTGCCGATGGATGCGGATTGCCATCCTGTCGAGTGCCGATGAGGACGGGTTGATCTCCGGTCCGATCAGCAGGCCTTGGTTGAGCAGTCCATCCGCCAGGTGCTCGGCCATGCTTGCGCTGGCCGGATCGGCGTACCGGCTGCCGATCAGCTCCAGCGCGAGATGAGTACGTGCGATGGCGGCGTCGACGTCCGCTGCCGTGTAGGGTGTGTCGCGGGCCGGAAGGTCATGGCCGAGGAGGAAGGCCAGTTCCGGTTCGACGCGCACCTGGCCGGCCTCGCCCCATACAGGACAGGGGCTGCCGGTATGGACGGTGCCGGCGTGGATGGGTGCCATCACCACCGGGTTCTCTGCAGAGAGGCCGCATTTCCAGCCACCTGCGCGTTCACAGAGCTGTTCCGTCACGCAGGCCTGAATCGCCAACGCCGCATCGACATCGAGCGGGCGGAGCGATTCAGGAAGACGCGATCCGCGCTCACCGGACAGGCGGCGCTTTGCCAGGATGGAGGCCGCCTGCACGGCAACGGTGTTGACTTGGGGCATGATGGAATGGAACCACAGAATGACGTCGCAGCATCATAGCTGTTTCGTCGCGCAGTGGCTGGCATTCCTGTTCATGCTGCGTTTGTTTCGGCAAGCGCCTCGACGTCGAGCGACGCGATGAAGTCTTCAATAATCCGGTTGACCGCATCGGCGTGCGTGACCGGCGCCATATGTCCGCCAACGACCTGATGCGCGCGTGCATTTTCCAGGGTGGCGAGCACGTCCACGACTGCCGTCGCACATCGCGGGCTCTGCGTGCCCCTGATGAGACACATGGGCATGTCGAGGCGCCGGTAGTGCCCGATGTCGAGCGGCTCGTGCAACAAGGCGCGGAAGTCGAGAGGTACCTTTGCGGACTGACGGATGAACTCCACCTGCTTTGCCGCCGGCAGTGCGTCGAAGAACCCATCCTCATTCCAGAAATCGATGAAGCGCCTGGTTGCGGCCGGCGCGTCATCCTGCTCAAGGGCGATGCGAACCTGCTCGAACACGGCCCGTATCTGCGCCAGGCCGGGCTCGCCCGACGGCAGCAGGTGAAAGGCGGTCGGTTCGAACAAGCCGAGGCTGCGGACCCGCTGCGGCGAATCGAAGGCAAGGCGAAGCGCCACGCCGCCGCCGTAGGAATGGCCGATAAGGTGAAACGCTTCCCACGGCGCCAGCACATCCGCGAGCGCGGCGCGCACCAGTTCGACTTCATCATTCAGTGAAAAATGACCGGTTTGCGCGGGAAAGGCGGTCTCGCCATAGCCATACAGATCGATGGCGATGACACGGTACTTCGCGCGGAGACGTTCTATCAGCGAACGCCATTGTTTTTTCGAGCCCATCGAACTGTGCAGCAGGACGACCGGCACGCCGTCGCCGGTCGATGAGATGCCTGCGCTGGGGCAGGCGGAGAGTTGGATGTTCAAGTTGGATTACGACATATTGATTCCGATGTTCGGCAGGCAGGAAGCGGGCAGCCGATAACAGGGCTGCCCGGCACGATCTCAGTTCATCTGCTGATGTCCTAGATCACCGGCACCTGCAGTCTTCCGTCATCACCGAGCACCAGCCCCTGCCAGGTCGCCGGCTGGCCGGTCATTTCCCAGGCGAGGATTTGCTGCGGTGTCCTTCCGATGCCGCCGCGTACGGCTTCCATCGCTTTCCGGTCCAGTTCTTCGGTCTTGGGCAAATCCCTGATCTCCAGCATGCTCATCACAGTCTCCTTGGCAGAATGATTAGATATCGGTCGTCGTGCGACGCATGGAGGCAGTAATGCAGGGAGCATGCCAATCCGGCGGATGCGCAGCGGATGTTCGTACATGCCTGATAAATCAAGGCTTGCGCGCGTTTTGGAATGCGTATGTACATCGTGCTGCCGGCGAATATGGCGGGATGCGGCCAACACCTGAGAAGGCCATGTCGGTGCGAACCGACACATTGCAGCCATTCGCACAGATCGCGGAAACAAAAAAAGGGCGGACATCGCTGTCCGCCCTTTCACGCGCATTCGCGTTCGATGCCGCTTAATCCGCGTAATTGTTCTCGGTATGGAAACCGAACATCATTTGCACCGGATTATGGTCGCTGATCGGGAATGCCGGGTCGCCGTCCACCTGGATCAGCTGGTTGCAGAAGCGGGTGACGCGTTTCTTCGTGCCTTCGAAGATGTCGTGGTATTCCGCCCAGCCCCAGATGTAGAAGAACTTCCTGCCCTCCTTCACCGCCGCGAGGTCTTCGCTGGTGAGCGTGCCCGATACTGCTTCGACCATGCTGCGCGGGCCGGCGATGGTGGGGATCAGGTCTTCCTGCGATTCCGGGAAGTCATAATCTTTCAACAGCGGTGCGTCCAGCAGGCGGTAGGTGGTGTTAATCGACAGGCCGCGCGTCGGGGTGTTGCCGCTGTTGGCCCAGATCGGGTGGATGGTCCAGTGGAACTTGCCGGTGTCCGGGTCCTGGTGCAGGTAGGTCTTTATCTCGCGGATGAACATGAAGGCGCGCTGGCCGGAGATCAGCGCGTCCTCGGCCACGCGGGCGCTCTGCTCGGCAACCGACGCGCTCTTTTCGGCGATCGTCGCGCTTTCCTTTGCGGCATCGGCGGCGTCGCGCATGCGGCGCGTAAGGTCGCGCACCAGCAGCACGAGTACGCCGGCGAACAGCGCGAGCAGCGCGTCGGTGACTTTGACCTCGTAGAAGAAGGAATGGACCCAGTCCTGGTTTGTCGCCGCTTCGGTTGCAGCGGCCGGTTCCGCCGGCGCGGCGGCCATGCGTTCCGCCTTGGTCGGCTCGGTTTTTTCTTCCGCTGCTGTTTGCGCTGCCGGCGTTGCGGATGCGGCGGGCGTTTCGGCCTTGGCGGTGCCCTTGTCTTCGCCGGCGGCAGGTGTCGCCGTTTGTTCCTGTGCAACAGGCGCCTGTTGCATTTCCTGTTGCGCGTCCGGTTTCTTCGATTCTTCCGCCATGGCGTGCTGGCCGATGCCGAACGCGAGCAGGAGCGCGGCAAAAAAGTGTCTGACTTGCATGGTCTGTTCTCCCGATTGGATTGCCTGGTACGCCGATGGCGCGATCCTTTGAAAGAACCTTAGTCTCGGGAAACTTGCCGGAGTTCAATGGTGCCGATGGAATTTACGGGTGCGGGAGGGCGTTGTCGAAAGAGAAAGCATCGGGCAATGTCCATTCGGTTCTGCGCCTGTTTCGCTGCAGCCTGGGCGGAGCGCCGGCGCCGGTCGAGGACGCCCCTGCCGCCCGAAGGCGGAAGAGCGGAATGGAATTTGCTAACCCGATGCCACCAGCTGGTCGTCCGCATACAACAGCCGCCTGCCCTCCGCGAACCGCGCGAACAGGTCACCGCCGGGGAGCGGCATATTCGCCGCCATCCTGGCGCGCACGCGTTGCCCGGCCACGTCGAGCGACACGATGCGGAACGCCCCTACGCTCTTCACGTCCACCAGCCGTGCCGGCAGGCCGCCGTCGTTCGCGGATGCGGAGAGCGTTACATATTCCGGGCGCACGCCCAGGCTCAGCCGCGCATTGCGCGGAACCGATACCTGCCTGTGCATCGCAAAGGGCACATGCCGGCCGCCGATCCGGATGCCATCGTCCGCGAGATCGCATGCCAGCATGTTCATCGCCGGCGATCCGATGAAGTAGCCGACGAAGGCATCCTGCGGCTGTTCGAACAATTCCTGGGGCGTGCCGACCTGCACTACCCTGCCATGGTTCATCACCACCACCTGGTTCGCCAGCGTCATCGCCTCCGCCTGGTCGTGCGTGACATAGACCATGGTGATGCGGTAGCGCTGGTTGGCTTCCTTGAGCTTGCGCCGCAGTTCGAACTTGAGCTGCGGGTCGATCACCGTCAGCGGTTCATCGAACAGGATCGCAGCCACATCGTTGCGGACCAGTCCGCGGCCGAGCGAGATGAGCTGCTTCGCGTCGGCCGTCAGGTGCAGTGCGGAGCGTTGCAGCTGGCTGCCGAGGTTGAGCAGGTCCGCCACCTCGCCCACGCGCCGCCGAATCTCCTGCTCCGGCAGGTTACGGCAGCGCAGCGGGAAGGCGAGGTTTTCGAACACGCTCATCGTGCGGTAGATGACCGGGAACTGGAACACCTGCGCAATATTGCGCCGCGCGGTCGGCAGGCCGGTGACGTCGCGGCCGTCGAAGAGCACGCTGCCTTCGCTGGGACGCAGCAAGCCGGACATGATGTTGAGGAGCGTGGTCTTGCCGCAGCCGGAAGGGCCGAGCAGCGCGTAGGTCTGTCCATCCTCCCAGACATGGGAAAAGGGGTGCAGCGCGTAGTCCCGCTGCGTGGCACCGGCGCCGTAGCTGTGCGCGAGGTGGTTGAGTTCGATGCGAGCCATACATTCATCCTTGGTTAGTCGATGGCGCGACGGCGAGCTTGCCATCGGCCGCGAATGCGAAAAGCCGGAAACCGTCGATGGCGATCTCGACGCGGTCCCCCGGCACATAACCGTGTACGCCGGCAAGGAGCAGCACGAGGTTGACGCTGTCCCGGCTGGCATGCAAGCAGGTTTCGGAGCCGTTGATCTCCGCAAGATCGACCTGCATGGCTATTCCGCCGCCGTGCATGGCCAGATCGCCCGGGTGGATGCCGAAGGTGTAGTTGCCATTGGGCAGGCTGTCGAAGTGGCGCGGCCGCGACAGGCGCATCGCATGGCCGATCCGGATTTCGTCGCCGTGGAGGATGCCCTGCATCAGGTTCATCGGCGGGTCGCTGAAAATCCGCGCGACCTCGACATTCGCCGGCCTTGCATACACCTCGCGAGCCGGGCCCGACTGCAGCAGCCTGCCTTCGTGCATGACCAGCACCTCGGCGTCGAACAGCAAGGCCTCGTTCGGCTCCGTGGTCGCGTAGACCATGATCGCGCGATCCTGCTTCGCAAAGAGACTGAGGAATTCCTCGCGCAACTGCTCGCGCAGCTTGTAGTCGAGGTTGACCAGCGGTTCGTCGAGCAGCAGCAGGTCGTCGTCCTTCGCCAACGAGCGTGCCAGTGCCATGCGCTGCTGCTGGCCGCCCGAAAGCGCGGCGGGCATGCGATCGAGCAGCGGCATGAGGGCCACGCGCTGCGCCGCCTGCCGAACCTTGCGGTCGACTTCCTCCGCGCCCATGCCGCGCCGGCGCAGCGGAAAGGCGATGTTGTCGAACACGGACAGATGCGGGTAATTGATGAACTGCTGATAGACCATCGACACGCTGCGCTTCCACACCGGCACCTTGCGCTGGTCGCGGCCGTCCAGTGTGATGGCGCCGGTATCGGGCAGGTCCAGCCCCGCCAGTGCACGCAGCAACGAGGTCTTGCCGGACAGCGTTGGACCGACGACCACGTAGAAGCCGCCCCGCTCCAGTCGGCAGGACACGTTGTCGAGATACGGCACGCCGTCGACGCGCCGCGAGAGTTGTGAAGTGATCAAAGCCATGGATGCCTCATTTGATGGCGCCGGCGAGGTTGCCGCGCGATAGATAGCGTTCCAACACCAGGGCTACGGCGATCAGCGGTGCGACAGAAATCAGCGCGGCCGCCGACAGGCTCCACCACGGCGTGACCGAGGAGTTGAGCGCGACCACCGCGACTGGCAGGAGCTGGGTGTTGGTGAAGGTGAGCGTGAACGCGAAGAAGAAATCGCTCCAGCCGAAGATGATGCAGAACAGGCCGGCGACCACCAGGCCGGGCTTCGAGTTCGGCAGGATCACGCGCCAGAAGGTTTCGAAGGGGTTGCAGCCGTCCAGCATCGCGGTTTCGTCGAGTTCGCGCGGAATGTTGTTGAAGAAATCCACCATCACCCACACCGCAATCGGCATCAGCAGCGCGATGTACACGACGATCAGGCCGACCTCGCTGTCCAGCAGCCCGAAGGCCTGCAGCATCAGGAAGAACGGAATCGCCAGCACCACCGGCGGCATGATGCGCTGGGAGATGAAGAAAAAGGTGATGTCGGCATTGCGGATGAAGCCGGCGCGATAGGTGAAGCGCGACAGGCCGTAGGCGGCAAGCGTGCCCAGCACGAGGCTGATCGCGCTTGCGCACAGCGTCACCGCCACGCTGGAACCATAGGGACCGGCGATGTCGATGCCGCTGCCGTCCGCGCGGAACAGCGAGCGCCAGCCTTCCAGCGACGGCTCGTACTGCAGCCACGGCAGGTAGGTCGGGCCGCCGGTCACGCCGTTGGAGGTCTTGAACGAGGTCGACAGCGCCCACATGAAGGGCGCCAGCACGAAGGCCGACCACAGCAGGATGGCGGCGTATTTGAGGAGGCGGTAAAGAGTGGTCATGCGGCGGCTCCCTTGGGTAACATCGCGCGTGCCAATACCTTGGCGATCACTGTCAATGCAACGGTCATGATGACGAGATAAATCAACGAAAGAGAGGCTGCATACCCGATCTGGAATTCGCGCAGGCCGCGGATGAAGATGTAATAGCTGGGCGTCTCCGTCGCCGTGCCCGGTCCGCCGGAGGTCATTGCGTACACCGTTTCCATCAGCTTGGATGCTTCGATCAGCCGGATCAGCAAGGCGCCGATCGAAATCGGCGCGAGCATCGGGAAGGTGACACGAAGGAAAGTGCGCACCGGTCCCGCTCCGTCAATGGCCGCGGCGAGGAAGGGTTCGCGCGGCAGGGAGAGCAGGCCGGCGAGCAGCAACAGGAACATGAACGAGGTCCATTGCCACACCTCGACGATCACGATGCTGGCGGTGGCGAGGTTGCCATCGGTCAGCCATGCCTGGGGCGCGAAGCCGAGCAGCTGCGCGATGTCATTGGCTGGCCCGAGCGATTCATGGAAGAAGGTGCGCCAGATCACCGACATGATGACCGGTGTGGTCATCATTGGTACCAGGAACAGCACGCGGAAGAAGCGCTGTGCCTTCACTTCGCGCCACAGCAGCAGGGCGAGCGCGAGGCCCAGCACATACTCCAGCGTCACCGATGCGAGCGTCAGCAGAGCCAGGCGCGCCATCGATTCCCAGAAGCGCAGGTCCTGCAACTGGCGCGTGTAGTTGAAGCCGGCGATCCAGTCGAGGCCGGGCTGGGCGACATCCCAGCCGGAGAAGCTGACGCGGATGGTGAACAGCAGGGGGAACAGGATGATCGCGACGAGCACGAGCAAGCCTGGTAAAAGGAAGAACCATTTGGCTCGGTGGATGGTCAAGGTATTTCTCCTGGTATCAGAGGGGCGGTTTCGGCATCGACATTCCCTTCTCCCGAACGCGGGAGAGGGGTTAGAGGTGAGGGGCGTTTTCAAGACATCAGGAGGCCCTGGCAATTCCCCTCATCCCCGGCCCTTCTCCCGCTTGCGGGAGAAGGGAGCACATTACTTCTGCGCCAACGCCGCCTCCTGGTTATCCTCCAGCGCCACCACCTTCGCATACGCCTCCCGCACCTTGTCCTTGCCGACGCGGTCGACGATGCGTTTCCATTCCTTCGCCACGTCGTCCAGCGCCTGCTTCGACGACTTCTGTCCTGCCATTGCTTCCGCGACGCCGGCGGCGAGCGCGGTCATGAACTGGTTCACACCCGGCACGCGCAGGTCGAACACACGGTTCCGGCTGCGGTCCATTCCCGCCAGGGTGTTGACGTAGGACGTCGCCACCGCCTGGTTCCAGCCCAGCTTCTCGGTCCAGAACGACGGCTCGAAGTGTGCGTTGCGGTACGGATTCACGCCGAAGCGGCCGATCTGCAGGTCATGCTGCGCATTGGCCTCGTTGCTGAAGAAGCACAGGTAGTCGAAGGCGATGTCCTTGTTCTTCGAGGCTTTCGACACGCCGGAGGTCCAGCCCCAGGTGATGTAGGGCGCGGTGTTCGGTTCGGCGAACCTCTCCCACTTCCCGGTCTTGCGGTTCCATACCTCGCGGCTGCCCGGCAGCGGCGCGGCGGCGACCTTGTTGCGGATCTTGCTGTCCGCTTGCTGCGCCTGGATGAAGGCATCGTCCCAGGAGTAGCTCATCAAGGCCTGCCCGCCGCCGAAGGAGAAGATCTCGTCGCCGAGGCCGAAGCTGTTGCCGCCCGGCGGAAAGTATTTCTTCGCCGCGATGAACATGTCGAGCGCCTTCACGAAGCCGGGCGTGTTGATCAGCGGCTCCATCGTCTGCAGGTCGAAGTAGAAGCCGCCCTTCACCTCCGGATGCTTCGCATACGCGGCGGCCCGGCTGATGAAGGCAGAGAACATCAGGTCGTCGCGCTTGGTGACTTCGGCCGAGCCGAAGTGCTGCTGGCCGTCGCCCGCCCAGTCCCAGCCGTTGAAGAAGGTCGCAACCTGGTCGTACTCTTCCCAGGTCTTCGGCACCGTAAGCTCGCGGCCGAACTTTTCCTTGAATTTCTTGCGGTTGGCCTCGTTCTCGAATGCATCCTTGCGGTACTTCATGTAGTGGCGGTCGCCGTCGATCGGGTACTGGAGCATCTTGTCGCCCCAGGTCGCGACCGCGCGGTAGTTGGTCGTCAGGTCCTTCATGCCGGGCGTGTCGAGGTAGGCCTTCGGAACGGGTTCCAGGTAGGGGTTCAAGTCGCCGATCCACAGCGAGCCGTAGAACAGCACGTCGTACGCGTTCTGTCCGGTCTGGAAGGGGATCATGATGCGCTGGAACAGGTCGCCGAATGGCACGTGCACGACATTGACCTTGGCGCCGGTCAGTTCCTGGAACTGCTTCGCGTGCAGCGCGGTGGGTTCGCCGATCACGGGCACGGCGTGAGTGATGATGTTCAGCGTGCGTCCCTTGTAGTCTTTCTTCGAGATCGTCTCGTAGGAGCATGCGCCGGGCACATCCTTGTCGATGCCGAATTTTTTCCAGTCCTGCGCGAGGGCGGGCTGGCTGCCGATGAGTGTTGCGATGACGAGCGCTGCAGGTCGAAGGTGTTTCATGGATGTCTCCTCTTTTGAATGGATGGTCTGCGTCGTGGTGCGATCAGGGAATGAGTACCGCGCGGCCCTTCACTCTGCCCGCATGCAGGTCGTGCAAGGCCTGGTTGGCTTCTTCTAGCCGGTATTCGCGCGTGGCGAGGGTGACGACGCCGCGATCGGCCAGGGCCATCAGCTCCACCAGTTCGGCATAGGTGCCGACCAGGTTGCCGACAATGCTTTTCTCGGATGCGATCATGTCGATGGTGGGGATGTCGACCTTGCCGCCGTAGCCGACGATGTAGTACGCACCGTCGTTCCGGGTCATCGCAAGCCCCTTCTGCACGGCATCGCCTTCGCCGACGAAATCGATCACCGCTTCGGCGCCGTAGCCGTTGGTCAGGGCCAGCACCTGCTCGACTTCGTCGCCGCCTGCCTTCACCAGATGGTGCGCGCCGGATTCCTCCGCGAGCTTGAGCGCCATGTCGGAGCGGTCGACCGCGATGATCTCGGCGGCGCACAAGGCCTTGAGCACCTGGATGCCGATATGGCCCAAGCCGCCGGAGCCGATGATCACCGCGTACTGGCCGGGCAGCAGATGGCGCGATGCCTTCTTCGCGGCGCGGTAGGCGGTCAGGCCGGCGTCGGTGAAGGGAGCGACGTCCTTCGGATGCAGGGTCTTCGGCAGTTTGATCAGGGAGCGCTCGCTGCTGAGCAGGTACTCGGCATAGCCGCCGTTGGTATTGATGCCGGGGAAGCGGCTGTCGGCCGCATGCATGTCGTTGCCGCGCCGGCAGGCAAGGCAATGGCCGCTGGTGACGAGCGGATGGCAGATCACCGGATCGCCCGGCTTGAACGCGGTGACGCCGGAACCGACCGCCTCCACCCAGCCGGCGTTTTCATGGCCCATGATGTAAGGCAGCGCAATGTCGGATTTCTCGCGCCATTGCCCTTCGACGATGTGCAGGTCGGTGCGGCACACGCCCGCGCCGCCGATGCGCACGATCACGTCGGTGGGCCGCTCGATGCGCGGATCGTCGACGCTTTGGTAGCGCACGAACTCCTCGCGGGTCAGTGTCGGGTCATAGGCATGCAGTACTGCTGCTTTCATGGTGGCTGGTCCTTTTCAAAGTGATGGAGCCAACCAATGAGTCAAGAAGCGTGCCACGCGACAAGCTGAATGCAAGCAGTTGATTCATATAGGAGTTTTTCCGCTGGCAGAAACGGGCTCAATGTTCAGGAAATGCGTTTTCCCGATCGGCACTGTTCAAATTTTGAATATTTACGCGCCGGGGACGATCGGTTAGCATCGATCGCAAATACAGGCACCGGCACACGGGGCAAGAAACGGAGACAAGCATGCTGAGCAGAACCGAGCGCACCTCGCGGGCGCGGCTGGCGCTGGAGCGCCACGCTGTCGTATCGGAGAGCCTGCTGCCGAGGGAGATATCGGCCAGCTGGCAGCGTTGCCTCGAGGCCGGCCTCGATCCCACGTCGATACCCGAGGTGCCTGTGCTGGATGGCGCGGAACTGGCGCGGCGGCAGGAGGCCAGCGGCCATGTGTTCCAGCTGGCCCGCGCCGAGATGGAAACGCTCTATCACCAGATCGCCGGTTCCGAATTCATGATCGCGTTCGCCGATGCGGACGGGGTGGTGCTCGACACCATGTCGGATCAGGCATTCGGCGCCAGCGCGGGCGGGCGCCGCATCATGTGCGGCAGCGCCTGGTCGGAAGCGGTGGCGGGCACGAATGCGCTCGGCACCGCGGCGGCGATCGGGCAGTCGATCATCATCCACGGCGCGGAACATTTCTTCTCCTGCTATCGTCCGATCAGCTGCGCGGCCACGCCGATCCGCGCGCCCGGCGGGCGCATGGTCGGGCTGCTCGATGCCTCGTCCAATTGCAGTTCGCGCCAGTCGCATACCCTGGCTCTGGTGCAGATGGCGGCGACGCATATCGAGAACGGTCTGTTCGTACGCGAAATGCGCTCGCAGGTCGTGATCGGCATCCATCCACGCGCCGAGTTCCTCGGCACCATTTCGGCGGGCATGATCGCGATTGACGAGAGCGGCGTCATCCGTGCAGCCAACGGCCGGGCCGCGATGCTGCTGGCCGGCCTGAGCCTGGCGCCGGGCACGCGTTTCGAGCAGGTGTTCAATGAATCCTGGGGCGCCTTCCTGGCGAGGCTGTGTGTGGAGGACCGCTTGTTCCTGCGCGATGCGCTCGGCAGTTCCTATGCGGTCTCATGGGCTAATCCTCACAGCGCCTTCCTTTCCGCGCGGCGGCGCCATGCAGCGCCGCGCCCGGCTCCCCGGACAAGGGACGCGGGATTTGTGGCCGAGGACTCGCAGGTACAGGCCGCAATGGCGCTGGTCGACTCGGCAGTGCGCATCGGCGCACCCATCCTGATCCATGGCGAGACAGGCAGCGGCAAGGAAATGCTGGCACGCTACACCCATCAAGCAAGCGGCCGGCGCGGCGAATTCGTCGCCATCAACTGCGCGGCCATTCCGGAGGAATTGTTCGAGGCGGAATTGTTCGGGCACGAAGCCGGCGCATTCACCGGTGCGCGCAAGAACGGCAATGCAGGGCTGATCGTGAGCGCGGACGGCGGCACGCTGCTGCTGGACGAGATCGCCGAACTGCCGCTGCCCTTGCAGGCCGCGCTGCTGCGTTTCCTCGACGACCAGCGGGTGCGGCCTGTGGGCGGGCGCGCATCGCGGCGTGTCGACGTGCAGGTGCTTGCCGCGACCAATGCGGACCTGCGCGCGGAAGTCGGGGCGAAGCGCTTCCGCGCCGACCTGCTGTATCGCCTGGACATCGTGCAGGCCTCGCTCCCGCCGCTGCGCGCGCGCAGCGACTTCGACGCGGCGGCGCGATTCGTGCTGGCACGCATCGACGAGGATGCCGCGATTACCGAAGCAGCCCTGGCGCGGTTGCGCACCTACCATTGGCCCGGGAATTTCCGCGAATTGCGCACCATGCTGACCCGCGCCCTGCTTGCCGCACCTGCCGGCGTCATCGATGCGCAGCAGGCCGATGCCGTGCTCCCGCCGCCGGCCGGCGCTGAGCCGTCCAGTCTGCGCGGGAAAAGCGCCGAGGAAGTGCTGCGCGTGTTTCGCGAGACCGGCGGCAACATCAGCGTGACCGCGGAACGGCTGGCGATCGCGCGCAACACCGTCTACCGCTACGTGCGGGAGGCGGCGTCACGGTCGCATGACGTGCCGCCAGTCCGCCGCGCCGGACGAAAACCGGCTTCTTGATCCCTTCATTCAGACAATCTTTCCAAAGTGACATCAAGGAGACGCCTGGGATATGCTGCCTTGACCGTCTCCGTCTGTATCATTACGAATAACGCCGCGCGGCAGAGCCGTTGCGAGCCGTCGTTCCATCTAACAACAAAAGGAAAGCCATGAACCTGGAAAAGGTCGTCTTCGCGTTCTTCATCGTCTTCGCCGCTACGCTCAACTTCGGTTTCTTCATCGGCGACATCGACCGGCCGGAACTGCACAATGTGTATGAGCTGTTCGCCGCCATCGTGGTCAACATGATCGCGACCGTGCTCAAGTTCGGCGACCGCACGCAGATCGGCGCGGTGCACCTGTCGACCAGCCTTGTGGCCGACATCCAGCTGATCGCGGCGGCGGTCACCTGGGGAGTGGCGGTGCACGTCACCGGCACCGGGATGACGCCGGAGATGACGTCGAGCGTGGTGTCGCTGTCGGGCGGCGCGCTGCTGGCGAACATCGTCTCGCTCGTCATCCTCATCGTGGAAACGGTGATGATGCGTCGTTGATGCGAGGCATGAATACCTGACATGAACAGCGTATTTTTCCTCGTCCTGCGGCGCATGCGGACGCCGCTCATCCTGCTGATCGTGTTCTACGCGATTTCGGTGCTGGGGCTGACCCTGGTGCCGGGCGTGAATGCGGATGGCACGCCGGCGCCGCCGCTGAGCTTCTTCCATGCGTTCTACTTCATCAGCTATACCGCGACGACCATCGGCTTCGGTGAAGTCCCTCAGGCATTCTCGGACGCACAGCGGCTGTGGGTGACGGTGTGCATCTACATTACGGTGCTCGGCTGGACATACTCCATCCTGACCCTGCTGTCGCTGCTGCAGGACAAGTCCTTCCAGCACACACTGGCGGCATCGCGTTTCTCGCGCCGCGTGGCGCGTATCCGGACGCCTTTCTACCTGGTCTGCGGCTGCGGCGAGACCGGCGGCCTGATCTGCCGCGCGCTGGATCTCCTGGGCCTGGACTTCGTCATCCTCGATACGAATGCGCAGCGCGTCGAGGAGTTGGACCTGGAAGATTTCATCACCGACGATCCCGCGCTTGCCGTCGATGCCAGCGTATCGGGCAACCTGCTGATGGCCGGTGTGCGCCACCCGAAATGCCGCGGCGTGCTGGCGGTGACCAATGACGAAAAATGCAATCTCGCGATCGCCATCAACGTCCGCCTGCTCAACCCCGAGATCCCGGTGCTGACCCGCGTGCGCAGCCCGGCGGTGGCCGACAACATGCGCTCCTTCGGCACCCACCATATCGTCAACGCCTACGAGCGCTTCGCCGAATACCTGGCGCTGGCGGTATCGGCGCCGGAAGCCTTCCGGCTGATCGAGATCCTCACCGGCCTGCCCGGATCGCCCCTGCCGGCAGCGCACCGGCCGCCGTGCGGCCACTGGGTCGTTTGCGGCTACGGGCAATTTGGCCAGGCGATAGCGCGCTACATGTCGTTGCCCGGCATCCGCATGACCATCATCGATCCGGACCTCGCCGGCCCGCCGGATAGCCGCCTCGTGAAAGGCACGGGCATGGAGGCCAGCGTGCTGCAGCAGGCCGGCATCATGGAAGCCGTCGGGATTGTCGCCGGCAGCGACAACGACATCGCCAACCTGTCCATCGCGATGATGGCCAAGCAGCTCAACCCGAAACTGTACGTGGTCTCGCGGCAGAACCAGGCAGCCAATGACCTGCTGTTCGAAACCTTCCGCGCGGACTTCAGCATGGTGCACACGCGGGTCGTCGCGCAGGAATGCATTTCGATCCTCACCACGCCCCTGCTCTCGCGTTTCCTTGCCGCCGTGAGGCAGGCGGATGAAAGCTGGAGCAAGACGCTCGTCTCGCGCCTGGAGTCGATCTGCGAGGGGCTGGTGCCGCTGGTCTGGGACATCCTGCTCGACGCGGACACCGCGCCGGCCGTCTACAAGATGCAGCAGACGGGCAAGCCGGTCACTGTCGGCGCGCTGATGTGCGACATCGCCAACCGCGAAACCTGCCTGCCCGCGGTTGTCCTGACTGTCGAGCGCCGCGGCCATACCTTCCTGCTTCCGGAAGACGGGTTTCTGCTTGAAAATGGGGATGCCATCCTGCTTGCCGGACAGCGCGAGGTGCGCTCCACGCTCAACCTGACCCTGAAAAATGTGAACGCCCTGGACTATGTGCTGACCGGACGCGACCACCAGGGCGGATGGTTGTGGCAGTACTTGTTCGAGAAGGAAGGTAGGGGAAGCTAGGGGCGATCCTTTGCGTCGCGACGAGCGCAGGGTGATCAGGTGTGATGGCGGGGAATGCGCAGGACAAGGCGCGCGCCGCCCAGTTGCGAGTGCTCGACGACGATGACGCCGCGATGCAGCAACACCGCCTTGCGCGCAATGGCGAGGCCCAGGCCGTAGCCGCCGGTCGTGCGGTCGCGGCTGCGGTCGAGCCGGTAGAAGGGTTCGAAGACCTGCTCGCGCTCTTTGGATGGAATCCCGGGTCCGTCGTCGTCGACGGCAATCTCCACCTGTCCAGCATCGACGGCCGACGCGGACAGCACGATTTTTCCGCTCGCGTACTTCGCTGCATTCGCCAGCACGTTGCCGACGGCGCGTGCGAGCAGGCGCCGGTCGCCGCTCGCTTGCCCGAGGTCGCCGTCAAGCTGCAGTACCAGTTGCTTGCCGGCCAGCGCGTGTTCCAGCTTGCCGGCGCATTCCCGCAATACGTCGGCAAGCGAGAAGGGCGCGGCCTCGACCGGCTGCTCGCGGTCGAGCTTTGCGAGGTATAGCAATTCATTCACCAGCGCATCCAGCTCGCGCACGTCTTCTTGCATCGCATCGATGCGCGTATCGACTTTGGTGCGTTCCGTTTCATCGCGCATTAGCTCGAGGCCGAACTCGATGCGCGAGATCGGCGTGCGCAGTTCATGCGATACGGAATGCAGCAGGTTCTTCTGCGCAGCGAGCAGGTCCTGGATGCGTCCAGCCATCTGGTTCATGCGCCTGGCCAATGGGAACAGCGACGAGGTTTCCTTGGTCACTGCGCGTGTCGACAGCCGGCCTTCGCCAAGGTTTTCTGCAACCTTCGACAGCGCCTGCAGCTCCAGCCAGTGGCGGCGCGACCAGAGTGCGATCGGAACCAGCACGCACAGCGCGACGATCGCGTAGCGGAGCAATTCCATCTTCAGTTCCAGGCCGACATCGATGGGCAGGCCGCTCACCTGCAGCACGTCCTCGTCGCTGCCCACGTAGCGTTCGCCGGTGAGGTCGACGCGGCGATAGAAAGACTTTTTGCCGATGTCGAGCACAAGTTCCCCGCGCTCGAGGGCGGCGCGCGCGGCAGGATCGATACCAGTCTTTGCCGGCTCGAGCGGAACCAGCTCGAGGCTCAGCCCCGACACTTCCCGTACTTTGTTGAGACGCACCAGCCACTCGTCGACCGGCGCCTGGTCAATATATTGCTCGAGCAGGAAGATCGGCCCCGAAGCCTGCTTGCGCGCGATGTCCTCGAGCGGATCGCCGAACACGTAGCGCAGCGCGAAATAGATTGTGAAAGCGGCGATGGCGATCGCCAGCAGGATCAGCGGAACGATTCGGAAGAAAATCCGGTTCATGCGTCCCAGGCGGACGGGCTGAACAGGTAGCCTTCGCCCCACACGGTCTTGATGCGCTCGGCGTCGGTGTCGTCGAACTTGCGGCGCAGGCGTGACACGCAGTTGTCGATGCTGCGATCCAGGCCGTCGAACTCGATGCCGCGCATCTTCAGCAGGATATCGTTGCGCGACATTACCTGTCCGGCCGAATCGGCCAGCACCAGCAACAGTTTGTATTCAGTGCTGTTGAGCGTCACCGGCTGGCCGCGCCAGGTGACGGTGCGGTTTTCCCGCGACAGCTGGAAGGCGCCGAATACCAGATCGTCGCCGCGTCCTGCATCTTGCACCTGCCCGCGTCGTAGTAGCGTGCGCAGGCGTGCCAGCAGTACACGCGGCTGCACCGGCTTGTTGACGTAGTCGTCTGCACCTTGCTCAAGGCCCGAGACTTCATCGTAGCTGTCTTCGCGCGCGGTCAGGATCAGGATAGGCACATTGCTGGCCTCGCGGATCTGCCGGCACACCACCATGCCGTCCAGCCCGGGCAGCATCAGGTCCAGCACCACGATGTCGGGCCGGGTCTCGCGAAAGCGAGACAGGGCGGCGTCGCCGCGGTTCACCACGTCGACGGAAAATTCGTAACCGGCGAGGTATTCGGCGACGAGCGATGCCAGCTTTTCATCGTCTTCGACGAGCATTAATCGGTACATGGTCTTTCTCCCTGCCCAGATTGTATAAGAGCCCGGGTTTCCTGACCGGATGGAGATATTTGCGTACAAATTCAGGACAAATTCCCGACAGGGCGGGGAGGATTTCGGGCAGCGGCGCGCCTAAGATGCACAGCATGGCGGAGATGCCGCCGACAGCGATTTACAAATCCTCCCAGGAAAAAACAATGAAAAGACACCGGTTTCTTCTCGCCGCACTGTCCGCGTCGGCAGCGTTGCTTCTGGCAGCCTGTGGCGGCGGTTCCGGCGGCCCTTCAACGACCGTGAATGGCGCCAGCACGCTTGTGCCCGACACCAACATCCTGCCGCAGGCAGCCACCGGCGTGCCGTTCGAACACTTCTCGCCGGCCTTGTCGCAAACGGCCATCACCGAGAAGCGCACCGTGGTTGCGCGCGACGCCGACGCCTGGCAGAAGCTGTGGGCCGAGCATGCCGGCACAGGCATTGCCAACCGCCCGCTGCCGCCGGTGGACTTCTCGAAGAACATGGTGATCGGCGTCTACCTTGGCGCGTCCGGTGCCTGCGATGGGCTGTCCATCGAGGCAGTGAAGAAAAAGGAAGGCCCTGCGCATCTGGAAGTGACCTGGAAGCATACTCCGCCTCCGCCGGACATCGCCTGCATCGCCGTGGTCGTCAATCGCGCCGTCCTGGCGACGGTGCCGAAGTCCGAACTGCCGGTGGAATTCGTACAGGCGCCAGCGGATACGGACGACGCGCTGGTGATCCGCAGCGGCTGGTCCTTCGGGATGTGCCTCGAGAATTGCGAAGGCCAGGCGGAAATCCGCCAGGATGGCGCCACCCTGACAGTGAAGCGCCGCAAAGACCCGAACCTGCCGGAAGCCAGCGTGTGGGATGCCGTGTCCGCCAAGGAATGGGAAGCGCTCACCGCCAGCTTCCAGACCCTGCCGGATATGGTGATCGGCTGTCCCGATTGCGCAGACGAAGGACGCGAGTGGATCGAGGTTGAGCACAAGGGTAGCAAGAAACGCGTCGACATCAGCTGCAACGTGGTGATCCCCGAGGCGCAGCGTTTCCAGGAAAGCGTGCGCGCCATCCGCAGCCGCCTCGCCGTGGCGCTGGGACTGCCGGAGATCTGCAACCCGGGGGCAATCGATTTCGAGCGCATCGAGCCGACGGTGTTTACGTCGGAGATCACCGACAAGCGTTTTGTGGCGGTCAGGGATGCCGCGGCGTGGACCGCGCTGTGGAACGAACATACCGGCGGACGCGTCGCCGTGCCCGCCATCGACTTCTCGCAAAAAATGGTCGCAGGCGTCTTCATCGGCCGCGAGTCCGTGCCCTGCGGCAGCACCGCGATCGAATCGGTGCGCCGGCGCAACAACCCGGACCGCATCGAAGTCGGCTACCGCATCACCGACCCCGGTCCGAACGTGATGTGCATCGCCGCCGTGCTCAATCAGTATTCGCTCGTGACGCTCCCGGTTTCGTCGCTGCCGGTCGAGTTCGTCAAGCTGCCGTGACGGCTGCCGGCGCGCCGGCGAACTGGTTCATGACACGACATCGCCTGCTGGCAGTCGCATTGGCGCTGCTGGTACTTGCATTCGTTTATGTGGAGCCGGGCGTGGAGAAGCCGGCCGGGAAGTCTCCCTACAAGCCTGCGCCGGTCGTGCCGGCGCTTGGCATCAGGGGATGAGGGGCGGTGACGCAGTGTGCCGCAGGGAAATGCCAATACAATACGGGGTAGATGAAAGGCAACAGCGACGCTGCGCGTTTCCGCGCACGGGGCGTCGCGCACATCTCACCAACCATCCCCCGTACCGGAGAATCCAAGACGTGGCACGCACATCCCTGCACCCCCGACGCACCATGCGAAGATTGCTTCACCTGTTCCTGGCCGGCCTTCCCGCCTTGGCCGGCGCGCAGCAGACACCTGCCGCGCGTATGATGCCGGACGGCAGCAAGGATACCTACATCGGCCTGGGCATTTCCTCCGCGCCGCGCTTCAAGGGAGCGGAGGACCGCGACACCGATCCGGCCTTGCTGGTGCAGGCGCAATGGAGCAATGGCGTGTTCCTGTCCGGCCTGAGCCTCGGAATGCATTTATCCGATGCGCCGACCGTCGAATACGGACCGCTACTCGCCATCGAACCCGGCCGCCACGCGTCCGGATCGGCGAAGCTGTCGGGCGTTGGTGGCATTGGCGGCATCGACACGGCGAACATTGCCGGCATTGTCGCTCCTCCCGCGCCGCGGACAGCGCCGCGTTTCAACGACGTCCGCTCCACGCCTGGCGCCGGTGCCTTCTTCAATTATTACTTCGACGAGAACCTGCGGCTGACCAGCAACTTCCTGTACGGCGTCGGCGAAGGCCACAACGGATTGCTGCTCAACCTCGGCGTGCAGAAATCCCTGCCGCAGTTAGCCGCGCACCACCGCCTGGCGCTGTCGGCCGGCGTCACCTGGGCCAATGGCCGCTACATGCGCGAATACTTCGGCCTCGACCCCGCTGTCGCGGGCGGCACCGTGTCGTACACGCCCTCATCCGGCGTGCGCGACGTGCAGCTCACGCTGAACTGGAACTGGGAACTGAGCAATCTCTGGCTGCTCACCACGCAACTGTCGGCGACGCGCCTCGTTGGTCCTGCCGCCGACAGTCCGTACACGGAACGCCGCACCGGCATCGGCGTGCGCACCGGATTGGCCTATCGATTCTGAGTATTGCCCATGACTTCCATGCGCCCTTTCCTTGTCGCGATGCTGCTCCTGCTGGGAGCGGCGGGCGCACGCGCGTCCGACGAGGTGGCGCTGCAGGATGGGGAATGGATGAGCTATCGCGATGCCTACAAGCAGATGATCCGCTTCGAGAAATACGGCAAGCCGAAGCAACTGATACAGAGTCATTTCCAGGTCGTGCCGAAGGACAGGAACAGCTCGCTCGACGGCGTGCGCCTGACGCTTGCCGGGCCGTCCGCGCAGCTGAACCTGCCGCTGGATCCGGCCGGGCGCGCGATCTTCCCCTTCCTCAAATCCGCGTACGACGACAATGCGCGCCTGGTGCTCAACCGCAAGGCCAACTTGTTCGAGATGCAGCAGCGCGTGTCGATCGCGCCGCGCGCGGACGGCACGTATGAAGTGGCCGACCTGCGCGCAGCGTGCGAGCAGGTGCTGGACTACCTGCGCCATGTCGGCAAGCCGGCTATGCAGGAAAAGAAATGCGCCGGCGTGCGTTTTTCCTTCGCGCGCCAAGGCGTGGATCCGGCGATCCGGTTGCGCGGCGCCGAACACGCGCCGCAGCTCGCGGTGGAAGAAGGCAGCGCCTTCCCCGGCGACGCCGGGCCTTTGTTCCAGACGGTCAGCTACCGCTTCGCGGACGCGGCTGCAAAAGGCCAGCTCGTCACGCAGGGAACGCCGGTCGCGATCGCCGCCGAATTCAGGTAGGCGTGCCGCCGAAGGCTGCCTTCGATCGCCGTTCGAGTTCATCCGGCGGCACGTCTTCCACATGCGTCGCGATCCACCAGTTGTGACCGAAAGGATCGGTAATCATGCCGCCGCGGTCGCCATAGAACTGGTCGGCCACCGGGCGCTCGAGCTTGCCGCCCGCCTGGACCGCGCGCTCCACCAGCGCGTCGACATTCTCCACATACAGGTGCAGCATCACCGGCGAGCCGCCGATGCTCTCGGGGCTCTTCGCGCCCATTTCCGGGAACTCGTCGCTCAGCATGATTGGCGAATTGCCGATGCGGATCTCTGCATGCCCCACCTTTCCGTCCGGGCTGGCGATGCGGAAGATTTCATCCGCGCCGAAGGCGCGCTTGTAGAAATCCAGCGCCGCCGCCGCATTCTTCACTGTCAGATAGGGCGTCAGTGTGTGATAGCCCTCGGGAATGGGTTTTACCTTGTTCGTCATTGCACAATCCTCCACTCGTTCAAATCGCCTGTTGTTCAAATCGCCTGTTACAGATTGCGCAGCATCATGTCGGTATCGATGACACGCACATGGCCGCGCACCAGTTTTCCATCCTCCGGAAACCAGCGCTGCGCGACATAGGGCGCGAACCCGGTTTCCTCGCGGATCGCGAACTGGAAGATCGCATCCCAGTCCGCATCCCGCGGCATTACCCACACCACCTGGCGCCCGGCGTCGGCCCGGATGCCCGCGTGCCGCAGGTTGGCGCGCACGCGGGCGGCGCGCTCCTCCTTGCTTTCGGCATAGACGCCGTTGGCATCCGGCAGCGGCAGCACCGCCGGCACACGCTTCTGCTCCAGATTTGATGCAGCGGTCCGGAACTTGGCCCAGGGGCCGATCAGCGTACTGCTGACGAATTGCAGTTCGTCGTCGGATAGGGGGACATCCAGGTAATAACAGGACAGGGTGAAGGCCATTGTGCGAAATCGAAACGTTGATACCGCAGCATAAACCTTCCCAATCCATTTAAACACTGTCCTATCCGGGCACACTGATCAAGGCTAAACCTTGCGAACCAGTGGGGTAGCTGTCGCACTGGCAACCAGCCGGCCGTCCTGCAACAGTTCGGCGGAAAGGAAGCACACCTTGCCGCCGCGCCGCACGACGCGGCCTTTGCCCAATAACCTTCCCGGCACGGCAGGCGACATAAACTGGACATGCAAGTCCAGCGTCGGCGCAAACTCTCCCGCAGCAAGCGTCGCCGCCAGCGCCGGTCCCATGGTGTCATCGAGCATCGCCGCGAGGAATCCGCCCTGGATATTCCCGGCCGGATTCGTGAATGCTTCACGACCGTCGAATGCGGCTTCGATCGTCCCTGTCTCTGCGTCCACCTTGAGGATCTCGATGCCGAGTGTCGTTGCGGCACGTGGCGGCGGCAACCTGCCGTCCTGTGTCTGCCAGAAGTATGCGTTTCGGTCCATGCCCTGCAGTGTAGGGCGGGCCTCCTGACAGCATCATGTCAGGAGCTGCGCCGTCTGCGTCGCCACTTCAGGGCCGAGCGCCACACCCATGCCGTTGCAGCAGAAGCCGAGCACCACACGTTCCGACACCCGGCGCACAATCGGTTGCTTGTCGGCGGAGAAGCCCATGATGCCCGCCCAGCGCTGGGCAATGCGCACCATGCGGCCGGGAAGGACGGTGGCGTGCAGCAGTGCTTCCAGCGCGTGCTGCACGGTATCGGTGAGCGCCAGTTCGGTGGTCGTTTCCTGGTCCATGCACAGGTGCCGCGCGCCGCCGAGCAGTACGCGCTCACCGACATTGCGAAAATAGTAATAACCGCGGTCGAGGTGGTAGCAGCCGCGCCAAGGCAGGCCGGGGATGGGTTCGGTGACCAGGACTTGGCCGCGCGCGGGCACGATGCCGGCGTCCGGCAGCAGGTCTCGGCTGAAACCGTTGATGCACAGTGCGACGCAGGAGGTGCTAAATGCCACACCCTGAGACACATGCACCCGCACGCCGCCACCGGTTTCCTCAAGCGCCTCCACCGCGACGCCGGTATGCAGCCGGATATCCTGTTGCGCAGCAAGCCGGCCGAGCGCCTGCATCAGCAAGCCGGAATGCAGTTGTCCCTCGAGCGGATTGACGACGAGCGCATGCGCCCGCGGCCCGAACGCCGCGCGGCGCAGGGCAACGGCGTCGACGGAAAACGGCTCCCGGCCGAACACCGGCTTCAGGCAGGCATTGACGTGGTCGAGCCGTTGCAAGGCGGGCAGGTCGGCTTCGAACAGCAATTCGAAACCGCCCAATGCTTCATAACCGATCGCCGCGTCGCCCAGCCTTGCCCGCAGCCGCTGCAGTCCGCGCCAACGTTGGGCGACCAGCGCCACTGCGGCATCTTCGCCCATGGCGTCGAAATCGTGCAGCAGCTCCGTCAGGCTGCCAAAGCAGGCAAAACCGGCGTTGCGGCTGGACGCGCCGCAGGGCAAGACGCCGCGTTCCAGCACCCGGATCGACGCATGCGGCCGGCGCGCGCGCAGTTCCAGCGCGGTCTGCAGGCCCAGCAGCCCGCCGCCGACCACGATGAAATCGGCGTCGAGCATGGCGTCCTGTTCCCAGAAACTCGGCTGCATGCGCTTGTCTCCTTTCGTTATCATGGTAGGAGCCCTTTCCGCGAAACGAAAAAATATTTTCCGGTCCGCGAATCCGTTTCCTTTTTCGCCGCCTCTTAGTCGTCGAGGGATGTCCTCATGACAAAAAAGGAGTGGTTCATGTTTTACGTAAAAAATGTCCCGGTATGGGAAAGGCTGCTGCGCGGTGCGGGCGGCGCAGCACTGGTCATTTATGCAATATTGGAACTGGACGGCGGTGCGACATGGCTGGCAATCGCCGCCGCCACAGGTCTGGTCATGTCGGGAATCTTCGGCTTTTGCCCCGCCTGTGCAATGGTCGGGCGGCGATTGAAAAAATAGGGGCACACATGGCATTTGCCGAACAACACCTGCCGCTGCTGGAGGCGGCACGCAGCGGCGACCAGGCTGCCCTGGAGAGCCTGCTGCGCGTGTGCCAGCCGGACATCCGGCGCTATGCGCAGCGGCACTGCATGATCAGCGACGTCGACGACGCCGTGCAGGAAGCGCTGCTCATCATGTCGCGCAGCGTCGGCACCCTGCGCGCGGTCGCCGCATTTTCCGGCTGGCTGTTCAAGGTGGTGCAGCGCGAATGCCGGCGCCTCGGCCGCAAGGCGCTGCACTACGATCCCTACGAGGAAGAAAAGCTGGAGAACTGGCTCGCGGTGCATTCCGACCACAGCCTGCGGCTGGAACTGGCGGCGGCGCTCGAAGCGCTGCCGGCGCATTACCGCGAAGTGATCCTGCTCAGGGATTTCGACGAACTGACGATCGGCGAGATGGCCGAACACCTGCAACTGACGCCGGCCGCGGTGAAGAGCCGCCTGCATCGCGCGCGGCAGCTGACGCGCGAGTACCTGCTGGCGTAATGTCCTTCATGGTCCCTTGTGCGGCCGGTTCTTGTCGAGGATCGCGACCAGGATCAGGACATAGGCCACCAGCCGTACCAGGTAGTATTCCGGCACGTCGTCCAATCCCTGCGCGCTAGGCGCCAGCAGCACGCGGTCAATGCCATCGATGAAAAAGGACAGCGCGAAGAACAGGAAGAAGCGGTCGCCGGTGCTGCGCCAGTAGCGCAGGAAGAACAGGGAAATGACCAGCGAGGCCATCGAGATGGCGCCGAGAAGCATCAGGTTCATCGCGCTACTCCTCTTCCCAGATCAGGCCGTACAGCAGCGGCAGCAGCGCCACCAATGCCGCGAGCAGCCGATAGGGAACCAGGTCCACCGACGTCGGAAAGACGATGCGGTCAAGGATCAGCAGCAGGTTGTTGATCGTCATGCCGGTGAAGCACAGGCCGCTCCAGAAGAGCAGGCGATAGCGGTTGCGCCGATAGGCGCGAAACAGCAGGCAGGTGCACAGTAGCGAAGTGAGCGCGCAGAGCGCGTAGATGACGTGGGCCATTCAGGAATCCTTTCGCCATTTGAAAGCATCGGCAAAGTGCTGTGCTTTCTTGCCGGTCTTGGAGTGGATCAGATGGGTAACTTCGACCAATTGCGTCGTGTAGGCAGCGGCAAGCTGGCCGATGATGTCGCGCAGCGACTCTGTTGCAGGGGAAAAGCAAAAGGCTTCCGGCGATTGCTCTTCGGTGTGGACAATGCCTGCCTCATGCAATTCGGCCAGGAGCGACGTTGCCGCCTTTTCGGAAATGTACAGCCTTTTCGACAGTCGCGCGGCATCCCAAGGCGAGGCAGGGTCGTTCCTCAGCAGCAGCATCGCCTCGAGGTAAGGAACGGACGGCACACTGGTCAAGATGAAGCGCTTGATCTCGTCCGATATGGATCCGCTGTCGGGCATGTGCGTCGTTTTCTTGAGGGCGATGCTTCTTGGAAATCGCGATGATACCGAGGGCAGCAAGGCCGCGTCCAAGCGAAGTCGGTTCGGTTTGAGGAAGATCAAACGAGGCCCTGGCACTTGGAGCCGACATTGCCGATCTGTGTGTTCCCGACGTACCGCAAAGGAAATCATTTATCGATGCTGCAGCGCACCGTTTGATCTTTGACCGTCGCGCAAAACCAACCTCTTGCCTTCTTGTCCAATTTTGACCCAACAGAAAAGGCATGAAAGTGGACAACAAGAATCCGCAAGACAACCCGAAGTACGACACCGGACGTACACGAGGACGCAGTTTTCCCCGACTCCTGCTCCGCATTGCGCTTCACTCTTTCGTCCTCCTCACCGTGCTGCTTGCAGCCGGCCTCTACTACGCCACCTCCTACCTCGCGAAAATCGTGCCGTCCACGCCCAGCGTCGAAGATCTGCTCGATGCGCGCACCGCGCAGCCCAGCATCCTGCTGTCGGCCGGCGGCACGCATCTGGCGACCTTCAACCGCGGGCATCAGGAGCAGGTGGCGCTGGACAAGATTTCGCCTTACGCGATCCGCGCGCTCATTGCGACTGAAGACCACCGTTTCTTCGAACACCGCGGCGTCGATTTCACCCGCACCGCATCGGCGGTTTGGCGCACGCTCAACGGCGACGCGCAAGGCGGCTCGACCATCACGCAGCAGCTGGTGCGCAACCTGTTTCCCGAGGAAATCGGCCGCGCCCGCACCATCGACCGCAAGATCCGTGAGATCGTCACCTCGCTCAAGATCGAGAAGGCGTACACCAAGGAACAGATCCTCGAGACTTACCTGAATACCGTGCCCTTCCTCTACAACGTTATCGGCATTGAAATGGCGGCGCGCACCTATTACGACAAATCCGCCGCCGACCTCGACGTGCTGGAAAGCGCGACCCTGATCGGCATGCTCAAAGGCACCAGCTACTACAACCCGGTGCTCAACCCCGAGCGCGCCCGCAAGCGTCGCAACGTGGTACTGGCGCAGATGGTCAAGCGCGGTATGCTGGCGGAGGAGGTCTACCTCGGCCTGCGCGAACAGCCGCTGCAGGTCACGCTGAAGCGGCAGCCCGATCCGATGGGCAACATTGCCCCGCATTTTTCCGCCTACGTGCGCCGTCAACTGATCGAATGGGCCGATGCCAACGACTACAACCTCTACACCGACGGCCTGGTGATCCACAGCACGCTCGACGACCGCTTGCAGGAAGTCGCGACCGAAGCCGTCGAGCGGCAGTCGCAGGTGCTGCAGAACATTGCCGACGTCGAATGGGGCAGGAGCACGGAACGGGTCGCGTCGCACACGCCCGACGTTTATGCCGCCTTGCGCAAGAAGGTCGAGCCCTTCCGCCATTTCTGGAACGAGCGCCCCGAACTGGTCAACGCTTTCGTGCGCGAGACGCCGGAATACAAAAAGGCCGTCGCATCCGGCCAGACGGAACGCGCTGCGCTGGCGAAGCTCAAGGGCAATACCGAATTCATGACGCGCCTGCGCGACTACAAGACACGGCTGGAGGCCGGCTTCGTCGCCATCGATCCGTCGACCGGCGAGGTGAAGGCCTGGGTTGGCAGCCGCAATTTCCAGCGTGACCAGTTCGACCATGTCGCGCAGGCCGAGCGACAGCCAGGTTCCACCTTCAAGCCCATCGTGTACGGCGCCGCGCTCGAACTCGGTTTCGAACCGGACCGCATCTATCCGGACGGCCAGGTGGAGATCCGCGCGGACGATGGCAGCGTCTGGCGTCCGACCGACATGTCGGGATTCAGTGGCCGCATGATGAGCATGCGTGACGGCCTGATTTATTCGAAGAACACGATCACCGCGCAGGTGATGCAGGATGTCGGTTTGCAACAGGTCATCGGTCTCGCGCGCGCGGTCGGCGTCAAGAACAGCCGCCTCGACCCGGTACCCTCGCTGTCGCTCGGCACCAGTCCCGTGACCCTGCTGGAAATGGTGAGTTCCTACTCGACCATCGCTGCCGCCGGCGAGTACCGTAAGCCGGTGTTCATCAGCAAGATCACAGACCGCGACGGCAAGGTGCTGGCCGAATTCGGCGCGGAACCGGAGCGCGCGATGTCGGAAGACACCGCGGTCGAACTGATCGACATGATGCGCGGCGTAGTGCGGCGCGGCACCGGCACCGAGGTGCGCAACCGCTTCAATATCTGGGTCGACATTGCCGGCAAGACCGGCACCACGCAGAACAATACCGACGGCTGGTTCATCCTCATGCATCCGCGTCTGGTTGCGGGCGCCTGGGTCGGCTTCAACGATTCGCGCGTGACCATGCGCAGCGATTACTGGGGCCAGGGCGGACACAATGCAATCCTGCTGGTCGGCGACTTCTTCCGTGGCACGCTGAAATCCAGGCTCATCGACACCAAGGCGAAATTCCCGCAGCCGAAGCGGCCTCCGCCGCTGATGGTGAAGGCACCGCCAGAAGGCGAGGAACCGGGGGTGGTGCCGGAGGGATATGGCGTAATCACGAGCAGCGACAGAGACACCGCGGTCGTCATCGGGCCGGATGGCGCGCAGACACTCGATCGCTCGCGGCACGGATCGCCGTCAGCCGATGAACTGGGGCGCTTCCTCAGCGGACTGGGACGTGACCCGGCGACCGGCATGCAGATTGAAAGCAGCGGGGATTCGGGGACTCGGGGCGGCGGATTGTCGGGCGGTGATGTTTTTCCCGGGGTGAATGGGAATTAGGGCCTGTGGAGGTCTGACCGGCCGTCAAGTCGCGCCGAAGCGATCATTCAAATACCAGCCTTTGCCGCGGAAGGGCGAAGCTTTGCGGAGATCCTCACCGTTGATTCACGACAGTGAGGATTTCAGGTGCCTACAGATACACCACAGATACATTCTGCCCAAAGACACTCCGCACCGACTCCACCAGGTGGTCATGGTGGGTCAGGTAGATCACCTGCGTTTTCTCAGACAAGGCGGCCAGCGCTTCAAAGCCGGCCGCCGAGCGGCCATCGTCGTAGTTGATGAACAGGTCGTCAGCGATAAACGGCAAGGGCGATGCTTTCTCCAGGTGCATTTCCAGCGCTGCCAGGCGCAGTGCCAGATACAGCTGGTCCCTGGTCCCGTCGCTCATGCCGGCAATGCCGACCAGTTTGCCGTCGGCGCGCTGGCCATGCAGCGTCATCGGCTGTGCGTCGAAATCCACGACCAGCCTCTGGAACGTCCCTTGCGTGAGCTGCGCAAAGATTGCGCTTGCACGGCCCAGCATCGGTCCTTGCTTCTCCTGGCGGTAACGATCGATGGACCAGCGGAGGAGTTTTGCTGCGGTAAAGACTTTGACATAGCGTTCCGCCGCGTCCGACATCTGCGCAATCGCCTCCTGCCGCTGCGCTTCGGCCATGGCGGCAGCGCCGGAGCCGCCGATCGCTTCCAGCGCACTGCCGGCCTTTTCCTTTTCGGCGGCAAGCATGGCCTGGCGTTGCACTGCTTCGCTGTGCTCGGCGGTGGTGTGCGCCAGTTCGGCCGTCACCAGCGAGAGGTCGGCGCTATCGATCTCCTGTTCAAGCTGTTCGCGGGTGAGTCCGTCTCCGCCGTCGACGAGCTGTGCCTTCGCCTTGGCCAGCTCGAGCATGTACCGGCGCCGTTCGTCAGCGCGCGAAATCGCCTCGGAAAGCAGAGGACTGGAATCGACGCCGGCCCGTTTCATGAGTGGTTTCAGGCTGGCGTTGGCCGTTTCGATGGTTTCCTGTGCTTTTTTCGCCTGTTCCTTCGCGACCCGAATTGTCTCTATTAACCGGTCTGCCTCGGTTCGCTTTTCCTTCGCACGCGCCAGGCGTTTCGCCAGTTCCTGCGCCATCCGGTCCGGCGGCACTCCGTCGAATTCGGTTCCAAAATGACTCGCCAGGCGTCGCGCTTCTTCAGCAAACTTCTCCAGGTCGGCCTTCATTGCGCCGATGCGTTCCACCCGGATCTGCCGCACCTTGCCCAGCAGTTCGTCGAGCGACGCGAAAAGCTCCAGCGCTCCGTTGATGGTGCCGATTGGACTCTCTTGCGCCAGCCCTGCCTGCGCCAGCGCACGGGACCATTCTTCCTTCCAGTTGTCCACGGCAGATCTTGCTTCAACGGCTGCTTGCTCCAGTGAATGCGCCTGCGCCCTGGCCGTCTTCAACTGCGCTTCCAGCGCTTCACGGCGCACCTTGATGCTGTCCGCGGATTGGATATGGAGTTCCGCCTGCATGCACAGCGCGGCCAGCTTGTCCGTTTCCTCGACGTGCACGCTTGCATCGCGCAAGGCGGCAGCCAGCCGCTGCCGGTGTTCCTCCACCTGGCGCGTCAATGCATCTGCGCTGTCCTGCACCTCTTGCAGTTCCGCAGCCAATGCGATCGCCTTGTCCCGCTTGGCAATCCATTCGCCGATATTGTCCAGTTTCATGCCGGGCAGGCCGAATGACATCGCCATCTCTGCCCAGAGCTTGTCGAATTCCCCGAGCTGTTCGACCAGCTGCGCGCGCTGGCCGTCGAGTATCGTCTGCTGGTGCATGGCCTGCTCGAGCTGGTGCTGATGGCTCTGCAGCTGCGCCGCCGCCTCGACGTTCTCAAGACGTTTGTCCGCCAGTTCGTCCGCGCGGCGGAGATGTGCTTCGAACCCTTCTGTGCCTTCCTGAAGGGTGACAGTCCCGGCCTTGATCGCGTCCCAGGACCCATTGCGTTCCTGGCGCGCCTGCAACACGTCTTCCTTCGGCGTCGGTTGGTGCAGTTCGGTGAGCTGGGAGATTTTCAGTTTCAGGGTGGAGACTACCCCGGCCTGATCCTGTATGCGTTGTTCCAGCGCTTTCTTGTCATTGAGCAGCGTGAGCCGGTCCTGGGTCACGTGCGCCAGCTCCTCTTGCCCGGGCAATTGCATCGCAGCCAGCTCGGGAACCGGCTTGTTCCATCGGCCCAGCGCCGCCTCCGCGTTGGCGAACGCCGTCCTGGCCTTGGAAAGCAGGCTTTGCTGCTTCTGCATGGCGGACTCCGTATCGCCTAGGGCGCGCGCTCCCGAGAGTGCTGCGCGCAGCGACGGCGGGACAACGCTCGTCGTCATCCCTGCCAGCTCCTGTGACAGTTGCTGGATTTCCGATGCCTTTGCCTGCTCGGCCTGTTCCGCTGCGCGCAATGCCTGGGTCAAGCCGCTGTGCGCCTGCGACAGGCGAGACAGTTCCCGCCGCACCAGCAGAGATGGCAGGCGTGCGCCGAGCTCGTCTTCCGGCGCGGTCTCCCAACCGAGTTGCACACAGGCCTTTTGTATCTCGGCCAGCAACACATCGATCTCCTCTTGCCGCTTGCCGATATCGCGCTCGTAGGAACCGTAGCGCACGCGGCACTCCTCGAGCGCCTGGATGTCGGCGGCGACTTCCAGCACGGCGTCGTCTACCTGGACGCGCGCGAGTTCGTCCTGCGCCTTGGCGACTTCTGCACTGCGCAATTCCAGCAACTGGCTTGCGGTGGCCAGCTCGCGCTCCGCCGTCGACAGGATGGTTGCGGCGTCGGCAGGCAGGTCCGTCACGGGCCCGAGCGCATTGAGCTGGCGCTCGATATCGCGCACCGTGTGCAGGAAGGGCGCGATACGGCGAATGCGTTCCAGCCGGCTGCGCCTGACCTCGAGTTGCCGTAGAAAATCGCCGATACCGGCGAGTTCATCCATCACGGATTGCTGGCGCGCATTGGCTTCCGTCCATACCTTGGTGCGCACCGTCGTTTCTTTTAACGTCGCGTTGGCCTTTTCAAGCAGATCGGCGGCGCTGTAGTACGCGCGGTCCGCGGCCTTCCTGGGCGCCCACAACTTGTCCGCTTCCGCCAGGAGCGCATCCCTTATCCGGCCCAGGCTGGCGATGCCGGCCGCCGACTGGAACAGCACCTGGCCGACATCGTTTTCCGCATTCAGGATGCTGTTGCCGCCCTCGACCAGGCGGGTGTGGTCGAGCCCGAACATCTGGTCGAAGAAATTGCGGTCGGCGGTGGCGAGGAAGGGCATCAAGGTGTTGTCCGCAAGGACCGCATCCGATGGCGTGCGCAGCGTCTGCTTCTGCGCCTTTGCCCGCTGGAATTCCAGCGAGTGTGCCTGGTTGCCGATCGATGCGCCGAGGCGCAGCTCGTTCAATGGGTGCAGGAAGGCATGCGCGGAGCGAGCCGGTATCCCGAACAGCAGATCGAGCACAGCGGAGCGCAGCG
Organism: Noviherbaspirillum sp.; assembly: GCA_035627275.1. Classification (GTDB taxonomy): domain Bacteria; phylum Pseudomonadota; class Gammaproteobacteria; order Burkholderiales; family Burkholderiaceae_D; genus Noviherbaspirillum. Next base: position 32,677 of record DASPMC010000012.1, read on the forward strand.
TCGATTTGCCAGCTTCGTTGGGACCGACGATCAGGTGGAAGTCGCGCGCCGAATGCGGGAATTCGATGCAGCGGTCGGTGAATTTGCCGTATTTGATCAGGTCAAGTCGGTGCAATCGCATCGGTGCTTACTCCATCCTCGCGAGTTGCGACACGAGGCCGGGACGTATTTCGTTTACCAGGCCGGCGAGGTCGCCGTTGCGGATATCCTTGAAGTACGGGACGGCGTTCTGCAATTCCAGCGGCGCTTTCGATACCAGCGCCATCAAGTCACCCTTCAGGCTGGCGAGGAATTCCGGATCGCTTTGCGCTTCTTCGAAGAAGGCTTGCAGGTCTGCGAGCGCATCGCCGCGTGCGCGGATGGCATCGGGGTCGTCCAGCGCGGTTGTGCTGGTTTTAACCTTTTCGATCCAGAGCCGCTCGGCACCGAGCGCGGCGGCCGATGCCAGCACTTCGGCGCGCAACTGCGCTTCCATGCCGAACAATTCGCCATGCACAGGTGTTTTGCCCGTGATGGAGATCCTGACCGCGGAGGGCATGTTGGGCGGACTGCCTTGAACAAGCGTTTCCAGTTCCTTGTTGACGGCGTGCACCACCTCCGTCATGGAGCTGCAACCGGTCGCATCGACATTCACGCTGTGCCAGCGCAGCACGTCGACGAAAAGGCGTTCGACCTTCTGGACGGCAGCTTCGTCCGCGGTGACGAGCACGGCGCCGCGCGGGCCGGTTTCGCGGATGTGACGCCCCTGGAGATTACCTGGGAAAACAACGGTCGAAGGTCCCTGCCACATCTGGTATTCATGCACATGGCCCAGCGCCCAGTACTGATAGCCCTTCGCATGCAGTTCATCGATTGTGCAGGGGGCGTAGTTGGCGTGGGTGGAGTGGACGCCCAGCGCAGTGTGCAGCACGCCGATGTTGAACATACCGGGCACGGGGGCGGGGTAGTTCTGCGCCAGGTTTTCGGTGGTGGCCGCATCCTTGAAACTGCGCCCGTGCAGCGCCACCTTCAGTTGCTCGATGACGAAGGTATGCGCCTTGCGGGACTCGAAGGTATGCACATTGTCGGGCAGGACCAGCTTCCTGGTCATTTCGCTTTCTGCGTCGTGGTTGCCGAATTTGACATACGCAGGGATACCGGCCTTCTTCAGGCGCCCCATTTCGCGGCAAAAGAAAATGCCGGTGTTGTGGTCTTTCCAGCCGCCGTCGTACAGGTCGCCTGCGATGACCACGAAATCGACCTGCAGTTCGATCGCTTCATTGACCAGGTTGGTAAATGCATCGCGGGTAGCGCTGCGCAGCGCCTGCGCGGGCGCGTCCGGATAGGCACTCAGGCCGGTCAGCGGACTGTCCAGGTGGATGTCCGCTGCGTGAATGAATCTCATCAATTTTTCCCCGATTCGAAGCCGGCGTTTGCCGGGTGCTGCGTCGCCGGCGGCCCATGGCCCGCCATTCTGCGGGCGATGATCATACACATGGAAGCGCGGCTGTGCCAGCCTTCTATATCCAGCCCGGATGCCCGCTCAAATATCGCCGGGAATCAGCGAATAGACCGCCGCATCCCATGGCACGCCGCGCACGAACAGGCGGTTGCGCGCGACGCATTCGAAGGTGGCGCCCAGTTTCTCCGCCAGCGCGCGGCTTGCGCGGTTGTCTTCCGCGGCAACGATTTCCAGCCGGGTAAGTTTGAGCGTCTCGAATCCGAATTCCGCCATCGCACGCGCTGCGCGTGTCCCGATGCCCTGTTGCTGCATACCTTCGCGTACCCAATAGCCGATGTTGCCGGTGTTGTGCCTATGGTCGATCTGGTTGATCGCGACGCCGCCAAGCAGCGTGGCGCAGTCTTCCGAAAAAACCCCTACGTCATACGACAGTCCCATGTTCAGCCGTACTGCGCACTGGCCGATCCAGGTGTGTGCTTCCTTGACGCTGTACCCGGCATGGCACCATGGCAACCATGTGCCCACCGTCGCGACCGATTCCCGCACGGCAGCGGCGAAGGCTTCGGCATCAGTCAACCGGAAAGGACGGATGCAAAGTCCATGGGCGAGGATCGGGTGCATGGTTGCAAGGGAGGGATTCAGATCGTCCGAGGATAACATTCGAAGGCGCGGCAATCCACATTGCATGGGGAAATCGCCCATGGCAAGATGCGTACACATTTGCAATACGGGATGGCATGGACACGCTCACCAGCATGAAAGTCTTCGCGGCCGTGGTCGAAACCGGAAGTTTCGCCGCTGCATCCGATCGCCTCGACATTTCGCGCGCGATGACTTCCAAGTACGTGGCGCACCTGGAAGAACACCTCGGCACGCGCCTGCTCCAGCGCACCACGCGCAAGCTGACGCTGACCGAATCCGGCACGTCGTATTACGAACGCTGCGTGCAGATCCTCGCCGACATCAGCGAAGCCGAAGAGAGCGCGCTGCATCTGAACGAAACGCCGCGCGGCACGCTGCGCGTGACGGTGCCGGTGTCCTTCGGCATCCTGCATATGGGGCCGGTGATTGCCGGCTACATGAAGCAGTATCCGGACGTGAAGGTCGACATCCTCGTCACCGACCGCCGTGTCGACCTGCTGGAGGAAGGGCTGGACCTGGCGATCCGCATCGGCTCACTGTCCGAGTCGGGCCTCGTAGCGCGCAAGGTTGCATCAGACCGCGTCGTGATCTGCGCATCGCCCGAGTATCTGCAGCGCCACGGCACGCCTCGGACTCCAGCGGAACTGGCGCAGCACAACTGCCTGATCTACAGCTATGCAGCGAGCGGCGACGAATGGAAGATGGAAGGTCCGGGCGGCGTGCATACCGTGAAGGTATCCGGCAGCCTGCGCGCGACCAACGGCGACATGGTGAAGCTGGCCGCGCTCGGCGGCGTGGGGGTGATACGCCAGCCGCTTTTCATCTGCGGCGAAGACCTGCGCGCCGGTCGCCTGGTGGAAGTGCTGTCCGAGTACAAGTCCTATGACCTCGGCATCTACGCGGTGTACCCGAGCCGCAAGCACCTGCCGGCGAAGGTGCGCACCTTCGTCGATTACATCGCGTCGGCGTTTGATCTGAAGAGCGACTGGTGAAGATCGTTCCCCCGTCGCTCCAGGCGGGACGGGGTTAGTACCCGCCCGACTCCTGCATGGTCTTTACTGCAAGACCGATGGTCGTGAGCACCGGCACCGCGGTCAGCACGGCCGCAGTAATCCACGAGCCCGCGCCGCCTTCGCGCCTGCGCAGGTGGTCAACGCCGGCGACCACCGGGTCGGCGAGCAGCGCGCCTATCAACAGCGCCAAATACACCGGCGAGAAACTCGCATACAGGTAGGCGTTCGTCAGCAGCACGCCGAGCAGCAGGACGGCAGTACCGGTGGCCGTGGCGGAAAATGCGGCGCGTGCACGCGGCAGGTTGAACAGCGTGCATGCCGCAAGCGCGGCGGCCAGCGCACCGCTCGACTGGCCGAGTGCGGCGCTCGAATCCATCATCAACACCATGCCGGCGCCGCCTGCGACGATTGCGAGCAGAGGAGCAGGCGTCGGCCGGCTTTCGCCGCTTGCCGCCAGCAGCGTCCATGCCATCGTGATCAGGACCGCGGCAGCGCCCGCGAGTGCAACTGCCTTCGTCGTGCCAAGGCTGGCCAGCGCGGGCCATACCACCAGCGTGACCGCGACCAGCGAGATAACCAGCCGGGACAGCAGGCGCGTCGCAGCTTGCGGCGCGTTTTCCGAAGCGAGCGCGCCAATCACGCCGAACAGCGCGATATATGGCAGCCAGTCCGTCGCGGTATGCGGTACCGCCGACCATTGCGTGTGGAATGCCGCGAAGTAGGCGGCAATGAATCCGCCGGCCAGCGCGATTGCGGGTACGAGCGCCAGCAGCGGCAGGCGGCGCAATGCGAACAGCAATCCCAGCGCGACGGCGAAGGGGATGAGGGCGCTTTGGAGGATCAGTGGGATGATGAAAGACGTGTCGGGCATGGCGGGTTCCGGGAGGGAGGGCGGGTTATGTGGTCATGTCACGTGGTTTTGTTGTGGTCGAGGGCGGGCTCCGAATTTCTCATACACGCCTATCCTTTTCCCGTCATTCCCGCGAAGGCGGGAATGACGGGGGACAGGGGGGAATCGGTAGCGAACGGCATCGCCCGCACGCAAACCGCCCTGTCCGAACCACTTACTGCTTCACCGCTTCAATATTGATCCGCAGTTCCACCTCATCGGTAGCCGCCTTGTTCAGACCATAGCTCATGCCGAAATCGCTGCGCTTGATGGTCGAGGTCGCGACGTAGCCGGCACGGGTTTCGCCCTTGAAGCCCGGGCCGCTGCCGATGTACTTCAGCTTGAAGGTAACCGGCTTGGTCACGCCATGCAGGTTCAGGTTGCCGGTGATGCTGCCTTCGCCGGCGGCGTTCAGCGTCACGCCGGTGGAGGTGAAGCTCATCGTCGGGAACTGCACCACGTTGAAGAAGTCCGGGCTCTTCAGGTGCTTGTCCAGGCCGTCATGCTTGGTGTCGACGCTGTCGGTCTTGATGTCGACCTTGATCTTGCTGGCCTCCGGCGCGCCGACCACGAGGTCGCCGGCGATGTCGTTGAAGCGGCCCATGAAGCGCGACACGCCGTTCATGTGGCCGACTTCGAAATAGGCGACCGAGTGCGCGGCATCAATCTTGTAGTTGCCTGCCGGCGCATTCGCGAAGGCGGCGGAGGACAGGATCAGGCTGGCGGCGGCCAGGGAGCGGAGGATATTTTTGGTCATGGCTGGGTTTCCTTCAAAAGTGATTAACGTGGTCGATAAGTTGGCGAAAACGGCGGAACCCGGCCTCGATATCCGCGAGTTCATCGCGGTCGACGCCTTCGAACGCCTGCTGCAGGTGGGCGAAATGCTTGCCTGCAACCCGTTCAAAGGTCGCCCGGCCTTCGTCGGTGAGATGCACGAGATGCGAGCGCCGGTCCTCCTGCGACGTGATCCGCAGCGTGAGGCCGTTCTGTTGCAGACGGTCCACGATGCCGGTCAGGCTGCCCTTGGTGATGCCGGTGCGTTCGCTCAATGCCTTGCACGACAGCACCGGCGCAGCGGCGAGCGCGGACAGCACCGAGAACTGGGCCGGGGTGAGTCCCAGCTTGCGCAGGTGCCGCGACGCAAACTGCTCGAACGCGTGCCATGCCTGCGTCATCTCGCCTACCGTGGAGGGCAGGCGCAGGGTGCTGCAGAGGGTGGCGTTCGGGATGCTCATCGCTTCGTACCGTGACTGTTCGTGTTAGGACGAAACGAAGTCTATTCCCGGTGTTTCGGCGAATAAACAGCTTGGCAAGAATGAGACTGTTTCCTATTCATTGACAATCATGCCAAGGGAACCTCATGCCGAGGACTGTCAATAAATGCGAAACAGTGTTGTTCGGAATGCGCTGTTTATCCCGCGCCCGCGCGCGCGTTACAGTGCAGTTCAACCTGAAACGAATCATGAAATGAAGCAGCCACTCCGCATCCTGACCCTGATGCTGGCCGGCCTGGCCATGCTCGGTCCTTTCAGCATCGATACCTACCTGCCCTCCTTCGCCCATATCTCGCATGACTTCGGCGTGCCGCTGGTGGTCGTGCAGCAGACCCTGAGCACTTACTTGCTCTGCTTTGCCGGCATGATGCTGTTCCATGGCACGTTGTCCGACTCCTTTGGCCGGCGGCCGGTAATCATTGTGTCGCTGGTGGTATTCACCGTCGCGTCCGTGGGCGCCGCGTTTGCCTCCAGCATTGCCAGCCTGATCGGTTTCCGCGCATTGCAAGGATTGTCCGCTGGCGCCGGTACGGTGGTCGGCCGGGCAATGATCCGTGACCGGTTGTCTGGGCCCGAAGCGCAGAAGATGTTGTCGGACGTGACCATCGTCTTCGCCGTCGCACCAGCGATCGCGCCTATCCTCGGCGGCTGGCTGCAGGTGTGGTTCGGTTGGCGTTCGGTGTTCGCCTTCCTTGCGATCGTGGGTTTGCTGCTCGGACTGGTGTGCTGGCGTGCGCTGCCGGAAAGCCTGCCGGCCTGCCAGCGCCAGGCCTTCCATGCGCGGCAGATCGTCGGCAATTACTGGACGGCGCTGCGGCATCCGCGATTCTTGCTGCTCGCATTCGCGCCGGCGTTCGCGTCGATCGGCTTCTTCGTGTACATCGCGTCAGCGCCGCATTTCGTGCCCGCGGTCCTCGGCCTGCCGGAAACCGCGTACGGCTGGCTGTTCATTCCGCTGGTGAGCGGCATGGTCACGGGCGCGACAGTAGCCGGACGGCTCGCGCACAAGCGGCAGCCGGCGCAACTGATCCGTGCCGGGTATGCATTGATGGGTACGGCTGCAATTGTCAACCTTGGCTACAACCTGTTCGTGTCGCAGGCCGCGGTGCCGTGGGCGGTGCTGCCGCTGTTCCTGTACACCTTCGGCATATCGCTGGCATCGCCGAGCCTCATGGTGCTGGTGCTCAATGTGTTTCCGGCCATGCGCGGGCTGGCAGCATCGGTGCAGGCTTTCGTGCAGATGCTGTTGTTCTCGCTTGTCGCTGCGCTGGTTGCGCCGCTGGTCGGCGACGATGCGCTCAGGCTGGCGATGTTTGTTGCCGGCTGTATCGTCTGCAGCGCCGCGTGCATGCTGTTGAGTGCGCGGATGCAGGAAACGCAGCATGTTTGACCCGCACCAATGCTCCTGACACATCGCTGTCAGGAGCATGTGTCTATCATGGGCTTCCGATCAACATTCAGGAGGAAGGAAATGGCAGACGAAATTCCGGGCATCGTGTCGCATGTGTCCATCGGCACCAACGATTTCGAGCGCGCGCGGGCGTTCTACGACAAGGTGATGGCGGCGCTGGGTGCGCGGCGCGTGGAGGAATTTCCCGGCGCGGTGGCGTACGGAAAGATGTACCCGGAGTTCTGGGTACAGACGCCGATCGATGGCTATCCGGCATCGGTCGGAAACGGCACACATATCGGGTTTGTCGCGCCGTCCAAGGAAGCGGTGCACGCATTCTACGAAGCGGCACTCGAAGCCGGCGCGACCGACAGCGGTGCTCCCGGTCCCCGTCCGCATTACGGCGAGCCATATTACGGCTGCTTCGTGCGCGATCCGGACGGGCACAAGGTCGAGGCAACGTTCTGGGATATGTCGAAGATGCAGCACAAGGCTTGATCTGCGTCATTGGGGGCAGGCGGTTGGCCAGACTCTAACAGGCTCGACCAACCATTCTGGAGTTTCAATATGGAAATCGACATCGGCATCGCCGAACAGGATCGCCGCGCGATCGTCGACGGCCTGTCCCGCCTGCTCGCCGACACCTACACGCTGTACCTGAAGACCCACAATTTCCACTGGAACGTGAAAGGCCCGATGTTCCAGACACTGCACCTGATGTTCGAAACGCAATACACGGAACTTGCAGCCGCTGTCGACCTGATCGCCGAACGCATCCGCGCGCTCGGCAGCCCGGCCCCGGGCACTTATTCGATGTTTTCCGCGCTGACGACGATCAAGGAGCCGGACGGGGTGCCGGCGGCGGAGGAAATGATCCGGCAGCTGGTGCAGGACCAGGAAACGGTGGTAAAGACCGCCCGCTCCATGTTCAAGGCGGTCGACCAGGCCGGCGACGAGCCGACGGCCGACCTGCTGACGCAGCGCATGCAGGTCCATGAAAAGACTGCATGGATGCTGCGTTCATTGCTGGAGAAGTAAGCGCCTGCTCAGGTCGTGATGCTTACGGGGATGGGTTGGGGCTGCTCAAGCCGTTCCCGGATGCGCGCCCACAAGCGGTCATGCAAGGGCATCACGATCACGTTGCAGATCGGCTCGAGGATGGCCGCCAAGCCGCCGAATGCCACCGAACCGGTCACCACATACATCGTGGCGAAGGCGACGCCCATGTGGACAAGGATCTGGCTGGTGGTTTTGGCAGCGGTGACCATGGTGGTTCCTTTCTTTATCGTTGATGGGTCAAATGATATTGATTCTCATTTGATAGATCAAATTGAATAAAGCAAGGAAATAAATAGTTGTGACCTATTGATCAGAACTTGTAGCTCAGGCCGACCCGCAGCACCGGATAAACCTTGAATTTGTTCATTTCGTGCGCCAGCGACGAGTTTTCGCGCGCGACGTCGGACGCCAGCTGGTTGCACACCGCGGCGGATACGGTGCAGCCCCCTACGCTGAGCGAGGTCTTCGCCGAGCCCTGGAACAGTACGCCGACGTCGGTGGAGAACGACCAGCCCTTTTCATCCTTCAGCTTGCGCCCCCAGCCGATGCCGAGGTAAGGCTGGAACTTGTTGAAGCTCACCTTGCCGGTGACGCTGCCGGCTTCACTCGCGTTATACAAATTACCCCCGACGGCCAAGACGCCGGCCGCGTTCGGCTGTCCCCGCACGCCGATCGGGTTGCCGTTGTAGGTGATGCCGCCGGTGATGCGAAACGAGCTGCTTTTTGCCGGATACCAGTCGACCAGCGCGTCGTAGGTCTTCGCCGACAGGTCGAGGTCGTACTTCATGGTGCTCGTGCTGCCACGGTAGTTGTAGCCGAGGTAACCCATGCCCAAACGGACGTTGACGCTCGGCGTGACCGGAAAGGTCGCGTGAGCGCCGACCCCGGTGGTACCGACGCTACCGGTGAGGCCGATTTCGGATTGCGATTGGGCGAGAGCGTTGGATGTCAGTCCGAGTGCCAGGATGGCGAGGGCGATGGTGGCAAGCGTTCTCTTCACTGTATTTCCTGTTCCGTGCGAGATGGGCGGGCAAGCTATTTCGGCAACGCAAAATTGCTTGCGGGTACAGCGCGTTAGGACTGCCGCAGAATTTCCCGGTTCCATCCTTTTTTGCAGGCAAATCAAAAAAAATGACGACAAAAGGCAACATTTGCTGTCGAGAATGGGGTTTGTTTAATTTTTGTCAATTTCTCGCGTGATTTCGGGGAAAAGCAGGCGCTGGCAGCGTACGCATTTGTTATCGTGCGCTGAACGACACAGACGCATTTCCATGATGAAAACCAGCCACGTCCATCCCTCAGACATTCGCGCCATCGCCCGGCTTGCCACCGACGCCACGCTCGGCCTGACCGACCTTGTCGAAAACCTGCATGCCGACATCACCCGCATCCCGCGCATTCCTGCACGTCGCAGCCGTTCGCGCACCCGCGGTATTCCCGCTCTCGTCTATCGCAGCGTCAGGGGCGTGACGCGCACGGTCGGGTTGGCCGCCGATGCGGTGCTCGGCCAGATCGTTCCGTTGGTCGGCGCGCGGAAGTCCTCGGCACTGCGCGAGGCGGTGCTCGCCGCAGCGAACGGTATCGTCGGCGATTACCTGAAGGCGACCGGCAACTCGCTCGCGATCCCGATGCAGTTCCGGATCAACGGTCGGCCGTTGGTGCTGTCGCCCGGCACGCTGCGCATGTCGGTGCCGGAAGGAGGGAGAAGGCTGCTTGTGCTGGTGCACGGCTTGTGCATGAACGACCTGCAATGGCGGTACGACGGACACAGCCACGGCGCGATGCTGGCGCGCGAACTTGGCTACACGCCGGTCTACCTGCATTACAACAGCGGCTTGCACATCTCGGTCAACGGCCGGCTTTTTGCTGAACGCCTGCAGGATTTGACGAAGGCGTGGCCGGAACCGGTGGAGGAACTCGCAATCATCGGCCACAGCATGGGCGGCCTGGTCACGCGTAGCGCTTGCCACTATGGCACGCAAGCGGGGCACGCATGGACGAAAATGCTGCACAAGCTCGTCGTCCTCGGCACGCCGCATCACGGTGCGCCGCTCGAACGCGTCGGCAACTGGGTCGAAACCGTGCTGCGCGCTGTGCCTTACGCCGCGCCTTTCGCACGGCTGGGCATGCTGCGCAGCGCCGGCATCACCGACCTGCGCCATGGCAGCGTGCTGGATGAAGACTGGGAGGGCAAGGACCGCTTCCTGCGCCAGCAGGACAAGCGCACGCCGCTGCCGCTACCCGCCGGTGTGCCCTGCTATGCGGTGGCCGGCAGACTGGCGCGGCGCACCGGACGCACAGGCGAGCGATTGATCGGCGATGGCCTTGTGCCGCTGCAGAGCGCGCTCGGGCAGCACGAGGATCCGGCCCGCCAGCTCGCATTTCCCGAATCGAACCAGTGGATCGCCGAGGGCGTCGGCCACCTCGAGCTGCTCGGCAACGCCGAGGTGTACGCACGCCTGCGCGGCTGGCTCGCGGAAGGAACTCAGAACGCGCTGACCACTTCCAGCGCGCGCTCCACGTCGCGCTGATTGACGTCGAGGTGCGTCACCCAGCGGATGCGGCGTACCGCGCGTTCCTTCGTGCGCTGCGTGCCGCTGGTGACTTTGACGCTATGCGCGGCCAGGTGCTGCAAGAAGGCATCGGCAATCGAGGCGTCCACGTCGACGAACAGGATGTTGGTGTTTGCCGCATGCACGGCCATCTTCCCTTCCAGCTTCGGATGCGAGGTTGCGATACGCGACAGCCCTTCCGACAGCGCGCGCGCATTCGCATGGTCCTCCGCCAGCCGGTGCACATGATGTTCCAGCGCATGCAGGCCCGCTGCTGCAAGGATGCCGGCCTGGCGCATGCCGCCGCCCAGCATCTTGCGCACGCGGCGCGCCTGCTGGATGAACTCTTTCGATCCGAGCAGCACCGAACCAACCGGCGCGCCGAGACCTTTGGACAGACAGAGCGACACCGAGTCGTAGCCGCTGCAGAGCGCGCGTGCAGTCGCAACCGGATCGTCATTCCCCGCAATCGCCACCGCCGCATTGAAGAGGCGGGCACCATCAATGTGCGCACGCAGGCCGCGCTGCTTCGCCAGCGCGCTGACTTCCCGCATGTAGGCCAGCGGCAGCACCTTGCCGCCTGTGGTGTTTTCCACCACGACCAGGCGCGTCTTCGCGAAATGCGGATCGTCCGGCTTGATCGCGGCTTCGATGTCGGCCAGCGCGATGGTGCCGTCCGGCTGGTGCTCCAGTGGCTGCGGCTGGATCGAGCCGAGCACCGCCATGCCGCCCGCTTCCCAGCGGTAGGTATGCCACTGCTGGCCGACGATCGCTTCGTCGCCGCGTTGGCAATGCGTCATCAATGCAATCAGGTTGGTCTGCGTGCCGCTGGCCGCGAACAGGCTGGCCTCGAAGCCGAGCATGTCGGCGGCCGTCTGCTGCAGACGGTTAACCGTGGGATCGTCGCCGAACACATCGTCGCCCAGCGGCGCATCCATCATTGCCTGCTTCATCGCCGCCGTCGGCTGCGTCACGGTATCGCTGCGAAAGTCGCTCATCGTCTTCCTCTGAAAAATGCTTCGAGTCGTCATTATCGGCGCTCTGCAAAAAACATGATTGCCGATTGCGAAAACGATCTGTGCATATAATGCACAGATGAAACTGCCGCCACTGGAAAACCTTCGCATCTTCGAAGCCGTCGCGCGCCTGCGCGGATTCACCGCCGCCGCAGAGAGCCTCGCACTATCGCATAGCGCGGTCAGCCGCCGCGTGTCGGAACTGGAAGCACGCCTCGGTGTGCAGCTGCTGCACCGAACCAGCCGGCAGGTCGCGCTCACGCCGCAGGGCAAGATCCTGTTCGACGCCGCACAGGAAGCACTGCGCCGCATCGAGGAAGCCACCGCCGACATCGTGCAGCCCGCGCGCCAGCGCCCGCTGCTGGTGTCCTGCGAACGTTCGCTGGCGATGCGCTGGCTGATCCCCCGCCTGTCGCAGTTCCAGGATGCGCATCCCGATCTGCCGGTCTATCTCTCGACCGGCGGCGGGCCGATCGACTTGGCACGCGAGAACATCGACCTCGCGATCCGTCGCGCCGATTTCGCGCTCGACCCGCGTCTCGTATGCATGCCGTTGTTCCCGGAATACATCGGGCCGGTCAGCAGCGCCCATGCATCCGCCAAGGCAGCACAGACGCGGTTGCACACCACCGGCCGGCCAGAAGCCTGGAAGGTGTGGGCGCGCAAGGCAAAAACAGGTGCACCCTTGCGCGGCAAACCGCGCGATCAGTACTTCGATCACTTCTTCCTCAGCCTGCAAGCCGCCGAGGCCGGGCTCGGCACTGCAATCGCACCGCTTTTCATGGTGGTCGACAGCGTCGATGCCGGCACGCTGGCCGCGCCCGCCGGCTTCGTCGCCGACGGCAGCCGCTATGTTGCATTGCTCCGCAACCAGACCCAGCCGGGGACGCCCGAGGCGCGCTTCCTCGAATGGGTCCAGTCCTGTGCCGACGAGACGCTGGAGCGCACGAAGGGCTGGCGCTAGCACACTTTGTGGGAACGTAGTTGCGCTGCAACATAATGGCGGGCGAATGCCGCTGCATCTGTTATCATTTCACCAATAAGGCCCGGCTTCGGCGCGCAACCTTCTCCCCACAGGTCGCATACATCCATGGATATGGCACTTCCGACTGAGAATTCCCAGAACGGCGTCCGCCGCTTTGTTCTCGAGATGCTCGGATTCACCGACGCAGAGAAAAGCCTCCTGTCCTCCACCTTCCGCCTCACAGGGCGCCGCACCTTCAGTTATGCGGAGGCCGAATCCCCCGGCGATCGCGCCGATATCTACCTGGTGAACGCCGACAATGCCGACGGCATGGCACAGCTGAAGGCGCGCTCACCCAATGAGCACGCACCCGCCGTACTCATCGGCCGCCGCGGCACCGTGGGCGACTGGCCGGTGGTCGAAAAACCGATCCACTGGATGCGCCTGTTCGAGCAGCTCGACCGGCAGATGGCACTGGCGCTGCACGAGCGCGCGCAGCGCCCGGCATCCGAAGAGGAATGGGATGGCCACACCCGGCGCCGCGCCGCCGACCGCCACCTGCCGCCGGCCGTCACGCTGGCCGAACCGAAAACCAACGAGTCCGTGCTCGTGGTCGACGACAGCGCCACCGTGCGCGCCTTCATGCGCAACAAGCTCGCGCCCTTCCGCTTCGACGTCGACTATGCGGAAACCGGCGAGATGGCGATCGACATGGCGCAGGCCAAGAACTACACCTGCATCTTCCTCGATATCCTGATGCCCGGCATGGATGGCTACCAGGTCTGCAAGCGCCTCAAGTCCAGCCCGGCGACGCGGGGCACCGCCGTCGTCATGCTGAGCAGCAAGACTTCCGCCTTCGACAAGTTCCGCGGCTCCTGGGCCGGCTGCGACGCCTACCTCGGCAAGCCGGTCGGTGAAGACGAACTGCTGGCGACCATCGCGCGCTTCCTGCCGAGCGCACGCCGCGTCGCGCAATCCGTATTGGCGCGTGCAAGCTGATGGAAATCAGCAACGACCAGAAGAACTACCTCTGGCAACATTTCCAGTTCAATGCGGACCAGAGGCTGAAGGCCTTCAATTTCTTCGTCGTGCTGTCGGTGTTCGCCAATGGCGGCGTGTTCACCGCGCTCGACAAATCCTTCCATCCCTGCGTGCTGGCGCTGATCGGCGGCTTCGTGATGGTGCTGTCGGTGGTGTTCTATGTGATCGACCTGCGCAGCAAGGAACTGCTGGCGCTGACGGTGCCGGGACTCCAGGCCTACGAGCAGCAATTGCCGGAAGCACTGCGCGTGTTCACCAACGAAGCCGACAACAGGCGCTTCATTCCCAAGTACACGGTCGCCTTCCGCACGCTCTTTGTGCTGCAGTTCCTGTTCGGCGCGGGCGTTGTCATTTTCGCCTGCTGGACGTGGACGCGACCTGTGCTCTGACGTCCGACCTGGCGGATGTCGCAGTAGTCGTTACCGGCACTTTGTGGTTCCATGGTCATCACAGGTCCCTGCAGACGGGAAGAAGTGTAGGAACTCTTGCAGGTGACGCACAGCCGGTTTGAAGAACAGGCATAATCGTGTAATGCCTTCGCCACAACCTCATCGTTTCATCCGGCGTATCGACAATGAGCGCACGAGAACGCACAGCTGGCACGTAGCAATTCGTTCCAAGAATCAGGCGGTGACCAGGCATTTCAGCGACAGCGTACATGGAGGCAAGCGCAAGGCGCTCAAGGCCGCTATCGCATTTCGCGACGAAATGCTCACAAAGCTTCGCGACACTGAGTACGCGTCCTGGTTGAGACGCAAGCGAAGCAACAACACTTCGGGCATCGTTGGTGTCGCCCGTTATGTGAACATATCCCAAGCGTCCGGCCGTCGTCAGGAGTATCCCTACTGGCAGGCGTTCTGGCGCGACCACGAAGGAAGGCGGCATACCCGAACCTTTTCGGTACGCATGTACGGCGAACGCAAAGCGCGCAAACTGGCGATATTGGCCAGGCAAGCCGCCGTTCAGGAACTCGTTGGCAGTGCGGCGGACCGGAAGTGACTCCCGCAGAGTATGAAAAAAGGCTGCCATGAAAGTGGCAGCCCCTACAGCAAGCGATGGATCGGCAGACAAATGCCTGCCGAGCTTCACTTACTCAATCACCACAATATCAGTCGCAACGAGCGCCTTTTGCCCTGTCAAGGTCGCTACCTGGACAGCAGCATAAGCTGCGTCGGTGCCATCGCGGTCAAAGTACAACGCGCCAGTTGAACTGTTATAGAGGAACTGCGCACCGGTGCCTGTCGCCGACGGCGTATTCATGCCGGACGCAAACTGCACGCCCGTACCTGTGATCAAGCCGAAGTTGGCGCCGACGACATGAATCGTATCAGTGCCGGAGGTAAAGTCGGTGATTGCGTCGATGCCTTGATCCAGACCAGAGAACTTGAAGCTGTCGTTGCCTGCGCCGCCCGATAGCATGTCGTTCCCGGCACCGCCGTCGAGCATGTCATTGCCAGCCTCGCCATACAGGTTGTCGGTACCTGCGCTGCCATTGATCACATCATTGCCCGCCCGGCCATACAAGGTATCGTTGCCCGCACCGCCGTTGACCACGTCCGCATTGATCGTGCCGGTGATCGAGTCGTTGCCGCCGGTGCCGATCAAGGCACGCTCCACCACCTGCGCGACGCTCCACGCCGTGCCATCGGCGAATTCAAACCCGGTCAGGTTGTGACCGTTCGCGCCAGGGTTGTCTCCACTGAAGAAATAGCGGATAGAAATCTTATCGGTGGTACCGGCAATCGCCAGTTCCAGGCTGTCATAACCATCCACCGACCGGCTCGCCGTTACTTCGGCAGGCAGTACGCCGTCCTTGAAACGAAGGATGTCGACCCTGCCGGTCGCGCTGTCGGCATTGAAGATGATGTCCTGGCCGTCACCCTTGCCGAACAGGTAGGTGTCATTGCCGGCCGCGCCCTGCAGGAAGTCGTTGCCCGCACCACCGTCGAATACGTCGTTGCCGGCCTCGCCATACAGATTGTCGGCGCCGGTACTGCCATTCAACGTATCGCTGCCTGCTCGGCCGTAGACCGTATCGTTACCCGCACCGCCGTCGATCGTGTCGGCATTGATCGTGCCAGTGATCGAGTCGTTGCCAGTGGTACCGGCCAACGCGCGCTCTACCGCCTGCGCGACGCTCCACACGGTGCCATCGGCGAACTCGATCCCGGTCAGGTTGTGGCCGTTCGCGCCGGGATTGTCCCCGCTGAAGAAGTAGCGGATCGAAATCTTGTCCGTCGTGCCGGTAATCGCCAGTTCCAAGCTATCGTAGCCGTCAATTGAACGGCTCACGACTATCTCGGCTGGCAACACTCCTTCCTTGAAGCGAAGAACGTCGATTCTGCCGGTTGCACTGTCCGCGTTGTAGATGATGTCCTGACCATCGCCTTTGCCGAAAAGGTAGGTATCGTTACCGGCAGCGCCCTGCAGGAAGTCGTTCCCCGCCTCACCATCGAATACGTCGTTACCGGCTTCGCCATACAGATTGTCGGTACCGGCTCCGCCATTCAGAGTATCGTTACCAGCTCGACCGTAGACCATGTCGTTGCCCGCGCCGCCGTCGATCGTGTCGGCATTGATCGTGCCGGTGATCGAGTCGTTGCCGCCGGTACCGGCCAATGCACGCTCCACCGCCTGCGCCACACTCCAGACCGTCCCATCGGCGAACTCGATGCCGGTCAGGTTTTGGCCATTCGCGCCGGGATTGTCCCCGCTGAAGAAGTAGCGGATCGAAATCTTGTCCGCCGTGCCGGTAATCGCCAGTTCCAGGCTGTCGTAGCCGTCGATCGAACGGCTGGCAACGATCTCGGAGGGAGCTACACCGGGCTTGAAGCGAAGGACGTCGATCCTGCCGGCTGCACTGTCTGAGTTGACGATAATATCCTGACCATCACCCTTGCCGAACAGGTAGGTGTCGTTGCCGGCGCCGCCTGAAAGTGTGTCGTTATCCGCGCCGCCGTCAAGCACGTCGTTTCCGCCTTCGCCATTCAGACTGTCGACGCCGGTACCGCCATTTAGCGCGTCGTTGCCGGCACGACCATACAAGGTGTCGTTGCCCGCAGCACCGCTGAGCACATCGTCGTTGACGGTTCCCGTGATCGAATCATTGCCGCCGGTTCCCATCAGGAGATTTGTTACGGCAATCTGCACCGGATCCCAAGACGTGCCATCGGCAAACTCGATCGCGGTCAGGTTGTGGCCATTCGCACCGGGATTGTCCCCGCTGAAGAAGTAGCGGATCGAAATCTTGTCCGTCGTGCCGGCAATCGATAGTTCCAGGCTGTCGTAGCCGTCGGTCGAACGGCTGGCAACGATCTCGGAGGGAGCTACACCAGGCTTGAAACGAAGGACGTCGATCCTGCCGGCTGCACTGTCTGAGTTGTTGATAATATCCTGCCCGTCGCCCTTACCGAACAGGTAGGTGTCGTTGCCGGCGCCCCCTGAAAGCGTGTCGTTCCCCGTCCCACCATCGAGCACGTCGTCGCCAGCCTCTCCGGTCAAGATGTCGGCGCCAGTGCCGCCATTCAGCGTATCGTTGCCAGTTCGACCGTAAACCATGTCGTTGCCCGCACCGCCGTCGAGCGTGTCGGCATTGATCGTGCCGGTGATCGAGTCGTTGCCGCCGGTACCGGTCAACGCACGCTCCACCGCCTGCGCCACACTCCAGACCGTGCCATCGGCGAATTCGATCCCGGTCAGGTTTTGGCCATTCGCACCGGGATTGTCCCCGCTGAAGAAGTAGCGGATCGAAATCTTGTCCGTGGTGCCGGCAATCGCCAGTTCCAGGCTGTCGTAGCCGTCCATTGAACGGCTGGCAACGATCTCGGAGGGAGCTACACCGGGCTTGAAACGAAGGACGTCGATTCTGCCAGCTGCACTGTCTGAGTTGTTGATAATATCCTGCCCGTCGCCCCTGCCGAACAGGTAGGTGTCGTCGCCGGCGCCACCCGAAAGTGTGTCGTTCTCGACGCCACCATCGAGCACGTCGTTACCGGCCTCTCCGGTCAAGACGTCGGCACCAGTGCCGCCATTCAGGACGTCATTCCCTATCTCTCCGAAGAGTTTGTCGTCGCCATCGCCGCCGTGCAGGATGTCGTCACCGGCGCGACCATATATCAAATCGTTTCCGATGCCGCCATCGATCGTATTTGCAATGATCGTCCCAATGATGGCGTCGTTCCCGGCCGTCCCGGTCATGAGCTGCTGGACAATCTGCGCCGGTTCCCAAACAGTGCCGTCAGCGAATTCGATACGATTGACATGGTGATCGTTTTCTCCAGGGTTATCGCCGCTGAAGAAGAAGCGAATGCTGACCTTGTCCGACGTGCCGACGATTGCCAATTCCAGGCTGTCGGTGCCGTCGATAGAACGACTCAAGACTATGTCGGCCGGCGATACACCATCCTTGAAGCGCAGGATATCGTTGCGTCCGCTGGTTCCATCCCCGTTATTGATCGTATCCTGACCGTCGCCCCGGCCAAAGAAGTAGATATCGTTGCCCTCGTTTCCAGCAAGGAAATCGTTTCCGGCTCCGCCTTCCAGAAGGTCATTTCCTGACTCGCCGGACAACTGGTCGTTGCCGTCACCCCCAGACAGCGCATCATCGCCGGCTTGGCCTTGGAGACGGTCGTCATCACCATCGCCTATCAAACGATCATCGCCATTTTCGCCGAGCAGAATGTCGGCGCCAGCGCCACCATGGAGCAGATCGTCGCCTTCACCACCGTGCAGTTCGTCGTTGCCGGCATCGCCCTTAAGCGTGTCAATTCCCGCCTCGCCATGCATGGTGTCGTTGCCGCCGCGCCCTGCCATCCAGTCATTGCCGCTCTCGCCGTTCATGAAGTCGTTCTGCGCCCCGCCGAACACCATGTCGTTGCCGCCCTTTGCGTTGATCGTCCTGTGCGTTTCGTCCAGCAGGATGATCTCATTCTTGGCAGAGCCGGCGAGCACAAATCCTGACTGACCTGCGATACTCACACTCAATTCCACATACAGGCTCGCCAATTCGGGTGTGACAGGCAACGAGCGAATATATCCTTCCACGAGGCTGTCTCCATTCCATCCCGTTTCGGACAGCATGGGGCCGGCATATTTCGTAAACTCGATCAGATCCGCCATGCCGTTCGCAGGGTCTTGCGAAATCTTGTCCTGAAGATGTTGCTCGAGCAAGGCATAGTCAAGGCGGATCCCATCCGCATCGATGACCAGTTGGATAAGGTCAAACAAAGGTGTCAGTCGTGTCTGAAGGACCAATGCAGAATAGACCGAGTCGGCTAGCGCATCGTATGCGCTGTTGAGCAAATCGAGTTGTTCTTGCTCGAACGAAACGGAGAGCGATGGCGGTGCTAAGGTTGCGCCGCCGCCTCCGCTGTTCCCGTCACCGACCACCGCGCCCGAGCCGCCGGTTCCGGATTCATTACTGCCGCCAAGGTTGAAGAAATACCGCCCGTTGAAGGCTTCGAGGATATGGATTTTCTGCTCCCAGGAGGCCACGAGATCCGTCCATTTTTGCGTCGGTGCGTAGCTAGGGGAGCTACCGATGTAGCCAACCAGGATTCCGTAGCCGTTGTCGGAGCGGTCGATATCGCCGAAGCGATTGTATCCGGCGCTGGCGTCGTCGTTATTGGTAACTTCTTTCCAACGCTCGCCAAGCGACTCGATGAGACCTGAGGTATCGGCCCAGGCGTCGAGCATCCGGTCGAGCAGGGCGCGCTGTTCGGTGCGGGTGCCGGCTTGGCTGAACTGGGTCAGCAGATCTTTCAGTTCGACGGACTGGCTGGCGGCTTGATGCAGCTCGCGCACCAGGCCCGAGCCCCGCATGTTCGGCAGATCGGCCACGCCGTCTGCCAGGGGAATCGTGTCTGGGAATTCGGTGTGGAACGTGTCTTCTGCCAGGTTCACGTCGCCCATCTTCGCGGTTTCGCCGATTGCACCGTTGCTGCCATCCGCTTTGGTATAGGTGCCGAGGTCGGCGATTTCGTTGCCGTTGGGCAGCGGCTGGCTGTTGGCGGTCTTCGCGGTGCCAAAGCTGGCGATGCCGAGCTGGTCGAGCGTGAACAGCTCGCCGGCCTGCGACACGCCATCCTGGTTCAGGTCGCGCCAGACACGCAGCTGACTCCAGCGTGCGTCCTGATTGTCGACCTTGCCGTCGAAATTGGTGTCTTCCTGACGGAGTGCGGCAAAGCCGTCCGCCAATTTGCCGGTCGTGTTGGGAATATTGCTGTTGGGATCGTACGGTGTGGAGTCGCCGAACAGCTCGGTGCCGTTGTCGATGGTGCCGTTGCCGTTGCGGTCGAGGACGAGGAAGCCGTCGTCGGGGCTGATCCAGCCGGTGGCAGTCTTAATGCCGTCGCCGTCATGGTCGAATAGTATGCTCGATGAGGCGACGACGGTTTCGAGGCCGTCGGCGTCGAGGTCGAGGGTGAGGGGGTCTTTCTTGGGCGGGTTTTGCGCCGTGTTGTAGTCACGGGAACATTTCGGGTCGACCCAAGGAGCGGGACGCTCCTCTGGCACTATGGGCAATTGATTGCGCTTCGCAATTTGGTCGAAGACGTCACTGTAATACTCACCTGCATAGTAACCGGCTGCCACGGCTGCCACGGCAACTCCAGTTGCAATTGCTGCAGGCGATAAAATCACGCCCGCCATACCTGCCGCCGCTGCAATTGCAGCGGTGCCGATCCCAGTCTCCACGATCGCTATTGAGACTGCCGTGCCAAATGCCGTCGACCCTATAATTTTGGTCGCATCCATTCCATTACCGGAAAAGGAATTTTCAATTGTTTGCCACAATGATTGAGCGTCCATTCCGGTCGAAATAGCCGCCGCACCGCCCTCAATACCCTCTCTGAAAAACTGAGTTACGACGGCGACGGCTTCCGGAGCCGCTGCTTCCGCGACGATTACGCCTCGAGATGTAATTCCAACGACTATGTGGCTCATTCCTTATTCCCTTTAAATGTTTTCATAATTCTTAATAAGGCGCCGGAGAAGCACAGCGCCAATAGCAAAAACTGCAGTACGCTTAAACTGAAAACTTTTGCTACTAACTTGAGTTCGATTGTTGTCTGAACCTGCAACTCTAGGTAGACCGGATGAACAGCCAGCATTGCTGCAACGGCTAGACACGTGAGCCAAGCAATCGGTGACTCGACCATTTCAGCAATACTTTCCCTACTGTATGCAACACGATTGGAGAATTCGGCTGTTGATTTAGAAGACAGGCGCTTCGTAAAAAGATGAGCCTTGTCGTTCAATATTGCCTGCGCAGCACGTGCGTTTTCGAATGACTTGTTAAGAACTTCGTGATTGTGATCTGAAAGGGAAACAACGGATTGATAGAAAAGACCAGAAAAGGCAATTGCACCGAAAAAAACGGTAATTCTTAAGATGAAAATCTCCTTGTTGAGGATCAAGAGAATCCAAGCAACAAGCAGGATAACGAACAGACTGATTGATGCGATTGTTGATTTTCCGCAATAAAATTTCATAATTTTGTGAGACACAATTTTTAATACTTCGCGTCAGAACATATGTAGGGTCAGGGTCAGTCTCGAATTCTCGCTCATTTCCCAAGTGATAGTTCTGCATCAACCTCGACGCAGCCATATGGCTCGCCGGAGTTGCAATGTTAATTTTTTGACAAAAATATCTGCTTCGAAGAAACCTCGCAATCCCCAATTCATGGGATCAAGCAATCTTGTTGCGAAATATTAAACTTCGCCAATCCACTTGCCCACCGCCCTGCCTTGCACCGGCCCCAAATGCGGCCAGCGCTCCATTTTCGCCTTGATCCGCCCGCAGCCCAATGCCCGCCGGCCCTTGTCCGTGCCATCGCGGACTTCACCATTCCGCGTCCCGCGTATTTCCATTCCCGTCGGTTTCATAAAAGTCGGACGCATCGATGCCGCCGAAGCTGGAATAGCCTGCATGCGCGTCTTCCCCGTGGCGGTCCTTCCACCGCGCGTCGATAGTCTCCAGGAAGCCCGAGGTATCGGCCCAGGCGTCGAGCAACTGGTCAAGCAGTGCACGGCGCTCGGCGAAAGGGCTGCCTCGCCGAATTGCGTCAGCAGACCATTCAAGTCGACGGATGGGCTGGCGGTTTGAGCCAAACCTAAATGCCATCTTTATCGCCGCTTCAGTGAAGGTAATGTCGCGCTGACGTCCTGTATCAACTGCAGCATGCATGGGGACGTATAACATTCGCGGAAGCACGATTAATATTTCCCTTTGGAAATATTAATTAACGGGAAGCGCACTGCGCAATATCGAATTCATGGGATAGGGATATGACGTCAGATAGTCCACGGCAATATGGGTTCAGAGTCGTGAACGACGATCTTCTCTCTTTAGCGTCCCGTGCGCACTGGCGCTGATTTTCCGCATGCTTTCCGCGCAGCAGTTCCTGTTCGGCGCCAGCGTCGTGATCTTTGCGTTCTGGACGTGGTCGCGTCTTGCCCTCTGATGTCCGCCGGGACGGGCGAACGCCGCAAGCTTCAATCCGCCAGATTCGCAAACAGCGCCGTGCTCAGGTAGCGCTCGCCGAACGACGGGATGATCACCACGATCATCTTGCCCTTGTTCTCCGGACGCTGCGCGACCTGCGCTGCCGCCCACAGGGCAGCACCTGAGGAAATCCCGACCAGCAGGCCTTCCTCGCGCGCGGCGCGGCGCGCATAGTCGAATGCATCCTCGTTCTTCACCCGGATCACTTCATCGTAGATTTTCGTGTTCAGGATGTCGGGCACGAAGCCGGCGCCGATGCCCTGGATCGGGTGCGGGCCCTTCTGGCCGCCGGACAGCACCGGCGAGGCATCCGGTTCCACCGCGACGCACTGGAAAGACGGCTTGCGCGCCTTGATCGCTTCGCCGACACCGGTGATCGTGCCGCCGGTGCCGATGCCGGCGATGAGGATATCGGCCTTGCCGTCGGTGTCGCGCCAGATTTCCTCGGCAGTGGTCTTGCGGTGGATTTCCGGATTGGCTGCGTTCTTGAACTGCTGCGGCATGAAGTAGCGCGGGTCGGAGGCGACCAGTTCTTCTGCCTTCTTGATCGCGCCGCCCATGCCTTCCGGGCCGGGGGTGAGGATCAGTTCGGCGCCATAGGCGCGCAGCAGCATGCGGCGTTCCTTGCTCATGGTTTCCGGCATGGTCAGCACGCACTTGTAGCCGCGCGCGGCGCATACCATCGCCAGCGCGATGCCGGTGTTGCCGCTGGTCGGTTCGACGATGATGGTGTCGGGCTTGATCAGGCCGGCCTGCTCGGCTGCGTCGATCATGGCCACGCCGATACGGTCTTTCACGCTGTGCGCCGGGCTGTAGAACTCGAGCTTGGCGACCACCTCGGCGCCGGAGTCCGCGCACAGCTTGCGAATGCGTACCAGCGGGGTGTTGCCGATCAGTTGGGTGACATCGTTGACGATCTTCATGATGGGTTGGCTCCTTGTGGGTTCTGTTCTCTTATCCATGCAGCTCGGCAATACGCCGGTCGCGTTCGATCTGGATCGTATGTGCCGCCGTGCCTTCCGAAATACCAAGCGACTGTAGCACGAAGGCGGAAAGCTGCAGGCCGGTCTCCAGCGTTTCCGGGATGACGTAGGAGGCGCCTGCCTGCTTGAGCGCCTGCGCATGCTTCTCGTCGCGCGAGCGCGCAAACAGCGGCAGGTCCGGATACTCGCGCCGGATGGCCTTGACCGCATGCAGTGCCGACGCCGGATGGTCCATCGTCAGCACGATCGCGGCGGCGCGTTCCGCATGCACCTTGCGCAGCAGTTCCAGGCGCGCGGCGTCGCCGAAATATACCGGCAGTCCGGCCGCATGCAGCTTGCCGACGATGCGGAAGTTGGTTTCGAAAGCAACGTACGGCACGTTCTGCTCGGACACCATCTGCGCTACCAGCTGGCCGACGCGGCCGAAGCCGGCGATGATGACGTGGCCGCTGGATTGTTCTACCACCTCGGCATCCAGACTGCCTTGCTGTTCCAAATGCCGCAGGTCCCACCAGTCGCCGAACGCATGGCCGGCCTTGGCCACCAGAGGCGTCGCAAACAGGCTCAGGCTGACCACCAGCATGATGAACTGGCCGATCTCCTGCGGCATGAGCTTGGCGCTCAGTGCGAAGCCGACCACGATGAAAGTGAACTCGCCGCCCTGGCCGAGCAGCGCGCCGCCCTCGATCGCACGGCCCCAGTTGAAACCGCCGATGCGGAAGATCACGCCCGTCACCAGCGTCTTGATCAGGAACAGGCCGACCACCGACAGCGGCAGCCAGACCGGCGACTTCATCACCTCGCGGACGTCGATAGCCATGCCTACCGACATGAAGAACAGGCCCATCAGCAGGCCCTTGAAAGGCTCGATGGTGACTTCGACCTCATGCTTGAATTCGGTCTCAGCCAGCAACAGGCCGGCGAGGAAGGCACCCAGCGCGAGCGACAGGCCGGCCAATTCGGTGAGCGCGGCAATGCCCAGCGTGGACAGCAGCGTGAGCGCCATGAACACGTCCGGCTGGCGCTGCTGGGTGAAGGAATGAAACAGCGGACGGATTACACGGCGGCCGAGAAGGTAGATCAGTGCGATCGCACCGACCGACTTGAGCAGCGTCATGCCGACCAGGGGCACCAATCCTTCGGTGGCACCACTGGCAAGCACGCCCATCAGGATCAGCAGCGGCACCACAGCCAGGTCCTGCAGCATCAGCACCGAGAAGCCGGCCTGCCCGAGCGGGGTGCCGAGCATGCGGCGTTCGGTCATCAATTGCATGACGACGGCTGTGGACGACAGCGACAGCACCGAGCCGAGGATGGCCGACACTTCCAGGCTGTTGCCGAATGCGTAGGCGATGGCGCCGATGATCGCCGCGCTGATGTAGACCTGCGCCGCGCCCGCGCCGAACACCCACCGGCGCAGGGCCCACAGGCGCTCGGCCGACAGTTCCAGCCCGATCATGAACATGAGGAAGAGCACGCCGAGTTCGGCCAGCACCTCCACGCCTTCCAGGTGGGGAAAGGTAAACCAGCGCAGCCAGGGATAGGCATCCGCCAGCAGGCCCAGGCCGAATGGGCCGATCAGCGTACCGGCGGCAAGGAAGCCGAGGATCTGGTTAATGCGCCAGCGTTGCAGCAAGGGGATCAGGATGCCCGTGAGCGCGAGAAAGAGAATCGCTTCCCGCAGGTAAGGTAGGGACTGGTGTGCTTCCACGTTGAAAAATCCTGTTGGCGAAAGATGCGCGCGGCTGGGGCAAGGGCTGCCGGGGCGCAACCTTGCAAGTGTGTCACAGAATGTGTGGAGGGTGGTATGTCCTGGATCGGGTATTTCTCATACAGGACAAAAAGATACCGGCGTGTCAGCGGCGCCGCTTCTTCCAGTTGTAGTCCGGCGAGGGATCGGCGACGCCGGGGTGGCCGACCGAGTCCGGGTTTTCCGAGCACATGGTGATGAAGCAGACGCCGTCGCCTTCCCGTTGCCGTTTGCGCAAGCCTTCCATGAACTGCATTGCAGCGCTCATCTCCGAGGTCGCGAACTCTTGGCTTTTGGGTTCGGCGGTGCCGTCGTCGACTTCGGTCCAGTACACCATGTACATGTTGTTTACCCCTCAGGCGCGCGCCGCCTGCATGGCGATCTCATAGGAGCGCAGGCGCGCCACATGGTCGTAGATCATCGAATTGATGATCAGCTCGTCGGCCTGGGTCTCGTCGAGGAAGGCCTGGAGCAGCTGCCGCACCATATCCGGATCGCCGATCATGGATGCGCGCAGCGTGCTTTCCACCGACGCCTGTTCCATCGGCGACCACAGGCCGTCCATGCTTTCCACCGGCGGCGGCATTTGTCCCGGCACGCCGCGGATCAGGTTGACGTGCATTTGCTGGTGCGAGGTCGACAACATGCGCGCCTCACGCTCGGTGTCGGCGGCGAAGACGTTAAGGCCGACCATGACGTACGGCTTGCTCAGCACCTCGGACGGCTGGAAGCACTGGCGGTACAGGTTGAGCGCCGCCTGCAGATAGGACGGGGAGAACTGCCCGGCGAACGCGAACGGCAGGCCGAGATGCCCGGCCAGCTGCGCGCTGAAATCGCTGGAGCCGAGCAGCCAGATCGGCACATTGAGGCCTTCGCCCGGCACGGCGCGCACGCGCGGGGCTGGATCTTCACTGCGCGGCTTGAAATAACTGCGCAGCTCCGCCAGTTGCTGCGGGAATTCCTCGCCGTCGTTCTGCAGCGAGCGGCGCAAGGCACGGGCAGTGAGCTGATTGGAGCCGGGCGCGCGCCCGAGGCCGAGGTCGATGCGACCGGGATAAAGCGATTCGAGCGTACCGAACTGTTCGGCGATCACCAGCGGCGCATGGTTGGAAAGCATGATGCCGCCGGCGCCGATACGGATGCGGGAGGTGCCCCCCGCGACATGGCCGATGACGACCGACGTGGCGGCGCTGGCGATGGCCGGCATGCCGTGGTGCTCCGCCAGCCAGTAGCGGTTATAGCCCCAGCGCTCGGCATGCTGTGCGAGGTCGAGTGTGCGCCGGAAGGCGTCGGCGGCGTCGCCGCCTTGCCGGATTGGCGCGAGATCAAGAATGCTGAGGGGAGTGTCCTTGAGTTGCTTCATGGTATTGCACGTTCTCCAGAAGCTAACATTTTAGGTTTGACCGCAGATTCCTGCTGCCATTCACTCAAAAGGCAATCAACCCCTTCTGCCACAGGTAGCGTCCCAGCATGACGACGCACACCGTAACGATCATCGGCCGGATCAGTTTCGTCCCGCCGCGCACCATCGCATGCGAGCCGCCCCAGGCGCCGATCACTTGGCCGAGGATCATCGCGCCGCCCGCGGTCCATATCACCTTGCCGCCGAAAATGAACACCGCGAGCGATGCAATGTTGCTCGCAAAATTCAGCACCTTCGCATTGGCGGTGGCCGTGATCAAATTCTGGCCGCGCAGCGCCACGCCGGCGAGCGAGAAGAAGGAACCCGTGCCCGGTCCGAACATGCCGTCATAGAAACCGATGCCCGGCACTACCACGCCCTGGTAGGCACCGCGGTTCAGGCGCGGTTTCTTGTCGACGGCGCCAGCGTTGGGTGCGAGCAGGAAGTACAGCGCGATGCTGACCAGCACGATGGGGATCAGCACGTCGAGTGTTTTGGCGTTTACGAATTGCACGGCGAAGGCGCCCATTACCGAGCCAATCAGCGAGCAGATGAACAAGGTGCGCACTTCCGGCACTTTCACCAGTCCGCGGCGGATCACCATCATCGATGCGGTGAGGGAGCCGGAGCTGGCCTGCAGCTTGTTGGTGGCCAGTGCCTGGATTGGCGGCACCTGCGCGAGCAGCAGGACGGGGATGGTGATCAGGCCGCCGCCGCCGGCGATGGCATCCACAAAACCGGCAATCGCTGCGGCGCCGAACAGCATCGCGAGGATTTCTGGGGATAACACGAAATCCATTTCTTTCCTTGGGAGGTGGGGGGATGTTCGATGCTAGCGGAATAGGTTGCTACAGGCCAATGCAGAATATGCATGGGCGGCTCTGCGTTTGGACCTTCTGATGCGCGGGACGACGCCGTTGCGTTTCATTTACCCTTTCCCCGTCATCCGCGCGAAGGCGGGGATCCATAGACAGGCGGTACGTGCAAACTCAGTACGGGCTCCCGCCTGCGCGGGAACGACGGATTATGTTTGGTTATGCTTTGAAGAGCATAAACCCGCCTGCATCGGCACGGTGAAAAGTGTAAGAAGTGAGTAGTCAAGCGGCTGATACAACTACTCCTTCTTCTCCCGAATCCGGATCAACCCCTCCTGCGCCAGCGTCGCCACCAGCTCCCCGCCCTGGTTGTACACATGCGCAAAGCACAACCCGCGTCCCCCGGATGCATTCGGACTCTCCATCGCAAACAACAGCCACTCGTCCATGCGGAACGGACGGTGGAACCAGATCGTGTGGTCGAGGCTGGCGATCTGCAGGCGCTTGTCGCCCATGAAGATGCCGTGCGGCTGCAGCGCGGTCCACAGCAGGCCGTAGTCGGACACATAGGCGAACAGCGCCTCGTGCGTGAGCGTGTCATCCGGCAGTGCGATCGGCGAGCGGGTCCATACCTGCTTGTTCGGCTTGCCGCTGTGGCCGCTGTAGATGTCGCCGGGATGGTCGGCACGGAAATCCACCGGCACCGGGCGGAACAGGCGCTTGCCACCGTCGGCGAGCTTCTTCCACTCGGCGATGCTGGAAACGAGCGTCTCGGGATCGGGGCTGGCCGGTGCCGGGCGCTGGTGCGACAGGCCTTCCTCCACTGTCTGGAACGAAGCCGACATCACGAAGATGCGGCGCCCTTCCTGATAGGCGACCACGCGCCGCGTGCTGAAGCTGCCGCCGTCGCGCACGCGTTCGACTTCATAGTCGATCGGGAGGCGATGGTTGCCGGGCAGGATGAACATCGAATGCAGCGAATGCACGCGCCGCTCCGGCACGGTGACGGCGGCCGCGTACAGCGACTGGCCGAGCACCTGGCCGCCGAATACGTTCGGGCTGCCCATGAAATGACTCTGGCCGCGGTAGCGGTCTTCGCCGGTCTGCTCCAGCTTGAGCAGGTCGAGGATTTCTTGTGTGTTGAAGAGAGCGTCGTCTTGCATGTTTGTCTTGCGTAATTTGCGTAATTAAGGGTTTCTCGGTCCGAAGCTGTCGCGCAGCTCGCGCTTGAGCACCTTGCCGATTGCGCTGCGCGGCAGCTGCTGTGTCAGTTCGACCGCCGCCAGCCGCTGCGTCTTGCCCAGCCGCGCATTGGCCCAGTCGAGTACATCCTGCGCCTGCAGTGCTGCGCCGTCCTTCGCCACCACGACAGCGACCGGCGTCTCGCCCCAGCGTTCCGACGGCACGCCGACCACGGCGGCTTCGGCAACTTGCGGATGCTGCGCCAGCACCGCCTCCAGGTCGCTCGGATAGATGTTGAAGCCACCCGAGATGATCATGTCCTTCTTGCGGTCCATCAGTGTGAGGAATCCGTCCTCGTCGAAGCGGCCGATGTCGCCGGTGCGGATGAAGCGCTTGCCGCTTGGGTCGTACCACTCCGCCTCGGCGGTCTTCTGCGGCTGCTTGTGGTAGCCGGCCATCATCGCCGGCGAATGGCCGACCACCTCGCCGAGGGCGCCCGGTGGCACTTCGCGGCCTTCCTCGTCGATCAGGCGGATGTCGTGGCCGGGCGCCGGCTTGCCGACGGTGTGCAGCTTGTCCGGGTGCTCATGCGCGGCCAGCATGCAGGTGCCACCGCCTTCGGTCATGCCGTAGTACTCGATCAGCCCGCCGGACCAGCGCTTCAGGATGTCCGCCTTCAGCTTGGCGGAAAACGGTGCGCTGGTGCAGAACTTCATGTGGAAGGAAGACAGGTCGTAGCGGTCGAAGTCCTCGCGCGTCATGATGCGCTGGTACTGCACAGGCACCAGCATGGTGTGCGTGACACGGTGCTTCTGCGCCAGCGCCAGGTACGCGCCGGCATCGAACTTCGCCATCATCACCACCGTGCCGCCCGTGCCGATGGTCGGGAAGAAGCACACCAGCGTGGTGTTCGAATACAGCGGCGTGGAGATCAGCGAGATTGCATTGCCGTCGTAGCCGTTGACGCGCGCGCGTTGCACGTGCGCCCAGCGCATCGAATGCGGTTGCACGATGCCCTTGGGCGCGCCAGTCGTGCCGGAGGAATAGATGATGTTGAACGGCCAGCCGGGCTGGATGTCGACCGCGGTCGGTTGCGTGCCGGGCGCCGTCAGCCAGGCGGAAAACGCTGTGCCGGCGGAAGACTCGTCCAGCGTCACTGCCGGAATATCGATTGCGCCGCGTACCGGCTCCAGTGCCTGCGCGACCGCGGCATCGACGAACAGCAGGCGCGCATCCGCATCCCTTGCCATCACTGCCAGGCTCTCCGGCGAAGACGAGGGTGCCAGCGGCGCCACCGCGACGCCGGCGCGCAGGCTGCCGAGGAACACAGCCGCATATGCAATCGAGGTCGACGCGCAGATCGCCACCGCTTCACCCGGCTTGATGTCGTCGCGCTGCAGGGCAGCTGCAATTCGGTCCACCAGTGCATCGAGCTGCGCATAGCTGAGCGTCTCGCCGTCCTGCACCAGAGCGGGATGCGCGGGCCTGACTTGCGCATGCAGGCGGATGAGTCCCGGAACGGTCTGGAAGTCCGCCTCGAGGACGGATTCGATGGTCGGTATGTTGCTCATGCGATTGGGCGGATGACTGATACCTGCTAATACTAGTCCAGTTTCGATTTTTTCGCGAACGACCGTTCGAAAGTGGCTGTGCCCATCGGAATCCGGTGTTGATTCTGCTCAATCAAATGCTCCCCATGCGATAGACGGCGTGTTAGTCTTCGGCGATATTGCCGTTTTATTAATCTGGTCCGCGAATCGGCCAACGTCATCCAGAGGAGACCGCACAATGACATCGCAAACGAAACAGACAAAGCCCGTCAGCAATCCGCAACGCCGCCACCTGCTGGCCGGCAGCGCGGCAACCGTCGCCGCCGCCGGCTTGGGCGCATTCCACAAGACCGCGATCGCCCAAGCGGCGGCACAGGCGGCCAAGCCCCTGCCGGCTTACGCCGCGTGGAAAGATCCTGCCGCGATGATCGTCCACACCAGCAGCACGCTGGAAACAAAGCGCAGCGCCTTCGGCACCAGCCTCATCACACCGCTCGACCAGCTCTACGTGCGCAACAACCTGCCGGCGCCCGACGCTTCCATCGTCGGCGATCGCGATGCGTGGGAGCTGGCGGTCGAAGGCGTGAAGAATCCGCGCAAGCTCACGCTCAAGGAACTCAAGAACCTGGGCCTGGAAACCGTTCCCACCGTGCTGCAATGCTCGGGCAATGGCCGCGGTTATTTCCCGAGCAAACCCAGCGGCACGCCCTGGCAGGTCGGCGCAGCCGGCTGTGTGATGTGGAGCGGCGTGCCTGTGAAGGCGGTGGTCGAGGCGCTCGGCGGACTGGCGGATGGCGCGGTGTACATGACCAGCACTGGCGGCGAGAAGCTGCCGGAAGGCGTCGACCCGAAGAGCGTGATGGTCGAGCGCTCCGTGCCGCTGGCCGCGATGGGCGATGCGCTGCTCGCCTGGGAAGTGAACGGGGTACCGATCCCGCTGGCGCACGGCGGACCGCTGCGCATCATCGTGCCCGGTTACTCTGGCATCAATAACGTCAAGTACATCAAGCGCCTCGCGTTTACCGCACAGCAAAGCGACGCCGCGATCCAGAAGACCGGCTATCGTCTCTCCCCGCCCGGCCAAAAGGGCGATCCCAGCCAGCCCTCGATCTGGGAAATGGGCGTCAAGTCCTGGATCAATTCGCCTGGCCCGGAAGGCGGCACGGTCCCGGCCGGCTTGGTGCAGGTGAAAGGCGTCGCCTTCGGTGGCGTACACGCGGTCAAGGCGGTCGAGGTGTCGGTGGACGGCGGCAAGACCTGGAAAGAAGCGCGCTTCGTCGGCCCGGACCTCGGCCGTTACGCATGGCGCCAGTTCGCGCTGGCCGTGCAGCTGCCGCCGGGCACGCATACGCTCGCCAGCCGCGCGGTCGACGCGCAAGGCAACCGGCAGCCGGAAGAACGCTTCGAAAATGCCGCCGGCTACAACAACAACAGCTGGCGCGACCACGCCTTCCAGGTCACCGTGACTTGATGCGGGGCATGTAATGAGGAAAGCCTCCGTATTCTTCTCCGCCACCCTCACCCTGCTTGCCGGTTCGGCATGCGGGCAGGATGGTTTGGAAGAAGGCAAGAAGCTGTTCACCCAGACCGCCGTGCCGGCCTGCGCCGTGTGCCACACCTTGAGGCACGCGGGCGCTGCCGGCCAAGTGGGGCCGGACCTTGACGAGCTGCGGCCCGATGCGGCGCGCGTGGAGAAAGCCATGCGCAACGGCATCGGGCAGATGCCTGTGATCGGCAACCTGAAGGAAGACCAGATCCGGTTGCTGGCAAAATACGTGGCGACAGTCGCCGGCAGGTAGACGGGGCCTAGGGCGTGTTTGCCAATGCATTAATGGGGGCGATCTCGGGCCTGCGATGCTCACCGTACATCGGGTACGGCTGCGCTTCTCGATCCGACCATCTCCCGTGAATGCGCTGTCAAACCGCTCCAAATGCGCAAACGCCAATTGCCGGCACCGGCAAACAACAACCCAAAAAAAATGATCACATTGCATGCATTCGGCCCGGCTTTCGGGCTTCCCGACCCGAGTCCTTTCGTCACCAAGGCCGAGATGCTCCTGAAGATGGCCGACCTGCCATACCGGAAGGAGCCTACGGGCTTGCGCAAGGCGCCGAAAGGAAAGCTGCCCTATATCGAGGACGAAGGCCGGCTCGTGCCGGACTCCACTTTCATCCGCTGGCATATCGAGAAGAAATACGGCGTTGATTTCGACAAGGGCTTGTCGCCGGAGCAGCGCGGCACGGCATGGGCAGTCGAAAAAATGCTGGAAGACAACCTGTACTGGATCTCGATCCAGTCCCGCTGGCTGGATGATGCCAACTTCGCCCGCGGCCCAACCATTTTCTTCCGCGCCGTTCCATGGCCGGCACGGCCGGTGGTTGAAGCCTTGGTGCGGCGGCAGGTCGCGAAAAACACGCGCGTGCATGGAATGGGCCGCCATACTCCGGAAGAGCAGCTTGCGATTGCATCGAAAACCTTCGACTCGCTGGAGAATGTGCTGGGCGACAAGCCCTACCTCATGGGAGCAAATCCGTGCGGCGCCGATGCAACGCTGTTCGCTTTCATGCTCGGCGTTTTGTGCCCGCACTTCGACTCCCCGTTGCGCACCGAAGCCGAGAAGTACACGAAGCTGGTGCAGTACGTACAAAGATTGCGTGCCCGCTACTTTCCGGCCAGCTGATTTACCGCTGTGCTGGCTTGCAGGCACTTCGTAGGATAATCAGGCTATTACTGAAAACAGGAAGGAAGCAGCAATGACTACTGCACATGAGGCGCTCGCACGCTTGCGCGAAGGCAACCGCCGGTTCGTGGAGGGCAAGGGCAACTGCCACGAGCTCCTGAACGAATCCCGGCGCAACCAGCTGGTGGCCGGGCAGAAACCCTTTGCCATCATCCTTGGCTGTTCCGATTCCCGCGTCCCGGCCGAGCTGGTGTTCGACCAAGGGCTGGGCGACCTGTTCGTGATCCGGATCGCGGGCAATATCGTCGCCCCTTCGCAAATCGGCAGCGTCGAGTTCGCCGCCGCACAGTTCGGCACGCCGCTGGTGGTGGTGCTCGGCCATTCCCGCTGCGGTGCGGTGACCGCCACGCTGGAAGAAATCACGCGTCCGATGAAGAACCAGTCGCGCCACATCCATTCGATCGTGGAACGGATCCGTCCTGCGGTGGAACCGTTGATGGCAACCGAGCTCCGCCGCGACCACGATGCGCTGGTCGGCCATGCGGTGCGCGCCAACGTGCGGGCATCGGCCAATCATTTACGCCATGGTTCGGAGATCCTCGAGCAGATGATCCAGAACGACCAACTGCTGATCGTCGGCGCCGAGTATTCGCTCGAAACCGGCGTGGTCGATTTCTTCGACGGCATGCCAGAAGACGCTTGAGGCTCCCATGGCCACGCTCCAGTTCACCCAGCAACTGCGGCGTTTCACCGAGACGCCGGATATCGAAACGGGCGCCGCGACGCTGCGCGAGGCGCTGGAAGAAGCATTCGCCGCGAATGACCAACTGCGCGGCTACATCCTCGACGAGCAGGGCCACCTGCGCAAGAACGTCACCATCTTCATCGACGGGCAGCGCATCCGTGACCATGTTTCCCTGAACGACCCACTCTCGCCGCGCAGCACCGTGCACGTGCTGCAGGCGCTTTCCGGAGGCTGACGATGAATGACCGCGCATTGGTGGCGACCCGCAAGGGCCTGTTCGAAGTGACTCGCGGTGCCGGCGGATGGACCATCCACGAAGCGGGATTCCTCGGCGAGCCGGTGTCGATGGTGCTGCACGACCGCCGCGACGGCACGGTGTACGCGGCGCTCAACGTCGGGCACTTCGGGGTGAAGCTGCATCGCCGTGACCTAGGCTCGGAAATCTGGACCGAGATCGCGGTGCCCTCCTACCCGCCACAGGCCGAGCGCGGCACTGACGTCGAATGGAAACTGACGATGATCTGGTCGCTGGCGGCGGGTGGCGACGACAAGCCTGGCGTGCTGTGGGCCGGTACTTTGCCTGGCGGCTTGTTCCGCTCGAAGGACCGCGGCGATTCCTGGGAACTGATGCAGTCGCTCTGGAACGAGCCGACGCGCAAGGAATGGTTCGGTGGCGGCTACGACACGCCGGGCATTCACTCGATCTGCGTCAATCCCCGCGACAGTCGCCACGTGCTGGTCGGCATCTCCTGCGGCGGCGCGTGGTTGACGCAAGACGGCGGCGCAAGCTGGCGGCCGAGCGTCAAGGGCATGCGCGCGACCTACATGCCGCCGGAACGCATGGAAGATCCCGCCGTGCAGGACCCGCACCTGATCGCACAATGCCCGTCGCACCCGGATGTGCTGTGGTGCCAGCATCACAACGGCATCTGGCGCTCCGCCGACAGCGCTGCGACATGGCAGGAAATCGGACCGGCGGCAAAACCGCTGGCATCCGACTTCGGCTTCGCTGTCGCCGCACATCCGAAGGATCCGCTGACTGCCTGGTTCGTGCCCGCGGTTGCCGACCAGCAACGCATTCCGGTGAAGGCGGCGATGTGCGTGACGCGCACCCGCGACGGCGGCCAGACCTTCGAAGCGCTGCGCCACGGGCTGCCGCAGAAGAATTGTTACGACCTGGTGTACCGGCACGGGCTGGCTGTCGCCGACGACGGCTCTACCCTGCTGATGGGTTCGACCACCGGCGGGCTCTGGGTCACTGAAAACGGTGGCGATGCATGGTGGGAAGTCAGCACGACCATGCCTCCGATTTATGCGGTCCGTTTTTATTGAGCGGAATGAAAACAATGACCCATGCAAGCGACGCCCTTTACCAGCAGATCGCCGAAGAACTCGGCATTGCATTCGAGGACGAAATCCGCGCCGGTGCCAACTATGAAGTCGCGGTCGAAAACGACGGCGAAATCTGGGTGAGCGGCCAGATCCCGCGCATGCAGGGAAAGATTGTCGTCACCGGCCGTGCCGGCGGCGAAGTTTCGCTGGAAGAGGCACGACGCGCGTCGCAGGTGTCCATCATGCGCGCGCTGGCGATCCTGCGCCAGTCGCTCGGTTCGCTGGGCCGCGTCAAGCGCGTGCTGCGCATGACGGTGTATGTGCAGAGCGCTGCCGACTTCACCATGCAGAGCGAAGTCGCCGATGCGGCCTCGGAGATCCTGTACAAGGTGTTCGCGCCCAACGGCGGTGGCGGGCACACGCGCACGTCGGTCGGCGTGTATCAGCTGCCCAAGAATGCGGTAGTGGAAATCGACTTGGTCGCCGCGTTGAATCGGGTCAGTTGAGGAACGAAGGGGCGTCTCCCGACACCTCAATCAGGCACTGGCATTCGGACGTGCTTTCGTCCGGAACGAACTGCCGGCAGCACACGTAGCGCAGCTGGAACGGCAGCCACTCGTCCAGCACCCAGCGCGAGAAACGGTCGCCGACGAACAGCATTGCATTGTCCGGCGCCTCGAAGCACCGCTCCAGCGCCTGGGCATCCGGTGCAAGGTCTCGGTTGTGCGGCTGGTCGAGGATGTACAGCCGTTTCAGGAGATCCAGGTTCTGGTCGAGGAACAGCAGCAGGATGTCGCGTGCGCTGTCGAAGTCGTGGCGTGTGGCGAAAAAGCTCTGACCCCAGATCTGGCAATAGTCGCGGAAGCGCATCCCCACCATTTCCTGGAACCTGTCGTCGAGATAGAAGCGCGCCGCGGCGCTGCTGCGCGCCTGATCCTTCCTGCATAGCGCGCAGGTCCAGAATTCGGTCTTGCCGATGCGCGCAGGGAAACTGCCGGCATGCGGCGCACCCTGAGCCAGGCCGAGCGCTTCGCGCGCAAACAGGCCTTCGAGGCGGGTCAGGAAAACCGACGCGATGTCAGCTTCCACCTGCGGCAGGATGGCCGCCGCGGCGGCGGTTTCTTCGATTGCCCGCGCGGCGGGAACAGCGCTCATTTTTCTCATCGCTTGATCCTGGTTTGAGCGGCCATGGCCTTGAATATGGCCAGCCGTTCTTCCGCCGCCAGCAGTTCTTGTGCGACTTCGTTGACCTTGCAGCGGTTGGCGCGGGCGTAGTCGCGCAGTACGTCGAACGCCGTGTTGCGGTCGGTTTGCAGCCTGGCCATCAGCAGGCCGATTGCCATGCTGGTTTCGCGTCCCGCGGCAAGCGCGGTGTTCAGGTTGGCCTCGGTACGGCGCAGCTGGCGGATTTCTTCGGCACGCGCCAGTGCGGTTTCGACGGCGGGCACGATCTGCGCATGGTCGAAAGGCTTGACCAGGTAGCCGACCGCGCCATGTCCGCTCGCCTGGCGCACCATCTCGATGTCGCTGTGGCTCGACAGGAACATGAAGGGCACCGCCGTTTCCGCCTGCAGGCGCCTGGCCAGGTCCAGACACGACATGCCGGGCATGCTGATGTCGAGCAGCGCAAGGTCCGGTTCCTGCTCGGCTACGGCTGACAGCGCCGCCTCGGCCGATTCTGCCTTCGTGGTCGCGTAACCGGCGTGGTGGAAGATATGCGACAGCAGGTCGAGCGTGATGCTGTCGTCGTCCACCAGCAGAATGCGCCGGTTGGCAGGAGGGGTGTTGGTGGTCGGGGCGGGCATGGTCGCGGCGGGTCGAGGCACGAATTCCTCATGCTCGGTTACCTGTGCCCGAAAATCGTTGACTTAGGTCAATTTTCCCCGACAGCAGATGCATTGCGGATACAGTTGCGTCCGTCGTGCTTGGCCTTGTACAGCGCCGTGTCGGCCACCCGGAACAATTCGTCGGCGTCGCCGGATGTTGTCATTTCAGCTACGCCGGCGGAAAAGGTCGCGGTGAAGTCGCGCGTTTCCGCGTAATGCCGGATCTTGGAGAAGGACTCGCGGATCTGGTCGAGCACGTGGGTTGCCGAGGCAGACGTCGTGCCGGGCATGATGATCGCGAATTCCTCGCCGCCGTAACGGCCGATGATGTCGCCGCGCCGCAGGCGTTGCTGCAGCAGGCGCGACAGCGCGCGGATGACCTGGTCGCCCACCGGGTGGCCGTAGCTGTCGTTGATGCGCTTGAAGTGGTCGATGTCGACCATGGCCAGTGACAGCGGCATGGCCGACCGGCGCGCGCGCGCAATTTCGCGCGACAGGTGTTCCTTCACTGCCGAGTGGTTGTACAGGCCGGTCAGGCTGTCGCGCATGATCAGGCTGCGCAGCCCGCGGTAGCGCACTACACGGCTAGTGAGCGCCGACACCAGGTGCGCCGGCTGGATGGGCTTGGTGAGGAAATCGTCGCCGCCGGATTCGATCGCATCCAATTGCTTGCCGAAATCCGATTCGCTCGACAGGAAGACAATGGGCACGTCCAGGTACATGTTGTCCTGCCGGATCAGGCGCGCGAGGTCGACGCCATTGCAGTCGGGCATGTACACATCCATCAAGATCAGCTCGGGCCGGTACTCGCCGAGCGCTTGCAGCATGGCGGAAATCTTTTCCAGCACCTTCACTTCCATGCCGGCGGCGCGCAGCACCGCCGCATAGTGCTCGGCCGTCTGCAGGTCGTCATCGATGATCATGATGCGGCAGGGCTGCTTCTCTTCCTGCACCGTCAGCGCATCGAGCCGGTCGATCAATGCGACCATGTCGAGCGGCTTGGAGAAATAGCCGTCGGCGCCGGCGCGCACCGTGGCCAGCCGCGCCTCGAAATTGCTGCGTGTGGAAATGAAGATGACGGCGAAGCGGTGCTCGTTGGCCTGCTTGATGCGCGCGACTTCGGCCGCGCCCGCGAGGATGCCGGCCGGGAAGCCGAGGTCCATCACCACTGCCGCCGGGCTGCGCTTGTCGACGTATTCCTGCAGGCGCGCAAGTTCGGTGATGATCACGACCTCGTAGCCGAAATACTGCAGCTGTCCGGCAATGTCCTTCGCCACCAGCGCGTTGTCGTGCACCAGGTAGATCAGCCTGCGCGAGGCTTCATCGATCGGCTGCAGCGGCGCCGGAGGGGGCGATGCCGCGGGCAAAGGTGAAGGCGGCGTTGACGGTTGCTTTGTCTTTACATTCGAGGCCGCCCAGCGTAGGAAGGCAGCGGTGCTGGTCGCCAGCGGGGTAAAGGCACCCTTGTCGTACTTGGCCTGCTTGATGAAGGTGTTCAGGCTGATTTCGATATCGGTCGCGCGGAAGCCGAGTTCAGAAAAGCCGAAAGTGCCGGCGGACCCGGCGAGGGAATGCAGTTGCAGCACCAGCGCATCGTAATGCGCCGCCGTCTCCGGTTCGTCGAGGCTGCGTTGCAGGCAGTTTTCGATTTCGTTCAGGCGGTCTGGCAGTCCGGCCACATAGGCTTCCTCGATCGCCTTGAGCGATGCATCGAGGGCAGCTTCATGCTGGGTATTGTTCTTCTTGAGCATGGCACTACTCCCCGATTTCCCAAAGCTTGCGCACCTGCGCTGCGAGTTGTGTCGATTCCCGCATGACCTTTTCCTGAATCGCCCTCGCCGCGTTCGCGCAGCGGCTGGACGTATGGGTTATTCGGTTGCCGCCCGGCTGCCGGGCACCATTCTCTTTTGCCGCCGCTTGTCCAGCCACCAGGCCAGCACCGGCCAGGCGAGGAAACCGCCGGGCGACAGGAACAGCACCATGTAGGGGCTGAGCGCCGCCAGCTTGCGCAGGTGTACCCGGATCTTGCGTCGATCCTGTTCGGTCCAGCGGTAACCGTTGCGCTGCTTCATCAGCAAATGCATCAGTCCGCGCATCTCCGCCATCTCCGTCCGCAGGCGCTCACGCTCCCGGTTCTGCAGTTCCCACAAGCCGCGCAGCGACGCGCGCGTCACGTGCACTGGTTTCTTCACGACTGAATGAAGCCGATGTTTCACTTTGCGTCGGGCTCGGGAAGGTGAATGGGCGATGGTTCCCGGGCGGCAAAGGGAACGCTTTCGATGCATTCTACGCCAGCCGATTGAAGTGCAAAAGCGCAATTACTGTCTACGTTCCAGCCGCTGGAAGTAGTCGGCTTCCAGTTTGCGCAGCGGCAGCGACTGCACCGCCTGGTCGAAGGCCTGCTGCAACTCGCGTCCCGCGGGCGTGCGCTGGAAGCAGATGTGCAGCGGGAGTTCGGCCAGCGGCTTGTCATGGAAGGCGAACTGGTTGCGGTCGCGCATCAGACCCGGTTCGGTCGCCAGCAGGAAGCGCATCACCAGCTTGTCGATCACCACGGCGTCGATGCGCCGCGCCAGCAGCTTGCGCAGGTTCAGCATATCGTTGGGCGAGGCATCCACCGTCAGCTTGCCTTCGCGGACCATCGCGTCGAATGCGGGCCCGTTGGAAAAGCCCGCCACCACGCCGATCTTCAGCGCGGCCAGGTCCTGCATGTCCGACCATTGGAGCGGCGCGTTTTTCAGGTAAGCCAGACCCACCGTACTGCTGCCGATCGGCGCCGAGAAATGGCAGGTGCGGGCG
This sequence comes from Noviherbaspirillum sp., assembly GCA_035627275.1. Classification (GTDB taxonomy): domain Bacteria; phylum Pseudomonadota; class Gammaproteobacteria; order Burkholderiales; family Burkholderiaceae_D; genus Noviherbaspirillum. The sequence continues at coordinate 71,528 of DASPMC010000012.1, forward strand.
CGTTCTTCCGTGTAATAGGCGGGAAAGTAGCCGGCGTATTGCGGGTCCTTCGCGCCCAGCTGCATGGCGCGCGTCCAGGGAAAGTACTCGATCTTCACCCGCTGGCCGAGCTGGCGCGCGGCAGTCCCGGCGACGAAGCTTGCCCAGCCTTCCTGCTCGAGGCTGGCGCCGACGTAGGGCAGCCATTCCAGGCTTGCCAGCCGGAGCGGCGCCGATGCAAAAGCGGGGGAAGCGATGCAAAGCAGCAGGCCGAGGGCCATTCGGATGAACCCGGTTCCGGACAACGCCGGGCGAATGGTGAGCTTGGAATATCCCATAAATATGGGATAAGTGTAGCCGAGTTTATTGCCGGATTGCCTGACGGGAAACTCGTAGGAGCACTCCGGTTGTTCAATGGCAACGATCGCACTACCGGATCAGGCGGTTGATCGTTTCCAGCAGCCGCCCCGGTTCGACCGGCTTGACCAGGTGGGCATCGAAGCCGGCATCCAGCGCCCGCTGCCGGTCTTCGGCCTGGCCGTAGCCGGTGAGGGCCACCAGCCGGATGCCGCTGGTTGCGGGGTCATCGCGCAGGCGGCGGGCGAATTCATAACCGTCGATGCCCGGCAGCCCTACGTCGACTACCGCCACATCCGGCCTGTCCGACATCGCGGCGCGCAGGCCGTTGTTGCCGTCCATGGCTTCGACGACCGTGTGGCCGTAAATGTTCAGCACTGCGGCCAGCGTTTGCCGGTTGTCTTCGTTGTCTTCGACCAGCAGCACGCGGCAACCCTCACCCGCGCCGCCCTGCATGATCGGATGGGTGCCGGCATTGCCCGGCTCCGCCGCCAGCGGCAACCGCACCGTAAACGTGCTGCCCTTACCCGCGCCGTCGCTGTCCGCCTCGACCGTGCCGCCGTGCAGCGCGACCAGCCGCTGCACCATGGCCAGGCCGATCCCCAGCCCTCCCTGCGTGCGGTCCAGCTGCGCCGGCCCCTGCACGAACACCTCGAAGATCCGTGGAACCAGGTGATCCGGGATGCCGATCCCCGTGTCACGCACCACCAGGATTGCCTCGCCGTCCGCCGCGCGCACTTCGACGCCGATGCTGCCCGAAGCGGGCGTGAACTTGGCGGCATTGAGCAGCAGGTTGGAGACAATCTGCTCGATCCGGGTCGAATCGGCATCCACCCACACCGGTTGCAGGTCGAGGCGGATGCTATGCTGGCCGGCGCGGTGGCTTTCCTGGAGCGCCTCGACTGCGTGACGCACTGCCTGCGCGAGATCGAGGCGCTGGCGGTTGAGGAATATCTTGCCCGACATCACCCGGCTGACGTCGAGCAGGTCGTCGACGATGTGGCCCAGGTGACGGCTCTGGCGGCTCACGACCGCCTGCGCGCGCTTGCTGCTTTCCTCGCTCAGGCCGGCGGTTTCCAGGATCGCGACCGCATTGGAGATCGCGCCGAGCGGGTTGCGCAACTCGTGCCCGAGCATCGCGAGGAACTCGTCCTTCGTCTTGTTTTGTTGTTCGGCTAGCTGCCGTGCCTGCTGCTCGCTGGCAAAGAGCTCGGTGCGTTCGGCTTCCGCGGCGGCGCGCGAATCGCGTTCGCGCTGCAGGACCTTGCCCGCGTCGGCGAGCGCTGCATGCAGCCGGTCGATCTCGTCCACGCCGGTATTGCGGTCGTCCGGCTGCCTGCCGCGGCCGAGTGCGGCCGCCGAATGCACGGCCCGGCCGAGCGCGTCCGCCAGCCGGCGTCCCATGAGGAAAGCGACGCCGATGGCGCCGGCGATTGCTGCAAACAGGCCGATGCCGGCCACGAAGACGGCGTTGTGCGCCGCCCGCTCGATATCGCCGGTCGGAACTCCGATCCCGATGGTCCAGCCGGCGAGCTTGGAGCGCGTGTAGATCCCGTAGATGTCCTCGCCGTCCATGCTGCGAGTGCGCAATACGCCTTCGTGGGAAACCCGCGCAGCCTCGATCAGCGCCTGCACAGTCGGCTTGCCGACAAAGCGTTCGGCGCCGCGGCTGCGTGCAATCGTGATGCCCTCGCGATCGAAGATCCCAAGTACCCAGGAGTTGCCGACACCGGGCTGCTTGAACGCGCGGTCGAAATATTCGGCAAGAAAGGCCTGGCTGATGACATAACGCGTGCCGCCCGGGTGGGGCACCGGCACCTCGACCGAAATCACCGGCTGCCTGGCGACGGGGCCTTCGATCAGGTTGGAGATATACGTCCTGCCGCTGCGCATGGTTTCCTGTCCGATCCACGGCCTGCTGCGCGCAGGCAACGGCGCGCCGAACGCCGTACGGGTGTTGACCAGTTGTTGACCGTCGCGGTCGAACAGCACGATCCAGCTGTCCTCGCCGCTCGACAGGGTTTGGGCCTGGCTGTAGAAATTCCGCAGGTCGTCGCGGGCGAGGTGATCGGAGGTGGTGAGTGCGTGCAACCGGGCCTCGGATGCCCCCAGCTCGCGGTCCACGGCGAGAGCCATCGCGCGTGCCGTTTCCTGCACTGCGCGCAATGCCGCCTTGCGTTCCGCATTCAGCAGCATGTTGAGCGCCGTGGCCGCGAAAATGATGACCGGGACCAGCACGGCCGCTGCCGTCAGCGTGAGATAGGTGCGGATCTTCAAATGCCAGTTGTCCTTGTTGTTGGTGCGCCGTTCCGTCTGCGTCCGCTCATGCCGCCGTGCGATGTTCCTCCCGGTAGCCTTCCTTGCGCACCTTGCGGAAGTCGCGCACCGCCTTCAGCCCCGCCTGGAACAACAGGCTTGGCGCGAGGCGGTCCAGCCAGCGCAGCACACGCACGTAGCCGGGGAAGACGACCATCCCTTCGTTGCGCGCCACGCCGTCCAGGATACGCCGCGCCGCATCCTCGGCGCTGACGAAGCGGAACGGCACCTGCGCTTTCATCTCGCGCGTGGTCGCGCCGGCATTAATCGCGGCTTCGAAGATGTTCGATTCCACGAAGCCGGGACAGAGTACGGTCACCTTGACGCCAAGATCGGCGGCTTCGGCGCGCAGCCCGCGCGAAAAGCCGACCACGCCGAACTTGGTGGCCGAATACGCGGCCAGCACCGGTGACGGCAGCAGGCCGGCGGCCGATGCAGTGTTGACGATATGGCCGTGGCCCTGCCGGATCATCACATGGTAGGCGGCCATCGATCCGTGGATCACCGCCATCAGGTTCAGGTCGACCACCAGTTTCCAGTCGGCGTGGGTGACGTCGCGCAGTTCGCCGGCCACGGCCATGCCCGCATTGTTGAACATGTAGTCGAGCTTGCCGTGGACGGAGGCGATCTCTTCGATCATGTGTTCCAGATCGGCGGTGGGCGTGACGTCCAGCGCATGCGATTCCGCCTTGCCGCCGGCGCTCCTGATGGCGTCCGCGGTGGCGGCCGCACCGGCGCCATTGATATCGGCCACGATCACCGTCGCGCCTTCCTTGCCGAGCGCGATGCATACCGCCTTGCCGATGCCTGAAGCGCCACCCGTGACGATGGCGACCTTGTCCTGATAGTCCATGAGGGCTCCCTTCGGGTAAGAGCCGGCGGCGGCCGTCTCCATGGATATCATAATAAAGAAGACCGCCTGCGGTACACGGGACATCGCGAACCGCGCATGTACCGAAATTGATACGAATTCCGACGATATGGTATGCCGCTGCGGCATGGACATCACACCCGACTCTTCGTACACTATCAAGCTTGCCGACATGCAACATGCCGGTGTCGGCACCATCCATCGAAACACGGTTCCACGTCGGGATGCAGGCATGGACAATGACGAGTGGTTCGGCCTCATCGGCCGGCAAGGGGAGGATGATGCGCTGGCCGCCTATCGGCGCCGTGTGATGATCTCGCTCGCGATCGTCGGCGCCATCTTCGTCCTGCCCTTCGCGATCAACAACTTCATCCACGGCCGGAACGCGCTTGGCGCCGGACTGACCTTCGCCGTCTTCATCCTGTGCACCGACGCCTTCGCGATCTACCTGCGTCGCCAGCCGCCGATTCCGCTCGGACTCCTGATCATCCCTGCCGTGGGCGGCATCGCGATCTCGCTGGAGACGCAGGGCTTCTACGGCGCGCTGTGGTCATATCCGGCGGTGCTGCTGTTCCATTTCACGATGCCGCGCCTGCAGGCCAACATCTACAGCATCCTGCAGCTGGTGGCGGTCAGCCTGCTGGTGCTGCACCACATCGATTCCGATGTCGCGATCCGCTTCTTCGTGACGCTCATCCTGACGATCATCCTGATCAACATCGCACTCAACATCGTCGACGACCTGTACCAGCGCCTGCTCGAGCAGACCACGCTCGATCCGCTCACCGGCGCCCTCAACCGGCGCCACATGAATACCTGCCTGGGCCTCGCGATCGAGCGCAACAATCGCACCGGTGCGCCGTCGTCGCTGCTCGTGATCGACATCGACCATTTCAAGCGCATCAACGATGAACTCGGCCACGCGGCCGGCGACCGGGTGCTCAAGAGCATCGTCGACATCGTCAAGCTGCGCACCCGCAAGCTCGACATGCTGTTCCGCATCGGCGGCGAGGAATTCATGCTGATGCTGCCCGATACGCGCGAATCGCAGGCATCGACGGTGGCGGAGGACATCCGCGCCACGGTCGCTGCTTCGGAGCTCCTGCACGATCGCATGGTCACGGTGAGCGTAGGCATCAGCGAACTGCATCCGGGCGAAAGCGCCGAGACATGGCTCAAGCATGCTGACGACGCGCTCTATGTCGCCAAGAACACCGGGCGCGACCGAGTCGTGCGCCGCACCGGACTCCTGTTCGGGAAGGTGCATTGATTCCGCACTGCAATAGTGCGCGGCGTGCTTCGGCACCCTCCATCCTGCACCACTTACCGGCATTTTCCATATGGCATCTTAATTGCATATGTGAAATGTTCAGTATTCAAGGCGGCCTGCGCATGCACCGCCTGCAGGAAGAGGATCGCTCATGTCCAACCTCGCGCACGCCATGTTTCCCCGGCCGGATAATCCCGCCGGCGAACCGGGCATGCTCAACGACCTCCTTGCCCATTTCGAGGGGATGATCTACCGCTGCCGTGCCGACTACGCATGGAGCATCGAATTCGTGAGCGCCGGTTGCAAGGCGCTGACCGGCTACGGCGTGCGCGAGTTCATGGATGGCATCGTGCACTTCGAGGAACTGGTGCACCCGGACGACTGGACGATGGTGCGCAACGCCATCTACCGCGCGCTGGAATACGGTCGGCGCTACAGCATCGAATACCGCATCCGCCGTGCCGACGGCGCCGAGCGCTGGGTGTGGGAGCACGGCACCGGCATCCGCAATGCCGGCGGCGCCTGCATTGCGCTCGAAGGCTTCGTCCAGGACATCACGCAACGGCGGCAATCGGAGCAGGCGCTGCACGAGGCCGAGCGGCGCTACCGCAGCATTTTCGAGAATGCGGTCGAAGGCATCTTCCAGTCGACGCCCGACAAGGGCTATCTGGCCGTCAACCCGGCATTGGCGCGCATGTACGGCTACGCGTCGCCGCAGCAGATGATCGACACCTTGCGCGACATCGAACACCAGCTCTATGTCGACCCCGGCCGGCGCGGCGAATTCCTGCGGCTGATGTGCGAGAACGGGCAGGTGATCAATTTTGAGTCCCAGGTGCGCCAGCGCAACGGCAACGTGATCTGGATTTCCGAGAATGCGCGCGCCGTGCGCGACGCTGGCGGCGCGGATGGCCGCATCCTGTTCTTCGAAGGCACCGTGGTCGAGATCACCGAGCGCAAGGTCTACGAAGCGAAGATCCGCCACCAGGCCACGCATGACGCGCTGACCGGGCTGCCCAACCGCAACCTGCTGGCGGACCGCCTGCAGCAGGCGATCCACCATGCGCAGCGCGACGGCGGCATCGCCGCGGTGGCCTTCATCGACCTCGACCACTTCAAGTTCATCAACGACAGCCTCGGCCACGCGGTCGGCGACGAATTGCTCAAGGTGGTGGCCGCCCGCCTCAAGTCCTGCATGCGTGCCGCCGACACGGTCGCCCGCCAGGGCGGCGATGAATTCGTCATCGTGCTCTCCAACCAGAAGAACGTCGAGGCGGTGACCGACACCATCCGGCGCATCATCGCCGTCGTCGCCGAACCCAGTACCGTCAGCGGCCTCGAGCTGCACGTCACCTGCAGCGTGGGGATCAGCGTCTATCCTGCCGACGGGCATGATGCAGAAATGTTATTGCGCAATGCGGATTCCGCGATGTACAAGGCCAAGGAGCTCGGCCGCAACAACTTCGAGTACTTCGCCGCCGAGATGAACATGCATGCGACCCAGCGGCTGGAAACGCTCAACAGCCTGCGCCATGCGGTCGCCAACAACGAGTTCGTGCTGCAGTACCAGCCCAAGATCGACCTTGCCTCGGGCGGGGTGGTCGGCGCCGAGGCGCTTTTGCGCTGGCACAGCCCGGTGCGCGGCATGGTGCAGCCCGGCCTGTTCATTCCGCTGGCCGAAGAAAGCGGTCTCATCATCGAGATCGGCGCTTGGGTGCTGCGTACCGCCTGCGCCCAGAACGTCGCCTGGCAGCGCGCCGGCTATCCGTCCATCCCGATCTCGGTCAACCTCTCGCCCCGCCAGCTCGCACGCGAGGACATCGTCGACCTCGTCGCCGGCGTGCTGCGGGAAACCGGTCTTGAGCCGCGTTACCTGGAACTGGAGATCACCGAGACGGTCGTCATGAGCGACGTCGACAAGTCGCTCGTGACTTTGAAAAGGCTCAAGGAACTGGGGGTGAAGATCTCGATCGACGATTTCGGCACCGGCTATTCGAGCCTGAACTACCTCAAGCGCTTCCCCGTCGATACGCTGAAGATCGACCGCTCCTTCGTCAGCGATGTCGCCACCGACCAGGACGACGCGGCGATCGTCAAGGCGGTGATCTCCCTGGCGCACATCCTCAACCTGCGCGTGGTCGCAGAAGGGGTCGAAGTGGACGAGCAGCGCCGTTTCCTGCTGGAGAACGGCTGCGATGAAGTACAGGGCTATCACTTCGGCAGGCCGGTGCCTTTCGATGCGTTCGCCCGTGCCTGGTTGGACAAAAGAACCGCCAGTTGATTTATCTGAAGGCTGAAAGGCCTTTTCCTGCGCGGCGGGCAACTTCCTTGCGCCGCGCAGCCTCCCCCATTCATTCCAAGATAGCACGCGATACGAGCGAGCGAGTGGCGCTGTAGTGGTTGCCGTTTGCGTTCACACAAAAAGCATTCGTGCACCGGGCAGGTGCACTGAACTCTTTAATGCCATCCGATCAAAGCGTGGAAAAGGACTGCGAGGATAGCCGTGGCAGGGACACGGCTTTGATCCGTAGGGTGATGCGTATCAAAGGACGTATCGACGGATCGAATCCTGATGGACCGATCGATCAAGAGAATGGATGCGATGAGCAGCAAACAACAAGCAATCGGGAAAACATCAAACAATACGGTGTCGGTTCAGATGGCGCCGTGGTCGGATATATCCATCCAGTGCTACGACAACGACGTGCCGCCCTTCATCGGCGCGACGCTGGAGAGGTTGTACGGCAACCTGTTCTCCTCGGTCGCGTACTACCGCGTCTTCGGCGGCGCCGACAATGCCAGCACCTACGTCGTGCGCGACGGCAAGAACATCGTATGCGCATGGCTGTTCAGGCGTCATCGCAATACCGTGCGCGTGATCAACGAAGGCATCCATGTGGACCAGGACGACGTGCTGCGCTTTGCCAGCTACATCTTCGGCCGCTACCCCGGGGTCAATGTGATCTCCTTCCATGCGGTGCGGCCGAACATGGTGGACCTGCCCATGCCCTTCCAGCGCTTCAACTGCCTCGAGGACATGGTGCTCACGCTGCCCAGCAGTGCCGAGAACTACACGCGCAGCATGGGGCGCTCCACGCGCAGCTACATCCACCGCTACATGAACAAGCTCAAGCGAGACGTGCCCGGCTTCGAATTCCGCGTGCTCACCGCGGGCGAGATCGACGAAGAGCACATCCGCTACATTATCGGCCTCAACCGCCTGCGCATGGCCAGCAAGGGGAAGGAATCGATCAACGACGAGGACACCACGCGCCGCATCACCCGTCTCGCGCAGGAGTGCGGACTGGTCGGCGTGATCATGGTCGACGGCCGCATCTGTGCCGGATCGATCAACTACCGGGCCGGCATGAACTACTTCCTGGAAACGCTGGCGCACGATCCCGAATGGGATGACTACCGGCTGGGCACGCTGTGCTGTTACCTGACCATCTGCGAATGCATCGCACGCGGCGGCAGCGAATACCACTTCCTGTGGGGGCAGGACGAGTACAAGTCCCGGCTGCTCGGCGTGCAACGCGACCTCGATGACATCGTCATCTACCGCTCCTGGCTGCACATGGTGTTGTACGGGAAGCTGGTGATGCTGCATGCCTTCCATGGTGCGGTGCGTCGAGCCCGCGTCTGGGTACGGGCGACGCGGAGACGGAACGATCTCAGCGGGCGGCTGGTGACGCGGTTGTGGCGTCTCGCACGGGGGATAGGAGCGTTGAAGTCCTAACCGGCTTATTTGCGCATGAAGAGGTAGTCACCCCGCCGGCCGCTGCCGGCGGATAGCGTCAGGAGTGCATCCCGGCAAGTTCCCGCTGCGCACGTTCCGCATGCGCAAGGATGCGTCGCAGCGTCTCCTGCATCTCGTCCGGTAAATCCTGCCGTAGCGCAGCATGCACCGCGGACGCCAGCGATTCCTCGCCGCGTTCGCAATCGGCCACCATGGAGGCCCGCACGTCGCCGGAGAGCAGTCCCTTGATCCCTGCCAGCATGTGCGACATCGTCTCCCGGTCCGGATCCGGCTGCTGCGGCAGGTCGTCCAGCGCGTGGATGTGCACCGCAAGTTCCGCCGCGAGCCGGCGCCTTTCCTCCGCAAGCGAGACAAACACCTGCGACATATGGTCCTGACCGAGTCCCGACGCGGCTGCGTCGTAATGATCGGCGGTTTCGAAACAAAGTTTTTCGACGGCATTGACGGACATCTGCCGTTCATCTCTGAGCAACATGAAGTTCCTCCTTCCTATGTTCCAGATACGCCGGCGGGACGAATACTTTGACCGCGCCGGCGATCATGTCGAACGTGGCCGGTGTACGCGTGACGACTTCGCCATCCGCGCTCACCACCATCGTCCGGCTTGTCGTGATCCGTATGCTGCGGCCTTTCTCAATGTCGACCGGATGGTGCTCCTCGAAGCGGCCCGCGCGGAATGCCGGCGCGTATTTCACCAGATCCCAGATCCCGAGCGGCTCGATGCTGTAGAGGAAGAACAGGCGGTCGTCGATGCTCGCATCCTCGAAGATCGTCATGCCACCGCCGTAGTGCCGGCCGTTGCCGACTGCGATCTGGATCGAGCGCACGCGCTTGCGTCGGCCGTCGCAGACGATGTCGGCACGGAACGGGCGGAACGAGGTGATCGCCTTGAACAGGCTGCGCGCGTAGCCGAAGATGCCCCAGCGTTGCTTCACGTCGTGCGACAGGTGGCTGTGCGCATGGACGCCGAGTCCGATATGGGCAGCATTGAAGAAATAGTGGCCGTTGACGCGTCCGAGGTCGATCTTGTGCATCAGGCTGCCGATGATGATGTCGGCGGCCTGCTCGATATCGACAGGGATGTGCAGCGTGCGGGCAAGATCGTTGGCCGTGCCCATCGGCAGCACGCCAAGCGGCAGCCGCGTCTCGATCAGCGCGGGCGCGGCTGCGTTGAGCGTCCCGTCGCCACCGCCGACGACCACAAAGTCCACATCGGCCGCATGCCGGCGAATCATCTCCGGAACCTGCTCGGCCCGATCCAGTGCCCACGGAAGCACCTCCATTCCGCTTTGCTTCAGGCGCTCGGTCACGGTACGGAGGTCGAAGGACCCGTTGCGGCTCTTTCGGTTGACAACAAGTAACGCGCGCTTGGGCACGTAGAATCCGCCTCCTCCAATCCGGTCGTTTGCTGCTATGACACCGGGCCGGCGAAGGGGGTTCCTCCCTTTCCTTCAGGGAATCAGAGGCTCCAGGGCACTGCAGCCGCACCGAACAGGTAGCGATGGAAGGCCATCACCAACAGCGCAATGACGATGCCGGAAACTACGGCCATCACATCCTGCCGCACTACCGGCGTGAAGGCCTTCACGGCACTTCGCTGAACCACGGAGACCAGGTCGATGACTACATAGGCAAGGAAGGCGCCGAACAGCAGCATGGCTTTCGCTTCGCCGTTGGCAAGCAGATGCACCAGCGCCCAGATGCCGACGCCGATCAGCATCGGATGCCTGAGCTTGTGCCGGATGTGCGTACGCATATTGGCCGAGGCGAGCAGCACGAAGCTGATGATCATCGCCAGCGGCGCGATCCTGATCGCTGCCGGAAGCGGATCGAACAGGCGTGGCTCTGTGGGGGCGCGCGCGTAGCCGACGACGATCAGCACCAGGCTGAGCGCCGACACCAGGGAGAACAGGGCCTTGTAGCCTTTCTCACCGAGCCGTGCGTGCAACGTATTGCGCAAGCCGGTCAGCACCGGCAGCAGGTGAATGCCGAGAAACAGCACAAGTCCGAGAACAAGTATTTCCATGCAACCTCCCTGTCGTTGGTCACGCCGCTGCCAGCGTAGCCGATGCCGGCGAAATACGCGTGACGAAGCGCAAGCGTTCGCTGGCGCAGCGTTTCGTGATGTTACCCGGCAACGGCAGGTTGCGCTTCGGCATGACTCAACGCGGCAGATTTACCCACTGCTGCACGGAAGGCCTCCCCCACTGCGTGCTCGCATACGCGCGCAGCTTCTCGGGAACGGGATCGCCATTCATCACCAGGCGGTTGAGCATCAAGGCCAGGTCGGTATCGGCAATGCACCACTCGCCGAACAGGTGCTGCGCACCGTCCGCAATGAGGCTGTCCGCAACGCGAATGAGCTTGTCGGCAGCCACCCGGCCCTGCTCCGACAGGGGTTCCGGGCTGGGAGAAAAGAAGATGACCGCAGTGCTGCGCTCGACACGGATCGGCACCAGGTCGCTGCGCAGCCAGGCCTGCACCTGGCGCGCGCGTGCACGGTCGATGGCGTTCTTCGGATAGACGGACGGGTAATCGGGGGCGCCGAATATCTCGTCGAGGTATTCCGTGATCGCGGAAGATTCCGACAGGTATGTTCCCTTGTGCTGCAGCGTCGGTACGCGCGCCGTCAGCGAACGGTCGCGATAGGGCGGCTGCAGGTTCTGCTGCGCGTCGAGGTCGACCTTTTCCATTTCAAAAGGCAGGCCCTTTTCGGTCAGCGTGACGAACACGGACATCGCATAGGGGCTCGCGTACTGGCTATCGACGTACAACGCAAGTTCGGATTGAGGCATCGGTCATCTCCCTTCAGGTAAGTGTGCATGGGCTGCCCCGCGGGACAGCAGTTCGGAAAAGCGGGCGGGATCGATGTTCGATCCGCAGACGATGAGGGCGACGCGCTTGCCGCGCAAGCGTTCGCGCAGCGGGCCGAACAAGGCTGCCGCCGCTGTCGCAGCTGCGGGCTCGGCCACCAGTTTCATGTCGCGGTAGAGGTCCACCATCGCGCGGCAGATCTCGTCGTCGCTGACGCGCACCATGCCGTCGACGAAACGGCGACACACGCCGAAGCTGTAGTCCAGTGCATAGGGCGCGCCGAGGCTGTCTGCTACCGTCGCAACCTGCTCCAGTTGCTCTGGTTGTCCGGAGCGGAAACTGCGATTCATCGCATCCGCTCCCGCCGGCTCTGCGCCGTACACCGCGCACGAGGGATTGAGCTGCTTCACGGCCGCCGCAATGCCCGCGCACAAGCCGCCGCCGCCAACCGGCACCAGCACTGCATCGAGGTCCGGCACCTGTTGCATGAGTTCAAGGCCGACCGTCGCCGTTCCCTGAGCGATCAGCGGGCCGTCGAAGGGATGGACCATGGTGCGCCCTTCTTCCGCCTCGATCTCCAGGCCGTGGCTGAATGCCTGATGCACATCGGGCATCAGGATCACTTCCGCCCCGAGTTCCCTGCAGGCGGCGATCCGCGCCGGGCTCGCATGCTGCGGCATCACGACCTTCGCATGGATGCCGTGCTGGTGCGCCGCATATGCCGCTGCAATTGCATGGTTACCCGCGCTGACCGCGACGACACCGCGACGCCGGGCGTCGTCATCCATTGCAGCGACGCTGTTCAATGCGCCGCGTACCTTGAAGGTGCCGGTCTTCTGGAACAACTCCAGCTTCAGCCAGACTTCGGTGTCTTCATCGATCAGCGCCTTGGCGGCGCCGGTCTGCCAGCGCCATACCGGCGTGCGCAGTACCTTGCCGGACAGGCGGTTGGCGGTATCCATGATCTCGTGCAAGGATGGATAGGAAAGGGTGTCCGAAAGAGGACGTGTCGCAAGGCACAACATGGTTTTTCTCCATCGGGATTCAAACGTTTCGAATTGGATGCGCCGGGGAAGGGCGCAATGCTCAAGGGGTGGGGACGCCAGGCACCGGCTTACGCCGCAGCTCAGCGACCCTTGATAATTCGAATGATGGAGATGGTGCGGAAGAGGTGCACACCGCCTTCAATACCGCTGAACGCAATCATGCCGGCGCCGGTGATGGCGCTGGCGGTGCGTTTCGAAACGGTGGGCTTTTGCGTGTGCATGCGAAGCATGATGCACAAATTTTGCGCAGCTGGCAAGTGGCAGTCCGCATGCTTGCATGGAAGCCGGAATTCAAGTCGACAAAGACAAGCGTTACCTCGAAGAGCACGAAGCCAATCGGAGTGCTTCGTGCTCTTCGTGGTTCAGGCTTTTCGCGGCGGCCGCCGGTTAGCGGCCAGGGGAACAGGACATTCTAGCCCCTTTTCGATGCTGCATTGCGGCTTGCCGTTGACGCTTGACGCGGCGCATGCTAGCCCGGTTCGTCCCATTGCTGTTTCTCAAGTCTCTGTGTTTTTCGTCGGACGACACTGTCAAGGCAACACAAAAAACTTATATAGGAGACGCATCATGAAGAAGACTGGCAAACAGGATTCGAAGTCACCATCAACACGCCGCGGATTCCTGGGCAAGGCCGCTGCAGGCACTGCGACCGCCCTGGCAATGCCGATGGTCGCCACCGCGCAGACCCCGACGCAGTTCCGCTTCCAGAGCACCTGGCCCGCGAAGGACATCTTCCACGAATACGCGAACGACTTCGCGAAGAAGGTCAACGACATGACCGGCGGCGAACTCAAGATCGAAGTGCTGCCCGCCGGCTCCGTCGTACCTGCCTTCGGCCTGCTCGACGCGGTGTCCAAGGGCACGCTCGACGGCGGCCATGGCGTGATGGGCTACAACTACGGCAAGCAGGCCGCGATTGCACTGTGGACCTCGGGTCCGGCCTTCGGCATGGATGCCAACATGGTGCTGGCCTGGCACAAATATGGCGGCGGCAAGGAGCTGCTGGCCAAGCTTTACGATTCGATCGGTGCCAACATCGTTTCCTTCCTGACCGGCCCGATGCCGACCCAGCCGCTCGGCTGGTTCAAGAAGCCGGTCACCAAGACCGGCGACTTCAAGGGCCTGAAGTTCCGCACCAACGGCCTGGCGATCGACCTGTTTACGTCCATGGGCGCTGCGGTGAATGCCTTGCCTGGCGGCGAGATCGTACCGGCGATGGATCGTGGCTTGCTCGACGGCGCCGAGTTCAACAACGCGACATCGGATCGCATACTCGGTTTCCCCGACGTGTCCAAGATCTGCATGTTACAGAGCTTCCACCAGAGCTCGGAGCAGTTCGAGATCACCTTCAACAAGACCAAGTTCAATGCGCTGCCGACCAAGCTGAAGGCGATCATCGAGAATGCGGTGGAAGCCTCCTCGGCCGACATGTCGTGGAAGGCGGTCGACCGCTACTCCACCGACTACCGCGAGTTGCAGGCCAAGCACGGCGTGAAGTTCTACAAGACACCGGATTCTTTCCTTCAGGAACAGCTCACCGTCTGGGATGAGGTGGTGGCGAAGAAGGGCGAGGGCAATCCGCTGTTCAAGGAAGTGGAAGCCTCGATGCGCGCTTTCGCCGAGCGCGCGGTGAAGTGGGACATGGACACCAACAACCCGCGCCGCATGGCCTACAACCATTACTTCGGCAGGAAGCAACCCGCCAAGAAGAGCTGATTGCTGCGCACATGCATGGAACACCATCCGGCCAGTCCCGGATGGTGTTTTGTTGAATCCGCAGAATCACGAAGTTCTCACGAGGTTCCGGACATGCAAAAACTCCTGTTTTTCGTCGACAGGGTAAGCACCTGGGTCGGTCAGGCCTTTGCCTGGCTGATCCTGGCGCTCACCTTGCAGGTCTCATGGGAAGTGTTTTCCCGTTACGTACTGAACAAACCCAATGCGTGGTCGTTCGACCTGATGATCATGATGTACGGCACTGCCTTCATGATGGCCGGCGCCTACACGCTGGCCAAGGACGGTCATGTGCGCGGCGACGTGCTCTACGGCTTCTTCCCGCCGCGGTTGCAGGCGGCGCTTGATCTGGTGCTGTACATCCTGTTCTTCATTCCCGGCATCGTCGCCCTGGTCTGGGCCGGCTATACATATGCGGCGGAATCGTGGGCGATCAATGAACATTCGACACTCACCGCCAACGGACCGCCGCTATACCCATTCAAAACAATAATCCCGATCGCCGGCGCCCTGCTGCTCGCGCAGGGACTGGTCGAGATCGTGCGCTGCATCGCCTGCCTCAGGGACGGCGACTGGCCGGCGCGTGAGCAGGACGTCGAGGAAGTCGACGTCGACAAGCTCAAGGAAATGGTGCATGTGAAGGACGAGGACATTGCGAAACTGAGCACGCCTGCGGCACGTGACGGCGATGACGGCGGCAAGGGAGGCCGGCCATGAGGAAGGAAGTCTGGTTCGGCCTGACCATCATGGCCATTGTGGTCATCGGCGTTTTCGTCCTCATGCCCGCACCGTCGGAGATGACCAACGGCCATCTCGGCCTGCTGATGCTGGCGCTGGTGGTGGTCGCCATCATGCTCGGTTTCCCGACCGCGTTCACGTTGATGGGCATGGGCGTGTTCTTCGCGTGGCTGGCGTACCGCAGCCGCAATCCGGATGAAGCGATCGGCCTGACGCTCGACCTGATGGTGCAGCGCGCGTATGCGGTGATGTCCAACGATGTGCTGATCTCCATTCCGCTCTTCGTGTTCATGGGCTACCTGGTCGAACGCGCCAACCTGATCGACAGGCTGTTCAAGGGTCTGCACCTGGCGATGGCGCGCCTGCCCGGCTCGCTGGCGGTCGCCACCATCGTCACCTGCGCGATCTTTGCCACCGCGACCGGCATCGTGGGCGCGGTCGTCACGCTGATGGGCCTGCTGGCGTTCCCGGCCATGCTGAAGGCGGGCTATAACGTGAAACTTTCCGCGGGAACGATCACCGCCGGCGGCTGCCTCGGCATCCTGATCCCGCCATCGGTGCTGCTCATCGTCTATGGCGCTACGGCCGGAGTGTCAGTCGTCAAGCTGTATGCGGGGGCGTTCTTCCCGGGCATCATGCTGGCGACGCTTTATCTCGGCTACGTCGTCCTGCTCGCCAAGCTGAAACCCGGCTATGCGCCACCGCTGCCCGAAGAAGACAGGCGCGTGCCGTTGCCGCCATGGGCCGAGGCCATCGCCCGTAACGGTAACAGCAACGCGCTGCTCGGCCTGCTTGGTACGCTGAGTGCGCTGGGCGCGAAGGACAAGGCAATCGCGTCGACCCGCCTGCTGCTCGGCCAGCTGTTTGTCACCCTGCTTCCGGCAATCGCATTTGCTCTTGTCATGGGCCTGTCCTATCGCGCCGTGACAAGCGTCGAGGCGCAGGACATGACAGGCGTCGTGCAGATGGGCGAGGGCATGGAGTCGACCGAAGAAGGCGGACTCGCGGAACCCGCGGAAGGCGGCTTGGCAGAACCTCCGTCGGAAGGTGGATTGGCGGAGCCGCCGGTGGAGGGCGGATTGACCGAGCCCCCTGCAGAGGGGGCAGCCGGAGCCGCATCCATTCCCGCACCTGCCGCCCCTGCGGATACTGCGCCTGCCGCAAAAACGGATATCGCCGCCGGCGAGGAGCCGGCCGAAAGCAAGCCCGTCCCCATGACGTACTGGATCACGCTGGGTGTCGGACTGGCGGCCATGGCCGTTTTCTATGCGATCTTCAGCTTTACGCGGCTGGAAATCTTCAAGATGCTGCTCGGCTCCTTCTTTCCGCTCGCGATGCTCATCATGGCCGTGCTTGGGGCCATCGTGTTCGGCCTCGCGACGCCGACCGAAGCGGCAGCGATGGGCTCGCTCGGCGGTTTGCTGCTGGCTGCGGCGTACAAGCGGCTCAACTTCGCGGTGCTCAAGGAATCGGTGTTCCTCACCGCGAAGACGAGCGCGATGGTGTGCTGGCTGTTCGTCGGCTCGAGCATTTTCTCGGCAGCCTTCGCGCTGCTTGGCGGACAGGAGATCATCAACAACTGGGTGCTGTCGCTCGACATGACACCGCTGCAATTCATGATCCTCGCGCAGGTGATCATCTTCCTGCTCGGCTGGCCGCTCGAGTGGACCGAGATCATCGTGATCTTCATGCCGATCTTCATCCCGCTGCTGGCGCATTTCAACGTCGATCCGCTGTTCTTCGGCCTGCTGGTTGCGCTCAACCTGCAGACGGCCTTCCTGTCGCCACCGGTGGCGATGGCGGCGTTCTACCTGAAGGGCGTGTCGCCGCCGCACGTGACGCTGAACCAGATTTTCCTGGGCATGCTGCCCTTCATGGCGATCCAGGTGCTGGCGCTGATCCTGCTGTACACGTTCCCGGCGATTGGCTTGTGGTTGCCTGAACTGCTGTACAAGTAACCCGCTCTAGGCTGCAGCCGCCGACGTCACCGACGCGGGAATCGTGATGGTGAGGGTGGTTCCGTGGCCGGGAAGGCTGGCCAGGCTGAATTTACCGCCCAGCGCATAGACCCGTTCGCGGATGCCGATCAGGCCGAAGGAGCGCGGCTTGCGCATGTTGCCGGGGAAGCTGCCCACGCCGTCGTCCTCGATCTCGAGCACGAAGCAGCCGAAACGGCTCTCCACGCGGATGTGCACATGCGATGCGTATGCATGCCGGCTGACATTGGTCAGCGATTCCTGCAGGATGCGGAACACCGAGGTCGCCGCTTCCTCGTCCAGGATGCGGTCAATCTCGCTGCCATCGAAGTCGAGCGTGCAGGAAATGCCGTTGCGCTGCCTGAACTGCTGCACCTGCCACTCGATGGCGGCATGCAGGCCGAGGTCGAGCACGGTCGGTCGCAGGTCGTTGATGATCGCGCGTATCGAGCGCATCACATTGTCCACCTGGTCGAGCAGCGCGCGGATCGGCGTGTTGAGGTCGGGATGCTTTGACCGCGTGGCTGCGTCGAGCAGGGACACGTCGATGCGCAGCGCAAGCAGGTTCTGCCCGAGGTCGTCGTGGATCTCGCGCGCGATGCGCTTGCGCTCGTCTTCCTTGACGCGCGCCTGGTGCGCGGTCAGTTCGCGCAACTCCGTCTGCGATTGCCGCAGCGCCAGTTCCGCTTCCTTGCGCTCCGTGATGTTCTTCCCGGTGCCGCGGTAACCAAGGAATGTGCCATCGATGCCGAACATCGGCTCGCCGCTGACCGACATCCAGTACGTGCGTCCATTGGCGTCACGCACGCAGTATTCGAGGTCGGAGAAGGGCTGGCGCGCGTCCAGCAGCGCCATGTGTGTTTCGAAATCGGATTCTTCCACTTCCAGCGGCAGCTCCCAGCGCGCCTTGCCGATGAGGTCCTTGGTGGGCGTTCCGCCGAAGATCGTTTCGCCGCTGACCAGGGTGAAGCAGAGGTCGGCATCCTGTTCCCAGTACCAGTCCGATGACAGGTCCGCCAGGCGCTGGAAGCGTGCCTCGCTCTCGCGCAATGCGCTTTCGATGCGCTTGCGCGCGGCAATGTCTTCCTTGAGCCGTGCATTGGCACGTGCCAGGTCGGAGGCACGTACCGCCAGCGATTGCAGGTAGAGAGAAAGCAGCACAGTCACGAGCGTCCCGCACAGCAACGCCATCCAGGCCGACACGGGTGCATAGCTGGCGGAGGCGGGAGTACTGGTGACGACGATTTGCCACTGTACGCCGGCGGTGTCGAAGCTGCGTATGACGCTTGCGGGCCGTTCGGCCGCGATCCAGTTTGGTCCTGTCCAGGGCGGTGTATCGGTATCGGGCGCGCTGCGGGAGCGGTACACCAGTTCTTTCTCGTCGCCGTCGTCAGCGTAGACGCTGATGTCGGTCTCCGGCAGGTGCAGCAGCGCGGCACGGTGCAGGACGAATTCCGCCATGCGCGTCACCTGAAGGACTACGGAGGTGTAGCCGGTAAAAACGGGGTCCTGCTCCGTCGCAAGGCGCGTCGCGGGCCCCTTGCGGTAGACAGGCATGAGCACGGCGAATGCGCGGTGACCGCCGGCCTCGGGAAGGAGGTTGAACATCTGCGTGCTGCTGGGCAGGCCGCTCTTGAGGGTTCGCACCAGCGCGCGATCCTTTTCCGGCTGCCCGGTAATGTCCAGGCCCAGCGCGTGCTTGTTGGCCGCCGCCGGTCCGATGTACTCGAGCACATGGTGGCGTGATTTGTAGCCGGCCGGGACCACTTTGCCGTCCCTGAACTCGGAGATCGTGAACCCGGGCTGCGCCCGCCGCATTTGCGCCTCATAGGCCGCGCGCTTTGCCCCGGGCACCATGCGGACGAGGGAAAATGCCTGGATAAAAGGATGCTCTGCGACAAGATGGGCCGTGATTTCGTCGAACTGTTGCGAGCCCAGGCTTTCGCTGGCGGAGAACAGGCTGTTGATCACGACCAGGCCATTCACGGCATGATGGAATTCATCCTGGAAGGCCGCCTGCCGCACGTCCGCAGCATGCTCCAGCGCTTGCATCCTTTCGTTGGCTTCCATGTTCGCGAGCCAGATGAACAGGATGGCCGTCAGCGCCAGCCCCGCTCCCAGTACCAGCAGGGCGGCAACTGAAACAGGCTTGCGTGAAAGTGGGCAAGACAATTTTTTCCTCGTGAATATGTTCTTCGTCTTGAATGAGCAAAATCGTACGGCGATTCTTTTGTTGCGGCGCAGCGAAAATTTGAGAAATCGCACTTCGTTGATTGAAATCAATGAGAATGCGCGGCATTTACGCCAATTATTTCAATACGGAAATTTTCGGTTACAAAAATATGACACTTTTAGTTTGCGATCCCTCACTGTGTTACAGCCGTGTGAAATCCTGTGCCCTCAAACGGGGCGCGGCGAAGTCGATAAATGCCCGGACGCGCGCCGACATCAGCTTTGCGTGCGGGTACAGGATATGAATCGGCACCGGGCCGGTTTCGTACTTGCGAAGCACCGGCTTGAGCAGGCCGGCGCGCACCGGCGCCTGTATCTGATAGGAAAGGAAGGCACCCAGTCCAAGGCCGTCGCAGCAGGCATCGATTGCCGCTTCCACGGAATTGGTCGTAATGCGCGCCGGAATCCTTGCCCCGAAGCTGCGTCCGTTTTCCTGGAACTGCCATTCGCTCAACACGCTGCGCCCGGTGAAGCGGATGCCCGCATGTCCGGCAAGATCCGACGGATGGCGCGGTGTTCCTTGCCGCTTGAGATAGTCCGGGTTGCCGCAGATCACTCGCCGCAACTGTCCGGCCGGCACTGCATGCAAAGTGGAATCGGCGAGGTGCCCGATGCGCACGGCCACATCCACGCCCTCCTCGATCAGGTCGATGCTGCGGTCGAGCATCAGCATCTCCACGGTGACCGCGGGATGCATGCGCATGAATTCGCGCACCAGCGGCGCCACGTGCAGCCGTCCGAACAGCACCGGCGTGGTGATCATCAGCTTGCCTGCGGGCTTGGCCTTCGCGTCGAACAGCGACTCTTCCGCCTCCTCCAGCTGACCCAGCGCGTTCCTGCAGATGGCGAGGTAGCGGTGTCCTTCGTCGGTCAGATGGATGCGGCGCGTAGTGCGGTTGAACAGGCGCACGCCGAGGCTGTCCTCCAACTCGGCGAGGCGCCTGACCACTGTCGGCAATGATGTATCGAGCGCGGTCGCGGCGGCGGTCAGGCTGCCGCGGTCGGCGATGGCGATGAAGGTCTGGATGCCGCGGAGTTTGTCCATGTGTGTGCAGGTGTAGGGTGGTCGCGCGTCGTGCGGGACACGAAAACATTACTCCGGATTATGAAGTAATTTGCTTTGTTTGTTGCCATTTATTCAGCAATCGACCACAGGCAGAATCGAGTCTCCCGCTCACGAAGGAGACCACCATGCAATCGAAACCGCCCATCAAGCTCTACCGCAGCGTCGTGTCCGGACACGCGCATCGCGCGGAACTGTTCCTGTCCCTGCTCGGCCGGCCTTACACCGCGATCGACATCGACCTGCGCGCCGGCCAGCACAAGAATCCGGAATTTCTCAAGATCAACGCCTTTGGCCAGGTGCCGGTCATCGACGACAACGGCATCGTGGTGCCCGATTCCAATGCGATTCTCGTCTACCTCGCCAGCGAGTACGGCGATGCACACTGGCTGCCGCGCGATCCGGTCGGCGCGGCCGCGGTGCAGCGCTGGCTGTCTGTCGCCGCCAGCGAAATCGCATTCGGCCCGGCAACGGCCCGTCTCGGAAAACGCTTCGGCGCACCGGTCGACATGGAAGCGGCATGCCGCCGCGCAGAGCGCCTGTTCAAGGTGATGGAAGGCGAATTGCAGGCGCGTCCCTGGCTGGCTGGAGATAGCATCACGATTGCCGACATCGCCGGTTACAGCTATATCGCACGTGCACCGGAGGGCGACCTTTCCCTCGATCCGTATCCGTCGATTCGCGCATGGCTGGCGCGCATCGAGGCATTGCCGCGCTTCCTGCCGATGATCGAATTGCCTCCGTTCGTGCCGAAGGCTGCGTAAGGCCATGGACAGCACACGCGACACGGAACCGCGCCGCCCTGCGCCTTTCCACGCTGGCGAGCAGCTGGCGCAGGAGCGCGCCGGCGTGCGCGCCCAGATGGAAAAAGTCGGCAGCGTCGTCCTGCGCAACTACATGCCCGAGCAGCACCGGGAGTTCTTCCCCCTGCTGCCGACACTGTTCGTCGGCGCCGAGGATGAGGGCGGCGCGCTGTGGGCATCGATGCTGTGGGGCGAGCCCGGGTTCATCCAGTCTCCTGATCCGGCGGCCTTGCGCGTCGAGGCGCTGTTTGCCGGCGGCGATCCGCTCGCGGCGTCGCTCAAGTCCGGCAAGTCGCTCGGCCTGCTCGGACTGCAGTTTGAAACGCGGCGCCGCAATCGCGCCAACGGCATCGCGAGCGCAGTCGACAATCGCGGGTTCTCCTTCATCCTGCACCAGAGCTTCGGCAACTGCCCCAAGTACATCCAGACGCGGGAACAAGTCACACGCGCGGAGCTTGAACCCGGCGTGCCCTTGTCCGGTACCGGCCCCCTGCCGGAGGCGGCACTGACCCTCATTCGCCAGGCCGACACCTTCTTCATCGCCACCGCATCCGGCGCGCCGAGCGATGGCGTGCACGGGATCGACGTATCGCATCGCGGCGGACGTCCCGGGTTCGTGAAGGCGGCTGCAGAGGGCAGGCTGGCGTGGCCCGACTTCCAGGGCAATAACTTCTTCAACACCATCGGCAACATCGCTGCCGACGGGCGGGCCGGCCTGCTGTTCATCGACTTCACGCGCGGCGACCTGCTGCATCTGTCCGGCCGCGCCGAGGTGGATTGGGATGGCGACGATGTGGCGCGTGTGCAGGGGGCGAAACGCGTGCTACGCTTCGCGACGGCACGTTACGTGTTCCGCCCGCGCGCATTACCCTTGCGCTGGACGCCGCTTGAGCAATCGCCGCATCTCGAAGCGACCGGCGTGTGGTAAGGAGGTCGTGGAAGGGAACTCTTGCGCACGGGAATGATCCAGAGTCAACGGCCGCGCAAATGGAACCCCGCGGCGGCAATACTTATCTTCCTACGCAATGAAAAAACAGTTGTTCGCGCTCGCCGTATTGGGCGCATTATTGGGCGCACTGAATGTCCAGGCACGCCAGCCCACCCTCATCGACGAGCTGTCGCGCGCGATCCAGTCCCGCACCGACAAGGCGCCGGCCACAGCGGAAATCGAATCCGCTTTCTCGCCTGACGGCGGCGGCGAGCGGCTCATCCTCAAGGTCATCAACACCTCGCAGAAAAGCATCCGTCTTGCCGCCTATTCGTTCACGTCGCCCAAAGTGGTGAGAGCGCTCACCGATGCGCGCAAGCGCGGCGTCGACGTGCGCGTGGTCGTCGACGACAAAGGCACCTCGACCAAGTCCGGCTCGGCGGCACTCAACCTGCTGGCGAATGCCGGCATTCCGGTGCGCACCAACGGCAAGTACGCGATCCACCACGACAAGTACATTGTCAGCGACGGCCTGCATGTGCAGACTGGCTCCTTCAACTACTCGCAGGCAGCCGCATCATCCAACAGCGAGAACGTGATCGTGATCTGGCACAACGCCGCGCTGGCGGCGTCCTACCTGCGGCATTGGCAGAGCCGCTTCGACGAGGGCGAGAACTATCGCAAGTCCTTCTGATTCAGGCTGTCTTCCTGAATGCCTTGAACACGCGCCCGGCCAGTGTCACCACCGCCAGCACGATGGCGCCGGCGATCACGCCGGCGATGCCGTTGCCCAGCGCCGACGTGAGCGGCTCCAGTGCGCCGGTTGCGTGCGCGGTATCTTCGATGAGGTGGTGCGCGGCTGGGATGCCGTGTGCGAGGATGCCGCCGCCCACCATGAACATGGCAGCCGTGCCGGCGATCGACAGCGTCTTCATCAGGTAGGGCGCAATACCCAGCAGCAGGCGGCCGACCGCCAGCCGCAGGCCCTTGCCGGCCCTGCTCAGGTACAGCCCGGCGTCATCGAGCTTGACGATTCCCGCCACCAGTCCGTACACGCCGACCGTCATGATCGCCGCAATGCCTGTCAGCACCGCCACCCGCTGCGTGAACGAGGCTTCGGCCACGGTGCCCAGCGCGATCACGATGATTTCCGCCGACAGGATGAAATCGGTACGCACCGCGCCCTTCACTTTTTCCTTCTCGAACGCGACCATGTCCACCTGCGGGTTGGCAAGTGCGCCGACCAGCTCTGCGTGGTGCGTCTCGTCCTCGTGCTTGCTGTGCAGGAACTTGTGAGCAAGCTTTTCAAAACCTTCGTAACAAAGGAACGCGCCGCCGATCATCAGCAGCGGCGTGACCGCCCACGGGGCGAAGGCGCTGATGGCAAGCGCGGCGGGCACCAGGATCGCCTTGTTCACCATCGACCCCTTTGCCACCGCCCACACCACCGGCAGCTCGCGTTCGGCGCGCACCCCGGAAACCTGCTGCGCATTGAGCGCAAGGTCATCGCCGAGGACGCCCGCAGTTTTCTTCGCGGCGACCTTGGTCATTGCTGCCACGTCATCAAGAATGGTGGCGATATCGTCGAGCAGGGCGAGCAAACTGGCTCCGGCCATCTGGATCCTCTTGGAAAAATTGAATGAAGTTGCAGATTTAATCACGAACCGTGCCAATCAGTCATGTGCCGCTGCTATCGCAAGCCGGTCATGTCAGTTTTTCCACAAATCAACAAAATCTTCCCGGAAAGCGGATAATGACCTCACCATGGCTGACCATTACCTGACCACTCGCAATGTTGCGACGCGCTGGCAGCGTGTCGCCGTGCGCCTGCTCGCTGTCTTCGGCTGGCGCGTGAATTTCGCGCCGCTGCCTGGACCGTGCGGCGTCGTGATCGTGTACCCGCATACCTCCAACTGGGATTTCGTGATCGGCCTCGCGGCCAAGTGGGCGGTCGGAGTCCGTTTCCGCTGGCTGGGGAAGGAGGCGCTGTTCAAGGGCACCTGCGGCGCCCTGCTCGGCCCGTGGTTCCGCGCTTGGGGCGGCGAGCCGATCGAGCGCGGCTCCAACACCGGCGCCATCGCCCGCCTCGCCGAGCGGATCAAGGCAGCCGACGAATTCTGGCTGGCGCTGGCGCCGGAAGGAACGCGCAAATATCGCGACAGCTGGCGCAGCGGCTTCTACCACATCGCGCTGAGCGCGGGCGTGCCGTTGGGGATGGCCGCCATCGACTACGCCACGAAGGAAGTCCGGCTGGTTTCGTACGCCATGCTGACCGGTGATGTAGACGCCGACCTGGCGCGCATTCGCGATGTGTATCGCAGCTGCCGCGGACTGAAGCCGGAATGTGCCGCGCCGATCGCATTCTCCGGCACGGCTGAAAAGCGGACGGCGCCTGCCGTCGCGAAGAAAGGATCAGGAGGCGTCGCGCGCAACGCCTGATTGCGGCGACGGCATGCCGGTGTCGATCTCGCCCGGCAGGTCCTGCCCGCGCAGTTCGGCCTGGTATTCCCGCTCGATGTGCGAGTAGAAGGTCGATGCGCTGTACTTGTTCTTGAACCAGCGGCACCACTCTGCATCCTCGCGCAGCATCGCCTCCGATTTCTCCAGTTCCTCGATCTGCCGCGCCTTGTTGTCGGCATCATCGGCTGCCGCCTGGACCGCCGATTCGCATTCGCGGATCTGCTGCATCAGCGACGCGTTGACCGCCTGCAGGCGCTCGATCGTGCGTGCTGCGGTATCGACGATCCGCAGCAGATCGTCCAGCGTGATTTCCTTGTTAACTGCATCCTGCACCACTTGTTATCTCCCGGTAAGCATTGCCATTCAATGCGATGCTTAGGTGCGGAAATACGCGGCCAGTTCCACGGGATGGCAGAAGGAAACCCATCCATCGAAAATTTGTATGTAATTCCTGCCGAATGATTGACAGCCTGGCTAGCGCGGCCGCAGCCCCCACGAATTCATGAAGCGGTGCACGTTGCCTGTGGATCGCTCCGTCACAAGCAGGTTGCCGGCGCCATAGGCCGGCGCGTTCAGGAGGCTGACGGACGTAGGCTGGGTGAAACCCGCGCGGTGCAGTTCCGTGCCGCGCTCGCTCACATGGGTGATGCGTCCGCCGAGGAATTCCGTCATCACTGCGCCGCCTTCCACCAGCGTGAAATCATCGAGGAAAGCGACCGACTTGTAGAGCGCCGTCTCGTTGCGCAATCCATCCGGGCGCAGATCGTAGCGCAGCAGTTGCGACACGCCGATGTAGCTGAAGGGATTGACGGTCACATACAGCTTGCCCTGCGCATACCGCAAACCGTTCGGCTTGAATGCAAGGAAGCGGTGGAAGGTCGTCTGCGTCGAGATGGTGTAGGCGCTGGCCAGTGTGATCTTCTGAATGGTACCCGGTAGCAGCGGCAGTCCGCTGTCGGCGACATACATGTTGCCGGCATTGTCGACCGTCAGTCCGTTGGGCAACGCGACGCCATGCAGCTCGCCGACTTCCTGCAATACCGGCGTAGCGTCCAAGGTATCGAGCGCCAGCAGGAACTTCTTTGCCAGCGGATTGACGTTGTCCGCGGTGCACACCGTGTAGACGCGTCCGTTGAGTTCAGCGATACCGAGGAAATAGCAGGAACGATTCGCGCCGTCGCGAAATGCGGCAGGCACCTTCGTCTTGGCCCAGCCGTCGTTGCCGAACGCGAGTTCGTAGAACGCGCCGTCGGACGACACGAACAGGCGATGGTTGCTGGTTTCGATCGCATTCTCCGCCGACGTAACTTGCGTGGCGATGGGTTCTGCCTGGGCGGCAATCGATGCAAGGAACAGCGCGAAGGTGGCAAGGTGTTTCCGCATGATGATCGTTTCCTGTGGGGGCGCATCGGCGGACGCCGACGAGTCGGAAACGCGATCTTATTGCCGCGGAGGGAGGGGGGAAATGCCGGTGAAGAAAGTTTCTAACAGGCCGGCGGTTTGATCTATCCGGCGGTTTGGCCTGCAAGGACAAAAAAAGGCGCGACCACTGTTTCGTCGCGCCGTGGGGAAAAGCAGTAGAGGGTGTTATGCACTAGGGAAAGGGCCCCCTTCCCTAGTGCATAACACCCTCTTATGCTGCTGACTTCGCTTCCATTGCCTCGTCGTTCGCACCGTCCGCGCCGAACACCGATGCCAGTGCTTTGCCCACCAGCCCGGTCAGCGACACCACGCGCGCGCGTTCCTCGCGCATCGCCTGTGCCAGTCCTTCCGCGGAAATCGACAGCGCTTCCTGTCTGTCCCTGGTCGAGAAGATGTACAGGCTGCGCATCGGGCTGACCCATGCCAGCTTGATCTTCATGACCGCGCCATCATTGCGCTTGAATTCGATCCAGGTGCCGCGCTCGAGCTCGTCGACCATCTGGTCGTACTCGTCCGGTTCGGGCTCCGGCTGCTGCTGCGCCTGGCGCTGCAGGCGGCGTTCGGCTGCGTGCTTGGCGACTGCCAGCGCGATCTGCATCTGGCGCTCCGGCGACAGCTCGACCGGCGCCCTCACAATCGAAGCGTGGGTTTCGGCGAGCTCCTTGAAGAAGCGCTCGCGATCGTCGCCGTGCCACTTGATCAGGTCCAGCCACTTGTTCAGCATCGCGATCATCGGCGGCAGCTTGGCCAGCAGCTCCTTGCGCTCGGTAGGCGTGATCTTCGGCTTCACGCTCCAGCACAGCTCGTCCATGGTCTTGATCGCGCTATCCACAGCCTGCGGCTTGTCGTCCTTGACGCTGTAGGCAAGCGTGAGGACGCGCACCCATTTGTCTTCGAGGAAGGTCTCGACGAACGCCACGACTTCGCCGGTGCCCACACGCATCGCGACGTCATTCTTCGCGGCCTTCACGCACTGGTCGTGCTTTTCCTGCTGCAGTGCGTTGCCGATCGAGTTGGCCAGCACCTGTTCGGTCGCGGTCTCGTCGCGCTTGATGAAGGACGTGAGCTCGGTGGCCACATCGGCGAAGACGCCCATGCGCTGCTCGGATTCCTGCTGGATGCGCTTGACGTTACGCAGGATCAGCACGTGCAACGGATCGGCATCGCCCTTCTTCGGGTCCCAGCCCACAGCCAGCCTGGCCATCAGGTCCACCACGCGGCGCGCCGGATGGCCGGCCTTGAAGAAGAAATCCTTGTCCTGCACCGCGGCCTTCAGCACCGGCACCTGCAGCAGGCCGATCACCGCCTTCATCTCATCGGCGATGTGCTCGTCGCTGAATACCATGCCGAATATCTTTTTCAGCAGGTTGATTACGCTGCTGTCGGTCGGCGTCAGTGCGCCCGCCGGCGCTTCCTTGCGGATGCGGTCGAGCACGTCGAGGTAAAACGGCGCCACCGATTTGCCGGCGGCGGAAGGTTGGTTGACGACGGTGCGCTGCACCGTGGTCAGGTAGGCGAGCAGCTCGTTGCGCGTCGCCGTCGCCTGCACGTCGTCGGCGGCAAACAGAGACGGGAAATCGGAAGGAACCGGCCGCTCGCTTTGCGCAGGCACCTTGTTTTCGGCCGGGAACAAGCGGCGCAATTGCCGCATCACCGGATCCATGCTTGCTTCGTCCTGGTCGGCGGCGGCCTTCTTCTCCGCGTCCAGCGTCGCCACCAGCGCCGAAGCAGGCAAGTGCGGCACGATGCCGCGCTTGATCAGAGCCATGTTCAGCGCATGCAGCACCGGCGCGAGGTCGAGGCAGAGCGATGCCGAGAGCAGGCGGTAGACCAGGTGGTGCGTCTCCGCATCCGGCTGGAATTCGCACCAGGATTCGTGGACCACCGTCAGGAAGACTTGCGGGCGGAACGGGTTCTGTGCGGTCGGCAGCTCCTCCCGGCCGAGCAGCGACGCCAGGCGAATGTTGAGCGCCGTCAGGCGGGTGTTGTTTTCCGTTTCGATCGCGCGGGCGGCCTTCATCAGGCACAGCTTCTTGTCGACCTCCAGCTCGGGCGGGAGCGACGCGGGCGGCGCAGCCGTTTCCTGCACGGTACCCGGGTACTCCGCAGCCAGCACCTCATTGTGCAGGGCCGCGCCAAGGCGCTCGGACATTACATAGTAGAAGGGGTAGCGGTTGCGTTTAAGGAGGGCGGCGGACGTGGTGAGCAGTTTGGACTGGCGTGGATCGTCGCAGGATTGCGCCTGCGCCAGCATCGCGTCGGCAAGACGCGTGATGAAGCCGTCAATCTGCTTGTTGGCCAGGCTGCCGGCAGTGTCCGCGAGCTCCTGCAACACCTCGATCCGCAAGGACGGCGGAATCGGGTTCGCACTGGGGGCGTCGCTGTTGAACACTTCGGGAGCCATTATTCTGCCGCATGCAAAGCTAAAGGGAAGGTATGTCCAGTAAATCAGACTGTTGCTTCATTCTTGCACAATATTGCCGTACGGCAAGATTTGAATTGTAAGGGAATGTTACTTGCTGCACAGCAACTTTTTAATAAGCTGCCTTATAAGTTAGCGCCTGCTTCTGCCGGAGCCTTCGCATTGCCTACATATCAATGAGCCGAAATCGGCTCATACGCCAGCCTGAAAATGTAATACAAGGCAACTGATTGACACGAGGTAACAAAATCCCGCAAAGGCAAAGCCGGGACTCCTTGATCGGCCTGATTCGACACGGCATCCAGAAAGAACTGTCGCCTCCCAGAAATATGGGATGGCGCATTGATGCTCAAATGATAACGTCTGCCCTGGCGTAGAACCAGAGAAAGATACGCCGCGCTGCCGCCATGGCAGCGGACAACAACGAACCTGCATTCCGGAGGAACTTAATGACACGACTGACAGCCATCGTGATGGCTTCTGCGGTAACCCTTTTGAGCACAGGCTGCTCGATGATGGCGCCGCAATACACCCCTTCCCTCGATAACGTCCAGAGGCTCAAAGACGCAGGCGCCTACTCGGCCAGCGTCGGCACGTTTGCCTCGTCGCCGGACAAGGCGAATGCCAACCCCATTTCGATGCGCGGCTCGTCGCTGGCGTCGCCCTACCAGGACTCATACGCCAACTACGTGGCGGAAGCGATCAGGCAAGAGCTCTCCCTCGCGAAAAAACTGTCGTCTGATACGACTACGGAAATCACCGGCACCCTGCTCAAGAACGACATCGATGTCGCCGGGTTCTCGGTCGGTACCGTCGACCTCGAAGCGCGCTTCGTCGTGAAACGCGCGGGCCAGGTGCGTTACGACCAGGTCAAATCGGTGCGCAGCGAATTCCCATCTTCCTTCGCAGCCGCTGTCGCCCTGCCGCGCGCGGTGCAGGAGTACCCGGTCGCGGTTCAGAAGCTGCTCGGGAAACTCTATGAAGACAAGGCCTTCGTCAACGCACTGAAATAAGCTGATCATCGGAGAACAAGAATGCGCATCATCAAACTCGCTGCATCCCTCATTGCCGCCGCCATCCTGGTCGGCTGCGCCCATCCCATTGCCATGACGCCGGACGTCGCCAAGATCGAGCGTGAAGCCGGCAGCCAGCCGATCCGCAAGGACGTCGCCTACTTCATCGCCGACGACCTGCGCAGCCGCGAAGTGACAACGCCGGGTGGCGGTGGCGACAAGGTCTCCTATGTGCCTTACCGCGATATCGAAACCGGCTTCTACAAGATGCTGACCAATGTGTTCGGCAGCGTGACCAAGCTGAAGTCGCCGACGGACATGGAAGCGATCAAGAAGAACAATGTCGCCTATGTCATCACTCCGACGCTGGTCACCAACTCATCATCCCCGAGTCCGTTCACCTGGCCGCCCACCCAGTTCTATGTGGAACTGACCTGCGACATCACCGATGCGGCCGGCAACAAGGTGATGAGCCACAAGGTGATGGGCGAGGGACGTGCGGAGTACGACGAATTCAAGTCTGACTTTTCGCTAAGTGCCAAGCGTGGTGCGCAGGATGCGCTGCTGAAAATGCAGCGCACCTTGCTGGAAGCGCAGGCCTTGCGCAAGTAGTCGCGGCCTGCATCGCATTCGCACCAAAACAACAACGCCCGCAAACGCGGGCGTTGTTGTTTGAAGCTCCGGCTGAGGGTACGGATCGTATTGACGAAAAAAAGCGCGGCGAGGTTGCCCTGCCGCGCTTTCCTTTCCTTCCGGCGATGACCGCTTACGCAGCCAGGCGCTTCTCCAGCGCAGCCTTGGTCGACTCCAGCTCGGACGGCAGGTGGTACTTCAGCTTGTCGAACAGTTCGGCATGCAGCTTCAGCTCTGCTTCCCATGCAGCCTTGTCGATCGAGGTGATCTTGTCGAACTGCTCCTGGGTGAACTCCAGGCCGGTCCAGGTCAGGTCGTCGTAGCGCGGGGTGACGCCGAAGATGTTCTCGTTGCCGCCGGCATTGCCTTCGATGCGGTCGAGCATCCACTTCAGCACGCGCATGTTGTCGCCGAAGCCCGGCCACACGAACTTGCCGTTTTCGTCGGTGCGGAACCAGTTCACGCAGAAGATCTTCGGCAGCTCGGCCGGCGAAGCGGCGATCTTCTTGCCGATGTTCAGCCAGTGCTGGAAGTAGTCGCTCATGTTGTAACCCATGAACGGCAGCATCGCGAACGGGTCGCGGCGCACCACGCCCTGCTGGCCGGCGGCCGCAGCGGTGGTCTCGGAACCCATGGTCGCGGCCATGTAGACGCCTTCCACCCAGTTGCGGGCTTCGGTCACCAGCGGCACCGTCGTCGAACGGCGGCCGCCGAAGATGAAGGCCGAGATCGGCACGCCGGCCGGATCGTCCCATGCCGGGTCGATCACCGGGTTCTGGGTCGCGGCGACGGTGAAGCGCGCGTTCGGATGCGCTGCCTTGCGGCCGGTTTCCTTGGCGATTTCCGGGGTCCAGTCCTTGCCCTGCCAGTCGATCAGGTGCGCCGGCGCTTCCTTCGTCAGGCCTTCCCACCACACGTCACCGTCGTCGGTCAGCGCGACGTTGGTGAAGATGGTGTTCGCGTTCAGCGAAGCCATGCAGTTGGAGTTGGTGATGGTGTTGGTGCCCGGTGCCACGCCGAAGTAACCGGCTTCCGGGTTGATCGCGTACAGGCGGCCATCCTTGCCCGGCTTGATCCAGGCGATGTCGTCGCCGATGGTCGTGACCTTCCAGCCGTTGAAGGCCTTGGGCGGGATCAGCATCGCGAAGTTGGTTTTGCCGCAGGCGGACGGGAAGGCGGCAGCGACGTAGTGCTTCTTGCCTTCCGGGGATTCCACACCGAGGATCAACATGTGCTCGGCCAGCCAGCCCTGGTCGCGGCCCATGGTGGACGCGATGCGCAGCGCGAAGCACTTCTTGCCCAGCAGAGCGTTGCCGCCGTAGCCGGAGCCGAAGGACCAGATTTCGCGGGTTTCCGGATAGTGGACGATGTACTTGGTCTGGTTGCACGGCCACGGCACATCCTTTTCGCCGGCAGCCAGCGGCTTGCCGACGGTGTGCACGCAGGGCACGAAGTCGCCGTCGGTGTCCAGCACGTCATAGACGGCCTTGCCCATGCGGGTCATGATGCGCATGTTGACGGCCACGTACGGGGAGTCGGACAGTTCGATGCCGATGTGAGCGATCGGGGAACCCAGCGGGCCCATCGAGAACGGCACCACATACATCGTGCGGCCGCGCATGCAACCGTCGAACAGGCCGTTCAGGGTCACGCGCATTTCAGCGGGCGCCATCCAGTTGTTGGTCGGGCCGGCGTCTTCCTGCTTTTCGGAGCAGATGAAGGTGCGGTCTTCGACGCGTGCCACGTCGGACGGGTCGGAGCAGGCCAGGAAGCTGTTCGGACGCTTGGCGTCGTTCAGCTTCTTCATGGTGCCGGCGGCAACCATTTCCGCGCACAGCCGATCGTATTCTGCCTGCGAGCCGTCGCACCAGTAGATGCGTTCCGGCTTGGTGAGCGCGGCGATTTCCGCGACCCAGTTGATCAGCTTCTGGTGCTTAACGTAAGTTGGTGCATTCAAGACTGCAATGCCTCCCATAACGGGCTGGTTCATAAAAACTACCTCCAATGCCAATAAAGAAATCTGTCTTGTCCCGATGCGGCAGGATCGTCGTCAGCTTTTGGCTCGGCTAGTGCGCAGTGGTCTAGCGGTACGGCGGTCATGTCGAGGGCGGCCTTTGTGTAGTGACCGCGCGGCCCGAAAAATGGAATAATGCTCGGGCCTGGTGGGTTCGCCTTCTCCCGCGGGGAGCGGCGAAAAATAGGTTCTGATTGTACACGGGGCAATACCACGGCTCAATGATTTACAACAAAATTGTAGGAAAAATTGTTGAGTTTTGTAGTAGGCATTTATCGTTTCCGCCAAGACTCGTATCTTTGCTACGGTTTTATGACAAAGTTGGCAAACCCATATGAAAATCGCGATTCTTGACGACTATCAGGACTGTGTCCGCCACCTCGATTGCTTCCGCCTGTTAGAGGGACATGATGTCAAAGTGTTCACGAACAGCGCCAAAGGTGTAGTACAGCTTGCGCTGCGTCTAAAGGATTTCAATGCCTTGGTGTTGATCCGTGAGCGCACTGCTTTCAACCGGCAACTGTTGAGCAAGCTGCCCAATCTGAAACTGATCTCGCAGACCGGCAAGGTCAGCGGTCACATCGACGTCGATGCTGCGACCGAAAACGGCATTGCCATCGCCGAAGGTGTGGGCGACCCCACCGCGCCGGCCGAGCTAACCTGGGCGCTGATCATGGCTGCCGCGAGGAAGGTACCGCAATATGCCGCCAATTTGCGCGACGGACTGTGGCAGACGGCATCGATCAATCCGGAACTGAATACGCTGGGCATCGTGCTCAAGGGCAGGACGCTGGGCATCTGGGGCTACGGTCGTATCGGCCGGCTGGTGGCGGGTTATGGCAAGGCGTTCGGCATGGACGTCATGATCTGGGGCAGCGAAGCCGGCAGGGAAGCGGCGCGCAACGATGGACACCGTGCGGCGGATTCAAGGGAGGCGTTCTTTGAACAGGCCGACGTGCTGAGTTTGCACCTGCGGCTGAATGACGCGACGCACGGCATCGTTACACTGGAAGATCTCGACCGCATGAAGCGCGGCGCGCTGTTCGTCAATACCAGCCGGGCGGAACTGCTGACGGCAGGCGCACTCGAAGCAGCCCTGCATCGCGGCCGGCCCGGCTTCGCCGCGATCGACGTATTCGAATCCGAGCCCATGCCGGCGGGCGCGCCGCTGCTGCGCATTCCCACCGTGCTGGCGACGCCGCATATCGGTTACGTGGAGAAGGACAGCTACGAGCTGTACTTCCGGGCTGCCTTCCAGAACGTGCTCGACTTTGCCGCAGGCGCGCCGAAGAATGTGCTGAATCCAGCGGCGCTGAACCGCTGAGCGTTGAGGGACGCCTTCCCGCGCATCCCTGAAAGCGCACTTCGCCGCCGGGAGTTTTCAAGGACAATGATCCTGGCTTGCGGAAGCATGGTTTCCGCAAGCCGCCAGTGCCTCGCAATCTGCTTGTTTTGCCGCACGCGGAGGCAGGAAGATCTCCGCGAGCATGCAGCGGGCGCTGCCGCCTCCCAGCCTTTCGATCGTATCGATCGGCGCGGGCACCGGTTCCGCGTACGACGCAATCAGTCGTTGCTGTGCCGTGGTCAGACTACCCCACGCACGCCGTGACATCACAAAGACCGGATTGCCCCGCACCGAACGCAGCTCGAGCATGTTCCCGGCAAACGATTCCATCTGCGCCAGGGTGATGTCAATGACCTGCTTGCCGGTTGCGTGAAGGGATTGCCGCAGGAGAGCACGTTCGGCCGGACCGGCGATCGCTTCCATGCAGGCGACCGCGAGCTTGCGGCCGACGCACATCATCACATTGGTGTGGTAGATCGGTTTCCCGAACCGGTCCGCCGCATGGAACCACACCGCCCTGTATCCGGTTTCAGCCTCGAACGCCTTCATCACATCCGGATGGCTGCGCGACGAATGGCAGGCGTAGGCCTGCCGGTTGTCATGGTCGAGCACCATGGAGCCGGTGCTTTCGAGGAATTTTCCTTCTGCCTCGAAACGGCTGAGGTCGACGGTCTCGCGAATCGCAAACTTTTTGCCGACTTCCGTCAGGACCGCAGCGCGTCGCTCGAGCCGGCGATTCGGCGCTTCCATCGGATAGAGAATCACACGCCCGTCGCGATGGAAGCTGACCCAGTTGTTCGGAAAGATCGAATCCGGGGTGTGCGGTTCGGGCGAGTCATCCACGACCAAGACGCCAACACCTGCATCGCACAAGGCCTGCACGTAAGCGTCGAACTCCTTTTGTGCCGCGGCCTGCGCCGCATCGGGCGCGAGGTCGTCGAGCTGGAAGGCATTGCTGAAAGCGGTCTCAGGGTTGGAACTGAACCTGACCGGCCGGATCATCAGGACGTGGTCTGTGGTCTGCATGGCT
Organism: Noviherbaspirillum sp.; assembly: GCA_035627275.1. GTDB lineage: Bacteria > Pseudomonadota > Gammaproteobacteria > Burkholderiales > Burkholderiaceae_D > Noviherbaspirillum. The sequence goes on from DASPMC010000012.1 coordinate 105,754, forward strand.
GCTCCCGTTCAGGCCGGTACGGCAGCGGCCGTATCGAGTCGGTGCTCGGTCGTCTCCTGCGCCGGCGCCACGTACTGGTACAGGTCCTTCGGATTGTCCGGGGTCGGCACCAGTTCGATCCATGAACCGATCGCCATGCGTTCAGCTAGGTCGTTGACATAGCGCAGCGCCGAGAAGTCTTCCAGCGCGAAGCCCACCGAATCGAATACCGTGACTTGCTTGTCGCTTTCGCGTCCAGGTGCCTTGCCGGCGAGGACCTGCCACAGCTCGGTGACGGGAAAGTCGGCCGGCATCTGCTGGATGTCGCCTTCGACGCGTGTCTGCGGTTCGAACTCGACAATGACGCGTGCATTCGCGAGGATGTCCGCGTGCAGTTCGGTCTTGCCGGGGCAGTCGCCGCCAACCGCGTTGATATGCATGCCCGGTTCGACCATGTCCGGCGTCAGGATGGTCGCATTGGTTTTGTCCGCCGTGACTGTGGTGACGATATCGGCGCCGCGCACCGCCTCTCGAGCGGATGCCGCCGGCAGGATCTGCAGGCCGGGAGCGCCGGCAAGATTGCGCATCAGTTTCCGGGTGGCCGCCGGATCGATGTCATAGACGCGCACCTCGCGGATTCCCAGCAAGGCCTTGAATGCCAGGATCTGGAACTCGCTCTGCGCGCCATTGCCGATCACGGCCATGGATTTCGCTCCCGGCCTGGCGAGCGGCAGCGCGGCCAGCGCAGAGGTCGCTGCAGTGCGCAGTGCGGTCGTGATCGTCAGTTCGCTCAACAGGCGCGGACAGCCGGTGCGCACATCGGCCAGCGCGCCGAATGCCATGACGGTCAGCATGTTGATGCGCGTGTTCTTCGGATGGCCGTTGACGTACTTGAACGCGTACTGCGTGTGGTCCGAGACCGGCATCAGTTCGATCACGCCGATATCCGAATGATTGGCCACGCGCGCGGATTTTTCAAATTCGTTCCAGCGCAGGTAGTCGGCGCGGATGTACCGTGACAGCTGCGTGATGAAGGCCTCGACGCCGACGGCCCTGACGAGTTGTTGAATGTTCTTGATGTCGATATAGCGGGTCATGTTGTCCTCTCTCCTTGTTGGCGGGTTCAGGATTGATTGTGGAATGACGCCGTGCCGACAAAAAGTCTTCAAACTAATCGATTTGGCATAAAATCTGGCAAATCGATACTTGAAGCTTTCAATTTGCCAAGATGAACGACACCGACCGCCATCTCCTCGCCCTGCTGCGCGACGACGCGCGCATGTCCGTGACCGAACTGGCGAAGAAGCTGCGGGTGTCGCGCGCGACGGTGCAGAACCGGATCGCGAAGCTGGAAGAAAGCGGTGTGATTGCCGGCTACACGGTGCGCGTGAAACCGGAGGCGGAAGCGCATCGCATCCGCGCGTGGATGGGCATTGCGGTGGAAGGGAACAGCGCGCCGGCCGTTATCCAGGCATTGCGCGTCGAGCCGGGTGTGCATACGCTGCACACGACGAACGGGCGCTGGGATATCGTTGCGGAACTGCGCGCGGATAACTTGGAGTTGTTCGATCGTTTGCTGGGACGGATTCGCCGCATCGAAGGCATCGGCAATACCGAGACAAGTATCCTGCTCTCGACGCACAAGGCGTGATGCCTGCCCGGGAATCATCCTTGGTTCGCCTGCTGCGCTTCCTTATGCATGCAAGATAACTGCATCATTCCGGAACGCCGGAATTCAGTGACGTTAGCGGACGTGAGCAAAGACGCTGGATCCCGACGTTTGTCGGGATGACAGGTATATGATTACCGCTGACGGAGCGGTATTGCCTGCGGCGCACTGGCGGCAGGCTGGCGTGCTTCGTTCAATACGTCTTGTACGGCAAAAACTTCCCCGACAACACAACATTCACCCGATCCCCCTTCGGATCCGGCTCGCGCGTGATATCCATCGAGAAGTCGATCGCGCTCATGATCCCGTCGCCGAATTTCTCATGGATCAATTCCTTGATCGTCAGGCCGTACACGCTCACGATCTCGTACCAGCGGTAGATCAGCGGATCGGTCGGCACCGCTGTCGGCAGCGAACCCTTGTACGGCACGATCTGCAGCCAGGCCGCTTCCTCGTCGGTGAGGTCAAACAGTCCCTGCGCGACTTCGGCTTGCGCCTTGGTGAAGGTCATCTGGCCGAGGCAGGCGGCGGTCGACCATTCCTTGCTCTGGCCGAGGCGTTCTGCGATGTCCTTCCACTTCAGGCCCTTCTTCACTTTTGCGCTGATGATCTTTCGGGTCACTTCGTTGCGATCCATGGCTGTCCTCGTTGATGTGGTTGGTGGCGGCCCATGCTTCAGCAAAAGGCATGCCGTGGGTAAAGGCGGTCTTACGTGCAAAGCGTGCACCGTTGCCGCGCAAATGCCGATGCGAGCCTGCCCTTTCCTTGCGCAATGCACAGGATTCGTGCGGCTGGGCAGCTTTCAGCACGGTCGTTCATCTTTCGCTACACTGGAAGGCCATTTCCGGAGTTCCCATGCAGCCAAGACTGTGGTCCCTCACCCTCGGCAACTTCGCCATCGGCACCGGCGTGATGATCGTGCCCGGCATGCTCAATGAACTGAGCGCCGACCTTGCCATCTCGCCCGCCCAGGTCGGCATGCTGATTTCCGCCTTTGCGATGACGATCTGCGTGACCGGCCCCTTTCTTGCCGGATGGACCAGCGCCATCGAACGCCGCAAGCTGCTGACGGCGGCGCTGTTGCTGTATGCGGTCATGCACCTGGTGGCAGCGCTTGCGCCCGGCTACAACACGCTGCTCATCGCGCGCATGCTGACCGCGCTTGGCGCCGCCGTCTTCACTGCGCAGGCAGCGGCGACGGCCGGGCTGATGGTGGCGCCCGAGGTGCGCGGCAAGGCGATCGCGACGGTGTTCCTCGGCTGGTCGATCGCTGCGGTGATCGGCACCCCGATCGGCGCTTACCTCGGCGCGCACATCGGCTGGCGTCCGACGCTGGGGCTGGTCGGACTGCTCGCCGCCTTGTTCGCGGCCGGGGTGTGGATGCAGATTCCGCCGAAGCTGTTCGTCGCGCCGATGGATCGCGCCGCGTGGAAGGCGCTGTTCGACAACAAGCCACTGCTGCTCGCGATTTCCGTCACCGCGATCCAGGCGCTGGGCATGTTCACCATCTTTTCCTACATGGCGCTGCTGCTGAAGGATTTCATCGGCGCGACGCCGACAGTGATCAGCCTGTTGTTCCTCTGCTTCGGCATTACCGGCGTACTGGGCAACGTGCTCGGTGCACGCTTCATGGACCGCATCGGCCCGATGCGTGTCGGTGTGATCGCGATGGGGTGCATGCTGGCCGCAATTGCGCTGTGGCCGCTCACGCGTGGCTCATTGCCGGTCACTGTCGTGCTGACCTTCGTCTGGGGCCTGGGCTGCTTCGCGATCAACGGTTCGCAGCAGGCGCGCCTGGTGGCGATGGCGCCGTCGCTCGCGTCGGCTTCGGTGTCGCTCAATTCTTCCGCGATCTATCTCGGCCAGGCCGCGGGGGCTTTCGCAGGCGGCGTGATCGTGTCGGCGCAGGGCACGGGCAGCCTGTCGTTCTACAGCGCGGTGCCGATGGCGGTGGCGATCGGCGTGTCGTTGTACGCGTCCAGCCTTGCCAATCGCCGGCGCTTGGCAGAGGCGGCATGAAGGTCTTCAGCGTGAACGTCAGCGGCATCGGCGACCTTTTCGTGCAGCAATCCGAACGGCTGCGGCGCGTGGCGACCGGCATCCACAAGAAGCCGGTGCAGGGCATCGTGCGGGTCGGCAAGCTGGGCATCGAAGGTGACGAACAGGCCGACCTCACCGTGCACGGCGGCCTGAACAAGGCAGTGTATGCGTATCCGTCGGAGCACTATGCATTCTGGGAAGAGCAGCGGCGCACCGCACTGAAGCGCGAGGAAGCGCTGCCGCCCGGATCGATGGGCGAGAACCTGACGCTGCAGGGTGTGCTGGAGAGCGAGGTGTGGATCAAGGACCGCCTGCGGATCGGCAGCGTCCTGTTCGAAGTGACGGAACCGCGCCAGCCCTGCTACAAGTTCAATGCGAAGATGGGTTTTTCGCACGCGGCGAAGATGATGGTGCAGGCGGGGAACAGCGGGTTCTACCTGCGCGTGATCGAAGCCGGCGAATTGCAATCCGGCGACGTGGTGACGCTCATCCCTGGCACGCGCGAGGCCTCTGTCGCGCAGGTCAACGAACGACGCCGAATTGGGCGTCAGCGCGATCTGTTCTGAAGCCCGTGCGCACGAGTACGCGTCCGCCCGTCCCGATCTTCTTCCAGCCCGGCGGCCAGGGCAGCGGCGGCCCCGCATAGGCAGGCACACCGCGGCGCACCGGGATCACCGGCAGATGCTCGGGCACCGGACCGTCGCGCAGGTCCCAACCCAACGTATAAGCGTAATTCGGCAGCAGCGCTTCGCACACCGCATCAAACCAAGCGGTATGGTCTTCATCGCGCAGCAGCGCCTGCGCCAGTCCCTGCGGATCGAAGCGCGCGAAGGCGTGCACCAGTTCCTGCGCGGTCGCGCCCGGCTGGTCGCCCCAGCCCATCACCGGATTGAAGTTGTAGTCCGCGCCGGAGCCGTACCAGCCCTCGCGCCAGGCGCGGTCGATCCAGTTGCGCTGCCCCGTGAAGATGTGCCAGCGCCAGTGCAGGCCGGATGCCTTCGGCCAGGAATACAGGTACAGCCGTTGATACCCGGCCCGGTGCAGCTCGCGCATCATCGCCATCAGCCGTGCATGCGGCATGCGGTCGGGTGCATCGCGGCGGAAGCGGATCGGTTCGCCGTCCGCATGCTGCAGCTCGTCATGCGACAGGTTCAGGTCCAGCGTGCGCACTTCGTCGCCGAAGCGCGCCGACACCCAGCCGGTCAACAGGTTGACCGAAGTGATGACGCCATAGCCGCGGTGGCGATGGAAGATGACGGTGCCGGGTGCAACGGGTTTCATGGGCAAATACAGATAACAGACCAATTCATGACGCTGCCTTGCCTTCCTTCTATAGGCGGCAAGGCAGCGGGCGTTCAACACACTGTAAACCATTCGCATGCACAAATCACGTCTTGATTTTTGCCGTGATTGCGCGTCGGATTTCCTGTGACAGGGACGGTATGCATGGATGCGACACCATGCATTGCGATACGAAAAATGGAATGAGGCGATGATGCCTGCGGCTCCGCTATTCGTCGTTCTCGACCGCGGCGGAAAAGCGCTCCCTGTCGATGAATTCGGACAGGCTTTGAAGCAATTTGTTCAATGATTCTGCTGGCAACATGCCGCGAGGGAGCGTTGTCCACCCTGCGATGGATCCAAGCGCAGGCCGGTGTCAGATTGCTCACCAATTTGTTGCTTAATGGCACTAAACAAGTGCATGCCCGCGCTTTTCACGCAGAACGTGCAGGACATATGTCCGAAGCCCCACATCTCGCCATGCCGCATTCGCAAGTCGTTGATTTCGCGGTTTTCCCCCTGTCGATATGCTTGCTGCGGAGCCGCAGGCAAACAGATGTTCTTGCCCCTGAAGACCCGAGTTCTCCTGGCTGGCCTGCAAATTGCAACATTGCTGCATTGCACTAACTTGTGCCTGCGCGTCAGCCCTATCCGGATTGCCTGCGTTATCTGCCCACCCTTTATCGAGGACAGCGTCATGCGAGACAGAACTCCCCTTGCCATCAACACCAATGCACAGCATCTCACCGATTATCGCAATGCGGCTGCATTGATGGGAGAAGCGGGATGAGCGCGGTCGACCAATACATCCTCGGCAGCGGCGTGCTGTACGAGAGGCTTTGCCTCATCACCGAGGTGCTGGGACGCTTCGTGTCCTGCTCCCCGCGCGCAGTGGACATCGCCCAGCTGGAAAAGCACACCGGACGGCCGGCGCGGGAACTGCTCAGGCTGTGCGACATGCTCTGCCGCGAACAGTTGCTGCGGCCGCACTCCACTCAGGCGCGCTGCTGGCAACTTGCGCGGGAGGCGAGCCAGGTAACGCTGGAAGATGCGTTCCGCTGTGCGATGAACGAGCAGCTTGCCCGCGGGCGTCCGGGACGGCCGAAAGCGCCGGTGCCCGACGCGGCGCCGCGTCGTGAAGTCGACATGCTGGTCATGCAGGCGACGATGGGCATCAACCAGAGTGTGTTCCAGCACTTGCGGCAGTTCTCGCTGGATCGGCTGAAGGTATCGGCGGCCGGCATGTTCGGCGGCAAGCGGACGCTGCCGGAACCGTGGCCGTATCCGCGCTTGTCGTTTACCTAGAGGGTGTTATGAACTAGGGAAGGGGTCGCGTTCGGTCGAGAAGGGATGCAGTGCTAGGCGCGCCGCGCCGCTCAGGCTGGGCGCCTGCGCAAGCGGCGCAACACCGCAATGCGTCCCTTCTCGACCGAACCCTCCGGGCAGCCCCGAGAACCGGCCGCCTGCGGTGTTGCGGCTCCTTGCCGTAGCACCGCTACGACGCGTCGCCGCGCCTTGCATTCGACCGGTTCTCGGGGTTGCGCGACCCCTTCCCTAGTTCATAACACCCTCTAACCAACCACTTCCGGTAGAACTCGATAAAGCTCCGCACCTTGGGTGCGACATGGCGCCCCGGCGGATACACAGCATAGATGCCTGCGCGCGGCAGCGACCAGTCCGTCATCAACCGTACCAGGTGACCCGCCTTGAGGTCGCCCTCTACGCTGTACTGGTCGAGCACGGACACGCCTGCGTCCTGCCGCAGCATCGCGCGCAGTGCCCCAGGTGAATCGATTCGTATCCGCGACTTCACGAGTACGGTGCGCGTCTCGCCGCGCCGGCTGAACTTCCAGGTGAACGGGGTCGGCAGCAACGTCAAGGCGACCCAGTCATGTTGCGCCAGGTCTTCCGGCTGTCTTGGCCGGCCCGCGCGCTTCAGGTATGCCGGCGATGCCACCGCGTACTGCTCGAACTCCCCCAACTTGACCGCGCGTAACGAGGAATCGCGCAGCCAGCCAAGCCGGATCGAGAGGTCGATGCCCTCGCCAACCAGATCCACCACCTTGTCACCGGTGCGCAGGTCGATCTGCAGCGCCGGATGCAGCGCGGCGAACTCGGCGACAGCCGGCGCCAGCGACTGCACTGCATGGTCGACGCTCGTCGTCAACCGCAGCATGCCCGTCAATTCACCCTGCTCATGCCCGACCTGATCGATCGCGTCCTGTATCCCGGTCAGCAGGGGCTTGCATTCTTCATGCAGCATGCGCCCGGCATCGGTCAGGCTGACCTTGCGGGTGGTACGCACGAACAGCGCGGCGCCGACCTGCGACTCGAGGCGGCTGACCTGGATGCTGACTTTAGCTTTCGCAACACCGAGGCGGTCTGCCGCGGCTGTAAAGCCGCCGGTTTCGACAACCGCATCGAATACCACCAGGCTGTTGAGGTCGATCTGTCCGAGCAGGGGCATCTTTATTGTTTTGAAATCAATAACAATCAATTATCGTTTTACTCGTTTATCTGATCAATCAATTCCGACAAGATGATGGTGCATTTCAACAACCTGGAGATTCGAACATGCACATCGCCATCATCGGCTCGACCGGATTCATCGGCTCCGCCATCCTCAAAGAAGCCCTGGCCCGCGGCCATCACGTCACGGCGCTGGTCGCCCATCCGGAAAAACTGCCCAACGTCCCCGGACTGACGGCGCTCGGTACCGACGTCCTCGACCAGGACCGGCTCGCGACGCAACTCAAGAGCCACGATGCCGTCATCAGCGCCTTCAGCGGTCATGCGCAGACGGAGGTCTACAACTACTACATGCGCGGTATCCGCTCCATCATCGCCGCGACCAGGCAGGCCGATGTGCAGCGCCTGCTGGTGGTTGGCGGTGCCGGCAGCCTCGAAGTCGCACCCGGCGTGCAACTGCTCGATACGCCCGGCTTCCCCGAGATGTACCGGCAAAGCGCGGAAGGCGCGCGCGATGCGCTGAAGCTGCTACGCGAGGACGCGCTCCTGAACTGGACCCTGCTGAGTCCATCCGCGGTTATTGCACCGGGCAAGCGCACGGGCGAGTTCCGTCTCGGTACCGACCAATTGCTGGTCGACGCCAACGGTGAGAGCCGGATCTCGGTGGAAGACTACGCCGTCGCGATGGTCGATGAACTGGAAAAGCCCGCCCATCCGCGCAAGCGCTTCACCGTCGGCTACTGAAGCGAACGCTTGTACGCTTATGTCGCAAACGCATAAACCAATGCATACATGGCATTGGATTTAAGACAACACTTTCGCCTACGATGCGGGTTCAGTTTCAGCCGGGGAGTCATGTCTCAGTCTCGTCCCCGGCTGTCTCCTGGGGTTAGGAGTGGCGTCGGGCGACCGCCACTCCATTTTTTTGTACTTCGCGATACCTCACTTCCGATGCGGGTGTGCTGATGCCGGATTGACCCGGGAAGCCAGCGGCGCATTAGGGCTCGCGCTCTAGCAAACATACGCTTTGAAGTTACGCAACGTTTGTTCTTGCGTGCAGGCACACCATGTGGCGACCTTCAATTCGCCTGTGTGCTGCCAATGCAAAGCTTCTTTCTCCGCCTGCTGGTTTTCGTCGCTGCGGCCATGCTGGCCGGTTGCGCATCCTATGAGGTCACGGCCGGTTCCGACGACAATCCCGTTCCGCTCGAACCCGGTTCGACCGATATTGTGTGGAAGCGGACCAGGACGGAAAACGTGCTTGCGAAACAGGAGAAGGGCTTCGGTATCCAGCCGACTGTCCTGAGCAGCGAAGAGCGCAGGGAAATGAAGGTCGTCAGGGACCAGGTGCTGGTGGAGCTTGCAGGCAATATGGTGCCCAAGCTGAAGTCGTCCCTCGGGCCGTACATCAGCACCAGCTACAACATGACGAAGTACGTGCTGCAACTGGAGCTGAACCGCGTGATGATCGACGCGGACGGATCGCGCAATATTACCTTCACCGCGAGCCTGTCGGAACCGCCGTTCGGGATGGGCTACTGGTCCCGGCAGATACGGATCTATGTGCCGCGCTTCAGTTCGAACAGCGAGATTTCCACCAAGGCGGCGGAGGCGGTTGTCGCACAACTCCGCTCCGCTGCAATGATCCGGTAACTATGATCCGTGCCGGCGGCGCCAATTTCTCAGGATGCGGAACAGCGGCCCGATGGTCAGCACCAGGGCCGACATCCGCGTCACGTGGAAAGCGGTCACGATCGGCACGCCGAGCTGCAGCGTCTTCGCCGTCAGGCTCATTTCTGCGATGCCGCCCGGCGAGGTCGCGAGGATGGCGGTCGCCGGATGGATGCCGCTGACTGCCGCCAGTCCAAACGCGAAACACGCGGCAATCGCCATCGCGATCAGTGTGCAAAGCGCCACACTGGCCAGGTAACGCGGCGCGGTGTGCAGGAATTCCGGCGTGAAGCGCGTGCCGAGCGAGATGCCGATGAACAGCTGGCCGAGGTGCACCATCCATTCCGGCAGCGCGGAGAGATTGATTCCGTTCGCGGTCAGCGCAATTGCCACCGCAAGCGGCCCGATGACCCAGGAGTTCGGCGAGCCGATGCGCTTGAGCAGCAGGGCACCCGCGCTGGTGAGCAGGATCAGCAGCAACAGCCCGGGATAATCGACCACCCGCGCACCGGTCGCGTAGGCATCGCTGCCGTGTACCCCGGCGAACTTGAACAGGAAGGGAATGATCCCGACCACCAGCATGATGCGCAGGCTGTGCGCCGCGGCGACCCGGTCCACCTTCGCGCCATGGCGTTCGCCCTGGCTCGCCATTTCCGACGCGCCGCCCACTGCCATCGCAAAGAACGCGGTCGTGCGCTCCACTCCCGACAGCCTGTGCAGCAGCCAGCCGCAGAACGCACCGAGCACCAGCGCAAACACCACGCCGGCAAGGATGAAGCCGAGGTAGGACTCCAACACCTTCAGCACCGGTGGCGTGAAATACAGACCGAGCGCAGTGCCGATGGCCCACTGGCCGGCTTCGCGGACCTGTACCGGGTTATAGAGTTTTACGCCAGCCATGCGCGCCGCGGCTGTGCTGAACAGCGGACCGATCATCCAGGGCAGCGGCGTGTCGAGCCAGTCGCAGAGAAGGGCGGCGATGAAGCCGATCGTCAGGGAAAGGAGAAAGGGTTGAAGCGTACTGCGAGTGATAAACGGCATGGTGTATTGTGCGGCTGCAGGGAAAGCGGGGGCGCGTGAGCACTCATCGCTTCAAGCCGAGTTCCTTCGCTTGTTTGCCGTACTCGTCGACGGTCTTGTTCACATAAGCCGTCAACGCATCCCCTGTCAGCGAAAACGGGTACAGACCATGCGCCGCGCGCAACTGCTCGAACGCGGGCTGGGCCATCATCTTGTCGAAGGCGCCGACCCATTTGCGGTAATCCTTTTCCGGGACGTTCGGCCCCATGTACACGCCGCGGATGATGGGCCAGACCAGGTCGAAGCCCTGCTCGCGCGCGGTCGGGATATTGGCCAGCGGCCCCGGCAGGCGCTTGTCCGCCAGCACCGCGAGCACGCGGATCTTGCCGCTGCCCATGTGCAGCGCCGCTTCGGACACATCGCCCGACACCGCCTGCACATAACCGGCGAGCAGCGCGGTAAACGATTCGCCGCCGCCTTCGAAGGCGACAAAGCGCAACGACTTCGGATCGCCGCCCGCCTGCTTCGTGAGCATCGATACTTTCAGCCAATCCTGGCTGCCCACGGTGCCGCCGGCGCCGACGGATATGCCCGAAGGATTGCGCTTGATCGCTTCCAGCAGGTCATGCAGTGTCTTGTAGGGCGAATCCTCGCGCACCGCGATCATGCCGTAGTCCGTACCCAAGGCCGCCACCCAACGCACGTCGGCAGCGGATGCCTTGCCGTATTTGCCCTGTGCAAGATTGAGCAGTGAGCCGCCTGAAAAGGCGATCAGCGTATCGGATTCGGCACGGCGCTGCGACTGGATGGAACTCCATGCGACGGCGCCGATGCCGCCGGGAAGGAAGGTGATGCGCAGCGCGGGATTGACTTGCGCCTGCTTTGCCACCGGTTCCAGCCCCTTGCGCGCGAGCTTGCAGGTCAGGTCCATGCCGCCGCCCGGTTTTGCCGGGACGATGCATTCCGATGCGCGTAGCGAATTGGCTCCCGCGTGTGCGGCAAGCAGTGATGTCAGGATGAAAACGATTGCACGGAATGTCATGATCGATACTCTTAGCGCCAGATCACGCCATTCTTGCCGATAATCGTCAACTCGACAAACCGCGAGCCGCGGCGATCCATCGGCGCGTAGCCGACGCGCACGCCGCCGAGGTCGACGTCCTGCATTTGTTCCAGAGCGCGCAGCAGCTTTTCCCGCGTCGGCGCCGGACCCGCGCGGCGCAGCCCTTCGCCCAGCAGCTTGGCGGCGATGAAACCTTCCAGCGCGGCGTAGGAAGCAGGAGGCGGATTGCGCATCTCCTTCAGCACGCGCTGGAACTCGCGCACCGCCGCCGCACCAACGTCCTTGGGATACGGCATTACCTGCATTACGCCGATGCCGCGACCCGTCTCGCCGAGCGAGCGGAAGAATTCTTCCGAATTCACATTCGACAACATCAGGAACTGTGGTTGCTCGCCGCGCTGACGCATCTGCTTGATGAAGTCCGCGCAGGCGGACGGCGTGCACGCCATCATTACCGCCTGCGGCCGGACGGCCGTAATTGCGGCGACAGCGGGCGCGACATCGAGTTTCTTGCGGTCGTAGGTCGCTGTGGCCAGCGGCGCGAGCCTGCGCGCATCCAGGCTGCGCCGGAATCCTTCCAGCCCGTCCCTGCCGAAAGCGTCGTCCTGATACAGGATGGCAACCTTGGTGATTTGCAGCGTCGCCAGCGATTCCGCCATCTTCTCCGCTTCATCCTGGTAGCTCGCGCGCAGGTGGAACACATAGGGATTGAAGGGCTGGTGCAGCGACTGCGCGCCGGAGAAGGGCGCGACCAGCGCAACCTTTTCTTTTTGCAGCAATGGCAAGACCTTTTCCACCGTCGGCGTGCTGCGATAGCCGAACAGCGCGACGGCGCCGTCCTCGTTCAGCAGGCGCTCGGTGTTGGCAAGCGTCTGCACCGGGTCGCGCCGGTCGTCGTAGGTGCGCAGCTCGACATGCCGGCCGTGGATGCCGCCCTGGCTGTTGAGCCAGGCGAAGTAGGCCAGCGCCCCCTGCATGTTTTCCTTGCCGGTGGCCTGCCCGGACAGTTCCACCGATTGCCCGACCACGATCCTGCCCTGCGCAAGGGAGAAAGGCGCTTTTGCAAACAGGAAGAATATGAGTATGATGGGCAACGCAGGACGGTGCATGGTGTCTCCCCTTCTTGTTTTCGCGCCACCATACCCGGCCCTTGCTTTCAAACAGCTTTCATCCCGATAAAGATGCGAATCCTCCTGGTCGAAGATCATGCCGAACTCTCGCGCTGGGTCAGCAAGGCGCTGCAGGACGCGCGCCTGAACGTCGAGTGCGCGATGAACGGTGCCGATGCCGACGCACTGTTGCACACGCAGGAATACGCGCTGGTGATCCTCGACCTCACGCTGCCGAAGATGGACGGGCTCGAAGTGCTCAAGCGCATGCGCGCGCGCGGCAGCAAGACGCCGGTGCTGGTGCTCACTGCGCGCGGCGGACTCAACGAGCGCGTGCAGGGGCTCAACCTCGGCGCCGACGACTACCTCGCCAAGCCGTTCGAACTTGTCGAACTCGAAGCGCGCGTGAAGGCGCTGTTGCGCCGCTCGCAGGGCAACGAAGCAGTGGTGCTCGCCTGCGGTGCGCTGTCCTTCGACACCGTGTCGCGCATGTTTACCTACTTCGGTGCGCCGCTGGCGCTGACGCCGCGCGAGCATTCGGTGCTCGAAGTGCTGATCACGCGGGCCGGCCGCGCGGTGCCGAAAGAGAAACTGTTCGACGAAGTATTCGCGCTCGACGATGACGCCAACCTCGACGCAATCGAGATCTATGTGCACCGCCTGCGCAAGAAGCTCGAGCGCGCCGAACCGGGCCGCGTCGCCATCACCACGCTACGCGGCCTCGGCTACCTGCTGGAAGAAAAGGCGCAGTGAGTTCTGCAAGACGTCTTGGTAGTTTGCGGAGTCAATTGCTGCGTTGGCTATTGATCCCGCTCGCCATCCTCGTTGCCGTCGATGCGGTGACCGTGTACTACGCTGCACTCGAAGCGGCCGACCTTGCCTACGACCGCTCCCTGCTGGCCTCGACACGCGCGTTGTCGGAGCGCGTGTCCATCGTCGACGGCAAGGTCGTTGCCGACGTGCCTTATGTGGCGCTCGACAGTTTCGAAACCGATACGCTGGGCCGCATCTACTACAAGGTGACCGGCATCCATGGCGAAGTGGTGTCCGGTTACGACGACCTGCCGCCGCTGCCCAAGGATGTCAAACGCTCCTCCGCCTATCCCGCGCTGGTGTACTTCTACAATGCCAGCTACCGCGACGAGCCGGTGCGCATCGCCGCGCTGTACCAGCCGGTGTACGACGACACCATCCGCGGCATTGCATTGATCCAGGTCGGCGAATCGCTGGAGGCGAGGCGCGACCTGTCGCGCAAGATCCTGTTCGACACGTTGTGGCGCGAGGCAACGCTGGTGCTGGCCGTTGCCGTGCTGGTCTGGTTCGCGGTGCGCTTCGTACTGCGACCGTTGATGCGCCTGCGCCAGGATGTGGAAGCGCGCAAGCCGACCGACCTGTCCGATTTTGATCCCGACCTGGTGCACAAGGAAATGCGTCCCCTGGTGGCCGCGATGAACGGCTACATGGGACGCCTGCAGACGTTGATCGCCGGGCAGCGCCGCTTCATTGCCGATGCATCGCACCAGTTGCGTACGCCGCTCACCGTGCTCAAGACCCAGGCCGAACTTGCGCTGCGCGAGAACGACCCGAAGGCCATGCGGGAAGTGGTCGAAAGCATCGCCCGCACCACCGATTCCACCGTCCACCTGGCGAACCGGCTGCTGTCGCTGGCGCGCGCCGAGCACGGTGCGGCCGAGGGCAAGCTGCAACCCGTGTCGCTGACCGAACTCGGGCGCCAAGTCGGGCTGGAACTGGCGGTGCAGGCGGTCAAGAACGACATCGACCTGTCCTTCGAAGGTCCGCGCGAAGTCACCGTGCGCGGCCACGCGCTGCTGCTGCACGAGATGCTCGCCAACCTTGTCGACAATGCCATCCGCTACACGCCGGCCGGCGGCAAGGTGGTCTTGCGTGTCTTCCGCGTCGACGTGCCGATGCTGGAAGTCGAGGACAGCGGCCCCGGCATTCCCGCGGCCGAGCGCGAGCGGGTGTTTGCCCCCTTCTATCGCGCCACCTCGGCGCAGGCGGTCAATGCCGGCGGCAGCGGCCTCGGCCTGACCATCGTGCGCGACATCGCCGCCATGCATTGCGCAACGGTCGAATTATTGGACGGCGCGCAAGGTGCCGGACTGAAAGTCAGGGTACTTTTTCCTGCCTGAGAGCCTGCTCGGTGCCTTTCTGGCACCCGCCAAAAAAGCACTGAACAGGCTCCAGGAATTTCCCCGCGGATTTGCAACCTAATGTAAGAGTCCGCATCTAAACGGGCTTTTGCAGCTACGGTGAAATTACAGCCGTTGCTACCGTTGCGTTTTTGAATAAAGGAACCATATGGAGCGACTTTCGCGCTCGGCCCTGCTTGCCTTGTTGACTGCCTTCGCGCTCGCCGCTTGCGGGGGCGGAGGCGGGGATGGCAGCAGTCCGGTGCCGGCAGCGCAAACGTCCCCGGCGGCCGATCAAGGCAGCCCGGCGGCAACCAGCCCGGCGCAGCAGGCCAGCGGGCCGCAGGCGACGGGCGACACCGCCACTGACGGCATCAACATGTTCAACTTCCGCCGCCAGCAGGCCGGCCTGAGCACGCTGGCGCGCGCGGCGATAGCGGATGCGGCCGCGCAGGGGCATTCCGAATACCAGAAGCGCCACGACGTCATCACCCACGAACAGACGCCGGGTACCGAAGGTTTCACCGGCGTTACAGTCGGTGACAGACTGGCGGCCGCCGGCTACAAGTTCAATTCCGCCTACGCCTATGGCGAAGTGCTGTCCGCGACTTCCGACCCGTCCGGCTTCAATGCCGCCGAAGACCTGATCGCCGCGATCTACCACCGTTTCGTGATCCTCGACCCGGTCTTTATCCAGGTCGGCGCCGGCGCCGCGACCGTGCGCAACGGTGCGACCTACTTCACCACCAATTTCGTCGCCGACCAGCTCGACCGCGGTCTCGGCCCGGGCAAGTTTGTGGTCTATCCGTTCGCCGGCCAGCAGGGCGTGTCGCGCAATTTCTTCAGCGACCACGAAGTGCCGGATCCGGTGGCCTCGCGCAATGAGGTCGGCTATCCGATCAGCATCCACGCCGACATCACCTCCACCATCGAGGTGCAGAACTTCACGATCCGTCCGCGCGGCGGCAGCGCGCTCCAGGTGCAGCTGATGCAAAACCGGGCAACGACGGCCGCGCCCGCCGACCCGAACACGCCGCCGTCCGCAGCTGCTATCGTGCCGCTCGACCCGCTGGCCGCGGGTGTCACGTACGACGTGCGCTTCACCGGCCGGGTGGATGGCGTCAGCGTCGACAAGGAGTGGTCGTTTACGACACAGTAAGTGTTGCCGCCGTGCCGGGGTGATGTCATCCCGGCATGAATCTGCTATTGTGTTTCCTTGTGTCAAGGAAGTAGCTGACGATTCGGCAGGGGCTGTGCGCCGCCGAACGATCGCCTGCCTTTGACAAGGAGTGCACGACCAGCAGGCGTCATGGTGACGGCGAATCCATTAACAATCCCATCTGCGCACGACGACTACGAGCTGCTGAGCGCGGGGTTCGACGCGACCGGCATCGGCGTTTGCTTCCTCGACGAGCAGGGCCGCTTCGTGCGCGTCAACCTCGCATTCTCCCGGATGCTCGGCTATCCGCCGGAAGACATTGTCGGACAGCCCTGGACCCTGGCCGCGCCACCTGAAGTCGCCGTCTACGGCCACCGTTTCATCGCCGAACTCTTTTCCGAACGCCCGCGCCTGCCTGACGAATGGCGCATCCGCCGCAACGACGGCAGTTTTCTCACGGTGCTGGTCAGCTTCAACCCGGTCACGCTTGATGGCGGCCTGCGCCGCATGGTCGTCACCTTCACCGACATCGAGGCACGCAAGTCTGCGCAGGAGATCGCGCTGCGCCGCTCGCAGGATCTCTATCGCAATGTGGTGGAAAACGTCAGCGAGGCAATCGTCGTGGTACAGGGCGACCGCCTCATCTACGGCAACCCGCGCACCGCTGCGCTGTCCGGTTATGCGCTGACCGAGCTGCTGCAGATGCCCTTCACCGCGATCGTGCACCCGGACGACCTCGCCGACCTGATGCAGCGTTACCAGCGGCGCATGGACGACATTCCCAGCGACACGCGTTATGCGCAATTCCGCGTGGTGCGGCGTGACGGTCAGATCTTGTGGGTCGAATCGAGCGCAGTGCGCATCGACTGGGAAGGCCGGCCGGCGATGCTCGCCTTCCTGTACGACCAGAGCGAGCGCCATCGCCAGCAGGAAGCGCTGGTCAAATCCGAGGAGCACCACCGGCAGGTGGTCGACAATGCGACCGAAGGCATACTGGTGGTGCAGGACGGCCGTATCGTGTTCGCCAACCAGCGGGTGCTGCAACTGACCGGCTATGCGCACGAGCAACTGATCGGCCAGCCGCTGCTGCACGACATCCACCCGGACGACCGGTCCATGATCCTGGATCGCTACAACCGGCGCATGCGCGGCGAGGAAGTCGAGCAGAACGCGGTCTTCCGCGTCATCAACAAGATCTCCGGCAACACCATCTGGGTCGAAGTCGCGGTCGTCACCATCGAGTGGGAGGGCCGGCCCGCCGCGCTTACTTTCATCACCGACATCACCGAGCGCAAGGCGCTGGAAGACAAGCTCAAGCAGACGCTCGCCGAGCGCGAGACCATCCTGGAAAACTCCATCGTCGGCATGATCCTGTTAAACGCCTCCGGCCGCGTGAACTGGGCCAACCGTGCGATGTTCCAGATCTTCGGCGTAGCTCCGATGGATCCGATCGGCCAGTCGCTTGAACAGTATTACCCCAGCCGCGAGGATTACCTGCAAACCGGCGCCGCCGTGGTCGATGCCGTACGCCGCGGCGTTGCCTTCGAGGCCGAACTGCAGATGCGGCGCGCCGACGGCCGCCTGTTCTGGGCCTACCTGTCGGGGCGTGCCGTCAATCCGCGCGACCTGTCGCAGGGCACGGTGTGGGTGGTCATGGACATCACCAAGCGCCGCCAGCTCGAGATCGACCTCAACAAGTCGGAAGAGCACCACCGCCAGGTGATCGACAACGTCACCGAATGCATCCTGGTCGTGCAGGACGGCCATATCGTGTTCGCCAATCCGCGCGTGATGCAGCTCACCGGTTTCTCGCAGGAGGAATTGTTCGCGCAGCCATTTGTCACCGCCATCCATCCGGAGGACCGCCCGCTGGTGATCGACCATCACATGCGCCGGCTGCGCGGCGAAGAGGTCGAGCAGTACTACAACTTTCGCGTGATCAACGCCCAGACCCAGGCGGTGGTCTGGGTGCAGCTGTCGGCGGTGATGATCGAATGGGAAGGCCGTCCCGCCACGCTGTCCTTCATGACCGACGTTACCGAGCGCAAGCGGCTGGAGGACAGCCTCAAGCACAGCATGGCCGAGCGCATCCGCCTCGAGACTCTGCAGATCCAGGCCGAGCTGAAGGAATCCGAACTCGCGCGCCGCCATGCCGAGGAAACCACGCACGCCAAGTCCATGTTCCTGGCCAACATGAGCCACGAGATCCGCACGCCGATGAATGCCATCATCGGCATGGCCCACCTCGCGCTGCGCACAGAGCTTGATCCCAAGCAGCGCGACTACATCGAAAAGATCCGCAGTGCCGGCCTGTCGCTGCTGGGCGTGATCAACGACATCCTCGACTTCTCCAAGATCGAGGCCGGCAAGCTCGACATGGAACATGTGGGCTTCAACCTCGACGACGTGCTCAACAACGTCGCCACTGTCACCGGCGCGCGCGCCCACGAGAAGCGGCTGGAATACCTGTTCCAGTTCCCGCTCGACATCCCGCGCGCACTTGTCGGGGACCCGCTGCGCCTCGGCCAGGTGCTGATCAACCTGATCAACAACGCGATCAAGTTCACCGAGCGCGGCGAAGTCTTCGTTGCCTGCCGCCGGCTTGACATGAGTGCCGACAAGATCCAGCTGCAGTTCGTCGTGCGCGACACCGGCATCGGCATGTCGCCCGACCAGACCGGCAAGCTGTTCCGCGCCTTCAGCCAGGCCGACGAATCGACCACCCGCAAGTACGGCGGCACCGGCCTCGGCCTGTCGATCTCCAAGCGACTGGTCGAACTGATGGGCGGCACCATCTGGCTCGAAAGCGAGGCCGGTGTCGGCACGACCATCCGCTTCACCGCGTGGTTCGGTCTCGCCGATACGCAGCAGCGCCGCGAGGTGGCACCGCCCGAGATCAATGGCCTGCGCATCCTCGTCGTCGACGACAATCCGAGTGCTCGCACGGTGCTGGCAGACAGCCTCGCCACCTTGCCGGTGCGCGTGGATCTCGCATCCAATGCGGGCGAAGCGCTCGACATGATCCATGCCGCTGATGGCGCGAATCCATACGCTGTGGTGTTTACCGACTTCGACATGCCGGGCATGGATGGCATCGACCTGATCACGGCGGTGAAATGCGACGACACGCTAACCGCCGCACCGCGCATGGTGCTGCTCAGCGCGCAGGGACGGGAAGAGGCGCGGCAACGCATCGGCTACGACCGCTCCGACGGCTTCCTGCTCAAGCCCGTGAGCGCGTCGAAGCTGGTCGACATGCTGGTTGAACTGGTCACGCCCCGCACGCGCATGGTCCCTGCCGCGATCAAGGAACAGACGCCGCGCTTCCGCGACCTGAATGTGCTTCTGGTCGAGGACAATGCAATCAACCAGCAGATCGCCATCGAAATCCTCCAGGCCGCCGGCATCCGCGTCGACGTCGCTTCCAACGGCCGCGTCGCGCTCGACAAACTGATGGTGGCCGGCCCGTCGCGCTACGGTCTGGTGTTCATGGATGTGCAGATGCCGGAAATGGATGGCCACGAAGCCACGCGCTGCATCCGCGCCGACGCACGTTTCGCCAAACTCCCGATCCTGGCGATGACCGCCCATGCGCTGGTCGAGGAACGCGAACGCTGCTTCGCCGCCGGCATGAACGGCCATCTCGCCAAGCCCATCAACCCGGCCGAGCTGTACGCCGCCATTGCCCGCTGGTGCCCGCAGTGCGTGGCGGCCGACGATGCAGACAGTCCCCCGGCTCCGGTCAGGGCGAACGAGCCGGAGCTGGTCATCGAAGGCCTGGATGTGAAGGACGGCCTGACGCGCGCGCTCGGCAACCGTGACTTCTACCTGCAGATGCTGGCCCGCTTCCACGGCAGCCAGCGCGATACCGTCGCCGACATCCGCAAGGCGCTGGAACAGGATCGCGAAGTTGCGGAACGACTCGCGCATTCGCTCAAGGGCGTCGCCGGCCTGCTCGGCGCGGTGGGCGTGCAAGACCTGTCCTCGCAACTGGAAGATTGCATCCGCGGCGGACAGCAGGGCGGCACGCTGGAACGCTTGCTTGACGAACTCGACGACAGCATGCGCGTGCTGCATGCGGCGATCGAGCGCGTCTTGCCCGCTGCGGAGGCAGGCGCTGCGTCCGATACGCCGGTCGACCGCGCGCAGGCGCAGGCGGCCATTCGCCGCTTCGGCCATTTGCTGCGCGACAGCGACAGCGAAGCGGTCGACTTGTTCGACCAGTCCTGCGGCTTGTTCGCGGCCGCGCTCGATGCACAATGCTGCAGCGACATTGAGCGCGCGGTTGCGCAGTATGACTTTGACGCCGCGCTGGACGCGCTGCGCAATGGCGCCAGGGCGGCGGGCTACGAGATCGACTAGATCAATATTCTTCGGGAGAGACGATGGGCAACCTGTTCGAATTCGCGCAGAAACCGACAGTCCTGCTGGTCGACGACACGCCCGACAACATCGCCTTGCTCTCGGCGCTGCTCAAGGACAAGTACAAGCTCAAGATCGCCACCAACGGTGTGAAGGCGCTGCAGATCGCGAACTCTCCGCCCTTTCCGGATCTGATCCTGCTCGATGTCGTGATGCCGGAGATGGACGGCCACGAAGCCTGCCGCCGCCTGAAAGCCGCGCCGGAGACCGCCGACATTCCGGTGATCTTCCTTACCTCGCGCATCCAGCCGGAGGACGAAGAACTCGGTCTGTCGCTCGGCGCCGCCGACTACATCACCAAGCCTATCAGCCCGCCCATCGTGCTGGCGCGCGTGGCCACGCAGCTCAACCTGGTGAAGGCGCGCCAGCTGCTGAAGGACCAGAACCGCCACCTCGAACACCTGGTCGACGAGCGCACCCGCCAGCTGATGCAGATGCAGGAAGCAACCATCCTCGCGATGGCCTCGCTGGCGGAAACGCGCGACAACGAAACCGGCAACCACATCCGCCGCACGCAGCATTATGTGAAGGCGCTGGCGCTGCACCTGCGCGAGCATCCGCGTTTTTCGCATGTGCTGACGGACGAGAACATCGAACTGCTGTTCAAGTCGGCGCCTCTGCACGACATCGGCAAGGTCGGCGTGCCGGACCGCATCCTGCTCAAGCCCGGCAAGCTCGACCCGGACGAATTCGAGATCATGAAGCTGCACACGGTTTACGGCCGCGACGCGATCCTCGCGGTGGAACGGCATCTCGGCGGCAGCAACGGCTTCCTTGCCTTCGCACGCGAAATCGCTTGCTCGCATCAGGAAAAATGGGACGGCTCCGGTTATCCGGAAGGCCTGAAGGGCGACGCCATCCCGGTGCCGGCGCGCCTGATGGCGGTGGCCGACGTGTACGATGCGCTGATCTCGCGCCGCGTCTACAAACCGGCCTACAGCCATGAGGAATCGGTGCGCATCATGAAGGAAGGGCGCGGCAGCCACTTCGATCCGGATATCCTCGATGCCTTCCTGCAGATCGAGGACAGTTTCCGCACCATCGCACAGCAGTACAGCGACGATGACAATGATGAGATCGCCGGGGCACAATCGGCGGCATAATTCAAGAGAATCAAGGGAGATCGCATGCTTAATCCAGCCAGCGTCACCGTTCTCATCATCGACGACAACGACGTCAGCCGCTCGATGCTGCGACACATCCTCGTCAGCGAGAAATACCAGGTGGTTGGCGAAGCCGGCAGCGGCAAGCACGGCATGGAGCTCGCCGAACGGCTCAGGCCGCGGGTCATTTGTCTCGACATCAACATGCCTTCGCCCAACGGCATTGACGTGCTCAGACAAGTCAGGGCCAGCCTGCCGCAAACCGAAGTCCTCATGGTCACCGGCAACAACGACCGCGAATCCGTGACGGAAGCTATGCAGCTTGGTGCCGCCGGCTACATCGTCAAGCCGTTCAATCCGAGCACCCTGTTGCGCACACTTGAACAGACGGTGCTCAAGGCCGGCGCGCCTGCGGTCAAGTAGCGGAGCCATGGCGCTGAACCGCAACAGGATACGCGCGGTGTTATGCATCGCCGTGTCTGCAGCCGCCAGCATCGCGCTTATCTGGTGGGCCGTCGATACCTGGCTTTAGCCTTACCCACATTTCCTGTGCCCAAATCTGTGGACAACGGGGGATAACGTTGTCTATCTACATGATTTTCAAGGAAATAATTTGTCTGATTAAAATCAAGGCATGTGCGAACATCGCCCCTTGCCAACAGTCCTAACTGTTCACACAGAAGGAGGCAGGCATGGCAGCCGTGAAATACACCAAGGCCGATTGGGTCGCGCAAGCGGACATCCAGGAAGAGGCGGGCGGGAAATACCGCGGTGTGGTGATGATCAGCCACCGCAACGGCGCGGCGAGCGAAGATCGGCAGCACACCGCCGACGCGCCCTCGGACAGCCCCGAACAGGCATTGGAACAGGCAATCGCGCTCGCCCATCGCATTCTCGCGGACGTGGCCTGAACCCGAAATTTGCAGCGGGAGCGGTGCACCGCAGCCGTGCCCTTCCCGGTCATGTTCGGTTGAGAAATATCAACCGAACATGTTTTCGGCCCGTCCGCAGATGCCTCAATTTCGAGAATCGCAATAAAATACCTGCCCGTCAGTTCTGAAACCCCGACCCACCCCGTCCAGGCAGTCCCCCGCACTCCCGCAAGTCCCATGCGTTTCCAGCGTTGTGTCAGTACTGCATGCCGTCGCCCCTTCCAGGTCAATGAATTCACCATTGATGCTGCAGGCTCCAACGGACACATCACCTGCCCCCATTGCGGCTACGCCGAATCGGTTTCTTCGGCCAATATTTTTCTCTCCCATGCGATGAGCCCGGAAGAGGAAGCACGATTTGAGAACGACAATTCGAAAACCTGACGGGAAAAGCTGACCGCGGTACTTACCCACACATGACGTGGACAAGACTGTGGATAACCGGGGATAAGCTCCGTTATGTCAATGATTCATAACGGAATTCTTCAATTGATTAAACGCAAGGCAGAACTGGGCATACGCTCATCCGGCCCGTAATGGGGCGCTGCTGCGCACCCGGTCTATCACCAGCGCAGCCTGCAGCCCAGCCACTGCGTTCAGTGCCTGCTCCCAGCCATCCTGCAAGCGCAGGACCGAATCCTGCATCATGCGAAAGGCGGCCGTCGCTGCTTCCATCGGCGTGGACGTCGCCGCGCGTGCCGATTCGATCTGCGTCACCACATGTTCCAGTGACGCACGATGGGCCGGCGGCGCGAAATCGATTGCCTCGCGCAGCACATGCCGCCGGAAGGCTTCGAATGCCTCGGGGTCATGCCGGTGCAGCGCCACCAGTACATCGAAATCGGGAAGAGGGGTATGCATTTGCGGGCTCCTGTCTGTCTTGCCTGGTCCGGTCATATGGCGGCTGCCGTACAGCCGCTCCGACACGCTCAAGTCAGGTATATCGCCCTTGCCAATTTGTCATTTTGTGGCGCCTCAAGCCACTTCGGTGGCCGGTCTGCCGAGGCGCAAGCCGATATTGCGCGGCGCGATTTTTCAGGAGGGCAGGCAATGCGCTGTGCAAAAAATATTGCCGTACGTCAATATTTTCGAGAAATGTTGGGGCATAATCCGCAGCTTGGACAAATTCGGAAACGCCGATGAAGGTCACCTACGACATGCTGAAAGCCGCCATCGACAAAGCCGTCGAAGCCGGCCTGCTGCCGAAATATGCGAGGAGGATGGAATCTGCTGCCGAGCGGGAGGTGATGGAGCTGGTGATCCAGGCCGCCCTTGACGCCCGCACCCCGGTATCGATGGCGCGTCCTGTCGACAACGGAGAACATTGACGCCTGGTTGCCCACACTTCCTGTGGCCAAATCTGTGGACAACCCACGACCTTCTAATCCAAGCCAATGTTTTGATTGGGAAAATTACGTCTGATTAATCTCAAGGCACGGACAGATAGGCGGGCCGGCGAGCACACACATTTATCCACCTCAACACGGTGGAACCTTATTTCCCTAGAGTAATCCCATGCAGTACCAATTCTGATGGGAGCTTTATATGGAGCAACGTGTTGCCAATGTCGTGCTGGCCGTCGTCATCATGTCGGCCTTGTACGTCACGATCCTTGCGCTCTGAAAAAGGGCAAAAAAGCAGGGCGAAAAAAAAGCCCGCTGCCTTTCGGTAGCGGGCGAATCCAATTCAAGAAGAGTTGGAGGAGACAGGAAGAATATTACTGCTCCGCAGCAAATTCCGCAGCTTTATTCTGGTGATGACACCTATTCACAAAGCTGATAACACTGCGCAATAAAAAGCCCGCAAGGCTTGCGCCAAGCGGGCTTCCGTGTCTCCTTCGATCATCCTGGAATCGGATTTCTTTATTTAGTGCGCGAATACTACACGGCTTTAACAAAAAACAAAAGCTTACAAATCGAACCCGCGCCGAATTTTTATCACTTTCCGATGCAAAAACGGCTGAAAATTACGCCAAGCAAGTCATCCGACGTAAATTCTCCGGTGATGCTGTTCAAACGCTCCTGCGCAATTCGTAATTCTTCCGCAAACAGGTCCAGCGCATGGTCGCTGGTCTGGTTGTTCCGCGCCACGTGTTCGGCCGCGACATCGAGATGGTCGCGCGCGGCCTTCAGCGCCAGCAGGTGACGTTCGCGCGCCAGGAAGCGCGACTCGCCGGTCTGCTGCCAGCCAGCCACTCGTAGCAACTCCGTGCGCAGCAGGTCGATGCCGCGGCGGTCGGTCGCCGACAGATACACGTGCGTCGCATCCGGCATCCGGTCCACTGCCGGCTTGTGGCCGGACAGGTCGATCTTGTTCCACACCCGCAGCACGGGAACGTTGTCCGGCAGGCGGGAAACGATATCCTCGTCGGCGCGCGTGGGCCCGCGGCTCGCATCCAGCAGGTGCACGATCACATCCGCCTTGTTCACCTCGCCCCAGGTGCGTTCGATGCCGATGCGCTCCACCTCGTCACCTGCATCGCGGATGCCGGCGGTATCGATGATATGCAGCGGGATACCTTCCATCTGGATGGTCTCGGTCACTTTGTCGCGCGTGGTGCCGGCAATCGGCGTAACGATCGCGACTTCCGACCCGGCCAGCGCATTCAGCAGCGAAGACTTGCCCACATTCGGCTGCCCCGCCAGCACGACATTCAGCCCCTCGCGCAGCAGCGCGCCCTGCGACGCCTGCTCGAATACCTCCTGCAGATTGGCGCGGATACGGTCCAGCTGCCCGCGCGCGTCCGACTTCTCAAGGAAGTCGATTTCCTCCTCGGGGAAGTCCAGCGTCGCTTCGACCAGCATGCGCAGATGGATCACCTTGTCGACCAGCTCATGAATGGTCTTCGAAAACACGCCGGACAACGACGCAGAGGCCGACTTCGCGGCCGCCTCGGTGGACGCCTCGATCAGGTTGGCCACGGCCTCGGCCTGCGCGAGATCCAGCTTGTCGTTCAGGAAGGCGCGATGCGTGAACTCGCCCGGCTGCGCGACGCGCAGACCGATGTCCTTGCCCGCCTCGAGGCAGCGCGCCAGCAGCATCTGCATCACCACGGGACCGCCGTGGCCCTGCAGTTCCAGCACGTCTTCGCCGGTATAGGAATGCGGCGCTTTGAAATAGATGGCGATGCCCTGGTCGATGGCGCTTCCGTCCGCATTCTGGAACGGCAGGTAAGTTGCGTAGCGGGGCTTGAGTTCGGATGTACCGCACACGGCCTGCATGACCGGGGCGATGTTTTTGCCGGAGACGCGCACGACGCCGATGCCGCCGCGACCGGGCGCGGTGGCGATGGCTGCGATGGGGGAGGAGTCGAAGTTCATGAGGTGATTCTAGGGGCGGGGCGGTTGCTGATCAAATGAAAACGGGTGGCGCGGATGCAATTGCAACATCGAAGGAGCCGGTACGCGGGCACATTTTCGTAAAGCGTGCGCCTAACTTTCCCCGTCATTCCCGCGAAGGCGGGAATCCATAGTGAGGTGGAACGAGCCGACTCCGCATGGATTCCCGCCTTCGCGGGAATGACGGGGAAAGGGTGGACAGAAAATCAAAAGACAGGGCCCGCCGGCTACAGCAACGTTGTCCTGCCCACAAACAAAAAAGCCCGCGCATCGCACGGGCTTCTTCCAGAGCACTCAGGCCATCAAGCCGCCTGCCCGCTCTCGATCTTCTTCGTGATCACCCACTGCTGCGCGATCGACAGGATGTTGTTCACCACCCAGTACAGCACCAGACCGGCCGGGAAGAAGAAGAACATCACCGAGAAGATGATCGGCATGAACAGCATTACCTTGGCCTGCACCGGATCCGGCGGCGTCGGGTTCAGCTTGGTCTGGATGAACATCGATGCAGCCATCACCAGCGGCAGGATGTACCACGGGTCAGGCGAGGCCAGATCCTGGATCCAGCCCAGCCACGGCGCATTGCGCATCTCGACGGAGGCCAGCAGCACCCAGTACAGCGCGATGAACACCGGGATCTGCACCAGGATCGGCAGGCAGCCGCCCAGCGGGTTGATCTTCTCGGTGCGGTACAGCTCCATCAGCGCCTGGTTCATCTTCTGCGGGTCGTTCTTGTAACGCTCGCGGATCGACTGCATCTTCGGCGTGACCGTCTTCATCTTCGCCATGCTGCGGTAGCTTGCTGCCGATAGCGGGAAGAAGGCCAGCTTGATGATGATGGTCAGCACGATGATGGTCCAGCCCCAGTTACCCAGCACCTTGTGGATCTGGTCCATCAGCCAGAAGATCGGCTTGGCGAGGATGGTCAGGTAACCGTAGTCTTTTACCAGGTCCAAACCGGGAGCCAGCTTTTCGAGGCGGTCGGTTTCCTGCGGACCCGAATACAGCTTCGCATCCATGGCCGCGGTCGCGCCCGGCGCAACGGTGCCTATCGGGAGGATGGAGCCGATGGAGTACAGGTTGTTGTCGACCTTCTTCGTGTAGATCTCGCGTTGCACATTCTGCGGCGGCAGGATCGCCGACACGAAGTAGTGCTGTACCAGCGCGACCCAGCCGTTGTCGGCCTTGGTCATGTGGCGTGCCTTGCCTTCTGCGATCTCTTCGAATTCCATCTTCTGGAATTTCTCGGCTTCGGTGTATACGACCGGGCCGGTGAAGGTGCTGTAGAACTGCGACTCGCCTTCCGGCTTGTTGCCGTCACGGACCAGCTGCATGTACACCGACGGATTGATCGGTGCGCCGCTGTTGTTCACCACCTCATGCTTGACGCCAATCGAGTAATCGTTCTTGCGGAAGGTATAAGTCTTCACCAGCTTCACGCCGCCCTGCTCGGATTCCAGCACCAGCTGCACTTCATCCTTGCCGTCCAGAGTACGCGGACCCGGTTTGGCGACGAAGCCTGACTTGTGGTTCGGGAAATTGCCGCCGATCAGACCGGTCTGCCCGAGATAGGTGTGCTTGGTACCGGTATCGAACAGCACCATGTTCTTGCTCTGGTCGACGGTGTCCTTGTGCTTGAGCAGCTCGAGGCGCTTGAGCTCGCCGCCGACGGTATCGATATCGGCCTTGATCACGTCGGTCGTGATGGTGACGATTTCGCTCTTAACCGGCGTGGTGCCTGCAGGTACCGCGGCCGGCGTCGGCGCGGTCACCGTCGCCTGCGGCACGTCCGACTTCGGCGCCGGCGCGGTGCCGGCGGCCGGCTGGTTCGCCTGCTGCGTCGTGCCCGGGAAGAACATCGACTGTTTGCCGGTATAGCGCATCCAGTTGTCCCACAGCAGGAGCAGGGACAGCGAGAACACGACCCACAGGATGGTACGTTGGATATCCATAGTTCTTTGTTGTGCTTGAGTAGTCAGGTATTCAATAGTGCTGGCAGGCGCAGTCCGCATGTGCAGCCGCCGCCTTCTTCGGTACCGGATCCAGTCCGCCCGGATGCCACGGATGGCATTTGCACAGACGTTTCGCCGCGAGCAGGCTGCCCTTCGCCGCGCCATGTTCATGAATGGCTTCGACGGCGTAGGTGGAGCAGGTCGGGTAGAAACGGCAGTTCTGGCCGAGGAAAGGACTGATGCCCAGCTGGTACGCGCGCAATAGTAGCAGCAAAAGCGTTTTCATCAGCGGGATTCCGGATTGGACACAGGTGTTTTCACCGCCTGCGAACCGAGCAGTTGCGCCAGTTCGCACCGCAGCTCGGCTTTCAGCTTCGTGCTGGTCGCCGGGCCGGTCTTGGAATTCACGGGCTGGGACAGGCGGACGATACAGTCGATCGCCGGCAGGGTGGACTGGCGGAACAGTTCGCGTGTGACGCGCTTGATCGTATTGCGTGTGACAGCGCGCGGCGCGAAGCGCTTGGCGGCCACAATGCCCAGCCTTGCGCGGTCCAACTGGTTGCTGCGTGCGTACAGGACGAAATGCGCCGTGCGCTGCACGGGCCGCAAACGAAAAACGGATGAAAAATCATCCGTTTTCACGATGCGCCGGGTGCGTGCGTAGGAGTGTGAACGTTCTTCGCTCACGCCGGCAGCTTTTGGGTGCAGTGCTTGGCTTAGACAGCCAGGCGCTTGCGGCCCTTGGCACGGCGTGCGTTCAGCACGGCGCGGCCACCGCGGGTAGCCATGCGAACACGGAAGCCGTGGGTGCGCTTGCGGCGGACGACGGAAGGTTGGTAAGTACGTTTCATTTTGGTCTCGCTAGTCAGCAAAAATGGGTGGGAATCACGCAGCCCATTCTTGTTTCGTATTATGGCTACAAAACGCAACAGGCAGTGAACCCGCAATTAGACTCCATTTTCCGCTTGTTTGTCAATAACTTAGGGAAATGAGGCGCGGCAATGCAGGATTGCGGCGAGAAGAGGCAGGCGGGCCGCGGCTGTTTCGTCGCCCACATCCCTTTCCCGTCATCCCCGCGAAGGCGGGGATCCATAGTAAGGTCGTGCCTAGGTAACGAAGGAATAAGGCGAGTAATTCTTGTAACCTCCCCATGGGTTCCCGCCTTCGAGGAAACGACGGGGCGAGGTAAATGGAAACAATTTATATATCGGTGCCCGGATGCCGATGTCGTCAAAATTCCCACCCGTAATGAAACAATATCCCCACCTTCCCTAAGCCCAAATTATCCACATTGGCAAGCACTTTTTTATGTCGGAAAAATGACGCGGGCTGTGGATAACTGCGAAGACCGGCGTTAGAATACCCCTCCCTGTGGAAGCCGGCCTTTGCCCGACAGCCGCTCCCGCACTCCACTGCACAGTCCTCCCCGCCCGGCTTGGACTGTGCAGCGGACTGCCGGAGGAGAGCAGTTCGCAAGGCCTTTTGTATTTTCCACAAAGCAAACACTAAAAGAATTTCATGGAAAATTTCTGGCAAGCTTGCTCCGCGAAGTTGGAGCAGGAACTCACGCCTCAGCAGTTCAGCGCCTGGATCAAACCGCTCGTGCCCCTCGACTTCGAGGATGGCTGCCTGCGTATCGCTGCGCCGAACCGCTTCAAACTGGACTGGGTAAAAACCCAGTTCGCCGGCCGCATCACCGCCCTCGCCGCAGAGCACTGGGAGGAGCCAATCGACGTCCAGTTCGTGCTTGACCCGCGCACCAACGTTGCCCGCAAGCCGACAGCCGCACCGGCGCAAGTTGCGTCGCCCGCGCAGGCGCTCGCGCTGGCTGGCGGCACCGACTACGCCGACATGCCCGACCCGATCGAGCGCGTCGATATTGTCATTGAAGAAACAAAGAAGCGCGACCAGAGCAAGATCAACCCGGCCCTGACTTTCGAAAGCTTCGTCACCGGTAAGGCCAACCAGCTGGCCCGCGCCGCCGCCATCCAGGTCGCCAACAACCCCGGCGTGTCGTACAACCCGCTGTTCCTGTACGGCGGCGTCGGCCTCGGCAAGACGCACCTGATCCATGCGATCGGCAACCAGCTGCTGCAAGAAAATCCCAACGTTCGCATTCGCTACATCCACGCAGAACAGTACGTTCGTGACGTAGTGACTGCTTACCAACGAAAAGGTTTCGACGACTTCAAGCGCTACTACCACTCGCTGGACATGCTGCTGATCGACGATATCCAGTTCTTCGCCGGCAAGAGCCGCACGCAGGAAGAATTCTTCTACGCGTTTGAAGCGCTGATTGCCGCTAAGAAACAAATTATCATCACCAGCGACACCTATCCGAAAGAAATCAGCGGCATGGACGACCGCCTGATTTCCCGTTTCGACTCCGGCCTGACGGTCGCGGTCGAGCCGCCGGAACTGGAAATGCGCGTTGCAATTTTGCTCAAGAAAGCAGCGCAGGAAGGCGTCACGTTCAATGACGACGTCGCCTTCTTCGTCGCCAAGCACCTGCGCTCCAACGTCCGCGAACTCGAAGGCGCGCTGCGCAAGATCCTGGCCTACTCGCGTTTCCACGACAAAGACATCACGATCGATGTTGTGAAAGAGGCACTGAAAGACCTGCTGTCGGTGCAGAACCGCCAGATTTCCGTGGAGAACATCCAGAAGACCGTCGCCGACTTCTTCAACATCAAGGTCGCCGACATGTACTCCAAGAAGCGCCCGGCCAATATCGCACGTCCGCGTCAGATCGCGATGTACCTTGCCAAGGAATTAACGCAGAAAAGCCTGCCGGAAATCGGCGAACTCTTCGGCGGCCGCGACCACACCACGGTCCTGCACGCCGTCCGCAAGATCGCCGCCGACCGTTCCAAGAACCCCGAAGTGAACCACGAGCTGCACGTCCTCGAGCAGACCCTGAAGGGCTAATCCACAGGCTTATCCACAGATGCTCGCTGCCCTGTGGATAACCTTTCAACCCCCTTTGCCTAAATATCAAGCAGCGCCTCCCCGGCGCTGCCAAAGCCCTTGTAAAGCAGGCAAAAAACCCTCACTTAGATTTCTTGGGAACCCCCCTTTTCTGTCAAAATAGAGGTTGTTTTGCATTTGCCCGGCCGGGCGGGAATCTGTCCTTTTAAGACCTGCCCCATTCGCCCTTAAACCACCTTCAAGTAGCACCAGTAACAGCACTGTCTTAATCAATTACTACAAGGACAAAAGCATGCAATTGGTCAAAACCCAACGAGACACGCTTCTCCGACCTCTGCAGATCGTGAGTGGTATTGTCGAGCGTCGGCACACGCTGCCGATTCTGGCCAATATCCTCATTCGCAAGGACGGCGAAAAGGTCTCCTTCCTGTCCACCGACATCGAAGTACAGATCACCACCACCGCCGACGTCGGCAGCGGCGGTGAAGTTGCCGCGACCACTGTCGCCGCGCGCAAGCTGCTCGACATCCTGCGCGCGCTGCCCGACTTCGGCGACGTATCCCTCTCGCTGTCCAACAAGCGCATGACCGTCCAGTCTGGCAAGTCGCGCTTCGCGCTGCAGACCCTCGCCGCCGAAGAATTCCCGACCGTCGCACAAGCCGAACACTTCAACGCGAAAGTCACGCTGCCGCAGAAGACCCTCAAGCACCTGTTCAACATGGTGCACTTTGCGATGGCCCAGCAGGACATTCGCTACTACCTCAACGGCCTGCTGCTCGTCGTCGACGGCAAGAACGTCATCGCCGTGGCAACGGACGGCCACCGCCTCGCCTTCTGCCAGGTCGAGACCGACCAGAATTTCCAGCGCCAGGAAGTCATCATCCCGCGCAAGACCATTCTCGAACTGCAGCGCCTGCTCGAAGACACGGACAGCACGGTCGACCTCGAGATCGCCAGCAACCAGGTCAAGCTCACCTTCGCCGACATCGAACTGATTTCCAAGCTGGTCGAAGGCAAGTTCCCCGACTACACCCGCGTGATCCCGAAGGGTTACAAGAACAACTTCACCATCGACCGCCAGACGCTGCTGCACTCCCTGCAGCGCGCCGCGATCATGACCAGCGATAAATTCAAGGGCGTCCGCTGCATCATCAGCCCGGGCAGCCTCAAGATCAGCTCCACCAACGCCGACCAGGAAGAGGCCGTGGAAGAACTCGAAATCGATTACGGCGGCGACACCGTCGACATCGGCTTCAACGTCTCCTACCTGCTCGACGTGCTGAACAATCTCAAGAGCGACAACGTCAACGTCGCGCTTGGCGACGCCAATTCATCGGCGTTGATCACCGTACCGGAAAACGCAGACTTCAAGTATGTCGTGATGCCGATGCGTATTTGATTCAACCAATAACAGAAATCGCAAGGGGGGCTGCCGAGGGTAAGGCGAGCCCCTTTGCCACATTTATGGAAAACCGAAATTCTTGACTGACCGGTCCCTGAACCCATAGCGCCGGCCCATTCAGGCTCCCTTCTCCCGCCAGCGGGAGAGGGGAGATACGAAAGCCTTGGTGCAATGGAAGAGCCACCAGCCAAGCCGTTCTTTTAGCAGTCCGTTTTATCAGAAGGTAGCCATGTCCGCACTCCCCCAAGAAGCCCCGCGCGAGCAATCCGCCAGCAGCTCCTACAGCGCATCCTCGATCCAGATCCTCGAAGGCCTCGAAGCAGTCCGCAAGCGCCCAGGCATGTACATCGGCGACACCTCTGACGGCACGGGCCTGCACCACCTCGTGTTCGAAGTGCTCGACAACTCCATCGACGAAGCGCTCGCCGGCCACTGCTCCGAGATCCACGTCACCATCCACTCCGACAACTCGATCTCCATCACCGACAACGGCCGCGGCATTCCCACCGGCATCAAGTGGGACGACAAGCACGACCCCAAGCGCAGCGCCGCAGAGATCGTGATGACAGAGCTGCACGCCGGCGGAAAGTTCGACCAGAACTCGTACAAAGTCTCCGGCGGCCTGCACGGCGTGGGCGTGTCCTGCGTGAACGCACTCTCCAAGCTGCTCAAGCTCACCATCCGCCGCGACGGCAAGATCCACCAGATGGAATTCGCCAAGGGCGTAGTCCAGAACCGCGAAATGGAAGTCCAGGACGGCGTCCAGATCTCCCCCATCAAGGTCACCGGCGAAACCGACAAGCGCGGTACCGAAGTCCACTTCTGGGCCGACGAAGAAATCTTCACGCACGTCGAATTCCACTACGACATCCTCGCCAAGCGCATCCGCGAACTCTCGTTCCTCAACAACGGCGTGCACATCAAGCTCACCGACCAGCGCACCGGCAAGGAAGAAGA
>DASPMC010000013.1:0-13761 GCA_035627275.1 Noviherbaspirillum sp.
CCACCATGCCGACCACGCGCCCGGCGATGTTCAGGATGATCACGACGGTGAACTGGTCGTAGGTCGGCGTGCCGAGGTTGAACTTGATGCGCATGTCGACGATCGGCACGATGATGCCGCGCAGATTGACCACGCCCTTGACGAACTCCGGCGAATTCGCGATGCGGGTGCAGGCCTCATAACCGCGTATTTCCTGCACTTTCAATATGTCGATCCCGTATTCCTCGTTACCCAACGTGAAGGCAAGGAACTCGCGCCCCGACACATCTCGATCCGCACCCGTGCCGACCGTGTTTATATTGGTTTGTCCGTTTTGCATGATGGATGAAGTCCTCGTCAGGAATAAATGGATTCGTCACTCAATTGGCGGCTGGATCGCAGCAGCGCCGCCACGTCGATGATCAGGGAGACGCCGCCATCTCCGAGAATGGTCGCGCCGGAAATGCCTGCCACCTTGCGGTAGTTCGCTTCGAGATTCTTGACCACGACCTGCTGCTGTCCGACCAGTTCGTCGATGAACAGCGCCGCCTTCTTGCCGTCGGATTCGAGAATCACCAGGATGCCTTCCGAGGGATTCTTGCAGCGCGGTTCCACGTCGAAAATCTGATACAGCGGAATCAGCGGCAGATAATCGCCGCGCACTTTCACCACGCGTCCCTGGCCGCTGATTTCCTTCACGTCCTGCGGCTCGGGCTGCAGCGATTCGACCACGTAGCCGAGCGGCAGGATGTAGACTTCCTCGCCGACCCGGATCGACATGCCGTCCAGGATGGCCAGCGTCAACGGCAAGGAGATCGAAATCGTCGTGCCGAACCCCTTGCTCGAGTGGATGTCGACCACGCCGCCCATCGCCGTGATATTGCGCTTGACCACATCCATGCCGACGCCGCGCCCGGACACGTCGGTCACCACTTCCGCGGTCGAGAACCCCGGAGCAAAGATCAACTGCCAGACTTCCGGGTCCGACATCGCATCGGAAACCTGCAAGCCGTTCTGCTTAGCCTTGGCGAGGATTCTTTCCCGGTTCAGACCGCCGCCGTCGTCGCTGACTTCGATGATGATGTTGCCGCCTTGATGGCTGGCCGACAGCGACAGTTTGCCTACCTCGCTCTTGCCGGCCGCCGCGCGCACCGCCGGCGTCTCGATGCCGTGGTCGATGCTGTTGCGGACCAGATGCGTAAGCGGATCGACGATGCGTTCGATCAATCCCTTGTCGAGTTCGGTCGCGGCTCCGTGCGTGATGAACTCGACCTTTTTGCCGAGCTTGGACGCCAGGTCGCGCACCATGCGCGGGAAACGCGAAAACACGTAATCCATCGGCATCATGCGGATCGACATGACGGCCTCTTGCAGATCGCGCGTGTTGCGGGTCAGCTGGCTGACGCTGTTCAGCAGGCGCTCGTGGACGATCGGGTCGAGCGCGCCCGAGCGCTGTTCGATCATCGCTTGCGTGATCACCAGTTCGCCGACC
This sequence comes from Noviherbaspirillum sp., assembly GCA_035627275.1. Lineage (GTDB taxonomy): Bacteria > Pseudomonadota > Gammaproteobacteria > Burkholderiales > Burkholderiaceae_D > Noviherbaspirillum. The sequence goes on from DASPMC010000013.1 coordinate 1,472, forward strand.
AGATTGATCAACTGATCGACCTTCTCTATGCCGACCCGGATCGATGACGTCTCCTGGTTGCTGACGGTGCGTTCGTCGCGCTTGGCGACCGTTTTCTTCTCCGCCACGACAGCCGCCTGCTGCACGACCTCCTGGACCGGAGCCGCATCCGCCGCCTGCGGCTGATCGCCAAGCGGCACGAAGTTGTCGAAAAAGCCGTATCCCTGCTCTTCCTCGATTTCCGCCTGCGATTTCTTGCGCGCCGGCTGCATGCCTACCGGGAGCGGCTGTTCGGTGATCTTGAGATCGTCGGGATTCAGAATGAACGAGCAGATGGCGACGATATCGTCGGACGCATGATCCGTCAACAAAGTGAAGACGGTGTGCCGGTCGTCGTCCGCATCCCTGGTCAATTGACCGAGCAAGCCGAGTTCGCCGGCGAGCGCTTCGACGTCGCGGCTCGAAAGAACCGGCAATTCGATGCGGAAGCAATGCGTCTTTTCGCTGACCACGACGGCTACGGATTCCTGCTGCACCGGCTGCACGTCGAGCGAAGCCGCCGGCGGCGGCGCCGCCACCTCCCCCTGGGAAAGCGACTGCAGCATCATCCTCACATCGGCGACCGATTCCTGGTCGACCGCCGTATTAAGACGATGCCCGTCGAGTTGCATTTTCAGGATATCCTTGGCTGCGAGGAAGGCATCGACATGTTCGGACGTCAATGCCATTTCGCCCTTGCGGATCTTATCGAGCAAGGATTCCAATACGTGCGTGATATCGGTCAGATCGGTCAAACCGAACGTCGCGGCGCCGCCCTTGATGGAATGGGCGGCGCGAAAGATCGCATTCAGCTCTTCGCTGTCGGGAGCCGCCACGTCGATCGCCAGCAGCAGCTTTTCCATTTCCGCGAGAAGTTCCTCGGTCTCGTCGAAAAAGACCTGATAGAACTGACTCATATCGATGGTCATCGTGACACTCCGTCTGTTACGCGTTGCATGTCGAGCCAAGCAGGCATCGACACATCAACCGATGACTTTCTTGACGACTTCGGTCAGGCGCTGCGGATCGAACGGCTTGACCAGCCATCCGTTCGCCCCGGCGGCTCGTCCCTTCGATTTCATTTCATCGCTCGACTCGGTGGTCAGCATCAGAATGGGGACGCGCTGGTAGGCCGGAATGGCGCGCAGGGAGCGGATCAATGTCAGGCCATCCATGCGCGGCATGTTCTGGTCGGTGAGCACAAGATCGAAAACCTGCGCCTTCGCCTTATCCAGGCCGTCCTGTCCGTCGACCGCTTCGGTCACCTGGTAACCCGCCGCTCTCAAGCTGAAGACCACCATCTGGCGCAAAGAGCCCGAGTCGTCCACCGCTAGAATAGTTTTTGCCATGTTTGCTCCCGCTATTTCATTGCCGGGCAATATGCCCGCATATCCTTGATCCGTAGATTGTCAGAACAGTTCAATGTCACCGCTTTCCATGTGGGTCTGGTGTACCGCCTTCCACAGTCCGCTTTCCAGCTTCGTGCTCTGATCTTCGATAAGCTTGTTGAGACTTTCGAGCAGAACGACCATCTCCTCGGCGCCGATTTCAGGCGTCAGCCCGGAGCTGCCCGATCCGAGCGAAGCAAGAACATCCCGCAAGCCGTTCACCCTCCTGATTGTCCGGCCGACCAGTTGGCTGGTCATGTCCTGGAACTGCAGGCCGGTCACGGCCGCATTGACGTTTTTGGTAATCTCGGCCTGGACCGTATTCATCCGGTCCCGGAACTCCGGAGAGGCCGTCGCGCTGGCGAGCAACTCGTCGGCCAGCCTCTGCTGGGCGCACACCGATTCATGGATGGCCATGAAACTCGTACCCAGCTTCTCGATTGCCTCGCCCAGCAAAAAAGTAGTTTGGACCAGATCCGTCTCGATCTCGGTCAAATGGAGTGTCCCGTGGTCCGACAAGCCGGACAGCAGGCGTCTCAATTGCGCACTAAAGACCTTTTCTCTGGTTGTCATGGGAAATACCTTGCTGTCAACCGTTTTCACTCGCGAGCGCCGATGTCATTTCTTCACCGCCGCGTCCGTCAATTCTTTTTTAACTTCCGTCTCGCTTGCCTCATTCGATAGATTTGCAACGCCTCCCTCGCCAGTAATCGATTCTTCCGCTTTCTTGTTCATCACGATGATGCTGATGCGGCGGTTGATCGGGTTGAATGCGTTTTCCCTGTCGATCGGCACCGCGGACGAGAGTCCGACAACGCGCACGACCTTCTTCTCGTCCATGCCGCCGACCAGCAGCTCGCGACGCGATGCGTTGGCCCGATCGGCGGACAACTCCCAGTTGCTGTATCCCCTTTCACCGCTGGCGTACGGCGTCGCATCGGTATGCCCCGAGAGACTGATCCGGTTCGGCACATCGTTCAGCGCGCGCGCGATCTCGTGCAGTATTTCCTTAGTGTACGGCTGCAGTTCTGCTTTCGCTAGTGCAAACATCGGACGATTTTGTTCGTCGACGATCTGTATGCGAAGCCCGTCGGTTGTGATATCGATAAGGAGTTGTTTCTTGAACTGCTGCAGCGAGGGACGAGCGTCCATCGCGTCCTCGATGCGTTTCTTGAGAGCCCTCAAACGCTCCTGCTCCTGGCGCTCGAGATCGGCCATTGCCGCCTTGAGGCTATAGGTCTTCTTGCTGGGGATGTCGTCGGCCCGCTTGACCTGGCCGTCCTTGCGAGTCAGGTCCTTGCCGCCCCCCTTGATGACGCTCGAGCTGTCGCCGGCGCCGGAGCCGCCGGCCATGGCGACCTTGAGCGGCGTCTTGAAATAGTCCGCGATGCCTTGCAGGTCGCCCTTGGTGGTCGAGCCGAGGAGCCACATCAACAGGAAGAACGCCATCATTGCGGTGACGAAGTCGGCATAAGCGATCTTCCAGGCGCCTCCATGATGCCCGCCGCCGCCTTTCTTGACGCGCTTGACTATGATGGGGCGGAGTCCTTCGTCTGCCATATCGGTATCCGCTTGTCTCTTTATTTATTATGTGTTGCTCTTGCTGCCCCGGGCTCGCTTACTTCGACTTGGATTGCTTGATGTGTTCCTCCAGCTCGGAGAACGACGGACGCTCCGTCGAGTACAGCACCTTACGTCCGAATTCGACCGCAAGCGCAGGCGCATATCCATTCAGGCTCGCCAACAAAGTCACCTTGATACATTGCAGTATCTTGGAAGACTCATGCAGCTTCTGCTCCAGCAAGGTCGACAGCGGGCCGACGAAGCCGTATGCGAGCAGAATGCCAAGGAAAGTGCCGACCAATGCATGGGCAATCAAAATTCCGAGTTCCTGTGGCGGCAATCCAACAGATTCCATGGTGTGGACCACCCCCATGACCGCGGCAACGATGCCGAACGCCGGCATCCCATCGCCCATCTTCGCGATGACATGCACCGGCACCTCGCCCTCCGCATGGTGCGTGTCGATCTCGTTGTCCATCAGATTCTCGATTTGAAAGGCATCCATGTTCCCCGACACCATGAGGCGAAGATAGTCGGTCATGAATTCGATGGCATGATGATCCGCCAGCACGTTCGGATACTTGCTGAAAATCGGGCTCTCCTCCGGGTGCTCGATATCGCCCTCGATCGACATCAAGCCCTCCTTGCGGACCTTGCTCAGGATCTCGAAGAGCAGCGTCATGAGTTCCATATACAAAGTCTTTGTATACTTCGACCCCTTCAACAACTCTGGCAGCACCTTCAGCGTGGCCTTGATGGCCTTGCCGTTATTGCCGACAAAGAAAGCGCCGACCGCGCCCCCGCCGATCATCAGCAACTCGAGCGGCTGGAACAAGGCAGCCAGATGCCCGCCGCTCAGCGCGAAGCCGCCGAAGACCGAGGCCATAACGATCAGATATCCAACGATGACTAACAAGCGCTCTGACTCCGGTCTTATAGGGTTGAACGAAGAATCACTGCCAAGTATTCGAGCTCTATAAATGCAATATCCGATCTCAACTCAATCGCCCCGATCGGAATCTGAAAATGCACCTCACGCTGATTACGATGAGATCCATCAAAACTTGAATGTGTTTCTGAAATGTAACACAGGGGGTATCTGTTGTAGAACCCCTTTTACCATTGACAAGACGTCTTGAAACGGCAAACGACACTGAACGCAACACTTAACGCGCGACGCGTATATGCACGTAGAAAAGATAGTCGATGCGCATCATCGACCGAGGGTAGAAATTTGGAAGCGGCATCTCGGGAAAATCGCAGCCCGATCTTCACATTCGCCATCCGAACAACATCGCTCCTCTATTGTCTGGCGGCAAGACAATATCGGGCTCCACTCCCGGAATGGGAAATTCATAACTGAGCAACAGAGCCCCCTTCGGCATTTGCGTACACGCCTTGCGCCATAGCGCCGGCATTGCCGCAGGAGAAAGGAAGGCAAATACGATGTCGTATTCGGCGAAATCCAGATCGAGATAATCGCCACGAATGAAACGCGCCCGGCTGCGCGCGAGAAAGGCTCGAACGCAACTCAACAGCCAGGGCAACGGAGCAAGCTCCACCCCCACGAATCGGCTTTCAGGCCGGCGCTCGGAAAGATGAAGAACCAAGCCCCCGAGACCGCTGCCGATATCCACGAAGCGAATCGGCCGTTCGGCCGGCAACAACTCGGCGATTGCCGCCCAGGTCACGCGCCCGGATGGATAAAACGGCACCTGCGTCCGAAACGTGGTCCAGTAAAGCGCAAGAAAGAAAACAAAGAGACAAAGAAAAAATACCGGCGGCAGATCCAACTCCTGCGCCCCGAGCAAGGCCGCCGGAAAGAGCAATTGAATCGGGACCCACCAAGATGCAAGACCAGACAGGCGAGAAAGCGCCGCGGCCGACGCTCCTTGCAACAGCGCCCATAGAAGCAGCGGCGTCTTATCGCCCCAAACCAGCTCGCCGGCCGATATCACGACAAGCGCCAGGACAAAGCTTACCCCCTGAATCGCCAACGCCCGCAATGCGGGCGTTGGCGACAATGGAAAATTCCGGTATTGCATGACAGGCACTCAGATCATCGGATTTGCCGCCCAGTGCCTGGAATGCGTCACGAAGGCTTAGGCCGTGATAGCCAGGGCAGCCTCACCCTTGGCCTTCTTGGTTTTGCCAGCGCGGGACGGCATATGACACAAGCCGCAAGTGTAGTGATCGTGCAGATCAAGACGATGGACGACGAACTGACCGCCGCAATCGCTGCATTCGGTTGTCATGAGCATCTTACTCTCGATGAAGCGTATCAGCGTCCAGGCGCGGGTCAATGACAACACCGGCTCTTCCCCAATCTCGCACTCGACTTGCTCCAGGTATAACCGGTAAGCCTTCATGACGGCCTGGATACCGCTCACTTGCGCATGCTTGACCAGATAGTTGTAGATGTTGACGAACAGCGAGGAGTGGATATTGGGCTGCCAGGTAATGAACCAATCGGTAGAAAACGGCAGCATGCCCTTCGGAGGCGAGACCCCTTTGAGTTCTTTATACAACTTGAGCAAACGCTCGCGGGAAAGGGAGGTTTCCGACTCCAGCAATTGCAGGCGCGCACCCAGATTGATGAGTTCGATGGCCAGTTGAATCTCCTGGGCTTCTGTCACAACGCTTTTCTTAGTCATTTTTCAACCCTCTTGACGATGAGTGATTTTGAAAAGCTTGCAAGAATCAGGCGATTTCCTCGACCGGCTGACCGGCCATCAGGATAGCGGCATGCGAGTGCGCCAAGGAGCGGTCCTTGTTGTAGTTGGTGAGCATGCCGAGGATAGCGCCGTCATCGAAACGAAATCGCGCGAGCATCATATTGGTGCCGGCGAGCTTGAGGATCTGGGCGTTATTCATTCCTTCGATCATGTCGGCGATCTCACTGCTGATCCCCAACCTGAAAATGGCCGTAGCCTTGTCGGAACGAATCATCTGCTGCGCGAGCATCAGATAACCCAGGTTAGCATCACGAATTTCAGCAATCATGTCGTTCGTGTTCATTTTCTACTCCCCATCCGGTGATTTTTGGCAACGTTTTCGCTGCCGTTGATTGCACTGTAGAGGGGGGAACAAAGAGTGGAAATAGGGACCACTCTGTTTTTTTTGTAGGTAACGACGACATGCCGCCTGTAGGCGTTTGTCTTACAAACGTCAGGCAGCTTGAAAGGTACGCCTCGGGGACGGCGCGGGAACCGGCATGACGCTTAGCTTTCCGGCAGGCATCATTTTTTCCAGATGCCTTTTTCCTTCATGCAACTAAGTAAAAATTTGGATGTTTTCTCTTATTTCCAGCCAGAAAAATTTCCATTTAAACTTATCAAACAGGCATATTTTTGTTGTACATCTGCATCTACTTAGCTTTATCGGCAGCGTTTTGTACAACTTTAGGGCTCGAGAAAAAAATTTTTGAAATTTTTCTGTCGACCCTTTAATGCTTATCTTCTGTAGGAGGTAACGGCAGGGATTCAGCTGACTTTAGGGCCGAACACGAAAATAGTTTATATCGAAGATTAGATATGAATAGACTTAATTAATCAATCCTCTCGTCCGACTCCCTTTCATGGTATTGAATGCCTATTTAAGTACAAAAAAGACAAGAGACCATGCAAGCAGCATCGCCACTACCAACAACAACACCAAAAATGGGATCTTCATGATGAAGCGATGAATTGACAATCATGCAAAAACGAGGCGGCCAATCGAAACTTCTGATACGTCGACATCAAAAAAGTTTCAGAAAGTCTTGAGGAAAAGAAAGATGTGGCGATATTGCGTACCAAGCGACCCTCAGTACTTCAACCGGGTCTATCAGAAGGCTCGCCACACCAGATGACTTGGGAAACAATAGCGGGCCGGAAAGCTAACCTCTGGCTATGGCCTCGAACCACTCTAGGCAAACCTATGATCAATCGGCATGAGGTATTCGACAAATTCTAATACTGACACGAGTCATGGCCGCTATGCCTCATGAAACAGGCAACAACTTTTTTGGGGAGCATGGCCAATACTGCTAGCTTGTAGGGTTTGTCGTTGGATTTTGCGTGCCCGTACGCGGCGTAGGCGAGAGGCGAGGCGTTCCAAGACACCTTTTCAAAAGATATTGAAAAGCTCCCAAAATTTCCGGAATGCAAAGGCTCTTCCCAAAGTCTGATGAAACAAAAAACCCGCGCAATCACTGGGATTTACGGACGGAGGCATCCCTACTATGCTTGCAAACCCGCACCAATAAAGGGTTTATATTTTCCGAGAATGAAAAGAACCCCCAAAAGTACCCCCAAATTGCCTTGATACCCCCTCACTCCTGAAACCTGCGCGACCAGAAAAACGGAGGGCCAGGCGGTCTCCGAAGGCACCCCGCCAAAGATTTAGCCGCCCTCCCAATCGTTGTCGAACGATGAAGCCGCGCTCGCGGCTAAAGCGCGTTACCCACTTTGCAGGTACCCCCCCTCCGATATTTCCCGCTCTTACAAGCGAAGGGGACCGAGCGGTCTTACTCAAGCCAGTCACAAGGATTTTGCCCCCCCCTATCCCCTGATTGCCGTACGCAGTTCGCGCCAAGACGTGACGACCAGGACGCGGGCTCGCATGTCTGTGCGCACAGACGCTATTAAATTTCGCGGGGACACTGGGGACAACCGTCCGAATTCGACTGAAACCCGCATGACCGCTGGGTTTGCACGTCCCCAAGGACTGTCCCCAAGCGAGGGAAATGCTTGGGGACATTGGGGACAGTCGCACTTACTCGTTGGGCATGGACAGCGGCAATCTGCCCCGCCTTGGTAATCGGTCCGATGGGTACCGCCGCGCGATTGATTTTCTCCCGCCGCCGCGCCCTCGGCGCGCGCCGCTCACGCTTCCGCTGTCATGATCGCCGGACTGAACCGAAAACACCGCACGTGCCCTAATCCCGGCAGGCGTTCCTTGCGATCCGGTCGCGCCTTCTCGCCGCTGCCTTCCGGCACCAAGAGCCCACGTTCCAGCAGTAGGCGAGCTACGGTCTTCGGACTGTATCCCTTGCATATCTCATTACGGAATACCTCAGGCAGCACAAAGTATTCGAGTTCGATGTCTTGGGCATCGGCTGGATGCACGACATCACCGTATTCGCGGTGATGGTCGCTGTTCGTGTTGATTGGGGAACCGTCCTTGGTCAGTATGCGCTTGAGTCCAGCACGGTTGATCGTATTCGGCTTGTGATCGTCCGTGGCGCGATGCCACCACACAAAGCGAGCATCACCATGCGCTTGAAAGAAGCCGCTGACCTGGCGAAGAATCGCGGCATGTTCGACATTGCCCGCACCTCCGCGCCCGTCGAGCCAAGCCGAAAAGCAGACGCGGGCCGCGCCCATCGCCTCCCCCTCGTCCCAGCCGGTGACGCCTGCTTTCGTCGCCAGCTCGCCCGCCACTCCAACCAATGCGAAACGCGACGCCACGCGCGCAACCTGTCCATGTGCATCGGCCGGACATAGCTCATGGGTGAACGAAGCGACTCGCGAACGCAGCGCATCGGCCAGTTTGCCAGCGCGCGACACCGCCCATTCAATGAAGGCGAGGCCGGCCGTGCCGTAGTGCTGATGGGCCATGCTCGCCAAGTGATTGGACAACGCCGCCCCGCTCGCGAAATCGTGCAACGTGTCATAGACGCCGAAACCCTTGCCCGCGTCGGCGGCAATATGTGCCATCCGCACATCATGCCCGCCGCGCGCGCCCTTGCCCGCTTCGGACATATGGTTAGCGAGGCTAACCTCGCCGTCGGACAGAAACAACAGGCGCCACGTATGCACACGCCTTGCCGCCGCGGTCTGCGTCGCACGGCCCTTGCCGGTCTCGTTGGCGAGCATGTAAACCGTGTCGCCAACCACCTTGGGATCGACTTGTGCAATCTCGTCCAAGAGCAGCAACGCGTCAGAGTGCTGCGCGGCCACGGTCTCCAGGGCATTGTCGGTCATCCGCCAATTGCGCGGGTAATCCCTCCCGCCGTAAACAGAACCCGCCACCTTGAACGCCGTGGACTTGCCGGTGGAACTGTCGCCCCAGATGTGAAACCCGCCCGACGGCACGCTGGAATGATGCAGCAGCGGTGCGGCGAAAGCGGCGGAGACGCAGAACAGCAATCGCGAATTCCCCCGGCACAGCGCGGACACTTCCTCGCGCCATTGCTCCAGCGTGCCGCGCTGTCGGAATTGAGAAACCGTGCCTTGCGGCGACTGGAACATGACGAGTTCGTCACCTTCGCCGATAGTTCGGTCCGGCAGTACGTACACATCATCATGCCAGCCGATGCGATCGGTGCAGCGCACCCGCACATCGGTTTGCCGGGTTTGGATGTACACCGTCAGATGATTCTTTGCCTGAACTCCCGCACCGATCTGCAAACCCATCGATAGCAGGACAGCGCGATATTGTGTCCCGTCGCCCGCCAACATGCTGGCGGGCATAGCCCATCGCTTCGCATGCCCGTCAGCATCCTCAAATTCCAGCAGATAGCCCCATTCCCCATTGTTCGCATCGCGGGTTTTCGCCGTCACTTGCATCGGCGAGCATATCCACTGCGGCGGTAACGGGTCGCCCTGCTGGCTGAAGCCGTGGAACCAGACGCCACGATCGTCGAGCCGAAAGAATGGCCGTGACGATTGCGCATCGTCACCGGCCGCGCTATCCGGTGCGAGACGCGACTTATTGCGCCTTCCCTTGCCGTCACTTTGTCCGATCGCATTCGCGGCCTCTGCGAGCGATTCCGGGCCGCTAGCGACGGCAATCGCTGCTGCGATCTGCGCCCGTACCACGTCTGGCCCAGCATGGGCAGCTAGGTCGTTAAAGTCAGTGCCGCCTTCTGGAAGCCCATCCGGCTTGCACCATATCGCCCGCGCCACCTTGGCCGCGTCCTTCGCCGACGTGACGCCAGGATTCTTGCCGGTCCTCGCCTCCGTTTCGCGGTCATCGTCCGCGCAGATCAACAGCTTCGCATCCGGATAGCGCTTGCGAAGGACGCTCGCCACATGCTTGAGGTTGGACGCGTTGAATGCCGCCACGACCGCATAGCCGGTCGCCTCGTGCAGCGCTGCTGCCGTCGCATACCCCTCGGCGATCAACAGCCAAGCGGATGCCGCCGCATCGCCCAGGACGTGAAAACAACCGGAAACCCGACCGCCAGCAAGAAAGCGCTTGTCACCGTTGGCGCATATCCGTTGCACGTTCCACAGCTTCCCGGCCTCGTCCACGAGCGACACCAGCACAGCGCCATCGGCGTACCGCACGCCGTGAGCGCCAACGTGCTTGCGCGCCAGATACGCCGACATGCCCGCTTCGGATGCTGACAACCATAGCGCTACCGCCTCCTGTGCTGCCGCCGCATGCTTGGCGGCGACTTCGGCAGCATCTGCGCGTGCGCGTTCGGCACGCGCCCGCTCGATCCTCTGGCGCTCGGCGGGGGATGGCGGCACTACCGGCGCGTATCGCTTCGGATTGAAACCCCGCTGCTTCGCTTCTGCGATCAAGGTTGCGATCGTTACGCCGCCGCTTGTCTTAAAACTCTTCCAGCTCGATTTCACCGCCTTGGCGTCGAAGTTTTCGGCACTCTTGCTCCAGGTCTCAAACATCTCGAAACCGTCTGCGCCGAATTCCGACTTCAGCGCCATGCCGATCCGAAGCCACAGCTCGCGCTCATCCGCTGGGATGAACGTAAGTGCAGCGCGTACCGCCTCTTCAGTCGCGCGCGACATCATCTTGTGTCCCTTGGCAAGACTGATCCGGTGTTTTTCCGCCGTCGCTTTGCTTGTTTGCCTTACTGGAGCAAAGCCCCAAGCCGCAGAGCCACGCCTCGACGTTGTCCGATCGGTCAATGCCCGGTCGTTCTACCGTACCGTCCGGCTGCAAGATGTAGCAGCAGTCGATTTGTACACCTTCCAGAGTGACCGGGTAGGGAATCAGGAATTCATCCGCCGTCAGCGCCCATGCCACTATCGGATGCCGGGAAGGCTCTACGCTATCATCCTTGCGGTACGCCACATCCAAGACATGGAAGCCAGGATAGGCGGGAATGATCGCACCGAACTTCGGATAGTTTGTGGGAGTACGACTCATGCGCCCCCCTCGATCAGCGCCTTTACCCAGGCATCGATTTGGGCCGCAGGCCAAGCAACGGCACGCGCACCAAGCTTGATCGGCTTGGGAAACGTGCCCTCTCGCATACGGCGGTAGATTTCGGATTTGGAGAGGCCGGTTTGTGCCTCAACGGCTGGCAACCGCATGAGCGGGCCTGTTGCTTGTGTCTGCATATGCACCTCGTAGGATGTGTAGCCGTTTCTCGGGATGAGATGGCACTACGAGATGCATGCTTTCAAATTGGAAGGGAGCGGGTAAGAACAGTAGCGCGTTACCGTGTACAGTTGCGCGCTACCGTATATTCGAATGTGGCTTCTTGGCCTTCTTAAGCTTCGCCTTGGCTGTGTCGGTCAGCCTTGCTTTTGCAGCGTCATCGTTCGCAACATACTCGCTCAGCCATTGGCGCACCGTCCTTGACGCGTTAGTTTTCGCAAGCGGACGCGGCACATCCGTAATTACCAACAACATGGGCGCGATTTTATCGACTGCCTCTGCTATCGAGTTCCATGGCCCGCCTTTCAGGAAATGCTCTCGTGCTGTCTGCTTCAGCAAATCGCGGCCGGAATGACTTGCCCGCGCTGCCTTCTTTGCGCCTTGGCTCTTCGCTTTCGCGATTGCGCCCGATAGCAGCTCCTGTGCGCGTCGCTGTGCCCAAAATTCCGCGTCTTCAAGGAGGTAGAGCGCCAAATCTTTGAGTTGCACCGTCAACTGATTGGCATACCGCTCCGCCCAATCGTGCGAGAGTTCCCACGGCTCCTCGAATGCATAGCAAGTGCTCAACGCCTCCGCCATCTCCAGAGGAAAGCCGCACTCGAATACACCACCAAGTGCATGAGCCAGCTCGTTGCTATCCACGAAAATGGTGGAATCGAAGCCTCGCGCATACGCATACGGAGCCAGGAAGAGAAGGATGGCGCACTCGATGTAATGCACTGCACTGTTGCGGACCGATTCTCCCACCCGCTCCGCCTCGTCGCGCCCCAGTTCAGCCCATTTTGCCCACTCTCTAAGAAGATCCCGTGTCACTTTTCACCCTAATGGCGCCACCGATTTTCGGCGTAATGGCGCCACTTTGACTGGCCGATTTTCGGGGCTCGAACGGGGGTGAAGGATGCGCGATTTTGCGCGTTTTGGCAACCGCGCTTTCGGGCCGATTTCGGGATGTATTTTGTCATCCGAGGGGGCAAGCGCAGCGCGTCA
>DASPMC010000014.1:0-99820 GCA_035627275.1 Noviherbaspirillum sp.
TCACAAGCAGCGCCAGGGTTAATTAACGTTATTGATCGAGGAATAACGAATGGCACGTATTGCAGGGGTGAACATCCCCAATCACCAACACACCGTTATCGGCTTGACAGCGATTTATGGTATTGGCCGTCCGCGCGCGGAGGAGATCTGCGAGATGACGGGTGTCCCGACCACCAAGAAGGTCAAGGATCTGGACGATAACGAGCTGGAAAAGCTGCGCGACGAAGTTGGCAAGTTCGTCGTGGAAGGTGACCTGCGTCGTGAAGTCTCGATGAGCATCAAGCGACTGATGGACCTGGGTTGTTATCGCGGCCTGCGTCACCGCAAGGGTCTACCGGTTCGCGGCCAGCGCACCCGTACCAATGCCCGTACCCGCAAGGGCCCGCGCAAGGCAGCACAGGCGCTGAAGAAGTAATCCAGTGCAGTTTGACTCGTAGTCGGATTCAAGGAAATTAACATGGCAAAAGCCCCGAGCAGCGCAGCCGCAGCACGCGTGCGCAAGAAAGTTAAAAAGAACGTTGCCGAAGGCATCGCGCACATTCACGCGTCCTTCAACAACACCATCATCACCATTACCGACCGCCAGGGTAACGCCCTGTCGTGGGCAACTTCGGGTGGTGCTGGCTTCAAGGGTTCGCGTAAGTCGACCCCGTTCGCGGCACAGGTTGCGGCTGAAGCGGCAGGCAAGGTTGCCATCGAGTGCGGTGTGAAGAACCTGGAAGTGCGCATCAAGGGCCCGGGTCCGGGCCGCGAGTCCGCAGTTCGTGCGCTGAACAGCCTCGGCATCAAGATTACGCAGATCCAGGACGTGACGCCGGTGCCGCACAACGGTTGCCGTCCGCCGAAGCGCCGTCGCATCTAAGCGCGCTGCTACAATTTGTAGCACTTGCAGTAAAGCTGCCCGCCAGTTATCCTGGCGGGCTTTGTTCTTAAGACCACCGTCTGATATCAGGCAGATCAGACTAGCGCCTGGCAGGTTGTTTCATCGATTCGGCCTGGTCGGGGCGTTATTTAATAAAAGGAAACTAACGTGGCACGTTATATCGGACCGAAAGCAAAACTCTCCCGCCGCGAAGGCACCGACCTGTTCCTGAAGAGCGCGCGTCGCTCGCTGGATTCCAAGTGCAAGCTGGATTCCAAGCCGGGCCAGCATGGTCGCACTTCCGGTGCACGTACCTCCGACTACGGCAACCAGCTGCGCGAAAAGCAGAAGGTCAAGCGTATGTACGGCGTTCTTGAGCGCCAGTTCCGCCGCTACTTTGCCGAAGCAGACCGTCGCAAGGGCAACACCGGTGAGAACCTGCTGAAGCTGCTCGAATCCCGTCTGGACAACGTCGCCTACCGCATGGGCTTCGGCTCGACCCGCGCTGAAGCACGCCAGCTGGTCAGCCACAAGGCTCTGACCGTGAACGGCAACGTCGTCAACATCGCTTCCTTCCTGGTGAGGCCGGGCGACGTGGTTGCCGTCCGTGAAAAGGCCAAGAAGCAGGCTCGTATTGTCGAAGCGCTGTCGCTGGCTGAGCAGAGCGGCATGCCGTCCTGGGTGTCTGTCGACGCTAAGAAGATGGAAGGCACCTTCAAGCAGATGCCGGACCGCACCGAGATCGCCAACGACGTCAACGAATCGCTGATCGTCGAATTGTATTCGCGTTAATAGTAGCTCCCCGCCCGCCCTGTCATTTGACGGGGCGGGTTTCTTTGTAATGCCATCAGCCTTATCGGTGTAACGAGCCGAGGGTATTGAAAAGGACATTTCATGCAAAACAGCCTGTTGAAACCCCGTATTATTGAAGTCGAGGCACTTGGTGCCGGCAATGCCAAAGTCGTGATGGAGCCGTTCGAGCGTGGCTATGGCCACACCCTTGGCAACGCGTTGCGTCGCGTCCTGCTGTCGTCGATGGTTGGCTATGCGCCGACCGAAGTCACGATTGCTGGTGTCGTGCATGAGTATTCGTCTTTGGATGGCGTGCAGGAAGACGTCGTCGACATGCTGCTGAACCTGAAGGGGGTGGTGTTCAAGCTCCACAACCGTGATGAAGTCACGCTGACCCTGAAGAAGGAAGGCGAAGGCGCTGTGCTGGCATCGGACATCGATCTGCCGCACGACGTCGAGCTGATCAACCCGGATCACGTGATTGCGCACCTGACCGCGGGCGGCAAGTTGGACATGCAGATCAAGGTTGAAAAGGGCCGCGGCTACGTGCCGGGCAACGTGCGCCGCCTGTCGGAAGACGCGAACAAGACCATTGGCCGCATCATTCTCGATGCGTCGTTCTCGCCGGTGCGTCGCGTTTCGTACGCTGTCGAATCCGCTCGTGTGGAGCAGCGTACCGACCTCGACAAGCTGGTCATGAACATTGAGACCAACGGCGTGATTTCGCCGGAAGAAGCGATCCGTCAGTCGGCACGCGTGCTGGTTGACCAGCTGAACGTGTTTGCTGCACTGGAAGGCACGGAAGCAACCGCAGAAGCACCGTCGCGTGCGCCGGCTGTCGATCCGATCCTGCTGCGTCCGGTCGACGACCTCGAACTCACCGTTCGTTCCGCAAACTGTCTGAAGGCCGAGAACATCTATTACATCGGCGACCTGATTCAGCGCAGCGAAAACGAACTGCTCAAGACCCCGAATCTGGGCCGCAAGTCCTTGAACGAAATCAAGGAAGTGCTGGCTTCGCGCGGTCTGACCCTCGGCATGAAGCTCGAGAACTGGCCGCCGGCTGGTCTGGAGAAGTAATCTGGTTAGAGGCGGCTTCGGCCGCTTCTTGCCGTATCAAGCAGTACCGTAATAACAAGCTTTACCGGCCCGCGATTGGCCTGTGCCGATCGATAGAAGAGCTGGATCTAAAACTCAAAACTGAAAGGAAATACCATGCGTCACCGTCACGGCCTTCGTAAACTGAATCGTACTTCGTCGCACCGCCTCGCGATGCTGCGCAACATGACCGTTTCCCTGCTGCGCCACGAAGCCATCAAGACCACGCTGCCGAAGGCGAAGGAACTGCGCCGCGTCATCGAGCCGATCATCACCCTGGGCAAGACCGACAACCTGTCCAACAAGCGTCTCGCATTCAGCCGCCTGCGCGATCGCGAAATCGTCGGCAAGCTGTTCGCCGAAATCGGCCCGCGCTATGCTACCCGCAACGGCGGTTACCTGCGTATCCTGAAGATGGGTTTCCGTCAGGGCGACAACGCTCCGATGGCATTCGTCGAACTGGTCGACCGCCCGGAAATCAGCAATGAGGCAGAAGTGCCGACCGCTGAGTAATTCGGACAGTTCCAGTTACGTTAAAAAAGCCAGGCGATGCCTGGCTTTTTGTTTTTTGTGCCGTAGTTCGGCGAGTGCTTCGATCACTCGCCGAACGGTTCGCAAGACGCGCGGGCGCGCCCGTAGTCAGCATCAATGCCATCTTATCGTTTGTGGCAAGATGTGTTCTTTTGGTTGAGGTAATGTTCCGGCATGAGTGAATCCGACATCCTGTCTGTATCGAATCTGCGCAAGTCATATGGAAACGGGGAATCGAGGAGCGTGGTGGTGGACGGTCTGTCGTTCAGTCTTCGTCGGGGCGAATGCTATGGCCTGCTTGGCCCGAACGGCGCGGGGAAAACTACCACGCTCCGGCTATGCTTGGGACTCACTGCGCCGGACAGCGGCGAGATCAGGTTGGTTGGCCGGCGTATACCGCAGGACGCACGTCCTGCACGCCTGAAGGTAGGCGTTGTGCCGCAGGCCGACAACCTTGACCCTGACTTTACCGTCGAAGAAAACCTGCTGGTGTTCGGGAGGTACTTCGGTATCGGCGACCAGGAGATCAAGGCACGCATTCCCAAGTTGCTGGAGTTCGCCAACCTGACGGCGAAGAAGGATGCGCATATCATCGAACTGTCCGGAGGCATGAAGCGGCGCCTGACGCTGGCGCGGGCGCTGGTCAACGATCCCGACCTGATCTTTATGGACGAGCCGACCACGGGCCTGGATCCGCAGGCGCGGCATATGATCTGGGACAGGTTGAAGACCTTGCTCAGCGAGGGCAAGACCATCGTCCTGACGACGCATTTTATGGATGAAGCGGAGCGGTTATGCGACCGCCTGGCGGTCATCGACCACGGCCAAATGATTGCAGAGGGCTCGCCGCGCGATCTTATCGGGCAACATATCGAGTCGGAGGTGGTCGAAGTGTATGGCGATAATGCCATGGCTTGGGGGGAAGCTGAGGGGCGCGGCAAGGCGGCGCGTCTCGAGGTCAGCGGCGAAACCGTGTTCTGTTACACGAATGATGCACAGCCCTTGCTGGCGAGCCTTCATACGACCAATGGCGTGCGCTATCTGCACCGTCCGGCCAACCTGGAGGACTTGTTCTTGAAGCTGACCGGCCGGGAGATGAGGGATTGACATGAGTACTGCCGTCTACACATTGCCCGCGTTCTCGTTCCGCTTCCTGCCGATCTGGCGGCGCAATTTCCTGGTATGGAAGAAGCTGGCCGGGGCGAGCATCCTTGGCAATATTGCCGACCCGTTGATTACCCTGGTTGCCTTTGGATACGGTCTCGGGAGCCTGCTACACAGCATTAACGGTATCCCTTACATCCATTTCCTGGCATCCGGCTCCATTTGCATGTCTGTCATGATGGCGGCCTCGTTTGAGGCGTTGTATTCGGCGTTCTCCCGTATGCATGTACAGAAGACCTGGGATGCACTCCTGAACGCGCCGCTGGCGCTCGATGACGTGGTGCTTGCGGAAATGCTATGGGCGGCGACAAAATCGATGTTTTCCGGCATCGCTATCCTGATCGTCATTTTCATGCTCGGCATCGGCTGGCATCCGACCGTATTCGTCGTGCCGCCATTGCTGTTTCTTATCGGCATGACTTTTGCATCGATTGGCTTGATCATCAACGCGCTGGCGAGGGGGTATGATTTCTTCACCTATTACTTCACCCTGGTGCTGACGCCGATGGTGTTTCTTTCCGGAGTGTATTATCCGACTACGCAGCTCCCAGGCTGGTTGCAGGTATTCGCCAAGATCCTGCCCCTCGGCGCAGCGGTCAATCTGATCCGGCCCCTGATTCTGGGCGAATGGCCGCGCATGCCATGGGTCGATATCGTGGTTCTCGCGACTTATTGTGCCGGAGGATTTTATATCGCGACTGTGTTGACCCGGCGCCGCTTGTTGAAATGACGAGGGACCGTTTCGAAAACAGGATTCGACTATGCAAGACGTATTGCTTGTCCTGACCAATGTCCCCGACTCGGCTGTTGCGCAGCGGATTGCGCACAGCGTCGTGGAACGCCGCCTTGCGGCATGCGTCAATGTACTGCCCGCCGTCCGCTCGATCTACCAATGGCAGGACAAGGTCGAGGAAGCGGATGAGGTGACTCTGCTGATCAAATGCACGCGGGCGGGATACCCTGAGCTGGAGGCCGCGATCAAGGAGGCGCATCCCTACGATGTGCCGGAAATTATTGCAATTCCGGTGACGGCCGGCTTGCCGGCCTACCTGAAGTGGGTTGTCTCCGAAACAAAAAAGGATGTGGATGTTTAAGTCTTTCCGTTCGCAAGTGCTGGCATCCCTGGCGAGCAGGATTGCCGCCGGTTTGTTCATTGCCGCCCTTGCCATGCTTGCGCCGTTTTCTCATGCGGCAGACGACTTTCTCGACCCTGAGATTGCGTTCAGGTTTTCGGCCCGGATGATTGATGAGAAAACGGCCGAAGTGACCTACAAGATCGCCGACGGCTACTACATGTACCGCGAGCGTTTCGCCTTCAAGGCTGAAGGTGCGACGCTTGGTGAGCCGGTGATTCCCCCGGGGAAGGTGAAGTTCGACGAGACCTTCCAGAAGGACGTTGAAAGTCATCGCAATGTCGTTGCGATCACGATACCGGTCACTGCAAGCGGCAGCTTCACGCTCAAGTCGACGGGCCAGGGATGCGCAGACAAGGGCTTGTGCTATCCGCCGATGGAGTCGACAGCCAATTTATCGATCAATGGAGCGCTTGCATCGCCGGTGAGTACGAACTTGCGCACGGGGGTTGCTGCTCCGCCGGCCGTCGATACTGAAATGGGACGGATCGAGGCCTCGCTGCAAAGCGGCAAGCTGCTCGCCATCCTGCCGCTGTTCCTGTTGCTCGGCATCGGGCTGTCGTTCACGCCCTGCGTGCTGCCAATGGTGCCCATCCTGTCATCGATCATTGTCGGCGAAGGTGCGCAGGTAAGCCGCGGGCGCGGTTTCACCCTGTCGGCGACGTACTCGCTCGGTATGGCGCTGGTCTATACCGCGATGGGTGTCGCCGCCGGTCTCGCGGGTGAGGGGCTCGCTGCCGCCTTGCAGAATCCCTGGGTCTTGGGTGCCTTCGCCCTGTTGATGGCCGTGCTGTCGCTGTCCATGTTTGGCGTGTACCAGCTCCAGGTGCCCGCTTCCATCCAGGCCCGGCTCGCAGATGCATCGGGCCGCCAGGCTGCCGGCAAACTGGCTGGCGTATTCGCGATGGGCGCAATTTCTGCACTGATCGTCGGACCGTGCGTGGCAGCGCCGCTTGCGGGTGCGCTGCTCTATATCAGCCAGACGCGCGACATCGTGATCGGCGGCAGCGCCCTGTTCGCGATGGCGGTCGGCATGAGCGTGCCCTTGCTCCTGGTCGGCGTGTCGGCCGGGGCTTTACTGCCGCGTGCGGGGATGTGGATGGAGTCGGTGAAGTTCTTCTTCGGCGTCCTGATGCTGGGACTGGCATTGTGGATCGTGACGCCGGTTATCCCGGGATGGGTGCCGATGGTCGGCTGGGCTGCGCTCGGCCTCGGTTACGGCGGCTACCTGCTCTGGAAAGGTGGCCGCCTGGCAAAGGTGGCGGGTATCGTGTTTGCCGCCTTCGGCCTGGTGCAGCTTGCCGGTGCCGCGACCGGTGGACGGGATCCGTTGGCACCGGTTGCGCATCTGACTGGCAGCGTGCACAAAACCGAATTCAAGCGCGTCAAGTCGGTAGCCGAACTGGACGCGGTGCTGGCGCAATCCGCCGGCAAGACCGTGATGCTCGACTTCTATGCCGACTGGTGCGTGTCCTGCATCGAGATGGAGAAGCTGACTTTTTCCGACAAACGGGTGCAGGCGCAATTTGCCAACATGGTCTTGCTGCAGGCAGATGTCACCGCCAACAATGCGGACGACAAGGAGCTGCTCAAGCGGTTCAGGCTGTTCGGACCGCCCGGCATTATCTTCTTCGACAAGCAGGGCCGGGAGATACAGGGGGGACGGGTAATCGGCTTCCAGAATGCCGACAAGTTCGTGAATTCCCTCTCGCTTGTCACCAGCTTCTGACGCAATATGCAAGGGCCGCATCCGCGGCCCTTTTCATTTGCGCCGACGGGCTTCTCGCGGGGCGATATAACTCCTCGTGTATAAGAAGCTAACTTCTCTGTCGTTGGGGCCCGCGAGGCTACCCTCTAATATCTCCTTTCACATTGTTCAACCAACAACTGCAGGGAGACTGACATGACACTGCGCCTCGGCGACACCGCACCTGATTTTGAACAGGATTCCTCCACCGGCAAGATCAAGTTCCACGAATGGGCTGGCGATTCGTGGGTGGTGCTGTTTTCCCATCCTGCCGACTTCACACCGGTCTGCACGACGGAGCTCGGCCTGACCGCAAAACTGAAATCCGAATTCGACAAGCGTAACGTCGAGGCCATCGCGTTGTCGGTGGATCCCGCGGACAAGCATGTCGAATGGATCAAGGACATCGAGGAAACGCAGAAGACGGTGGTCGGTTTCCCGATCATTGCTGACGCCGACCGCAAGGTCGCGCAGCTGTATGACATGATTCATCCGAATCAGTCGGAAACCATGACCGTGCGTTCGCTGTTCGTCATCGATCCAAAGAAGAAGGTGCGACTGATCATCACCTATCCGATGAGCACCGGACGCAATTTCGACGAGGTGCTGCGCGTGATCGATGCACTGCAACTCACCGACGGCTACACGGTGGCGACGCCGGGCAACTGGCGCGACGGCGACGACGTGATCATTCCGTTGACGATCCAGGATGAAGCGGTGATCAAGCAGAAGTATCCGAAGGGGTACAAGGCGCCCCGGCCCTACCTGCGCATCACGCCGCAGCCGAACCGCTGATGGGCGAATATCGATAAAAAAAGCGCTCCTCGTCGAGCGCTTTTTTATCCGCTATCGATCGTGATCGACTGCCTTGTCGTCTAGGTAGCGCTTGCGCCAGAACAGAGCCAGCAGCATGACGACGATTGCGGCCATGATGCCCATCGTGATCCAGAAGCCGGACTTGTCCTTCAGGAGCGGCATTGCATCGAAATTCATACCGAAGATACCGGTAATCAGCGTCAGCGGCATGAACAGTGCGGTGATCACCGTCAGCGTGCGCATGATCTCGCTGGTTCGGTGCGCCATCGCGGAAAAGTGGATCTGCACCGCGGATTCGATGCTCGCCTCCAGCCGTTGCGCATGGCTGAGCACGCGCGTGATGTGTTCCATCACGTCATTCACGCGCACCAGCATCAGGTCTTTCGTGCGGCTGTTGTCGGTACTGCCCAGGGTATCGACCAGGTAGTCGCGCAACTCCTGCATCGCGTCACGCTGTCCTTCGCACAAGTGGTCGAGCTTGCGCAGTTCGATGCGGGCGTCCAGCAATGCATTCCAGTCGTTGAACGGGCTGCGCGGATTGAGCAGCGCGCGCTGCCAGCGGTCGATCTGGGTGGTCAGCGGCTGGCGCAGCGCGAGGTACTGGTCGACCATCGCATTGAGCAGGCGTAGCATCAATTCCTCGGGTGCTGCAGGCGGGCGGAAGGAAGCAGGGCCACCGTCGCGCTTGTTGCGGAACTCGAGCAGGCGGGTGCGCATCGTCTCGATCGTCCGGCTGTTTTGCGCATGCACGGTCACCAGTACGCGCTCCATCAGCAGGAAGGTCACCGGCCGAGTGGCAAGCTTGGTCAACGCCGGCGGTATCTTGCGCCGCTGCGCCGATTCGTTCGATGTCTCCGGTGTGCCGCTGCCGTCGAGTGCCAGCTTTCGGAACACGATCATCGCGTAGTCCTGCGTCGAGTCGAAGTAGGATGGGTGGCTGAGATTGGTCGCGTCGGTCAGGTGAGGATCGTAGATCTGCACACCGGTCAGCTTCGCCACCGTGTCGCGCCACGCGATCAAGTCGGCGGCAACTTCTTCATGCGTCACATCCAGCCACAGGAAGCCCTGTTCGGGCGGGCTGCAATCGGACGGATTGAGTTGGGTAACCTGGTTGCTATTGACGTGAAAGATATCCATGTACGGATGACTGCGGTTTGAACATGATCCAGAGGGCCAGCAGGGAACCGGCCGCTACGGCGGCGATGCCTGCTTGGGCCGGCACCGGAAGCATAACCGATCCGAACCAGTTTCCGGTCCAGATTACACCCGCGGCGGTGGCGACCAGCCGCAACGACTCCGCCACCATATAGGCTGGGTGGCGTTCCATCAAGCCGCCGATGGTCCACAAGCCGGCACCCAGCCAGATAGCGTAGGTAATGCGCTCAAACGCATCCATACCTGAATGAGCGGCCAGGAAGTGCGTCGTGACCAGCAGGACGGCAGTGAAGTGGAGAAGGCAATAGCCCAGCTCGCCACGGGTTAGGGCGGGATCGTAGAGCTTGCGATTGATGTCGAACGGCGACGCCGGCCATCTTTCCGCGACGTCGGAGGGATGCCAGCCTGGCTTGGCAAACCAGACATGCAGCTTGTCGCGGAACCGGCGCGCGCGCCACGCATCCATCCAGATCGCCTTGTACACCTCCAGGTTCGCCCACACAGGGTTCCAGCTCCGAAGCGGACTGCGCGTGCCGTAGACCACCGGCGTGTCGTCGCGTTCCTCGATGAAGCTGCCGAAGAGCCGGTCCCACAGGACCAGGATGCCGCCGTAGTTCTTGTCGAGGTAGATATCGTTGACCGCGTGATGGACGCGGTGATTGGAAGGCGACACGAATACGCGGTCGAACCAGCCCAGCTTGCCCACCTGCTCGGTATGTACCCAGAACTGGTACAGCAGGTCGATCAGGCCGACAACCGCAAAGACTTCGACCGGATACCCGAGCAGTGCCATCGGCACGTAAAAGATCCAGCCGAGGAGGGCGCCGCTGCTGGTCTGGCGCAGCGCCGTGGACAGGTTGTAGGCCTCGCTCTGATGGTGGACGACATGCGCGGCCCACAGCACGTTCACTTCATGGCCCATACGATGCAGCCAGTAGTAGCAGAAGTCGTAGAGCAGCAAGCCGGTGATCCATACCCACGCGCTGTTCGCGGGCAGATCGAAGAGGGCCGCATGCTCGACCAGCCATGCGTAGATGCCGATGCGCAGCACATGCATGAACACGCCGCTAACCTGGCTCAGCACACCCAGGCTGAGGCTGTTGATGGCGTCGTTGACGCGATAGTTGTGCTTGCGCCGTAGCAGGCCAACGACCAGTTCGATAAAGATCAAAAGGAAGAACACTGGCGTCGCCAGCGTGATCACTTTTTCCTGCATGGCTGTCTCCGCTGTTTTTGTTATCCGGATAATGTTAGCGGAAAGCGCCGGCGGCGCATGGCGGGAAGTTAGAGGGGATGATCGGGTTTCCGAGCGGAAGGAAAACGTCGGCAACCGGGGCTGCCGACGCGGGAGGGAAAATCAGAGCTGTTTCAATCGACGGGCGATGTCGCGTGCGAAGTAGGTCAGCACGCCGTCGGCGCCTGCACGCTTGAACGACAGCATCGCTTCCATCATCGTCTTGTCATGGTCGAGCCAACCATGATGCGCGGCCGCCTTGATCATCGCGTACTCACCGCTGACCTGGTAGGCGAAGGTCGGGACCTTGAACTCGTCCTTCACGCGGCGCACGATGTCGAGGTAGGGCATGCCCGGCTTGACCATCACCATGTCGGCGCCCTCGGCGATGTCGAGTGCGACTTCGCGCAGTGCCTCGTTGCTGTTGGCGGGATCCATCTGGTAAGTGCTCTTGTCGCCCTTGCCCAGGTTCGCGGCTGAACCCACGGCATCGCGGAAGGGACCGTAGAAGGCAGATGCATACTTGGCCGAGTACGCCATGATGCGGGTGTGGATGAAATGACGTCCTTCCAGTGCGGAGCGGATCGCACCGATGCGGCCGTCCATCATGTCGGATGGGGCGACGATATCCACGCCGGCTTCCGCCTGCACCACTGCCTGACGGGTCAGGATGGAGCTGGTCTCGTCGTTCAGCACATAACCATCCGCATTGATCACACCGTCCTGGCCGTGGCTGGTGTATGGGTCGAGCGCGACGTCGGTCAGGATACCCAGTTCCGGGAAGCGCTGCTTGAGCTCGCGCACCGCGCGCGGCACGAGGCCGTCCGGGTTCAACGCTTCGATCCCGTCCGGCGTCTTCAGCGAAGGGCTGATGACCGGGAACAAGGCCATGACCGGAATGCCGAGTGCGACGCAGTCTTCCGCCACTGCCAGCAGCAGGTCGACCGAAAGCCGCTCCACGCCGGGCATCGACGCGACCTTCTCGCGATGGTTCACGCCATCGACAATGAAGACCGGATAGATCAGGTCCGATGTGGTGATGACGTGCTCGCGCATCATTGCGCGGGAGAACGCATCCTTGCGCATGCGGCGCATGCGGACGGCAGGAAATTGGTTCGGCAGGAAGGAGTGTGTCATGGCAATTTATGGAAACTTGAGATGCGATGAATTAATTGTATAAACCCGTGAAACTTTTCGTGCGGTCGCCTATCTTAGCAATAGGTGATTCATTCACCTCCCGCTTCTCCTCCCTGAGCGGGGCCTATCGTGGCATTAGCGATATGGCGTTACTGCCCTGGAGATCTTCCCCTTTCTCCAGGGTTTTTTTTGTCCGCTGTTATTGATCGCTATCATCCTCAGTGCTTGCGCTGTCGGTCAAGGCAAGCAGATCAAGAATCCTGTCATTTGCTTCTTCCAACCCGATGCGCTTGAGCGCGGAGAACAGTTGCACAGTAAACGGGAAGAGTTCGCCCTGCTCATCCACATAGCTCCGCAGTACGGTACGTGCCTGGCGCAGCGCATTCGTGGACTCGTTGCGGTTCAGCTTGTCGGCCTTGGTCAGCAGGCAATGCACGGGTTTGCCGGTCGGTGCGAACCACTCCAGCATCTGCACGTCAAGGTCGGTGAACGGGCGGCGCGCGTCCATGATCAGCACCAGGCCAGCCAACTGCTCGCGCCGCTGGATATAGGTGCCGAGCAATTCGTTCCAGTGGTTCTTCGCCTCGCCAGGGACTTCGGCGTAACCGTAACCCGGCAGGTCGACCAGCATTGCACGGATTTCATCGACTTTGGTCGGATCCTTCCGGTGCTGGCCGACATGGGCGCCGCCGATGGAGAAATAGTTGATGTGCTGAGTGCGCCCCGGCGTCTTCGAGGCGAAGGCGAGCCGCTTCTGGTTGCAGAGGATGTTGATCGCAGTCGATTTGCCGGCGTTCGAGCGGCCGGCGAAGGCGATTTCAGGGACTTGCGTATTTGGCAAATCGCGGAGGTGGTTCACCGTGGTGAAGAAGCGGGCTTGCCAAAGTAGGGACATAAAGGGCGGGCGAAAAATGCTGCAAAGGTGGGGAAAATGCCGGAAAGCTATTGTACAATAAGGGGTTATTGTGTTGTTGCGCCGCAAAAGCGGTGAAGCGAACAGCTTAGACCTGCGCCGATCGCAAGAATTTTAAAATATCAAGTCCTCAGGGTGTTTGAATGAACCGTGTGTTTTCCCCGATTGTGAAGTCCTTGTTTGTCGCGATGCTGGCCGTTTCCTCGATGGCCTACGCTGAAGAGAAGAAGGCACCCGCAGCCGACGCTGCCAAGGGTGAGCAGCTGTACACCAGCGGCGACGCTTCCCGCGGCGTCATGGCTTGCGTCGGTTGCCACGGCGCAGCAGGCAATTCCACCATTACGCAAAACCCGAAGCTGGCCGGTCAGCATGCCGAGTACCTCGCCAAGCAGCTTGCCGACTTCAAGACTCCGCAGCGTAACAACCCGGTCATGAGTGGCATCGCCAAGGGTATGTCCGAGCAGGACATCAAGAACGTCGCGGCCTACCTCGACAAGCAGCAATCCAAGCCGGGCGCAGCCAAGAACAAGGATACGGTTGAAGCCGGCAAGAAGATCTACCGCGGCGGTATCGCCGAGAAGAACGTTCCT
This sequence comes from Noviherbaspirillum sp., assembly GCA_035627275.1. Classification (GTDB taxonomy): domain Bacteria; phylum Pseudomonadota; class Gammaproteobacteria; order Burkholderiales; family Burkholderiaceae_D; genus Noviherbaspirillum. The sequence goes on from DASPMC010000014.1 coordinate 13,173, forward strand.
GCATGTGCAGGCTGCCACGGCGCCAGTGGTGCAGGTATCCCGGCCCAGTTCGCACGCTTGGCTGGCCAGCATCAGGATTACACGGCGGCCCAGCTGACTGCGTTCCGCCAAGGTGGTCGCAAGAACAGCGTGCAGATGACCACCATCGCCAAGCGCATGTCGGACGATGAAATCCAGGCAGTGTCGGACTATATCGCCGGTTTGAAGTAAGACGACAGCAATAGGGCAAAATAAATGGAGGGGGTGGCAGGTGCCACCCCCTTTTCATTTCCAAGCATAGATTCATGAACGTTAGCACCTCCGGATTGCAGCTGAAGACAGAACGCCGCTGGCTGGCGGATACAGTGGAACTGGTTTCATCAATGCGTTTTGCGATCAGCCTGCTGACGCTGATCTCGATCGCATCGATCATTGGTACCGTCCTGAAACAGAACGAGCCGATGCCGAACTACGTCAACCAGTTCGGCCCGTTCTGGTTCGAGATCTTTAACAAGCTGGGCCTGTATGCGGTGTACTCCGCCTGGTGGTTCCTGCTGATCATGGCGTTCCTGGTGGTGTCGACCACCTTGTGCATCGTGCGCAATACCCCGAAGATGCTGCGCGACATGCGCAGCTGGCGCGAGAACGTACGCGAACAATCGCTGCGCAATTTCCATCACAAGACCGAGTGGAGCTGCGGCAAGCCCATTGACGCGCTGGCGCGGGAACTGGCTTTGCGCATCGGCGGAAGCGGCTACAAGTCGCTGACTGTGGCGAAGGACAACGGCGTGCTGATCGCGGCCAAGCACGGTGCAGCGAACAAGTGGGGCTATATCCTCGCGCATAGTGCGATCGTCATCATCTGCATCGGAGGCCTGCTCGATTCGGATTTGCCGATCCGCTTCCAGCAATGGTTCCACGGCAAGACGCCGTTTTCCGGCACGGGTCTCATCTCCGAGATCCCGGAGCAGCACCGCATCGGTGTCGGCAACCCTACCTTCCGCGCGAACACGTTCATCCCCGAGGGCGCGACCAGCAATACGGCGATGATCCCGCAGCAGGCCGGCGTGCTGGTGCAGGAACTGCCGTTCTCCATTCAGCTGAAGAAATTCATCATCGAGCATTACTCGACCGGCATGCCCAAGCTGTTCGCCAGCGAGGTCGTCGTGCGCGACAGCGAAAACGGCAAGACCTTCGAGGCGACGATCAAGGTGAACGAGCCGCTGATCTACAAGGGTATCGCGGTCTACCAGTCGAGCTTCGATGATGGCGGCAGCAGGCTCAAGCTGACGGCGTATCCGATGGCAGGTGCACAGAACACGCCATTCCAGCTTGCCGGAGAAGTGGGTGGCTCTACGCCGCTTGGCAATGACAAGGCCGCCGAGTACACCATCGAATGGTCGGGTTTCCGCCCGTTCAATGTCGAGAACATGGCGCAAAGCGGCCAGGATGTACGCGCCGTCGACCCGAACAAGAGTTTCAACGAGAAATTCGCAGCGGGCCTCTCCAAGCAGCTCGGTTCCGCGGCAAAGAATCCGAACAGCAAGGACCTGAAGAACGTCGGCCCGAGCGTGCAATACAAACTGCGCGACAAGACCGGGCAGGCACGCGAGTTCCACAATTACATGCAGCCGATCCTGCTGGACGGGGATTATGTGTTCCTGACCGGCATGCGCGAAACGCCGAACGAGCCGTTCCGTTACCTGCGCATTCCGGCCGACGACAACGACACGGTGGAAGAGTGGATGCGCTTGCGCGCGGCACTGTACGACCCGGCGCTGCGCGAAACGGCGGCACGACGCTACGCACAGCGCGCGATGCCCGACGCGAAGGAGAAGCCGGAACTGCGCGAGCAGGTACGGCGTTCCGCGATGCGAGGTTTGGAAATCTTCGCTGGCAATGACAAGGAAGCTGGCTTCCTCGCCGTGACCAAGTTCCTTGAGCAGGTGCCGGCAGCCGAACAGCAGAAGGCGGCCGAGATCTTCATGAAAATCCTGAACGGCACGCTATGGGAACTGTGGCAGGCCGCTCGCGAAAAGAACGGGCTCAAGCCGGCTGTCGTGGACGAGAAACATGAGCGTTTCCTGCAGCTTGCCATCAACGCGGTGTCGGATGCGACCTTCTACGGCGCGCCGGTCTACCTGCAACTGCGCGAGTTCGAGGAAGTCAAAGCTTCCGTGCTGCAAGTGACGCGCTCGCCCGGCAAGAATGTGGTGTACTTCGGTTGCCTGCTGCTGGTCCTCGGTGTATTCGCCATGTTCTACATCCGCGAACGCCGCCTGTGGATCTGGCTCAAGCCAGACACGGAAGGCCGGACGCACGCGCTGATGGCGATGAGCACCCAGCGCAGGACGCTGGACTTCGAAAAGGAATTCGACACATTGAAAGCGCAACTGCAGCAAAGCGCGTAAGCTGCACAGCATTCCGGAGATGATGATGGAACTGACACAATCGCAAACCTACACACCGCCGCCGGGCTATTTCAAGCGCCTGACGGTGGTTGACTGGGTGTATGGCGCCGCATTGCTTGCCGGTGCACTGTTCGCCTTTACCCGTTTCAGCCAATACATGGATGTGTATGAGAAGGGCATCCTGTTGCTGGCGGCGCCCACCTTCGCCTGGATCGGCTGGCAATGGAAGCAGGTGCGCTGGCTGATGGCCGTGCTCGCCGTGCTGTCGCTATCGGCGATTTCGCTTTACGGTGGCTCACTTGATGCCGCCAACACGAAGTTCTTCCTTAAGTACGCCCTGTCCAGCCAGTCCGCCATACTGTGGATGAGCACGCTGTTCTTCCTGTCAACCCTGTTCTACTGGGGCGGTCTGGTCATGCGTGCGGATTTCGGCGGTTCGGTCGGCAGCAAGCTGTCGTGGGCGGCGGTGGTGCTTGGTTTCACCGGCATGCTGGTGCGCTGGTACGAGTCCTATCTCGTCGGTCCCGATGTCGGCCACATTCCGGTGTCCAACCTGTATGAAGTTTTCATTCTGTTCTGCCTGATCACCGCGCTGTTCTACCTGTACTATGAGGAGCACTACGCGACGCGCCAGCTCGGCCCCTTCGTGCTGCTGATCATTTCCGCTGCGGTCGGTTTCCTGCTGTGGTACACCGTCAGCCGCGAAGCGGCGGAGATACAGCCCCTGGTTCCTGCGTTGCAGAGCTGGTGGATGAAGATCCACGTCCCGGCCAACTTCGTCGGTTACGGCACCTTTGCCCTTGCTGCAATGGTTGCGGTTGCCTATCTGCTCAAGCTGAAAGGCTTCCTGGTCGACCGCCTGCCGCCGCTGGAACTGCTGGACGACGTGATGTACAAGGCGATCGCGGTCGGCTTCGCCTTCTTCACCATCGCGACCATTCTCGGCGCGTTGTGGGCGGCCGAAGCCTGGGGCGGCTACTGGTCCTGGGATCCGAAGGAAACCTGGGCGCTGATCGTGTGGCTCAACTACGCGGCATGGCTGCACATGCGCCTGATGAAAGGCCTGCGCGGCCAAGTTGCGGCGTGGTGGGCGCTGGTCGGCCTGCTGGTGACCACGTTTGCATTCCTCGGCGTCAACATGTTCCTCTCCGGCCTGCATTCGTACGGCCAACTTTAAACAAGCATGGAATAAATCCTCGCTGCCGGCTGTTTACCGCATGTGCTGCATCCGCAGCGCACGACGAAAACAACCCAAGCGAGGATTCCATGAAATTGCTTCCCCTGATTGCAGCGCCTCTGCTGGCGCTTGGCCTGTCCGGTTGCGCCGGCATGGCGACCGCCCAGATGCCCGCCACGGCCAAAGATGGTGTGCTCACCAATTCTGCAGGCATGACCCTGTACACCTTCAACAAGGATGCTGTCGGCAGCGGCAAGAGCGTGTGCAACGGACCTTGCGCGACCAACTGGCCGCCGCTCATGGCCAAAGAAGGCGACAAGGCGACGGGCGAATACAGCATCGTCACGCGCGATGACGGCGGCAAGCAGTGGGCGTACAAGGGCAAGCCGCTCTACCTGTGGGTGAAGGACCAGAAACCGGGTGACAAGACCGGCGACGGGGTGAACAATGTGTGGCGTGTAGCCCAGCCGTAATTCCTTTCCGCCATGGCCGACTTTGCAGAACAGGTGGCACAGCACATACCGCGCTTGCGGCGGTATGCGCGTGCGCTGACGCACGATCCGGCATGGGCGGATGACCTGGTGCAGGATACGCTCGAGCGGGCGCTGCAGCGGCGCTGGCAGTTCCGGTTCGACCGCAGCCTGACATCCTGGCTGTTTACCATCCTGTACCGGCTGTTCCTGAACGAGGTCGCCCGCCGCAATGCAGCGGCGGGCGAAGACCGCGATGTGCCGGAGCCGGCAGTGGTGCCCGACATGCCCGCGCAAATCGACATGCAGCGTGCGCTGGCGAGGCTGACGCCGGAGCATCGCGCCGTGATCGTGTTGATCGGGCTGGAGCAACTTTCCTACAACGAGGCCGCTGCGGTCCTCGATGTGCCTGCTGGCACGGTCATGTCGCGCCTGTCGCGGGCGCGGACGCAGTTGCGAGCCTTCCTGTCAGGAGAGCCGGTCGCTGGCGCAGAAAACACGGCGGGTGCCGCCCGGCTTGCACGGATCAAATGATATGAAGACCGACCCGATCAGCGAACAGGACCTGCATGCCTACGTCGACAACCAGCTCGACGCCGGGCGGCGCGCGCAGGTAGAAGCCTATCTTGCCGTGCATCCCGAGGCCGCCGCGCTAGTGGAAGACATGCGGCAGCAAAACCGCCTGCTGCACGAAACCTATGATGCCGTGCTCAACGAACCCATTCCCATCGGCATGGGAACGCCATTGCAGCGCAGGCGCTTTCCCGTTGCCTGGGCCGCCAGCGTGGCTGCGTTGGCGATCGGCCTCGTCGCAGGATGGGGAGCGCACGGCATGCTGCAGCCCGAGCCTGCGCCGATGGTCTTTGCCGAGCGCGCCCTCCGCGCGCATATCCTGTATGCCAGCGAAAAGCGCCACCCGGTCGAAGTCCCCGGCGATCAGGAGGCGCATCTCGTTGCCTGGCTCTCCAAGCGCCTGGACGCACCAATACGTGCCCCCGCGTTGCACGCGCACGGATTCTCGCTGCTGGGTGGCCGGTTGCTGCCCGGGGATGACGGTCCGCTGGCTCAGCTGATGTACGAATCGGCGGACGGGGAGCGGCTGACGTTGATCGTACGCCGCGCCACGCGCGATACCGGAGACACCCGCTTCCAAGTGCTGGAACAAAACGGCAACAGCGTCTTCTACTGGGTTGACCGGGATTACGGCTATGCCTTGTCGGGCAGCATCGGCAGGAACCGCATGATGGACGTCGCCAGGGCGGTCGACGCGCAACTGCGTCAACCCTGAAATTGATGTAAGGTTTTCCCGGTACGGGCAGACCAAGCAAGGACATCGCCATTTCGGAGATCCCATGTTAATCAAGCGCAATTCCAACGGTATCGACATTCCGTTCCCGTCCGAAATCACACCGCGCCGTGTGTTCGAGTCGCGCCGCAGTTTCATCCAGCAGATGACCCTCGGCTCGATCGCCGCTGCAGCTGCGCCACAGATGCTGTTGCAGGATGCATTCGCCCAGACGGGGCAGAAGCTGGCGGCGAAGCAGAATACGGCCTTCGTAGTCATGGACAAGCCGACGTCGTACAAGGATGCGACGACCTACAACAACTTCTACGAGTTCGGCACTGACAAGGACGATCCGGCCCGCGAGGCGGGCACGCTGCGTACGCGTCCCTGGACGGTGACGATCGATGGAGAGGTGCGCAAACCGGTGACACTCGATATCGACAGCCTGCTGAAGCTGGCACCGCTTGAGGAGCGTATCTACCGCCTGCGCTGCGTGGAAGGCTGGTCGATGGTGATTCCATGGATCGGCTATTCCTTCTCCGAAATCATCAAGCGCGTCGAGCCGACTGGTAACGCGAAGTACGTCGAATTCATCACCCTCGCCGACAAAAAGCAGATGCCGGGTTTGCGCAGTCCGGTATTGGAGTGGCCCTATGTCGAGGGCCTGCGCCTGGATGAAGCGAATCATCCGCTGACCCTGCTCACACTGGGGATGTACGGCGAAGTGCTGCCGAACCAGAACGGCGCGCCGGTACGCATTGTCGTGCCATGGAAGTACGGCTTCAAGTCGGCGAAATCCATCGTCAGGATCCGTTTCGTGAAGGACCAGCCGAAGACCGCATGGAATATCGCCGCACCGCAGGAGTACGGCTTCTATTCCAACGTCAATCCTGAGGTTGACCATCCGCGCTGGTCGCAGGCGACGGAGCGCCGCATCGGTGAGGACGGTTTCCTCACGCGCAAGCGCAAGACGCTGATGTTCAACGGCTACAGCGACGTTGCATCGCTTTACAGCGGCATGGATTTGAAGAAGTTCTACTGATGATTACGCCGAAACAGATTACGCTGGCCAAGACGGCGCTGTTCATTGCTTCGCTGCTTCCGTTCGCGCGGCTGGTACTGTTCACCTTCACCGACCGGCTAGGCGCCAACCCGATCGAGTTCATCACGCGCAATACGGGCGACTGGACCCTGTACTTTCTGTGTCTGACGCTCGCCGTGACGCCGCTGCGCAAGCTCACCGGCATGCACTGGCTGATCCGGTTGCGACGCATGCTGGGGCTGTTCGCCTTTTTCTATGCGACGCTGCATTTCACGACCTTCCTCTGGTTCGATCATTTCTTCGATATCGACGAGATGCTGAAGGATGTGGTGAAACGGCCCTTCATCACTGTGGGCTTCACAGCGTTCGTGCTGCTGATTCCACTGGCGGCGACCAGTACCAATGGCATGGTGAAGCGGCTGGGCGGCAAGCGCTGGCAGTCGCTGCACAGGCTGGTGTACCTGATCGCGGCGCTTGGCATCCTGCATTTCTGGTGGATGAAGGCGGGCAAAAACGATTTCGCCCAGCCCATCCTGTTTGGCAGTATCGTCGCGCTGCTGTTGCTCGCGCGGCTGTACTGGAATGTGGTGCAGCCGTGGCTGCAGCGGCGCCGGATGGTGCCGGCGCCGGGGTGCGGATTACGGCAGCAGCGTCTCGAGCGCAAATAGTTCGCTCGGCGTTTCGCGGCGGCGAATGAGATGTACCTTGTCGCCGTCCACCATCACTTCGGCGGCGCGGCCGCGCGTATTGTAGTTGGACGACATGGTCATGCCGTACGCGCCTGCAGACATGATCGCAAGCAGGTCGCCTTGCTCGATCGCCAGCGAACGCTCGCGGGCGAGCCAGTCGCCTGATTCGCACACCGGGCCGACGATGTCGTAGGTTTTTTGCTCGGACGCGCGCTGCACGACAGGCTGCACGCCATGCCACGCTTCATACATGGCCGGACGCATCAGGTCATTCATCGCGGCATTCACGATGGCGAAATTCTTCGCGGCGCCATGCTTCAGGTATTCGACTTCGGTCAGCAGCACGCCGGCATTGCCGACGATCGAGCGGCCCGGTTCGAACATGACCTGGATCGGCTTGCCTTGGTACTGTTGCTGGCGCCATTTGTTGATCTTCGCGAACAGGCGGCCGAGATAGTCGCCGATGGCGACCGGCTTGTCCTTGTCGTAGGTGATACCGATGCCGCCACCGATGTCGAGATGGTGCAGGTCGATGCCTTCCTGCGCCAAGCAGTCGGCCAGTTCGATCAGGCGGTCAAGCGCCTCCAGCAGGGGAGCATCGTCCAGCAGCTGCGAACCGATGTGGCAGTCGATACCGACCACGCGAATGTTCGGCAGCGCAGCGGCGGTGCGATAGGCCGTCAATGCTTCTTCATAGGCGATGCCGAACTTGTTCTCTTTCAGGCCGGTCGAGATGTAAGGATGGGTCTTGGCGTCGACGTTGGGGTTCACACGCAACGATACCGGCGCCTGCTTGCCCATTGCGCCGGCCACTTCGTTGAGACGCTGCAGTTCGGCGGTCGATTCCACGTTGAAGCACAGGATGTCATGCGACAGTGCCAGTTTCATTTCGTCGTGGGTCTTGCCGACACCGGAGAAGATCACCTTGCGTGGATCGCCGCCTGCAGCGATGACGCGCTGAAGTTCTCCGCCAGACACGATATCGAAACCCGAGCCGAGCTTGCTCAGAAGATTCAGTACTGCAAGGTTGGAGTTCGACTTGACCGAATAGCAGACCAGCGCCGTGCTGTCGTCGCGGCGGTTTTCACGGCAGGCATTGGCGTAGGCGGAAAAATTCTCGACCAGCGCCGCCTTGGAGTAGACATAGGTCGGGCTGCCGAACTGGCGGGCGATATCGGTCAGCGGAACGTTTTCGGCGCATAGCGCGCCATTTTTGTAGGAAAAATGAGACATGGTGTGAAAAACGACTATTTGGAAGCGGGGGCCGTGTTTTGGGCCGGTGCCGGCTGTGGAGCCGGAGTTGCCGCAGGCTGCTTGGCCGGCATGTAGAGAGGGCCTTTCTGGCCGCATCCGGCCAGTGCGAGCGCCATGGACAAAGCGGCAACGCGCGACAGGTCAAGAACTGACTTCACGATTAGAATCACGGTTTTGGGAACTCAGTGGAGTGTAGCATGACTGAATCGGAATTCCTGGCGCTGGCGGACCAGACGCTGGGTGCGATCGAATCCGCGCTGGAGCGCGCATCGAACGACAGCGACCTGGACGTGGAATGCAGCCGCAGCGGCAACGTCCTCGAGATCGAGTTCATCGACAACGGCTCGAAGATCATCGTCAACAGCCAGGCGCCGATGCAGGAAATGTGGGTGGCGGCGCGCTCGGGCGGTTTTCATTACAAGCGGGTGGACGGGAAGTGGCTGAACACGCGCGACCAGACCGAGCTGTTTTCTTCCCTGTCGAGGATGGTCGGCGAGCAAGGGGGCGTCGCGGTTTCTCTCGACGAGAACGGCTAAGAAAAAAAGGCCTGAATCCTTTTCCGGGATTCAGGCCTTCTGTTCTGATGCGAGGATGCGTGATCAGAACAACTCGTTCTTTACTTCGTCCTTCGCCTTTTCCTCTTCCGGCGCCGAGCCATTGCCCAAGCCGAGGCTGCGCACACCGGTGCCAGGCGGATTCTCCGCGTAGTAGTACTCGCCGCCCACCTGGATGATCCCTTCCGGAACCGGGCGCTCCTCGACCGGCACATCCTTCAGCGCCTTGGTCATGTAGCTGATCCAGATCGGCAATGCGAGGCCGCCGCCGGTTTCCTTGTTGCCCAGGTTCTTCGGCTGGTCGAAACCGATCCATGCCACTCCGACGATCTTCGGATGGTAGCCGGCGAACCAGGCGTCGATCGAGTCGTTCGTCGTGCCCGTCTTGCCGGCGATATCCGGGCGTTTCATCGCCAGGGCACGCGTGGCGGTCCCATACTTGACCACGTCCTTCATCATGCTGTCCATCAGGAAGGCGTTGCGCTCGTCGATGACACGGTTGGCGTCGTCGCCCGCCTTGTCCGGCATGGCGGTCGACAGCACGCGGCCGGTCGTGTCTGTGACCTTGGAGATGATGTAGGGGCTGACCTTGTAGCCGCCATTGGCGAAAACCGCGTAGGCGCCCGCCATCTGCAACGGCGTCACGCCGCCTGCACCGAGCGCAAGCGTCAGGTAGGGAGGGTTCTTCTCGGCTTCAAAGCCGAAGCGGGTCGCATACTCCTGGCCATACTTGGCGCCGATCCGGTGCAGGATTCGGATCGACACCATGTTCTTCGACTTGGCCAGGCCCTTGCGCATCGACATCGGGCCTTCGTACTTGCCGTCGTAGTTCTTCGGTTCCCACGCCTGGCCGCCGGTCTGGCCGGCGTCAAAGCTGATCGGCGAGTCCGCGATCATCGTGGACGGCGACATGCCCTTTTCAAGCGACGCCGAGTAGATGAACGGCTTGAACGACGAGCCCGGCTGGCGCCATGCCTGCGTCACATGGTTGAACTTGTTGCGGTTGAAATCGAAGCCGCCGACCAGCGCGCGGATCGCGCCGTCCTCGGTATTGGCAGCGATGAAGGCCGATTCCACTTCGGGCATCTGGGTGATCGTCCAGGCGCTGTTTTCCTGCGTGACGCGGATGACAGCGCCGCGGCGCACCTTCTTCGCCGGCGGCGCCTTGTCGCTCAGCAGGTTGGTGGCAAAGGCGAGGCCGGGGCCGGTGATGGTGATCTCTTCACCCGAGGACAGGACTGCCTTGACGCTTTTGGGCGACGCTTCCAGGACGACGGCAGCCACGATATCGTCGCTGTCCGGGTGTTCGGCCAGCTCGACTTCGATCGCATGATCGGCTTCTTCCTTCGACTCCGGGATTTCCATGTAGGCTTCCGGGCCGCGATAGCCGTGGCGCTTCTCGTAATCCATCACGCCGCGCCGCAAGGCAAGGTAGGCAGCATCCTGGTCCGCCTTGGTGATGGTGGTATAGACGTTCAGGCCGCGCGTATAGGCTTCATCCTTGAACTGCTCGTAGACCAGCTGGCGTGTCATTTCGGCGACGTATTCCGCGTGCACGCCGAATTCGCTGCTGTTCGTCTTGATTTTCAGTACCTGGTCCCGGGCTTCTTCATACTGCGCTTCCGTGATGTAACCGAGCTGGAACATGCGCTGCAGGATGTACTGCTGACGAGTTCGCGCCCGCTTCGGGTTGGCCACCGGGTTGTATGCCGATGGGGCTTTTGGCAGGCCGGCCAGCATCGCTGCCTCGGCCACGGTGATGTCCGCTAGTTTCTTGCCGAAATAGATCTGCGCGGCAGACGAGAAGCCGTAGGCGCGCTGACCCAGGTAGATCTGGTTCATGTACACCTCGAGGATCTGGTCCTTCGACAGGTTCTGTTCGATCTTCCAGGCCAGCAGGATTTCATAGAGCTTGCGCTTGAGCGTCTGCTCGCTGGACAGGAAAAAGTTACGCGCCACCTGCTGGGTGATGGTGGAGGCGCCCTGGCGCGAGCTGTTCGTCAGGTTGTGCAGTGCCGCGCGCATGATGCCCAGGTAATCGACACCGCTGTGGTCATAGAAGCGGTCATCTTCGATGGCCAGCACCGCCTTCTTCATGACGTCAGGTACGTCCTTGATGCGAACGAGATTCCGGCGTTCTTCGCCGAATTCGCCGATCAGGACGTTATCGGCGGAATAGATGCGCAGGGGGATCTTCGGCCGGTAGTCCGTCAGCGTGTCCAGCTCCGGCAGGTTCGGGTAGGCCATGGCGAGCGCGAAACCGACGATCAGAACGCCGATCAGGCCCAGGCCGACGATCCCGCCGACGAGGCCGAGGGCTAGGCGTGTGAGCATGGAAAAGCGGGACTTCGACGCTTCCTTGGGGGCGTCGCCTGGAGGATTAGTACTGGACATGCGGGGGGATTCGAAGGAGATAAGTGAACGTCTGAATTATAACGGTGGGCAACATTATCCGATATTAGTAAAATGGCAACAGTTGTTTCCTCGCTGCGTGGGCTTTTGGCAACGGAGTTACAAATTACTGGGCGGAAATCGCTTTACACTACTTGAAGCTTATTGCTAGGATTTAATGTAACGTTGGATATATATCACCTAAATATTGGTTTTTAAACGGATTTTTTGTCGAAGTGCCACATTGTCCGCTGCTTCGACACAAAAATAAGTGGTGCGTTCACGCAATAAGCCACATTTTCGGGGAGAAAAACCCTTGGCCATTGATCTCGGATCGTTACTCGGCAAGAAGAATCCACCGTTGATCGGCCTGGATATCAGCACCTCGGGCGTCAAACTCGTCGAATTGTCTGAAGCGGGCAAAAACGAGTATCGGTTGGAACGTATCGCAAACGAACCCTTGCCCCGCGGTGCCGTCGTTGACGGCAATATTGAAAATATCGAGCAGGTTTCCGAGGCGGTGCGCCGCGTCTGGAAGAAAAGCGGCACCAAGGCCAGGCACGTGGCATTGGGCATGCCACCTGCATCGGTCATCACCAAGAAGATCATCCTGCCGGCCGGTCTGTCCGAGGACCAACTCGAAGTCCAGGTGGAAAGCGAAGCGAATCAGTACATTCCTTTCGCGCTGGAGGAGGTGAGCCTCGATTTCTGCGTCATCGGCCCGGCTCAGAATTCCCCCGACGACGTCGAAGTGCTGATCGCAGCGACGCGCAAGGAAAAGGTGGAAGACCGCGTCGCGGTCGCCGAAGCCGTCGGACTCAAGCCCATGGTCATGGATATCGAGTCCTATGCTGCGCGATCGGCGATCGACCGAATCACCGCCCAGCTGCCGAAAGGCGGACAGGGGCAGATCGTTGCGCTGTTCCAGATCGGCGCACAGGTGACCCACGTGTCCGTGCTCCAGGACGGGCAGACGATCTACGAACGCGAACAACCTTTCGGCGGCAACCAGCTGACGCAGGATATCGTGCGCGCCTATGGCCTCTCGTTCGAGGACGCTGAAACGAAGAAACGGTCCGGCGACCTGCCGGAAGGTTACGATCGCGAGCTGGTCGAGCCTTTCCTGGAGAATGCCGCCCTCGAAGTTACCCGAGCCATCCAGTTCTTCTTTACGTCGACACCCTACACCCATATCGACCAGATCTTCCTGGCCGGTGGCTGTGCGGTCATCCCGGGCCTGGTCGAAATCGTGGCAGAAAGAGCCAAGATCTCGACATCCGTCGTGAGCCCCTTCAAGGGCATGCACCTCGCCCCCACCATCAGGGAAAAGCAGTTGCGCGCTGAAGCGCCGTCCTACCTGGTTGCCTGCGGACTGGCCATGCGGAGGTTCGAGGAATGATTCGTATCAACCTTCTTCCTCACCGCGAGGAAAAACGCAAGCAGCGGAAGATCGCGTTCCTGCGCATGCTCGCGTTCGCGGCCATCATGGGTCTCGCGATCGCCGTCGCTTACGCCGCCTTCATTGCCGCGAAAATTTCAAACCAGAACAACCGCAACAACTTCATCAAGGAAGCGAACGCAAAGCTCGATCGTGAAATCGCCGAAATCGCCACGCTCAAGCAGGAGATTGATGCGCTCCAGGCACGCCAGCAAGCGGTGGAGGACCTGCAGAGTGACCGCAACCAACCGGTGTACCTGATGGATGAACTCGTCAAGCAGGTTCCGGAAGGGATCTACCTGCGTTCGTTCAAACAGGACAATCAGCGCGTGGCGATGAGCGGATATGCCCAATCGAACGAGCGCGTGTCGGAGTTGCTGCGCAACCTGAGCAATAACTCGCCCTGGCTCGAGCGTCCGGACCTGATCGAAATCCGTCTGACGAACCTCGGGCAGGGCAAGGACGCCAAGAAGGTGTTCGACTTCACCGTCAATGTGGGTATCAAGCGCCCGCGCGAAAAGGAAGCGTCGGCCTCGGCGCCTCCGAAGAAGCCCTGACAGGAAAGAAGCACTATGGCAGACCTAAAGAACATCGGGGATATCGTAGCCGGCCAATTCCGCGGGCTGAATGGCCGGGACCCCGGCCAATGGCCGATCATTCCCCAAATCCTATGCGCATTCGGCGCGCTCATCGGCGTCATCATCTTGGCCTGGTTCCTTTACCTGAGCGGCCAGCAGGAAGAGCTGGAACGAGGCGAGCAGGAAGAGGTAACGCTGCGCGAAGAGTACAAGACCAAGGTCCGACAGGCGATCAATCTCGAGAGCCTGCGCAAGCAACGCGACCAGGTTAACGAGTATGTATCGACCCTGGAAAAACAGTTGCCAAGCAAGGCCGAAATGGACGCTCTGCTGTCGGACATCAACCAGGCCGGCCTTGGGCGCGGCTTGCAGTTCGAGTTGTTCAAGCCGGGCCAGGTCGTCGTGAAAGACTACTACGCCGAACTCCCCATCGACATCAAGGTGACGGGCAGTTACCACGACATCGGCTCGTTCACGAGCGACGTCGCTAATCTGCCCCGTATCGTTACGCTGAATAACCTTAACCTTGTGACGGGCAAGGACGGCACTTTGACTCTCGAAGCGGTTGCCAAGACCTTCCGTTACCTTGACAAGGAAGAGGTGGCGGCACAGCGTAAGGCGGCCGAGGACAAGAAAAAGACGAAAGGGGCGAAAAAATGACGATTGTTCGCGCCTTGAGACAGGTCACTCCCCTGATTGCGGTAGCCGTGTTAGCTGGTTGCGGCGACGGCGGCGTGCAGGAAGTAAAGGAATGGATGGAAGAGGTGCGGAGGCAAACGCCGGTCGCCGTCCAACGTTTGTCGGAACCGAAAAAGTTCACGCCCTTCTCCTATACCGGGAAAGAAGAGCTGGATCCGTACAATCCTACGAAACTGACGGTTGCGTTTGCAAAGCAGCAGGCCAACACAGGTTCTGGCATCAAACCGGACCTCGACCGCCGCAAGGAGCCTTTGGAGAGCTATCCGCTTGACAGTATCAAGATGGTAGGCACGCTGGAAAAACCAGGATTAAGCTACGCGCTTTTGCAGGTTGACAAGACAGTATTTCAGGCCAAGGTCGGCAATTACATCGGTCAGAATTTCGGCATGATCACGAAGATCTCCGAAGCCGAAGTCGAGATCAAGGAGATTGTGCGCGATCCGGCAGGGGAATGGACCGAGCGCAAAGCCAAGTTAGAGTTGCAGGAGAATAAAAAATGATGGCAGCAGAGATTACCCCTAGCGGCTTTGGCGCCGGTGTGCGCAACCTCTTGCGCAGGGCCGCGGTTGCCTGCGTTTCGCTCGCATGCTGCGTCGCCTACGCACAGGAGAACGCAATCGAATCGATCGGCGCCAACCAGCAAGGCGCCAACGTGATCGTCAAGGTCAAGCTGAAGAAGCCGCTGGCTAAACCGCCGATCGGGTTTTCGATCACCAACCCGTCACGCATTGCACTCGACTTCTCCGGGACTTCTAACGCGACCGGAAAAATTTCGCAGGACATCGGGCTAGGAGATGTTCGTAACGTCAACGTCGTCCAGGCCGGCGAGCGCTCGCGTCTGGTATTCAATCTGCTTCGTCCGCTGAACTACGCAACGGTGGTTGAAGGCGATACAGTTATTGTGACAATCGATGGCTCGGGAGGCTTGGCGACCGCCGTAAATGCGGCCGGCATTCCCGTAACAACACCTGCACCGACGCCCGTCAAGCAGGTGTTACGTGATATTGATTTCCGCAGGGGCGTGCTGGGAGAGGGGCGCATCGTTGTTGACCTGCCCAGCAACCAAGTGGCCGTCGATGTACGCCAGCAAGGGCAGTCGATCATTGTCGATTTCCTGAAGACAGGGCTGCCGGAGGTGTTGCGTCGCCGTCTCGACGTATCCGATTTTGCTACGCCGGTTCAGACCATCACGACTTCCCCGCAAGGTGAAAATGTACGCATGGTGATCGAACCCAAGGGGTTGTGGGAGCACAGCGCTTACCAGAGCGATACGCAACTGGTGGTTGAGGTCAAGCCGATCAAGGAAGACCCGAACAAGCTGGTCCAAGGCACGCAAGGGTACCGAGGTGAGCGGTTGTCCCTCAACTTCCAAAATGTCGAGGTTCGCGCCGTCCTTCAGGTGATCGCCGATTTCACCGGCCTGAATATCATCACCAGTGACACGGTGAGTGGTAACGTGACCTTGCGCCTGAAAGACATCCCATGGGACCAGGCGCTTGACATCGTCATGCAGGCCAAAGGCCTGGACATGCGCAAGAATGGGTCCGTGCTTTGGATTGCGCCGAAGGATGAGCTGCTGACCAAGGAAAAACTCGAGCTTGAGCAGAGAGCGCAAATTTCGGAGCTCGAGCCGTTGAAGACCGAAACCTATCAACTGAACTACCAGAAGGCCGAGTCATTCAAGCAGGTTCTGGGTGTTGATGGGGGGGATTCCAAAAAGAGCATCCTTTCGAAAAGGGGCAGTGCGGTCATTGATGCGCGTACCAATCAGCTATTCGTGACCGATATCACATCCAAGCTTGAAGAAATCCGCAAGCTGATCCAGAAAACCGATATCGCGTCGAAGCAAGTGTTGATCGAGGCGCGCATCGTCGAGGCAGATGACAAGTTCAGCAAGAACCTCGGTGCAAAACTGGGCTTTACGGATTTGCGTACCTTGAGGGGTGGGGATACCGGGTGGCAGATCGCGCGCAGAAGCAATTCCCGTGTGGCAGTAACCGGGAACCTGACCGGTGTCGGTGAGCAGACAGGGCAGGTTGAGGAAGAAGGCGAGGGTTACAACAACAGCCAGTTCATCAATCTTCCGGCGGCAAGCATCAATGGAATTGCCCCAGGTACTTTGGCAGTCAGCCTTTTTTCAGCTGCAGCGAACCGGTTCCTGAACCTTGAACTCTCCGCATTGGAAGCCGATGGCAAGGGTAAGATCATTTCCAGCCCGCGTGTGGTGACGGCGGACCAACTGAAAGCAGTGATCGAACAGGGTACCGAGCTTCCGTATCAAGTCGCCACGTCCAGCGGCGCAACGTCAATCGTATTTCGCAAGGCAAACCTGAAGCTGGAGGTTACGCCACAGATCACGCCTGATGGAAACGTCATCCTCGATGTAGACGTGAACAAGGACAGTGTGGGTGTGGAAACCCGATCCGGTTTTGCGATCGATACCAAGCACGTAAAGACGCAAGTGCTTGTCGAAAACGGCGGCACGGTCGTCCTCGGCGGTATTTTCCAGCAGGTCGAACGAGAGCAGGTATCAAAGGTGCCGGTGTTGGGCGATGTTCCCGTGCTCGGACATCTGTTCAAGACTCAGGGACGAACCAACGACAAGACGGAGCTCTTGATTTTCATTACGCCGAAGATTGTGGCGGACCGTGTAGTGGCACGATAATAAGATTCTTGATTTAAAGCAGTAATAATTCGAATAACTTAAGGGTAGGGCTTATGAATCTAGGGGCAATCGGGACTTCGGTCCAAAAGTTTGTTCGCTTTGCAGCCGGCGGACTGATGGCGCTGACTGTTGTAGCGTGCGGTGGAGGAGGCGGATCGGCTGGTACCGTTTCGGGAAGCAGTGGATCGAGTGCAACCTCGCCGGCGTCCATTTCACTTCTTTTCAGTAGTACCGAATTACCGTCATCAGGAACTGCCGGTACAGAAGTGACCGTCACAGCGCTCGTAAAGAACTCTGGCAACAATGCGATTGCATCCGCTCCGGTTACGTTTACGGCAGATTCGGGCGCCCTTACCGCGGTTTCTGCATCCACAGATGCAAACGGCAAGGCTACTGCTTTGCTTAGCACATCGGGAGACCGAACCAACCGGAAAATTACTATTACCGCAAGGTCCGGCAACATTACTGTCACTGGCACTGTTAATGTCACCGGAACCACGGTCACGGTCACCGGACCGTCAGCTGTTACAGCGGGTGGTACTGGTGATTTCGCTATTACCGTTCGGGACAAGGCCGGAACGGCGATTTCTGGGGTTCCTGTAGCATTTACATCCGCCAAGGGCAATTCGATCACTGTCAAGTCATCTGGCGGTGGCTCGGCGAGCGCGCCTCTGACTGATTCGCAAGGAACCGTCACGATAACTGTAAGGGGGGGGCAGGTCGGTGATGACACCTTGACGGCATCTTCGCAAGGTGCCAGCGCGACAAAGACTTACAACGTGAACGCAGTCAGCCTTGTCGTTTCGACGGCTGCGACGGAAGCAGCGGTCAACTCTTGTACAAAGATTAGTGCGCGTTACGAGAATGCCGGCGTTGGCCAGAACGGCACAATCAATATCAGCACGTCGCGCGGACAGGTGTATACCGATGCTTCATGTTCGATCACCTTGGGCAGTAGCAGCGTCCCGGTCGCAAATGGGGATGCGCAGGCGACCTATGTCAAGTCGGAAACCTCCGGCACTGCCACAATTACGGCAACCGTCGTGAGCGGCCCGACCGCACAAACAGAAATCAAGTTCTATGCGCCGTTGACGACGACAGCAACCATCAGTGTCCAATCGGAGCCGGCTGTCGTTAGTCCGAGCGGTAGTGGGCAAAGCAATACTAGTGTGCTGACCGTCACCGTACGCGACGGTACGGTGCGTGACAATCTCGTGAAAGGGGCCGTTGTCGAGTTTTCGATTGTGACGGATCCCAGTGGCGGTTCACTTTCCAATCCCGCAGTGGTTACCACCGGGGATGATGGAACCGCCAAGGTCACCTTTACTGCAGGTCCGTCTACTACGCCGGCAAACGGCGTCCAAATCCAGGCGCGCATTCAAGGAACGACCAAGACCGCTACTGCAAACCTGACGGTTTCGCGCCGGTCCCTGTTCATTACGGCCGGTACCGGAAACAAGCTGGAAACACCCTCGTCGAGCACCTATCGTCAGGACTACACGGTCTTCGTAAGCGATGCGTCCGGCAACCCGGTTCCGGAAGCGACGGTGAACGCGGCCGTCCGCCCCGTGTTTTACCGCAAGGGGACGTACCGGTTTGATTCGGATCAGGTAACACCGGAGAGCGGCTGGATTTTTGCCTCTCCGCATTATGTCTGCGCGAACGAAGATGTTGACTATGACGGCGTTCTGGATGCGGGAGAGGACGCTAATGTCAGTGGCACGCTTGAGCCCCGGATTCCGATGACCATCACATCCAGCGGTAAGACCGATGCCAACGGGACGGCAGTGATATCGATCCTGTACCCGCGCGACCGCGGTAATTGGACCGATGTGCGCGTGGTTGTTACCGGGGTCGTACAGGGAACCGAGGCAACATATACTACTTCGACTTATACTTTGCCGGTATTGGCATCGGACTTGTCAGACCAGGGCACAGCGCCGCCGGGTTCCCCGAGCCCGTATGGAGTGAATCCCTGCAACCTTCCAAATTGACCACTAACATCTTCCTCGTAGGCCTCATGGGCGCCGGCAAGACAACCGTCGGCCGCGCCCTGGCCAAGAGACTCAACAAACGGTTCATCGATTCGGACCATGAAATCGAGGCGCGTACAGGCGCCTCGATTCCTTTGATCTTCGAAATCGAGGGCGAGGCCGGCTTCCGTCAGCGGGAGGCGGAGGTCATTCGCGACCTCACCTCGCAGTCGGATATCATCCTGGCCACTGGTGGCGGCGCCATCTTGCGGCCGGAAAACCGGGAGTGCCTGAAAACGCGTGGCACCGTGATTTATCTGCGCGCCAGCGTCAACAGCATTCTCTTGCGCACCAGTCACGACAAGAACCGCCCCTTGCTACAGACAGCCGATCCTCGTGCACGCCTGGAGCAACTCTCGCGTGAGCGCGAGCCGCTTTACCTCGAAGTTGCCGACTTTGTCATCGAAACCGGCCGTCCTAACGTACAATCTCTGGTGCAAACCATCGTTTCCCAGCTTGAAATGGCCGAAAAAAGGCTGCCGGGCGACGAAAAGCCGAACCAGACTTCCTGAATTGCTATGAGCGTGCAGCACATTTCGCCGATCACCTTGCAAGTTGACCTGGGTGATCGCAGTTACCCCATTTACATCGGGCAATCCCTTTTATCTGACCCGTCGATCGTCGCTCGCCATATCGGTGGCAAGCGTGTCGCAGTGGTGACGAACACGACGGTCGGTCCGATCTACCTCGAAAAGCTGGTTGCCTTGCTTGAAAGCGCCGGCAAACAAGTAACCCCCATCGTGCTGCCGGATGGCGAAGAGGAAAAGAACTGGGCGAGCCTGATGCGAGTCTTCGACGTCTTGCTCGAACAGAAGTGCGACCGGAAAACGACGCTGATCGCATTGGGCGGTGGCGTTATTGGCGACTTGACGGGTTTTGCCGCGGCGACCTACATGCGCGGCGTGCCTTTCATTCAGGTGCCGACCACCTTGCTGGCACAAGTCGACTCCTCCGTCGGCGGCAAGACCGGCATCAACCATCCGCTCGGCAAGAACATGATCGGTGCCTTCTACCAGCCGCAGGCGGTGATCGCCGACACGACGACCTTGAATACCTTGCCGGACCGCGAATTATCGGCCGGACTGGCCGAAGTCATCAAGCACGGCGCGATCATCGACCCCGCGTTCTTCGACTGGATCGAGGCGAACATTGCCAAACTCCTTGCGCGCGATCCGGCCGCGCTTGCGTATGCGATACAGCGTTCCTGCGAAATCAAGGCCGACGTGGTGCGGCAGGACGAGCGTGAAGGCGGGTTGCGGGCGATCCTCAATTTCGGGCATACATTCGGCCATGCAATCGAAGCAGGCCTGGGTTATGGCGAATGGCTGCACGGCGAGGCGGTCGGCTGCGGGATGGTGATGGCGGCCGATTTGTCTCATCGTCTCGGCTTCATCGACGCCGGCGCGAAGTCGCGCATTACAGAGCTGGTCAAGGCCGCCAGGCTGCCAGCTGTGGCGCCGGATTTGGGTGACGAGCGTTGGCTGGAACTGATGCAAGTCGACAAGAAGAACGAGGGCGGGCAAATCAAGTTCATCCTCCTCAAGCCCCTCGGGACGTCGGTCATCATGCCGGTTCCCCAAGATGCACTGATAGCAACCCTGAAGGCCTGTATCCGTTAATGGATTTCGAAGCCGACCTCGCGCCCTACGCCGCACGTTCCGCGGCATCGCGGGGGAGGCGTTTCCCGGAGCCGGCACCGCCGTCGCGCACCGAGTTCCAGCGCGACCGCGACCGCATCATCCACTCCACGTCGTTCCGCCGCCTCGAATACAAAACCCAGGTATTCGTCAATCATGAAGGCGACCTGTTCCGCACACGTCTCACCCATAGCATCGAGGTCGCGCAGATCGCCCGATCGATCGCCCGCAATCTTCGCCTGAACGAAGACCTGGTCGAAGCGATCTCGCTTGCGCATGACCTCGGGCACACGCCATTCGGCCATGCCGGCCAGGAGGCGCTGAACGGCTGCATGAAGGACTACGGCGGATTTGAACACAACCTGCAGAGCCTGCGTGTGGTCGACAAGCTGGAAGAGCACTACGGCGCGTTCGACGGCCTGAACCTGATGTTCGAGACCAGGGAAGGCATCCTCAAACACTGCTCCGCCGCCAATGCAAAGATCCTCGGCGATATCGGCCAGCGCTTCCTCAACAGGAAGCAGCCCACGCTCGAAGCGCAACTGGCGAACCTGGCAGACGAGATCGCTTACAACAACCATGATATCGACGACGGTCTGCGTTCTGGTCTGCTGTCCACCGCGCAACTCGACGAGATCGGTTTTTATGCGCGGCATCGAAAGGAAGTGGAGCTCAGTTATCCTGGCATCAGCGGGAGAAGAGCGATCCACGAAACGATCCGGCGCATGATCAATGCACTGGTTGTCGACCTCATCAATACATCCCGCAGCCGCATCGGCGCGGCGCAGTTGAAGTCGGTCGATGACGTGCGCGCTGCGCCTCCGATGATTGCCTTCTCTGACGAGATGAACCGCGAGGCGGTACAGCTGAAACGGTTCCTGCGCCAGAATCTATACCAGCACTACCAGGTCAATCGCATGACAAGCAAGGCGCGGCGCATCGTCCAGGAATTGTTCGAGGCATTCATGCAGGAGCCGCGGTTGCTGCCGCCGGATTACCAGGTCGGCGCGCACCGCAGCGAAGACAGCGAAGTGCTGCGCGCACAGGCACGCAAGGTCGCCGATTACATCGCCGGCATGACGGACCGTTATGCGATGCGGGAGTATAGGCGCTTGTTTACGGTCGAGGAAACATAGCGCAACCCGCCGGGGAATAGCCGTGGCGGATTTCGGGCCGCATGCTATGCGTCGCCCTTCACCGCACGTTCCGACATGCCCTCTGGGGCAATATCGTTAATCAACCGTCACGCTAACTCAGATCGCGCAGCGGATGTGCATGTTCCGGCCACGCGGGCTGGAAGAAGCGCTCGATCATCTCCGTTGTCACTTCTGCCAACGTCGAGGGCGACCATTTCGGCGCATTGTCCTTGTCGATGACGACAGAGCGGATCCCCTCCAGCACTTCGCCGTTTTCGAAACTGCGGCGAACCATGGTGCGTTCCAAGCGAAGGCACTCTGCTACGCTCATCGACGCTCCTCGACGGAGTTGTGACAGTGTCACGCACATCATCAGCGGCGACCGCTTGTTCATCGTGTCCAGTGTCTTCTTCGCGAAGGCGTTTTCGTCGGCGGACAGCGACGAGACGATCGCGGGCACGTCATCATGTGCGAAGTGACGATCAATCGAAGCACGTTCGACAGCAAGCGCGCTGCCCGCAGGTTCTGCAAAGTTCTTGAATTGCTCTGCGAATTGGCGAATCGCAAGCGGGAGGTTCGATGCGTCAGCGGTTTCCAGCATCTCGGACAGAGCCGGTAGTTGTGCCGCAGGGACGAAGACGTCGGCGAGGCCGGCATAGATTGCATCCGTCCCGCCGATGATTTCACCGGTAACGCCCAGATAAGCGCCGATCTGCCCCGGCACACGAGAAAGGAAATACCCCCCGCCTACATCCGGAAACAGGCCGATATTCACTTCCGGCATCGCCATCTTCGTGCGGTCCGTAACGATGCGCATGCGGTTCGATTCTCCGCCTTGCGCCACGCCCATGCCGCCTCCCATCACGATGCCGTCCATGATGGCGATGTAGGGCTTGGGGTAGAAATGAATCAGGTGGTTGAGTGCGTACTCTTCAGTAAAGAAGTCTTCGAGCAATGCGCTGCCGCGTTGCGGCGTGGCGCGCCCCGCATCATAGAAGAAGCGGATATCGCCGCCGGCGCAGAATGCCCGCTCGCTGCTGCTGCGTATTACCACCGCCTTTACTGCGTTGTTGTCGCGCCATGTCAGCAACGCGGTCGTCAATGCGCGCACCATATCGAGCGAGAGCGAGTTGAGTGCCTTCGGGCGGTCGAGCGTGATGAAGCCGATCTGGTTCTTGACGGCGGTCTGGACAAATTCAGTCATGATGCGAGCACAGGGATTCAGTAACCGGGCTATTGTATCGGGCTTGCAAAAAGTCGGCAGTCGTTCGGCCGACATTCGAATTGCTGCCAGTGGGGCAAACAAAAAGGGCGCAGTGTATGCGCCCTTGACTGTCCTGGCCGTTGAGGCCGGAGAGGTTTGTCACGCAGTAGCCGACATGTCCGGCATGCGCTTAACGGATGAGTGATGATCCTGGATTTTCGTCTTGTACTTCAGTACCTGGCGGTCCAGTTTGTCAATCAGTGTGTCGATCGCCGCGTACAGGTCTTCCGCAAAACTCTCGACGTGAATGACATTGCCCCGTAGTCGCAGATTCACTTCTGCTCTTTGCCTCTTTTCCTTTTCCGAAGGTTTTTCCACACCCAAGATGACTGCGATATCAATGACATGATCGAAATGGCGGATGATGCGTTCCAGCTTGTTTTCCACGTAATCGCGGATGGCCGGCGTCAGTTCGAGGTGATGTCCACTGATTGTGAGATTCATACAGCGCTCCTATGGATGGCGTCGCCGGAGGTTCGCGTCGTGCCCGCGTAGATGGGGCTACGCCGAACACAGCAACAACACTACAACACAATAACTACAGGGATTTGCGCAGATTGACTGGAGGGATTTTCAGGGCTTCGCGATATTTCGCGACGGTGCGTCGTGCTACGACCATGCCTTGTTCCCCCAACATATCCGCAATTTTGCTGTCTGAGAATGGATTCTTGGGGTCTTCTGCTCCTATCAATTGTTTGATCAGCGCGCGGATCGCCGTCGACGAAGCTTCCCCCCCCGCTTCCGTGGCGACGTGGCTGCCAAAGAAGTACTTCAACTCGAACATGCCGTGGGGGGTAAGCATGTATTTTTGAGTTGTCACACGTGAAATAGTACTCTCGTGTAAACCCAGTGTATCAGCAATTTCACGCAAGACAAGAGGGCGCATGGCAACTGCGCCGTGGGAGAAGAAATTTCGTTGACGGTCGACAATTGCCTGTGCGACCCGCAGTATCGTGTCGAAACGCTGGCGCATGTTCTTGATCAGCCACTTTGCCTCCTGCAGCTGCGAAGTAAGCGATCCCTCACCCTTGCTTTGCTTGAGGATGTTCGCGTACAGCGCGTTCACGCGCAGGCGCGGCATGACGTCGTGGTTGAGGAAGACCTGCCAACCGTTCTTTGTTTTCTTGACAATCACGTCGGGAACAACGTAGTCGGAAGCGTCCGAAGCGAACAAGGCGCCGGGATGCGGATTGCATTGGCGGATCACTTGCTGTGCTTCCCGCAGGTCCTCTTCGTCGCAGTCGAGCACTTTCTTGAGCTTGTTGAAGTCGCGCTGCGCGAACAGCGGTAGGTGGTTTTCCACGATCTCCAGCGCACGGCGCCGCGTGACCAGCGGAATCTTCGGGAAGCGGCGGATCTGGATCGCCAGGCATTCCGATGCGTTGCGAGCGCCTACTCCGGCCGGCTCAAAGCTTTGTACAAGCTTCAATGCAACCGCCAGTTCCTCGAGCTCGATCTCAAGTTCTTCTGGCAGTCGCGCATGGATTTCCTCGAGCGGCTCTTCCAGGTAGCCGTTGTCATTGAGTGCGTCGATGATCAGTTCGACGAGAGCCCGGTCGCGATGTTCGCGCACCGTCACGCGCATCTGCTCCAGCAGATGTTCCCGCAACGTGACCTCATGCGCCTCGAGCTGCGGGCGCGCGTCGTCGTCTTCGGGGGCTTTCGAGGTGCGTGCGACATCGTCAAAACTCCAGTCGCTGTCTCCTGACGCCGCGTCTGCGCCTTCGCTGCTGCCTTCAAAACCGCCTTCCGGTGCTTCGGAGGGAGCGTTTTCGCCCCCGGACGCAGGGGCTTCCGCCGTGCTGCCGTTCGCAGTTCCCGATGCGCTGATCGCACCATCCGCAAGCAGGCGCACGGAATTGTCGAGCGGGTCGTCGACGCGCTCGAGCATCGGGTTGTCCGAAAGGATCTGTTCCAGCTCCTGGTGCAGCTCGAGCGTCGACAGTTGCAACAGCCGGATCGACTGTTGCAACTGGGGCGTCAGCGCCAGATGTTGCGAAATTCGAAGTTGGAGTGTTTGTTTCATGCTGTCTGGTCTTCTTCCATTACATCCGGAAGTGCTCACCCAAATACACGCGCCGCACCGACTCGTTTGCAATGATGTCGTCCGGGCGGCCGCTTGCCAGTACCGAGCCTTGATTGATGATATAGGCGCGATCGCAAATACCCAAGGTCTCGCGCACGTTGTGGTCAGTGATCAGCACACCGATGCCGCGCTCCTTCAGGAAGCGCACGATGCGCTGGATTTCAATCACCGCGATCGGGTCGACGCCCGCGAAAGGTTCGTCGAGCAGCACGAAGCGCGGGTTCGTCGCCAGTGCGCGCGCAATCTCGACGCGCCGTCTTTCGCCGCCGGAAAGCGACAGCGCCTGGTTCTCGCGCAGGCGTTCGATCTGCAGTTCGGCCAGCAGCGTATTCAGGCGCTTTTCAATTTCCGCCTTGCCCAGCGCCTTGCCGTCGACGCGCTGCAATTCCAGAACGGCGCGAATGTTGTCCTCCACGCTGAGCTTTCGGAAGACCGATGCTTCCTGCGGCAGGTAGGACAAGCCGAGCGTTGCGCGGCGATGTATCGGCAGGCGTGAAATCGGTGTTCCGTTGAGGTCGATCTCGCCTGCATCCGACGGCACCAGGCCGACAATCATGTAGAACGAAGTCGTCTTGCCTGCACCGTTGGGGCCGAGCAAGCCGACCACTTCTCCGCTTGCGACCTGCAGCGACACATCGTGCACTACCTGGCGCGTGCCGTAGCTTTTCTGCAGACCGTTGACTACCAGCGTGCTCGTCATCTTACTTGTCCTTCGATTCCGAGCGCGGCTGGATCACCGCCTTGATGCGTCCGCCGCCCGGCTTGTTCGCGCCGGTCGCGGTGTTGTTGACGGTGAAGAATTCGGCGCGGCTGTCGTAGGAAATGAACTCGCCCTCGACTTCGTCGGTCGGCTTGTTGCCTTCGAGGCGGCGCATCTTTGCCTTCGAGAACAGTTTCACGATTTCGACCTTGCCGTCGTATTCGATGCGCTCCGCCTGGCCCTCGATCCATTGGTTCGGGCCGGCATCGCGCTTCTGGCGGAAGGTGGCCAATCCGCCCGGCGGCGCAAGCAGGGTCGCAAACTGGTATCCGGCCGGATCTTGCGACACGATCAGTTTGTGTGCGCGCATGATCAGGGTGCCGCGGGTAAGGACCACGTTACCGGTGAAGGTGTTGACCTGCTTGACGTCGTCATAGGCCATCTGGTCGGCCTCGACGTTGGTCGGCTTGTCGGAGTCGGCTTTTTCGGCGTGGGCATTTCCCGCCACCACGGCGACCAGCATCGACAGCAACAAGAAAAAATGTTTCATGAAAGATCTCGAAAGTGATGCATCAAGTTATACCGAATCAGCGCAACGGGGCTTGATACGTGCCATGAACATTGCTCGACAACCTGAACTCGCGCGTCGCATTGTTCGCATACATGCCGGTGCCCGTCAGCTTCACGCTTTCGGTGGTGATCTCTACCGGTTTGTCGGTCTTCATCACGTCGTCATCGGGCAGTACGAGCATGTATTCGGTGCGGACGTGGAGAGGTTCTGAATCCTGCCCTTTCTGCCTGTCCATCCTGACATTCTCGTAGAGATGGACCTGACTGTTGTCGCTGCTGACACGCGCCCGCTCCGCCTTGATGACAACCGGCGATGCCGCATTGCTGATGTTGCTCACGACCGGTCGCACGATGTCATAGGAACCGTCCTGCGGATTGTGCGTCAGCCGTTCGCCGGAAAAATGGTACTGCGCCGAGCCTGTCTTCGACAGTTTCACGAAGCTGAATTTTTCGACATAGAAATCCGGCTCGCTCCGCTCGGGATTCGGTATGGTCGTCTCCGTCGCCCTGCGCATGACCTCGTACATCCAGAAGCTGGCCAGCGCCAGCACGACCAGCGGCGCGAGCGTCATGAAAAAGCGGATGCGCCAGGGCCGCATGTGCCTTACCTCAGGTAGGGCGCCAGCGCCGCTTCGTAATTCCCCTGCGCGCGCAGGATGAAGTCGCAGAGCTCGCGCGCCGCACCTCGGCCGCCGCCGGCTTGCGTCACGTAATGCACGCGCGATTTCACTTCGGCATGGCCGTTGGGCACGCTTGCGGCAAAGCCCACGCGCAACAGGATCGGCAGGTCGATGACGTCATCGCCGACGAATCCGCAGGCGTTCCGGTCAACGCCGGTTTTTTCCAGCAGTTGCTCGAATGCTTCGAGCTTGTCGTGCACGCCCTGGTACAGGTGCGCAATGCCGAGATCCGCAGCACGCTTGGCAACAATGGCGGATTTGCGCGCGCTGATGATCGCGGTCGCTACGCCGGATTGCTGCAGCAGCTTGATGCCGTGCCCGTCGAGCACGTTGAACGTTTTGATCATCTCGCCATCCGGCGCGTAATGCAGGCTGCCGTCGGTGAGGATGCCGTCGACATCGAAAATCATGAGGCGCACACGTGCAGCCCTTGCCAATGCGTCGTCTTGCATCAAATCACCTTGGCATGGGTCAGGTCATGGATATGCAATGCGCCGACCAGTTTGCCTTCAGCATCGGCGACCAAGAGCTGGTTAATGCGGAAATGCTCCATCAGTTCGACGGCTTCGACTGCCAGCTGGTCCGGATTGATAGTGCGCGGGTTGGCGTGCATCACGTCGGCCATCTTCAGCTTGCCGAAATCCTGCACGTTCTCGATCAGGCGCCGCAGGTCGCCGTCGGTAAAGATGCCGATTGTCTGGTTCGCATCGTCCACTACGGCGGTCATCGCCATGCCTTTCTTGGTGATCTCCAGCAAGGCGGTCGTCAGCATCACGTCGGGCTTGACCGAGGGAATGGCGGTACCGGTACGCATGACATCGCGCACATGGGTCAACAGGCGTCGGCCGAGCGCGCCACCCGGGTGCGAGCGGGCAAAATCTTCTTCGCGGAATCCGCGGGCATCGAGCAAGGCCACGGCCAGCGCATCGCCCAAGGCCAGTGTGGCTGTCGTGCTGGCGGTCGGCGCCAAGTTCAGCGGGCAGGCTTCCTTGTCCACGCGGACATTCAGGTGGATGTCCGCCAGTTGCGCCAGCCGAGAATTGTCGTTGCCGGTCATGGCAATGAGCTTGGCGCCCATGCGCTTGATGATCGGGATGATGGAGACGAATTCCGCGGCTTCGCCGGAGTAGGATATGGCGATCACGGCGTCGTTCTCGGTGATCATGCCAAGGTCGCCGTGCAGCGCCTCGGCGGCATGGACGAACAGCGCCGGCGTGCCGGTGGATGCCAGCGTCGCGGCAATCTTGCGGGCGATGTGGCCGGATTTGCCGATTCCCGACACTACAACGCGTCCGCTGCATTGCAGCAGCAGCGCCATTGCCTGTGCGAAGCTGTCGTCGGGGCTGTCCGAAAGCCTGCTTTTCAGTGCGAGCAAGGCGTCGGCTTCGATTTGAAGGGTCTCCCGGGCGAGCTCAAGTGCGCGCTGCGCATTTTTCGCGTCGAAGTCTTTCGGCAAGGTTTTTGCATCGGTTACACTCATGCCGGAAGTATAGCTGAATTACGAAAGCAAAAAATCTGCCAGTCATAACAAAAAATTGGGCTTTGAGGGCAGTCAACGGCTGGCTTCGTTTCGTAAGTCCTTCATTCTTAAAGACATCGTGCATGCGGGGAAACAAGTCGCGTCGTTCGAAAAGGCAGCGGGCGTTGCCGAACCGCTGCAATGAAAGAAGGCACGGTTTGCCGCGCACATGCACTAACTTAGATCACATATATAACAATTAATGTTTTCGGCACTTGAACTTACGCTGATCCTGCTTAGCGCCGCCGTGCTCGGCGTGGTTGCCTTCCGGATGCTGCACCTGCCACCGATGCTGGGCTACCTGATTGTCGGCATCGTGATCGGGCCGCATGGCTTCGGCATGGCGGAAGAGAATGAAACCACGCACGTCCTGGCGGAGTTCGGGGTGGTGTTCCTGATGTTCTCGATCGGGCTCGAGTTTTCGCTGCCCAAGCTGATCTCGATGCGGCGCACCGTGTTCGGGCTAGGGATGGCGCAGGTATTGCTGACGATTGCCGCCACCATGCTGTTCGGTTGGATGGTCGCGCATTTCCTTCCGCAACTCGTCGATATCAGCTGGCGCGCAGCTTTTGCACTCGGCGGCGCGCTGGCGATGTCATCCACCGCCATCGTCTCCAAGCTGCTGACCGAGCGCCTCGAACTCGACAGCCAGCACGGCCGGCTGATTTTCGGCATCCTGCTGTTCCAGGACTTGGCCGTGGTGCCCTTGCTGATCCTGGTGCCCGCTCTGGCGAAAAATACCACCGACCTGCTGCCGACCCTCGCGCTGGCAACGATGAAGGCGGGCATTGTTCTTGTGCTCCTCCTGGTCATCGGCCAGCGCCTGATGCGGATCTGGTTCCATATCGTCGTCAAGCGCCGTTCGCAGGAACTGTTCATGCTCAACCTGCTGCTGATCACGCTGGGGGCGGCATGGATTACCGAGCAAGCCGGCCTGTCGCTGGCACTCGGCGCCTTCGTCGCCGGCATGCTGATTTCCGAGACGGAATACAAGCATCAGGTGGAGGAGGACATCAAGCCTTTCCGCGACGTGCTGCTCGGCCTGTTCTTCATTACGGTCGGCATGCTGCTCAATGTGCGACTGGTGCTGGAGAACTGGTGGCTGGTGCTGTTGCTGCTGACCGGGCCTGTGCTGCTGAAGTTCGCGCTGATTGCCGGGCTGGCAAAAATGACCGGCGCTTCCACCGGCGTTGCCCTGCGCACTGGCCTCGGCCTTGCACAGGCGGGCGAATTCGGCTTCGTGCTCCTGAACCAGGCAGGCGGCTTGCAGCTGATGGATCCGCTGCTGATCCAGTTGATCCTCGCATCGATGGTGCTGTCCATGCTAGCGGCGCCCTTCATCATCGCCAAGTCGGATGCAATTGTGATGAAGCTGTCGGCCAACGAATGGATGATGCAGTCGCTGACGCTGACGCAGATTGCGACGCGAACTATGACGACGCAGAAACACGTGCTGATCGCCGGTTTCGGCCGCACCGGTCAAAGCCTTGCCCGCCTGCTGGAAGAGGAAGGGATCGCCTACCACGCGCTCGACCTCGATCCCGACCGGGTACGCGAGGCGCAAGCCGCGGGCGCCAACGTGTCCTATGGCGATGCGGCGCGGCGGGAAAGCCTGGTGGCCGCAGGTATCCACCGCGCGGCCGCATTGGTCGTTACCTACGCCAGCACGCCATCCGCGCTGAAGGTATTGCACTTTGCGCACGAACTTGCACCATCCTTGCCTGTCATCGTACGCAGCCATGACGACTCCGACCTCGACAAGCTGCGCGAGGCGGGCGCGGCCGAGGTGGTGCCGGAAGCCATCGAGGGAAGCCTGATGCTGGCGTCTCATGCGCTGGTGATGCTGGGCGTGCCGCTGCGGCGCGTGGTGCACCGCGTGCAGGCAGCGCGCGACGAACGCTATGCTTCGTTGCGCGGCTATTTCCATGGCGCGAGCGATGCGCCCGAGGATGCGGAGCACCTGCACGTCCGCCTGCATTCCGTCACCTTGCCGGAAGGCGCAAAGGCCAACGGCAAAACGCTGGCCACGCTGAAGCTGCAGGAGGTCGGCGCGGAAGTCACCATCGTACGTCGCGGCAAGAGCCGGATCGAAGTCAACCCGGATATGGTGCTGCAAGAGGGCGACATTATCGTCCTGCGAGGCGCGACGGAAGGTGTCGCACGGGCGGAAGCGCGCCTGCTCAAGTAAGACGCAGGCCTGGTCGTTGCCGCACCGGTTTAATATCCCTTTGCCATTTACTTGCCAGGCGGAAAACGCGTTCGTGCATATCTCGCTACAATGCCGGGATAGCCTTCGCCTTCCGAAAGAGTTTCACATGCAAGTGTTCGAGCGCATCCTCGGCATCATCCTGCCGGTCTTCATCATCATTGCGGTCGGGTATGGATATGCTCGTGTGCGGGGAGGAGAGCGCGTCAGGACCGACATGGCATCGGTCAATCGCGTAAGCATGGATGTGCTGTGCCCCCTGCTGGTGTTCACCGCGCTTGCTGCGAAAGATTTCGATCTCGTTCATAACGGTATGCTCATCCTCGCCGGCGTGCTGATTTCGCTCGGGTCGGGGCTGATCGCATGGCCGATTGCGAGGCTGTTCGGCTACGACGTGCGTACCTTCATTCCCCCGATGATGTACAACAATTGCGGCAACATGGGATTGCCGCTCGCTGTGCTTGCGTTCGGCACTTCAGGGCTGCCGGCTGCGGTTGCGCTGTTCATGGCCTGCAACCTGATTTACTTCTCGGTTGGCATCAAGATCATCGAAAGTGGTCGCAGCTATCACACGCCGATGTGGAAATTCCTGGTGAGCCCGATGATGCTGGCGATGATGATCGGCATGGTATTCGCGGTCTTCCGCATCACGCTCCCGGCGCCCTTGATGCAGGCGCTGAAGATGCTGGGCGACGCCTGCATCCCGATCATGCTGTTTGCTCTTGGCGTGCGCATGCTCGACGTCAATTTCAAGAGCTGGCATATCGGCCTGGTCGGTGCGGTAGTGTGCCCGGTCGGCGGATTGATCGTCGCATGGCTGCTCGACGGGGCGCTGAACCTGACGGAAGCGCAACGCGGTCAGATGTACCTGTTCGCGTCCCTGCCGCCGGCAGTGTTCTGCTTCATGGTGGCAGAGCAGTACAAGCAGGAGCCGGACAAGGTGGCGTCGATCGTGTTGCTCGGGAACCTGGCAGCGCTGGCCTTCGTGCCGCTCGGGTTGTGGATGGGATTGCCGCGCTGACGGACGCTACGCGGTCGGCCGTACTTCAAACTGGTCGTCGGCGACGGAAGCATCGTCGATATCACTGACGACGACTTCCGTCACGCGCGCGGTTGATGGGCCGCGGCGCGACCAGGCGATGATTTTTTCCACAGCGTCCGGCGTGCCATCGACCACGGCTTCCACTGAGCCATCCCTGCGGTTGCGTACCCAGCCTGTGAGCTTCAAGGCATGCGCCTGTGCTTCGAACGAGGCGCGGTAGCCGACGCCTTGCACGAGTCCGACGATACGCAGGTGAGTGGCCATGCTTGCTCCTTACTTCTTCTTCAGCATCGGCGCCAGGTACTTGCCGGTCACGCTGGCCGGATTCTTCGCCACGTCTTCCGGCGTGCCGGTCGCAACGATCTGGCCGCCACCCGCACCGCCTTCCGGACCGAGGTCGACGATCCAATCTGCTGTCTTGATCACGTCCAGGTTGTGCTCGATGATGACCACGGTATTGCCCTGGTCGCGCAGGCGGTGGATCACTTTCAGCAGCAGGTCGATGTCGTGGAAGTGCAGGCCGGTGGTCGGCTCGTCCAGGATGTAGAGCGTGCGGCCGGTGTCGCGCTTGGATAGTTCCAGCGACAACTTCACGCGCTGCGCTTCGCCGCCGGAGAGCGTGGTCGCGCTCTGGCCGAGACGGATGTAACCGAGGCCGACGTCGAGCAGGGTCTGCAGCTTGCGTGCCACCACCGGCACCGGTTTGAAGAACTCGTGCGCTTCCTCGACCGTCATCTCCAGCACTTCATGGATGTTCTTGCCCTTGTACTGGACTTCCAGCGTCTCCCGGTTGTAGCGCTTGCCGTGGCAGACGTCGCAAGGCACATACACGTCCGGCAGGAAGTGCATTTCCACCTTCAGCACGCCGTCGCCCTGGCAGGCCTCGCAGCGGCCACCCTTCACATTGAAAGAGAAGCGGCCGGCACTGTAGCCCCGTTCCTTCGCCGCCGGCACTTCCGAGAACAGGTCGCGGATCGGCGTGAACACACCGGTGTAGGTCGCCGGATTCGAGCGCGGCGTGCGGCCGATCGGCGCCTGGTCGACGGAAATCACCTTGTCGAAATGCTCCAGCCCGCTGATCGTTTCATACGGCGACGGCTCTGTCTGAGAGCCGTACAGATGGCGCGCGGCGGCGTGGTACAAGGTGTCGTTGACCAGCGTCGACTTGCCCGAGCCGGACACGCCGGTCACGCAGGTCAGCAGGCCGACCGGCAATTCCAGTTTCACGTTCTTCAGGTTGTTGCCCGAGGCACCGCTGATCACGAATTGCCGCTCCGGATCGGCAGGCGTGCGCTTCTTCGGCACGTGGATGGCCAGCGTGCCGTTCAGGTATTTCGCGGTCAGCGACTTCTTGTTCTTGAGGATGTCGTTGAGCGGCCCCTTGGCGATGACTTCGCCGCCATGCACACCCGCGCCCACACCCATGTCGACGATGAAGTCGGCGCAACGGATCGCATCCTCGTCGTGCTCGACCACCAGCACGCTGTTGCCGATGTCGCGCAGGTGCTTGAGCGTATTGATCAGGCGGTCATTGTCGCGCTGGTGCAGGCCGATCGACGGCTCGTCCAGCACGTACATCACACCGGTCAGGCCGGAGCCGATCTGCGATGCGAGCCGGATGCGTTGCGCCTCGCCGCCGGACAGCGTGTCCGCGCTGCGTTCCAGTGATAGGTAATCCAGACCGACGTTGTTCAGGAACTTCAGGCGTGACACGATTTCCTTGATGATGCGGTCGGCGATTTCCTTCTTTGCGCCGGTCAGCTTCAGCTTTTCGAAGAATTCCAGCGTGTCACGGAGGGGGGTGATTGCCACCTCGTAGATGGAGCGCTCCTGCTTGCCGGTGCCGACCTTTACATAGCGGGCTTCCACGCGCAGGCGTGCACCCTTGCAGGATGGGCATTCCTTCTGGTTGATGAACTTCGCGAGTTCTTCCTTCACTGCCATGGAATCGGTTTCGCGATAGCGGCGCTGCAGGTTGTTCACCACGCCTTCAAAGGTATGCTCGCGCACCACCGCGCGACCTCGTTCGTTGATGTAGGTGAACGGAATCGTTTGCCGGCCGGAGCCGTACAACACGGCCTGCTGCGCCGAGTCGGGCAATTTCTCGAATGGCATGTCGATATCGAAGCCGTAGTGCTCGGCAATATTTGACAGCATCTGGAAATAGAACTGGTTGCGCCTATCCCAGCCCTTGATCGCGCCGCTGGCGAGCGAGAGGTTGGGGAAGGCGACGATACGCTTCGGGTCGAAGAACTCGATGTGGCCGAGGCCGTCGCATTCCGGACAGGCGCCCATTGGATTGTTAAAGGAGAACAGGCGCGGCTCGAGTTCCTGCAGTGAATAGCCGCAGGTCGGGCAGGCGAACTTGTTGGAGAACAGGTGCTCCTTGCCGCTGTCCATCTCGAGCGCGATCGCTCGGCCTTCCGCCAGGCGCAGCGCGGTTTCGAAGCTTTCGGCGAGGCGCTGCTTCACGTCCGCCTTGATCTTCAGGCGGTCGATGACAACGTCGATGGTGTGCTTCTCGGTCTTCTTCAGCTTCGGCAGGTCGTCCACTTCATAGATGCGTGCCGGATGTGTGCCGCTCTGGATGCGGAAGCGCACAAAACCCTGTGCCTGCATTTCCTCGAACAGGTCGACATGCTCACCCTTGCGGTTGGCCACGACCGGCGCCAAGATCATCAGCTTGGTGTCTTCGGGCATGGCGAGCACGGCATCCACCATCTGCGATACCGATTGCGCTGCCAGCGGATTTTCCGGATGGTCGGGGCAGTAGGGCGTGCCGACGCGTGCGTACAGCAGGCGCAGGTAGTCGTGGATTTCAGTCACGGTGCCTACGGTCGAGCGCGGGTTGTGCGAGGTCGCCTTCTGCTCGATCGAGATCGCTGGCGACAGGCCTTCGATCAGATCCACGTCCGGCTTTTCCATCAACTGCAGGAACTGGCGTGCGTAGGCAGACAGCGATTCCACATAGCGCCGCTGGCCCTCCGCATATAACGTATCGAATGCCAGCGAGGATTTGCCTGAGCCGGATAGGCCGGTAATGACGATCAGCTGGTTTCGGGGTAATTCCAGATTGATATTCTTCAGATTGTGCGTGCGGGCACCGCGAATTCTTATTTCTTCCATGAACTGCTTTCAACTTGCGCCAAACCGGCGTGAGAACGGGGCATGTTAGGGGTCAACCTGATACTATAACGGGTTTTGGGGCACGCCGTATCTGCCTGTTTCACTCTCTCTTTGCCTGATGTCTTCCATTCCCACCACTGACCTGGGCACCCGCATGTCGCCCCTGGAAATCCGGGCCAGCGCGTCGCTGGCGTCGATTTTTGCGCTGCGCATGCTGGGCATGTTCCTGATTCTGCCGGTGTTTGCCGTTCATGCAAGGTCGCTGCCCGGGGGCGAAAGCGCCACCCTGGTCGGATTGGCAATGGGGATTTACGGCCTGACACAATCCTTTGGCCAGATTCCGTTCGGCGCCGCTTCCGACAAATATGGACGCAAACGCGTCATCGTCATCGGTCTGCTCCTGTTTGCGCTCGGTTCCTTCATCGCCGCGGCAGCGACCAACCTGGTGTGGGTGATCGTCGGCCGCGCGATCCAGGGTGCCGGTGCGATTTCGGCGGCGGTGACTGCCTTTATCGCCGATTCGACTCGCGATGAGCACCGTACCAAGGCCATGGCCATGGTTGGCGGATCGATCGGCCTGACCTTCGCCGTGTCGTTGGTGGCAGCGCCGGCGATGTACAAACTGATCGGTATGGAGGGCCTGTTTGCGTTGACCGGCATCCTGTCCCTGCTTGCCATCCTGGTCGTGCTGTATATCGTGCCGCCCGCGCCGCCGAAGTCGCCGGTGAAAAGCGTACCGTTTTCCGCGGTGCTGGCCGACCGTGAGCTGATGCGTCTGAACTATGGCGTGTTCGCCCTGCACGTAACGCAGATGGCGATGTTCGTTGTCGTACCGGCCGCATTGGTGCAGTACGCCGGTATACCGCTTGCTTCGCACTGGAAGATTTATCTACCTGTCGTGCTCGTTTCGTTTGCAGTGATGATGCCGCCGCTGCTGGCGGGCGAGAAGCGTGGCCTGATGAAGCAGGTGTTCATCGGCGCGATCGCGCTAATGGCAATTGTGCAAGCCGGCCTGTGGGCGTTCCTGTCCCAGCCGACCCTGCCTTCGGCAATCCTCATCCTGCTCTTGCTGCTGTTCTTTATTTCCTTCAATATCCTCGAGGCCTGCCAGCCATCGCTGGTATCCCGCATTGCGCCGCCGGCGGCGAAGGGGGCGGCCCTGGGTGTGTACAACACCCTCCAGGCGCTTGGCCTGTTCTGCGGCGGCGCGCTCGGCGGGTGGCTGCAGCAGCATGTCGGTGGACCGGCAGTGTTCGCTCTGGGCGGAGTGCTGACTGTTGTCTGGATTATAATTGCCGCCGGTATGAAGAACCTCCCGCGCCGCGGGGCAGTAACTGCCGCCACTTGACCCGTTTTACCGTACACAATACGTTTTGTTTGATTCAGCTTTAGGAGAAATTTATGGCATCGGTTAACAAAGTCATCATCGTCGGCAATTTGGGGCGCGACCCGGAAACGCGCTACATGCCGAACGGCGATGCGGTCACCAATATCGCAGTCGCGACCACCGAAAGCTGGAAAGACAAAAACAGTGGCGAAAAGAAGGAGCTGACCGAATGGCACCGCATTACCTTTTATCGCAAGCTCGCTGAAATCGCCGGCCAGTACTTGAAGAAGGGCTCCCAAGTGTACGTCGAAGGTCGCCTACAAACCCGCAAATGGACTGACAAGGACGGAGTTGAGCGCTATACGACGGAAATCATCGCCGATACGATGCAGATGCTCGGCAGCCGCCAAGGCATGGGCGGTGGTGGCGGCGCCTCGATGGACGACGACTACGGCAGCGCCCCGGCTCCGCGCCAGAGTTCGGGTGGCGGTGCGGCTCGTCCCGCCTCGCGGCCGGCGCCCAATTTCAGCGATATGGACGACGATATCCCGTTCTGATCGCCGCTCCCCGCTTTCGACGCAACCCCGCTCCGGCGGGGTTTTTCATTTGTATCCTGTAACTTTTTCTTCATTTTCTGTCTTCAGATTGCATTCAAGAATTATTTTCTTCTCTACAATTTGCTAAGATGATCCAAATCAGTGGCTGGCGCGGGAGGCGACATTTTGCGATCCAAAACGTCGAGGCGTTCGTGCCCTTAAATAAATCAATCTCTGCAAATGTTTTCCATTCGCCGCGACCGGCCTGATGCGATAGCCAAAGTCCAGCTGGAAAGCCTCATGGAGGCGGCCGGCGACGCGGTATTTCGCCTGAACGTCCGGGGCGAGATCCTGTATTTCAGTAAAAGAGCCGGCGAAATGCTGGGCGATCAGGAAATCGTCGGCCGTTCCCTGGTCGAGCTTATTGAAATTGCCGACCGCCCGGCAGTCGAAAACCTGATCTCGTACACTGCCGCCGCAGCCTTGCCGGGCAAGGTCAACGTCCGGATGCAGACCGCTACCAGCACGGTGTGGATCGAGCTCCAGGTTTCCGCATGCGTCGACGCAGGGGGGGAAACCGAATTGCTCGCGGTCGGCCGCGATATCTCCGGCCAGCAGGCAACGGAAGAGCGCTTGCGGCACATGGCGACGCACGACGCCCTGACTGGACTGCCGAACCGCTCGCTGCTTTCCGACCGCATCCGCATGGCGATCGCACATGCGCGTCGTACCGGACGAGGATTCACGGTGCTCGCGCTCGACCTCGACGGCTTCAAGAAGGTGAACGACGCGCTCGGCCATCCTGTCGGCGATGCCTTGCTGCGCGTTGCTGCGATGCGCTTGGCCGAAACATTGCGAGACGTCGACACGCTGGCGCGGGTAGGTGGTGACGAGTTTGTCGCGGTGCTGCCTGGCGCCATCTCGGAATCCGAGATCCAGATCATCGCGCGCCGCATGATTTCGACCGTGCAGCTGCCGTTCGAGATCCAGGGCCATACACTGTATGTCGGCACCTCGATCGGCGCGGCGATCTTTCCCGAGCACGGCGACAGCGAGGTCAAGTTGCTTGCCCATGCCGATACCGCCATGTATCGCGCGAAGGAAACCGGCAAGGCGCGCTGCGTCATCTACAACCATCAAAAGTTCACGCAGACCGAACACGACGTCTCGATGGAGGCAGCGATGTTCCAGGGCGTGCGTGACGGCGAATTCCTGCTCCATTACCAGCCCATTGTCGACGCCCGTAGCCGGCAGATCGTGGGCTTTGAAGCGCTGATGCGCTGGGGCCGGCCGGGGCAGGGAATGGTATCGCCGGCGCAGTTCATCCCCATGGCCGAAAGCAATGGTCTGATCAACCTGCTGGGGGCGTGGGCGCTGAAGGCGGCCTGCGTGCAGATCAAGCGATTCGAGGAAGTGGCGGGACGGCCTCTTTATGTATCGGTCAACGTCAGTCCGCGGCAGTTCCGCAACGACCAGTTCCTCGACATCATGGATGAGGCGATGCAACTGTCCGGCTTGAACGGCCAGCAACTGCTGCTTGAGATTACCGAAGGCATCCTGATGTCGGATCCGGAGCATGCGGAATCGTTGCTCAATGCCATGGCCGCCCGTAACGTCCGCATCGCCATCGACGACTTCGGCACCGGCTATTCGTCGCTCGCCTATCTGAAACGTTTCCCGATTGCCACGCTGAAGATCGACCGCGCGTTCATCAAGGACTTGCCCCAATCGGTCAAGGACGTCGCGATCTGCAACGTGGTGCTAAGCCTGGCCAGCCACCTGAACTTGACTACCGTGGCGGAAGGCGTGGAAAACGAGGCGCAGTTGCAATTCCTCGCAGCGCACGGCTGCGGCATGATCCAGGGATACTTCACCGGCCGTCCTCTTCTGCCCGAGCATGCGATCGAGTTGCTCAAGAGCGGCAGGCCGGTGATCGAGCAACCGGTGGCAGTCGGATAGGGGGGCGGACCGAATGACTGCCATCCTCCAGACCAGCGCCGCCAATGGCGACAAGACAATGGAGCTTCTGTGGACACGCGTGCGCCAACGCGGTGACCTGCCCGGTTTTTCCAAGGTCGTGACGGCCATCATCGGCGCTATGCGCGGCGACGACGACCGTGAATTCAACATGACCAGGACGGTGTTGCAGGACCCGGCGTTGACCCAGAAGGTGCTGCGGCTTGCCAACAGCGCGATGTATTCGGTCTTCGGACAAGGTATCAATACCGTATCCAAGGCGGTCATCGTCCTGGGGACTGAAGCGATCGGGCACCTCGCCCTCGGGCTGAAGCTCGTCGACGGCCTTTCGGCGGCGTCTTCGGAATCGGCAAGCGCGCGGGCTGAGCTGGAGAAATCCGTCATGGCCGGTCACATCGCTCGTCAGGTCGCATCATCTGCCAGCACGCGCGATGCGGAAGAGGCAGTAGTCTGCTCGATGCTGCATTCGTTGGGGCGCATGCTCGTGACCTTCTATCTTTCCGAGTACTGGCCGCAGATCAAGGCCAGTTCCGCCCAAACCGGGGTGGATGAAAACGAGGCTGCGCGCGACGTCCTCGGCTTGGGGCTGGATGACGTCGGTCGTCTGGCGGCAAAGCAGTGGGGATTGCCGGCCGGCTTGGTGGATACGCTCCGGGACCTGCCGCCCAAGCCTGTCGGCGAACCCTTGGATCACAAAGACTGGCTGGCTGCCGTGTCGACGCTGTCGTCGCGCTGTGCGGATGCCATCTGCAATGAAGACGGACCCGGGCATGCGGCCCTGGCCGAACTCGCGGATGGTTATGCCCAAATGCTCGGACTTGAGGCGGACCGGTTGGCCGCAGCGGTGGAAAATGCGCAGCGCACGGCCGTCGAAGAAGACGCCGGAGTCGTTCGTCCACTACGGCGGCGGAACGTCGACGAGCCGATCGCGGTCGGCAAGCCGGTGGATGCCGCAAACATCCTCGCGCGCGGTGTCGCCGACATGCGCGGTGCGGTGCAATCCGCGAGTACTGCCCAGCTCATGTCGATGGCGCTCGAGACCGTGTATCAGGGACTTGGCTTCACGCGCGTGGTTGCCTTTCTGCGCGACGTGGAGCGTTCGGCCTACACGGCGCACTTGTGCCTAGGTGAGGGCGGACAGGAGTTGCTGCCGAAGCTCGGCTTCAGCGATGCGTATCAACCCGATGTTTTCCATGCATCGCTCGCCAACGACAAGATGATCTTTGTTGAAAATGCCCTCGACCCGGCGTTTGCCAGCAAGGTGCCACGCTGGTGGAGGGAGGCGCTGCCGACGGTGCGCAGCTTCATGGTACTGCCGCTCACCGTGAACCGGCGACCGGTGGGATTCATCTACGGTGATTGGGACCGCAGCAAGCCCCAGGCGCGCATCGAACAGGCCGAGATCGGCCCCCTCAATGAAATCCGGCAGCTCGTGATGCGCGTCATGGAGCAGCACCGGCAGTCCGAGCCCGCTTGGGCGCGGAAGATCCTCTAGTTCCCGTCAACGCAATTCCAATTCAGTCGTTCCGGCCGTACGGCGTAAAAATGCCGACAGGAAATCGCTTTGCACGTCTTGCGCATCTCTTGTTTGCGCTTTCACAAATATTTGCTTGATATGCAACGGAACTTTCCGAAAAGTGCTACGTTAAATATTATCAAATGGTAAAGTAATTATTCATTTACAAACAAGAGTGATGGGTATGAAGGAGACATTTGTATTCGTTGCGATTGTCTTTATTGGCCTCGTCGGATGGTTTGTTGTACAGCGCGCCCAATCGTCGCGTTATCGTACGAAGCAGGTTCTGACGGGCAGTGAGCGCGATTTCTTCTATCGGCTGCGCGGCGCGCTGCCGGAGTGCCACATTTCTCCGCAAGTCGCCGTGTCTGCGCTGATCGAACCGGCGGGCATGGGGAAGTTGCGCCAGCGGGCGATCGCATCGATCGGCAGGATGCGGGTCGGCTATGCGATCTTCGATGAAGACATGCATTTGCTGGCCGTGGCCGAGCTTGCGCACCGCTCGCGCCCGACTCGTATGGAAAAGGCCAAGGAAGATTGCCTGTCCAGTGCCGGGGTCCGCACCGTCCGTTTTCATGCAAAGCGCCTTCCGTCGGAAGGAAAGATCAGAGCCAGCGTATTCGCCCGGAGGTCCGCTTCGTCCGCGTCGCAACTTTACGTTCGGACCGATAATGAGCTCGAGTTCAGGAGAACACCTTGGCGCAACACGGTCAACGCCCATCTCTGATTGGCGTTTTGCCGTGGCCGTCCCGCGTTTTGGCGGCGCGGCAGGATAAAATCGGAGGTGCCGTCGCCGCTCCCTGGCGACGCGTTCGACGATTTCATCATGGCCAGACTTCCGCGACTTGTCGTTCCCAATCAGCCACACCACATCATCCAGAGCGGCAACGATAGGCAAACCATCTTTCGCGACGCGGAGGACTACGCGGCCTTCCTGCAATGGCTGAAGGACGCTTCCAAGCAGTTCAAGGTTGCAATCCATGCCTATGTCCTCATGCCGACGCACATCCATTTGCTGGCCTCTCCGTCCGATGATGTCGGACTGGGACGGATGATGCAGTGGATCGGCCGGCACTATGTTCCTTATTTCAATTCGAAGTACCAGCGTTCAGGTACCCTCTGGCAGGGACGTTACCGGGCGGTGGTGCTCGATTCTGAGCAATATTTCCTTCTGTGCAGCCGTTATATCGAGTCCAATCCGGTCCGGGCCGGCCTCGTCGGTTCGCCCGAAGACTATGCATGGTCCAGCATTTCCCATCACATCGGTGCCCGGCAAGACCCCCTGATCACCGACCATCCTGTCTTCTGGGCTCTCGGTAATACCCCCTTCGATCGGGAGGCGAACTACAAGGCGTTGCTGGATCTCGGCGTCAGCGCGCGTGAAGCCGAAGCGCTCACCGAAGCCACGATGAAAGGCTGGCCACTCGGCTCCGATCGGTTCAAGGCAATGCTTGCCAAACAGACAAATCGCAGGGTCATGCCATCGAAACGCGGCCGTCCGCGCAAGGTAGGCGGCGGCGAAAAGTCGCCTGTTTCACTTTAAAAACAATAAGTTAGCAAAGTCGCGCCGTTCTGCGTCAAGTCACTCTGTCCCTAATATAAATTGCACAAAATTTGTGCGCTTATTATTTTAACTCCGACCCCAATTATTTCTGTTGAACTAACTGTTGCGCTGCACTATCCTTCAAGCTCGATATCACCAAAGTAGCGGAGAACGCTTATGCACGCGCAAGGTCTTTACGATCCGACTAACGAACACGATGCCTGTGGCGTCGGTTTCGTCGCCCATATCAAAGGCAAGAAAAGCCATTCCATCGTAGAACAAGGTCTGCTGATCCTGAAAAACCTCGATCACCGGGGTGCGGTTGGTGCCGATAAATTGATGGGTGACGGTGCCGGTATCCTGATCCAGATCCCGGACCAGTACTATCGTGAAGAAATGGCGAAGCAGGGCGTAACCCTTCCGCCGCCTGGTGAATACGGTGTCGGCATGGTTTTCCTGCCGAAAGAAAACGCTTCCCGCATCGCCTGCGAACAGGAAATCGAGCGTGCCGTCCACGCCGAAGGCCAGGTTGTGCTCGGCTGGCGCGATGTGCCGATCGACCTCGACATGCCGATGTCGCCGACCGTCCGTGCAAAAGAACCGGTGATCCGCCAGATCTTCATCGGTCGCGGTCCGGACATCATGGTCACCGACGCGCTCGAGCGCAAGCTGTACGTGATCCGCAAGTCCTCAGGCCATGCGATCCAGGCGCTGAACCTGCTGCATGGCAAGGAATTTTTCGTGCCGTCGATGTCGGCACGCACGGTAGTTTACAAGGGCCTGCTGCTGGCCGACCAGGTCGGCGTGTACTACAAGGACCTGCAGGATCCGCGCTGCATTTCCGCACTGGCACTCGTGCACCAGCGCTTCTCCACCAACACCTTCCCGGAATGGCCCCTGGCCCACCCGTACCGCCTCATCGCGCACAACGGCGAAATCAACACCGTCAAAGGCAACTTCAACTGGATGCGCGCCCGCGAAGGCGTGATGAAGTCCGCCGTGCTCGGCGAAGACCTGCAGAAGCTGTTCCCGCTGATTTATGAAGGCCAGTCCGACACCGCCTGCTTCGACAACGCGCTCGAACTGCTGGTGATGGCCGGCTACCCGGTTGCCCAGGCGATGATGATGATGATTCCGGAAGCGTGGGAAAACCACACGCTGATGGACGACAACCGCCGCGCCTTCTACGAATACCACGCCGCAATGATGGAGCCGTGGGACGGCCCTGCCGCGATGGCCTTCACCGACGGCCGCCACATCGGCGGTACCCTCGACCGCAATGGCCTGCGCCCGGCACGTTACATCGTGACCGATGACGACCTCGTCGTCATGGCCTCCGAATCCGGCGTGCTGCCGATCCCGGAATCCAAGATCATCAAGAAGTGGCGCCTGCAGCCTGGCAAGATGTTCCTGATCGACCTCGACGCCGGCCGCATCATCGACGACAAGGAACTGAAGGACACCTACGCCAACGCCAAACCTTACAAGCAGTGGATCGATTCCGTGCGCATCAAGCTCGACGAGCTCGAGAATGCGCCGGAGGACCAGAAGTCCGGTATTTCGCTGCTCGACCGTCAGCAGGCATTCGGCTACACCCAGGAAGACATCAAGTTCCTGATGGCGCCGATGGCAGCTGGTGGCGAAGAAGCCGTCGGCTCCATGGGCAATGACTCGCCGCTGGCTGTCATGTCCAACAAGAACAAGACGCTGTACAACTACTTCAAGCAGCTGTTCGCGCAAGTGACCAACCCGCCGATCGACCCGATCCGCGAAGCCATGGTCATGTCGCTGGTGTCCTTCATCGGCCCGCGCCCGAACCTGCTCGACACCAACAACATCAACCCGCCGATGCGCCTGGAAGTGTCGCAGCCCGTGCTCGACTACGCCGACATGGCCAAGCTGCGCAACATCAGCCAGTACACTGGCGGCAAGTTCAAGTCCTATGAACTGAACATCTGCTACCCGGTCGCTTGGGGCAAGGAAGGCATCGAAGCGCGCCTGGCCTCGCTGTGTGCGAAGGCGGTTGACGCTGTCAAGTCCGGCCACAACATCCTGATCATCTCTGACCGCAAGTTCGATGCAGACCAGGTGGCGATCCCGGCACTGCTGGCCACTTCGGCCATCCACCTGCACCTGGTGAGCAAAGGCCTGCGCACTTCGACCGGCCTGGTCGTGGAAACCGGCTCCGCTCGCGAAACGCACCACTTCGCACTGCTGGCCGGCTACGGCGCGGAGGCTGTCCACCCGTACCTTGCGATGGACACGCTGACCGAACTGGCGAAAGGCCTGCCGGGCGACCTGTCCGCAGAAAAGGCGATCTACAACTTCCAGAAGGCGGTCGGCAAGGGCCTGATGAAAGTCATGTCCAAGATGGGCATCTCGACCTATATGTCCTACTGCGGCGCGCAGATCTTCGAAGCCATCGGCCTGAACAAGGCGCTGGTCGACAAGTACTTCAAGGGCACCGCATCCAACGTGGAAGGCATCGGCGTGTTTGAAATCGCCGAGGAAGCGCTGCGCCTGCACAAGCTGGCCTTCGGGGATGACCCGGTCCTGGCTAACGCGCTGGATGCCGGCGGCGAATACGCCTTCCGTGTCCGCGGCGAAGACCACATGTGGACGCCGGACGCAATCGCCAAGCTGCAGCATTCGACCCGTTCGAACAACTTCAATACGTACAAAGAGTACGCGCAGATCATCAACGACCAGTCCAAGCGCCACATGACGCTGCGAGGGCTGTTCGAATTTAAGATCGATCCGTCCAAGGCGATCCCGATCGACGAAGTCGAATCGGCGAAGGAAATCGTCAAGCGCTTCGCCACCGGCGCGATGTCGCTCGGCTCGATCTCGACCGAAGCGCACGCCACGCTGGCCATCGCGATGAACCGCATCGGCGGCAAGTCCAACACCGGCGAAGGCGGCGAGGACGAAAACCGCTATCGCCAGGAACTTAAGGGCATTCCCATCAAGAAGGGCGAAACCCTGGCCTCCGTGATCGGCAAGGACCGCGTCGAAGTCGACCTGCCGCTGCAGGCCGGCGACTCGCTGCGCTCCAAGATCAAGCAGGTGGCATCGGGCCGCTTCGGTGTGACCACCGAGTACCTGACTTCCGCCGACCAGATCCAGATCAAGATGGCGCAAGGTGCGAAGCCGGGCGAAGGCGGTCAATTGCCGGGTCACAAGGTGTC
Organism: Noviherbaspirillum sp.; assembly: GCA_035627275.1. Classification (GTDB taxonomy): domain Bacteria; phylum Pseudomonadota; class Gammaproteobacteria; order Burkholderiales; family Burkholderiaceae_D; genus Noviherbaspirillum. The sequence continues at coordinate 57,891 of DASPMC010000014.1, forward strand.
CGAGTACATTGCGAAGCTGCGCTTCTCGGTGCCGGGCGTGGGACTGATTTCCCCGCCGCCGCACCACGACATCTACTCGATCGAAGACCTAGCGCAGCTGATCCACGACCTGAAGAACGCCAATCCGAAGGCTTCGATCTCGGTCAAGCTGGTATCCGAAGTCGGCGTCGGCACGGTTGCCGCAGGTGTTGCCAAGGCCAAGGCCGATCACGTCGTGATCGCCGGCCACGACGGCGGCACCGGTGCATCGCCGCTGTCCTCGATCAAGCACGCAGGTTCGCCGTGGGAACTCGGCCTGGCCGAAACCCAGCAGACCCTGGTGCTGAACCGCCTGCGCAGCCGTATTCGCGTGCAGACCGACGGCCAGATCAAGACCGGCCGCGACGTCGTCATCGGCGCGATGCTGGGCGCGGACGAATTCGGTTTCGCGACCGCACCGCTGGTCGTCGAAGGCTGCATCATGATGCGTAAGTGCCACCTGAACACCTGCCCGGTCGGCGTTGCGACCCAGGATCCGGTGCTGCGCGCCAAGTTCCAGGGCAAACCGGAACACGTCGTGAACTACTTCTTCTTCGTCGCTGAAGAAGTCCGTCAGATCATGGCACAGCTCGGCATTCGCACCTTCAATGAACTGATTGGCCGTTCCGACCTGCTCGACAAGTCGAAGGCAATTTCGCACTGGAAGGCAAAGGGTCTTGATTTCAGCAAGATCTTCTATCAACCGGACGTCCCGGCCTCCGAGCCGCGTTACCAAGTGGCGGAGCAGGAACATGGCCTCGAGAAGGCACTGGACCACAAGCTGATCGCGCAGGCCAAGCCGGCAATCGACAAGGGCGAGAAGGTCTCCTTCATCTCCCCGGTCAAGAACGTCAACCGCACCGTCGGCACCATGCTGTCGGGCGAAGTCGCGAAGAAGTACGGTCACGAAGGCCTGCCGGACGACACCATCCACATTCAGCTGCAGGGCACTGCAGGCCAGTCGGCCGGTGCGTTCCTGGCGCACGGCATCACGCTGGACTTGGTGGGCGAGGGCAACGACTACGTCGGCAAGGGCTTGTCGGGCGGCCGCATCATCGTGCGTCCGAACACCGAGTTCCGCGGCTGGGCAGTGGACAACATCATTATCGGCAACACCGTGCTGTACGGCGCGATCTCCGGTGAAGCCTTCTTCAACGGCGTCGCAGGCGAGCGCTTCGCAGTGCGTAACTCCGGCGCGATCACGGTCGTCGAAGGCACCGGCGACCACGGCTGCGAATACATGACCGGTGGCACAGTCGTTGTTCTGGGCGCCACCGGCCGCAACTTCGCGGCAGGCATGTCGGGCGGTATCGCCTACGTGTACGACCCGGACGGCGATTTCGCGAAGAAGTGCAACATGTCGATGGTCGCCCTTGAGCCGGTGCTGACCAGCGCAGACCAGGAAGCGAAGATCGATCGGGCCATCTGGCATGCCACGGTCCGCGGCGGCGAAGGCCAGACCGACGAAGCGATCCTGAAGGGGCTGATTGAACGCCACTTCAAGTACACCGGCAGCACGCGCGCGCGCAACCTGCTGGATGACTGGGCGAATGCACGCGGCAAGTTCGTCAAGGTGTTCCCGACCGAGTACAAGCGGGCACTGGGCGAGCTGAATGCAGCGAAGCAGTCCAAAGAAAAGATCGCAGCCTGATTCATCGATAAACGACGCTGACGCGGGGATCCCGAAAGTGATCCCCGCCGCTAAGAATGTGAGTAAAAAATGGGAAAAGTAACCGGCTTTCTGGAATACCAACGCCTGCAAGAGGCGAGCGAAGCACCCCAGCTGCGCAAGAAGCACTACAAGGAATTCGTGCTGCACCTGTCTGATGCTGACGCCAAGGTTCAGGGCGCGCGCTGCATGGACTGCGGCATCCCCTTCTGCAACAACGGCTGCCCGGTCAACAACATCATTCCCGACTGGAATGATCTGGTCTACCACGGCAACTACCGTGAAGCGCTGGACGTGCTGCACTCCACCAATAACTTCCCGGAGTTCACCGGCCGCATCTGCCCGGCACCCTGCGAGGCAGCCTGCACGCTCGGCATCAACAATGACCCGGTGGGCATCAAGTCGATCGAGCACTTCATCATCGACAAGGGCTGGGAAAACGGCTGGGTGAAGCCGCAGGTTCCGGCAACCAAGACCGGCAAGAAGGTTGCGGTCGTCGGCTCCGGTCCTGCAGGCATGGCCGCAGCACAGCAGCTCGCTCGCGCCGGCCATGACGTCACTGTGTTCGAGAAGAATGACCGTATCGGCGGCCTGCTGCGCTACGGCATCCCCGACTTCAAGATGGAAAAGTCGCTCATCGACCGCCGCGTCGAGCAGATGAAGGCAGAAGGCGTGACCTTCCGCACCAGCGTCTTCATCGGCAAGGACTTCACGCCGAACGTCTACAACTGGGCCAAGGAGACCATCTCCCCGGAACAGCTGAAGAAGGACTTCGACGCAGTCGTCATCGCCGGCGGCGCCGAGCAGCCGCGCGACCTGCCGGTTCCCGGCCGCGAGCTGAAGGGCGTGCACTACGCGATGGAATTCCTGCCGCTGCAGAACAAGGTCAACGCCGGCGACAAGGTGAAGGACCAGATCATGGCAACCGGCAAGCACGTCGTCGTGATCGGCGGCGGCGACACCGGTTCCGACTGCGTTGGCACCTCCAACCGCCACGGCGCGACCTCGGTCACCCAGTTCGAGCTGCTGCCCCAGCCGCCCGAGCAGGAGAACAAGCCTTTGGTCTGGCCGTATTGGCCGACCAAACTGCGTACTTCGTCCTCTCATGAAGAAGGCTGCGAGCGCGACTGGGCCGTTGCGACCAAGCGCCTCGAAGGCAAGAACGGCAAGGTCGAGAAGCTGATCGCTGCCCGCGTCGAATGGAAGGACGGCAAGATGGTCGAAGTGCCGAATTCTGAATTCGAGCTCAAGGCCGATCTGGTCTTGCTGGCGATGGGCTTCGTCTCGCCGGTGCAGACCGTGCTAGAAGCCTTCGGCGTCGACAAGGATGGTCGCGGCAATGCCAAGGCGACTACCGACGGCGACGGCTGCTACAAGACCTCGGTCGACAAGGTGTTCGCCGCCGGCGACATGCGCCGCGGCCAATCTCTGGTCGTGTGGGCGATCCGTGAGGGCCGCCAGTGTGCACGTGCCGTGGACGAGTTCCTGATGGGATCGTCGGTCCTGCCGCGCTAAGTAAGTCTTTGCTCACGAAACCCGCCGCGCCGCAAGGCCCGGCGGGTTTTTTGTCGTATTCGCACCTACGTTCCCTATGGACACAGCGGCTTGGTTGACCGTTTTGCATTAAAATCTAACTTTTGAGTCAAATAGATCGTTGTGCCTAACCTCGTCGAAATTCACGACCTCCATTTTTCCTATGGTACGCGCCCCATCCTCTCCGGTATCCGGATGGACTTCCCGCGAGGGAAGGTGGTGGCCGTCATGGGAGGCTCCGGCTCGGGTAAAACGACTATCCTGCGCCTGATCGGCGGCCAGCTGGCAGCGCAGAAGGGCCGCATCGTGTTCGACGGTCAAGCCGTCAATCCGCGCGACTTCACGCTGATGTATGAAATGCGCCGCAAGATGGGCATGCTGTTTCAGCACGGCGCCCTGTTTACCGATTTGACGGTGTACGAAAACGTCGCGTTTCCGTTGCGCGAGCATACGCGCCTGCCGGAAGAACTGATCCGCGACCTGGTGCTGATGAAGCTGCACGCCGTCGGCTTGCGCAATGCCGCAGCCCTGAAGCCGTCAGAGATTTCCGGTGGCATGGCGCGCCGCGTGGCGCTGGCACGCGCCGTTGCGCTCGACCCGCAGCTCATCATGTACGACGAACCATTCGCGGGCCTAGATCCGATTTCGATGGGTGTAGCGGCCAACCTGATCCGCCGCCTTAACGATGCGCTGGGATCCACCTCGATCGTGGTGTCGCACGATGTGCACGAAACCTTCCTGATCGCTGACTACGTGTACTTTCTCTCGCAGGGGAAGATCGTCGCGCACGGCACGCCGCAACAGATGCTGGCATCCGACGATCCGTATGTGAAGCAGTTCGTGCACGCTGAAGCGGACGGACCCGTGCCCTTCCATTATCCGGGGCGTTCGCTGGAGGAAGATTTGTTCCGCGGGGTGTCGCAATGATCGGCGCGATCACCTCCCTTGGTCGCTGGGTGCGCGAGTCAGTCTCCAACGTCGGTTTTGCTACGCGCACCTTTTTCGCCTTGCTGGGCGCGTCGGGCGGGCTGTTGCGGCGCCCACGCCTGGTGACGGACCAGATTCACTTCATCGGCAATTATTCGCTGGTGATCATCGCCGTATCAGGTCTGTTTGTCGGTTTCGTGCTCGGCTTGCAGGGATATTACACACTGAACCGTTATGGTTCGGAGGAGGCGCTCGGCTTGCTGGTGGCTTTGTCGCTGACACGTGAACTGGGGCCGGTCGTGACCGCCTTGCTGTTCGCAGGCCGCGCCGGTACGTCGTTGACGGCGGAAATCGGCCTGATGAAAGCCGGCGAGCAATTGGCGGCCATGGAAATGATGGCGGTGAATCCGCTGGAACGCGTAATTGCACCGCGCTTCTGGGCGGGCGTGATCGCCATGCCGATTTTGGCGGCAATTTTCAGCGCGGTCGGCGTGATTGGCGGCTACGTTGTCGGCGTGCTGATGATCGGCGTGGACGAAGGCTCCTTCTGGTCGCAAATGCAGGCCGGTGTGGACGTCTGGAAGGACATCGCGAACGGCGTGATCAAGAGCATCGTTTTCGGATTTGCCGTTACGTTCACCGCACTGTACCAGGGCTACGAGGCGCAGCCCACGCCGGAAGGTGTGGCAAGAGCGACAACACGTACTGTCGTGATTGCCTCGCTTGCCGTCCTCTGGCTGGACTTCCTGCTTACCGCGTTGATGTTCAGCTAACGCCGACAAGGAAATCGGCAAAGGCATAAGCAACTTAAGGTTATTCATATTACGGTGCCGCAAAGCGGCTTCGCATCCTATATTTAGGGTATTGGGTCATGCAAAGGAAATCACTAGACTTGTGGGTGGGCTTGTTCGTGCTGCTGGGCGCGGCTGCCCTGTTCTTCCTGGCGATGAAGGCCGGGAACATGAGTTCGCTGTCGTTCGAGAAGACGTATCCGGTCATCACCAAGTTCGACAATATCGGCGGGTTGAAGCCGCGCGCGCCGGTCAAGAGTGCGGGCGTAGTCGTCGGCCGCGTGGGAAAAATCGGATTTGACGACAAGTCCTATCAGGCAGTCGTCACGCTCGAACTGGAAAGCAGCTACAAGTTCCCGAAGGACACGTCCGCGAAGATCCTGACCTCCGGGTTGCTGGGCGAGCAGTACATCGGCCTGGAGCCGGGTGGCGATACGAACAACCTGGTCGCAGGCGACCGCATCAAGATGACGCAATCTGCTGTGGTGCTGGAAAACCTCATCAGCCAGTTCTTGTACAGCAAAGCAGCAGAAGGAAAGGAAGGCGAAAAATAATGGGCCCTGCAATACGGATCATGATGCTGGTGGCGGCGCTCGCGTTGAGCGGATGCGCCACCACCCATCCTCAGGATCCATTCGAAAACTTCAACCGGGCCATGTTCCGCTTCAACGACGCCGTCGACCAGGCCGCGGTGAAGCCGGCCGCGAAGGCATACAAGAAACTGCCGGATTTCGTGCAGACCGGCGTGGGGAATTTCTTCGGCAATCTCGAGGACGCCTGGACGGCGGTCAACAACCTTTTGCAGGGCAAGGTGGCGGACGGCATGTCTGACGTGATGCGTTTTGCCGTCAACACGACGATGGGTCTGGGCGGCCTGCTCGATATTGGCACGGAAGCCGGCCTGCAGAAGCACAGGGAGGATTTCGGCCAGACCTTGGGCAAGTGGGGCGTGAAAGCCGGTCCGTATGTCGTGCTGCCCATCCTTGGTTCGTCAACGATGCGCGACACCGTCGTTCTACCGGTTGATATTCAAGGTGACCCTTGGCACCACGTGTACCCGGTGCACACGCGCAACCTCGGTTCGGTCCTGCGTGCAGTCGATCAGCGCGCAGTGCTGCTCGACGCCTCCAACCTGGTTGAGGAAGCGGCGCTGGATCGTTACGAATTCGTCCGCGATGCCTACTTGCAGCGCCGTCAGAACAGAGTCTATGATGGCGACCCGCCAAGCAGTGCGTACGAGTTCGATGTCGGTCCGACCGCCGCCAGCAGCGATTCTGTGAGCGGATCTCCGGGAGCAACAAGTGTAACCGAGGCAACATCCTCGGAACCTGCTGCAGGCGCCGTTGTCAAAGTGGAACAAAACGGTGCCGGCGGTACGAGCGTCAATGGTGCCGCAGGGGAAACGAAGCAATAGCCGGTCTGTTTTGCAACTGTTTGGTACGATACCGCCTGGCGGGTCGTGCCCACTCTCCATGGGCAGCAGCAAGCCCCTCCAATTGATCCAGGAAGATATGAACGTATTCAAGAAATTATGTGCCGTTGCCGGTTTTGCACTTGCCGGCCTGGCGTTTGCTCCCGCTGCTTCTGCGCAGGAGGCGCCGGACGCCCTGATCAAGCGCCTCAGCACGGAAGTGCTCGAAACCGCGAAGAACGACAAAGAAATACAGGCAGGCAACCAGAAGCGCGTGCTCGAATTGGTTGAAGCCAAAATCCTGCCGCACGTCGACTTCCAGCGCATGACCGCACTGGCCGCCGGCCGTTTCTGGCGTGATGCGACACCGGAGCAGCAGAAGCAGCTCGTCAATGAATTCCGCACCCTGCTGGTCTATACCTATTCCGGGGCCATTTCCCAGATCAAGGACCAGAAGATGGATTTCAAGCCGATGCGCGCCGATGCTGCCGACACCGAGGTCGAAGTGCGCACGCAGGTGCTGCAGCCGCGCGGCGGCGACCCGATCCAGCTGAACTACCGTCTGGAAAAGCTGCCCTCAGGTTGGAAGATTTATGACATGAACGTGCTCGGTGCATGGCTGGTCGAGACCTACAAGGGCAACTTTGCCGGCGAAATCAGCAAGGGCGGCATCGACGGCCTGATCAAGACCCTGTCGGAAAAGAACAAGCGCCTCGCGGCAAGCGCGGCGAAAACCGGCAAGGCTTCCTGATGACATTTCGTCCTGCCCAGGCGCTGACCGTACATAACGCGACGACCGTGCTCAACGCCGGTTTGAGCGCGATCGCGGCTGGGCAGACACAATTCGACCTGTCGGACCTGACTGTGGTCGATTCCGCCGCCGTTGCCACCATGCTGACATGGCAACGCGCGGCGCGTGGCACCGGCAAATCGCTGGTGTTCAGCAATCTCCCCGCCAACCTCGAAAGCCTGGTCAACCTTTACGACGTCGCCGAGCTGCTGCATTGCACGCCGCGCGCCGACCTGCTGCATCATTGACCCTGCAAGGCTTCCCCGATCCGGCTTCCTGCCGGGAAATCCAATATAATCAAAGGTTTCGCCGCCCGCATCGCGTTTCTTCGCGGTCTTCCGCCGGCCCTTTCAAGATATTCAAGCCAGCATGGCTGCTCTCCAAATCGTCAATGTTGAAAAACGCTACAAGTCGCTTCAGGCGCTTGGCGGCGTGACGCTGTCTATCGAGCAGGGCGAGTTCTTCGGCCTGCTCGGCCCGAACGGCGCGGGCAAGACCACCCTGATCTCGATCATCGCCGGGCTCAACCGTGCGGATGCCGGCAACGTCTCTATCCATGGCTATGACGTCGTGCGCGATTATCGCGAAGCCCGCAAGCGGCTCGGTGTCGTGCCGCAGGAATTGGTGTTCGATCCGTTCTTTACCGTGCGCGAAACACTGCGCATGCAGTCCGGCTATTTCGGCCTGAAGAACAACGACAAATGGATCGACGAGGTGATGGCCAACCTCGACCTGACCAACAAGGCCGACACGAACATGCGTGCCCTCTCCGGCGGCATGAAGCGCCGCGTGCTGGTTGCGCAGGCACTGGTGCACAAGCCGCCCGTCATCGTGCTCGACGAGCCGACTGCGGGCGTCGACGTGGAGTTGCGCCAGACGCTGTGGAAGTTCATTGCGCGCCTCAATCGCGAAGGGCATACCATCGTACTGACCACGCACTACCTGGAAGAGGCGCAGGCGCTTTGCAACCGTATCGCGATGCTCAAGTCCGGCAAGGTGGTGGCCCTCGACTCCACCTCCGCACTGATCAAGCGAATCTCCGGCTCGCAACTGGTGGTCCGCATTGCGAAGGGGGCATTGCCTGATGCGCTCAAGCCGCTGGTGTCCCACCCCGACGAACTCATCTCGGGCAACAAATACACCCTGCGCGTCAATGAGTACACCGAAGTCGAGCCGATTCTCGCCCGTCTGCGCGAGGCAGGCGCAGTGATCGAGGATATGCAGCTGCAGCAGGCCGACCTGGAAGATGTGTTCATCCAGATCATGGAGGGCGAGAAATGACGGGCTTTCAGACCCTGCTCTACAAGGAAGTATTGCGCTTCTGGAAGGTTGCGATGCAAACCATCACCGCCCCCATCCTGACCGCAATGCTGTACCTGCTGATCTTCGGACATGTGCTGGAAGACCACGTGCAGGTGTACCCGGAGGTGCGCTACACCGCCTTCCTGATCCCGGGCCTGGTGATGATGAGCGTATTGCAGAATGCCTTCGCGAACAGTTCGTCTTCGCTGATCCAGTCGAAGATCACCGGTAACCTCGTGTTCGTGCTGCTGCCGCCGTTATCGCATTGGGAATTGTTCGGCGCGTATGTGCTCGCTTCGGTTGTGCGCGGCCTCGCTGTTGGCTCGGGCGTGTTCATTGTGACCGTGTGGGCGACCGATCTCTCGTTCCATGCACCATGGTGGATTGTCGTCTTCGCCTTGCTGGGCGCAGCCATCCTCGGCACCATGGGCCTGATCGCGGGTATCTGGGCGGAAAAATTCGACCAGCTGGCTGCTTTCCAGAACTTCCTGATCATGCCGGCAACCTTCCTGTCCGGCGTGTTCTACTCGATCCATTCGCTGCCGCCGTTCTGGCAGGCAGTGTCGCGCTTCAACCCGTTTTTTTATATGATTGATGGCTTCCGTCACGGCTTTTTCGGCCAGTCCGACGTCGATCCATCGACCAGTTTCATCATCGTCAGCGTCTTTTTCCTGCTGCTCTCAGGCTTTGCCATCCGCCTGCTGAAGACAGGTTATAAATTGCGCCACTAAAGGTAAGAACCATGCTGCCCACTCCCGAGCTTGTCAAAAGCTACATCATCGCCGGCCTCGAATGCACCCATCTCGAAGTGGAGGGCGACGGCCATCATTTCAGCGCGGTGATCGTGTCGCCGGCATTCGCAGGCAAGCGCCCCATCCAGCGCCACCAGCTCGTGTACGCGGCACTCGGCGATCGCATGCGCCAGGAAATCCACGCGCTGTCGATGAAAACCCTGACCCCTGAAGAATACGGGCAAGCATAATGGACAAATTGCTTATTACCGGCGGCAATCGCCTGTCGGGTGAAATCACTATCTCCGGTGCAAAGAATGCGGCGCTGCCCATCCTGTGCGCCGGCCTGCTGACGGCCGATACCGTACAGCTGTCCAACGTCCCGCACCTCCAGGACGTCAACACCATGCTCAAGCTGCTGCGCCAGATGGGCTTGCGTGTCGAGCAGGACGGCGACCGCATGTCGCTCAACGGCAGTGCGATCGAAAACCTGGAAGCGCCGTACGAGCTGGTGAAGACCATGCGCGCATCCATCCTCGTGCTCGGTCCGCTGCTGACTCGCTTCGGCGAGGCAAAAGTGTCCTTGCCCGGCGGCTGCGCGATTGGTTCGCGCCCCGTCGACCAGCACATCAAGGGTTTGCAAGCCATGGGCGCGGAGATCGCGATCGAGGCGGGTTACATCCACGCCAAGGCGAAGAAACTGAAGGGCACGCGCATCGTCACCGACATGATCACGGTGACCGGTACGGAAAACCTGCTGATGGCCGCTGTCCTGGCCGAAGGCGAGACGGTGCTGGAGAATGCCGCGCGCGAACCGGAAGTGACCGACCTCGCCAACCTGCTGGTGCAGATGGGCGCGAAGATCGAAGGCATCGGCACTGATCGCCTCGTGATCCAGGGCGTCGAAAAGCTGCACGGCGCGTCCCACAATGTAATCCCGGACCGCATCGAAACAGGTACCTTCCTGTGCGCCGTGGCGGCGGCCGGCGGCGACGTCACGCTGAAAAACACCCGCAGCGACATCCTCGATGTCGCGCTCGACAAGCTGCGCGAAGCTGGCGCCATCATCACCTCCGGCCCGGACTGGATCCGGGTGCAGATGGCGGCGCGCCCGAAAGCCGTCAGCTTCCGCACCACCGAATATCCCGGCTTCCCGACTGACATGCAGGCGCAGTTCATGGCGCTCAACTGCATCGCCGACGGCAGCAGCCGTGTGACGGAAACGATTTTCGAAAACCGCTTCATGCACGTGCAGGAATTGAACCGCCTCGGCGCATCGATCGACATCGACGGCCACACCGCAGTGGTGCAGGGAGTGGAAAAGCTGGTCGGTGCACCCGTCATGGCGACTGACTTGCGTGCATCGGCGTCGCTCGTGATTGCCGGCCTGGCCGCGCAGGGTGAGACGCTGGTCGATCGCATCTACCACCTCGACCGCGGGTACGACCGCATGGAAGCCAAGCTGTCCACTGTCGGCGCCAACATCCAGCGGGTGAAGTGATGAGCCAGCAACTCACCCTCGCACTGTCCAAGGGACGCATTTTCGAAGAGACCATGCCGTTGCTGCAGGCAGCCGGCATTACAGTTTCCGAAGATCCGGAGAAGTCGCGCAAGCTGATCCTCCCGACCAATGACCCGGCTGTCCGCGTCATCATCGTGCGCGCCTCCGATGTGCCGACCTACGTACAGTATGGCGCGGCCGATTTCGGCGTCGCCGGCAAGGACGTGCTGCTCGAGCACGGCGGCGAAGGCCTGTACCAGCCGATCGACCTGAACATCGCCAAGTGCCGCCTCTCGGTCGCGGTTCCGTCCGGCTTCGATTACGCCAACGCGGTGCGCCAAGGCGCGCGCCTGCGTGTGGTCACCAAGTACGTGAACTGCGCGCGTGAACACTTCGCCGCCAAGGGCGTGCACGTCGACCTGATCAAGCTGTACGGCTCGATGGAACTGGGGCCGCTGGTCGGCCTGTCCGACGCCATCGTCGACCTCGTCAGCACTGGAAGCACGCTGCGTGCGAATAACCTGGTCGAAGTCGAGCACATCATGGATATCTCCTCGCGCCTCGTGGTGAACCAGGCCGCGCTCAAGCTCAAACGCGACCGCCTGCAGCCGATCCTGGAAGCCTTCGAGAAGGCTTCGAAAGCGGAATAAGAAAATGACCATCCAGATCCGAAAACTCGACTCGACCAATCCGGACTTCAAGACGCAGCTCTCCGCAGTGCTCGCCTTCGAGGCGAGTGAAGACGAAGCGATCGATCGCGTTGCAGCCCAGATCCTCGCCGACGTGAAAGCGCGCGGCGACGCGGCTGTGCTCGAATACACCAACCGCTTCGACCAGCTCAACGCGACCGATGTCGCCAGTCTGGAAATTGGCAAGCAGGAATTGCAGGCTGCACTCGAAAGCCTTTCTCCCGAGCGGCGCAATGCACTGCAAGTCGCTGCCGACCGCGTGCGAGCCTACCATGAGCGCCAGAAGGTCGAAATCGGCGGTGACGGCTTCACCTATACCGAAGCAGACGGTACTGTGCTCGGCCAGAAGGTGACACCACTCGACCGTGTCGGCATCTACGTCCCCGGCGGCAAGGCAGCCTATCCGTCGTCCGTGCTGATGAACGCCATACCTGCCAAGGTCGCCGGCGTACAGGAAGTGATCATGGTCGTGCCCACGCCGAGCGGCGTGAAGAATGAACTGGTGCTCGCCGCCGCAGCCATCGCAGGTGTCGACCGCGTATTCACCATCGGCGGGGCGCAGGCAGTGGGCGCATTGGCCTATGGCACTGCCACAATTCCCCAAGTCGACAAAATCGTCGGCCCCGGCAACGCCTATGTCGCTACCGCCAAGCGTCGCGTCTTCGGCATCGTCGGCATCGACATGATCGCCGGCCCATCCGAGATCCTCGTGGTCTGCGATGGCACCACCGATCCTGACTGGGTGGCGATGGATCTGTTCTCGCAAGCCGAACACGATGAACTCGCGCAATCCATCCTCGTCTGCCCAGATGCCAGCTATATCGAAAAGGTCGAAGCAAGCATCAACCGCCAGCTTGACGCGATGCCGCGCAAGGACGTGATCCGCACCTCGCTCGTCAACCGCGGTGCGATGGTGAAAGTGCGCGACATGGACGAGGCCTGCGAAATCGCCAACCTGATCGCCGCGGAACACCTCGAGATCTCCGCCGAAAATCCGCAGCAATGGGCCGACAAGGTCCGCCACGCCGGCGCCATGTTCCTCGGCCGTTTCTCTTCCGAATCGCTGGGCGACTACTGCGCCGGCCCCAATCACGTGCTGCCGACCTCACGTACTGCGCGCTTCTCGTCGCCGCTGGGCGTGTACGACTTCCAGAAGCGTTCGAGCATCATCCACGTCAGTGAAACGGGTGCCCGCACGCTCGGCAAGGTGGCCGCGGAGCTCGCCTACGGTGAAGGCCTGCAGGCGCATGCGGGATCGGCGGAGTACCGTCTGAAATGAAAGGCTCGGTCCTGCAGGTGAAGCCGTGACGACCTGGCTCAACCGCGTCTTTTGCGAAGATGCGTTGCATGGCTTTGCTCGCATTCCCGACGCCAGCATCGATTTGCTGATCGCCGATCCACCCTATGGCCTCGGCAAGGATTACGGCAACGACTCGGACAAGCTGGATGCGGAGGCCTACCTGCGCTGGACCGAAGAATGGGTCGATGCCGCGCTGCCCAAGCTCAAGCCCAACGGCAGCCTGTACATCTTCCTGACATGGCGCTATTCGCCGGAAATTTTCGTCATGCTGAAGAAGCGCATGACCATGGTCAACGAGATCATCTGGGACCGCCGCGTGCCCTCGATGGGCGGCAGTACCCGCAAGTTCTCGTCGGTGCACGACACCATCGGCTTTTTCGTGAAGGCGAAGGATTATTATTTCGACCTGGATGCGGTGCGCATCCCCTACGATGCGGAAACGAAGAAGGCGCGCTCGCGCTCCATCTTCGTCGGTGCGAAATGGCTCGAGATCGGTTACAACCCCAAGGATGTGTGGAGCGTGTCCCGCCTGCACCGCGAACACCGCGAGCGCGCCGACCATCCCACGCAAAAGCCGCTGGAGATCGTCGAACGCATGCTCAAGGCATCCTGTCCGCCCGACGGCGTGGTGCTCGATCCCTTCATGGGCAGCGGTACGACTGCGGTCGCCGCCAAGCGCTGGGGAAGGAGTTTCGTCGGATTCGAACTGAACCCTGACTATTGCGCATTGATTGAAAACCGTCTGGCCGAGCTGGACAAACCCGAACCGGAAGCAGCCTGAAAGCACGAATAGCCATGTCCCTGATCGAAAACATCATCCGTCCCGAAGTCCGTGCGCTCTCCGCCTATCACGTTCCGGATGCCAGCGGCTTTGTCAAGCTGGACGCAATGGAGAACCCCTACGTCCTGCCGGAAACGCTGCGCGAAGAGCTGGGGCGCCGCCTGTCCGAGGTCGCGCTGAACCGCTATCCGGTGCCGTCGTACAGCGAGCTCAAGGCGAAAATCTGCGCGAAGCTGGGTGTGCCCGCCGGCTACGACGTGATCCTCGGCAATGGTTCCGATGAATTGATCACCATCGTCTCGGTGGCCTGCGCAAAGCCTGGTGCGAAGGTGCTGGCGCCGACGCCCGGATTTGTCATGTATTCAATGTCTGCGAAATTCGCCGGACTGGAATTCGTCGGCGTGCCGCTCAAGCCAGATTTCTCGCTCGACAAGGATGCCATGCTCGCCGCGATCAGAGAGCATAAGCCAGCGATCACTTATCTTGCATATCCGAACAATCCTACCGGCAACGTGTTTGATGCCGACGAAATGGTAGAGATTATTCGCGCCGTTGGCGACAGCGGCGTGGTCATCGTCGACGAGGCTTACCAGCCCTTCGCGCAGGCCACCTTCATGCCGCGCCTGCCGGAATTCGCCAACCTGGTCGTCATGCGTACCGTTTCCAAGCTGGGCCTGGCCGGCATCCGCCTCGGCTACATGTCCTGCAGCCGCGAACTGCTGACCGAGTTCGACAAGGTGCGCCCGCCGTACAATGTGAATGTGCTGACCCAGGCCGCTGCGGAATTCATGCTGGAACATGTCGATGTGCTGGACGCGCAGGCGGCCTCCCTCCGCTGGGAGCGGACCAAGCTTTCCGCTGACTTGGCCGCCTTGCCGGGCGTCGAGGTTTTCCCCTCGGCAGCGAATTTCCTGCTCCTGCGCATGGAAAACCCGAAAATCAGCGCGGACGGTGTATTTTCTGCATTGTTGGATCGTAAGGTTTTGGTCAAAAATGTCGGTAAAATGCACCCATTGCTGGAAAACTGCCTGCGGGTGACAGTCAGCACCCCGGAAGAGAACCGGATATTCCTCGATGCCATGAAGGCGTCGCTTGCTTCGTAACTTTGGTAACACCCACTTAACATGTCCACGTCACGTACTGCCGAGGTCACTCGCAATACCAACGAAACGCAGATCCGCGTTGCGATCAACCTCGACGGCACCGGCCAGCAGAAGCTGAACACCGGTGTGCCCTTCCTCGACCACATGCTCGACCAGATTGCCCGCCACGGCCTGATCGACCTCGATATCGAAGCGAAAGGCGATTTGCATATCGACGCGCACCATACCGTCGAAGACGTGGGCATCACGCTCGGCCAGGCATTTGCCAAGGCCATCGGCGACAAGAAGGGCATCCGCCGCTACGGCCATGCCTATGTACCCCTCGACGAGGCACTGTCGCGCGTCGTCGTCGACTTCTCCGGCCGTCCCGGCCTGGAATTCCATGTCCCGTTCAAGCGCGCGATGATCGGCGCCTTCGACGTGGACCTCACGCATGAATTCTTCCAGGGCTTCGTCAACCACGCCTTGGTGACCCTGCACGTCGATAACCTGCGCGGCGAGAACGCGCACCATCAGTGCGAAACCGTGTTCAAGGCATTCGGCCGCGCATTGCGCATGGCCGCCGAACTCGACTCGCGCGCGGCAGGGACGATTCCTTCGACGAAAGGCAGTCTGTAACCGCGACAGCTTCGCGGTCTGACCATCCCATTTCTGACATGAAAAAGATTGTTGTAGTGGATTACGGCATGGGCAACCTGCGCTCCGTCGCGCAAGCCCTGCGGCATGTTGCGCCTGAAGCGGACGTGCGCATTTCCGGCGAGCTGGCCGACATCAAGTCGGCCGACCGCCTCGTTCTACCTGGCCAGGGTGCGATGCCCGACTGCATGCGCTGCCTGCGTGAATCCGGCCTGCAGGAGGCTGTCGTCGAATCGACGCGTACCAAGCCCATGCTGGGCGTGTGCGTCGGCGAGCAACTGCTGTTCGATATGAGCGAGGAGGGCGACACGCCTGGTATCGGTCTGCTGCCGGGCAAGGTGGTGCGCTTCCGCCTCGATGGCCTGACGCAGGAGGATGGTTCGCGTTTCAAGGTGCCCCAGATGGGCTGGAACCGCGTGAAACAGACATTGTCCCATCCGTTGTGGAATGGCATTGCCGACGACAGCTACTTCTACTTCGTGCATAGCTATTACGCGGTCCCCGCCGATCGGCAGAACGTCGCCGGCGAGACCATCTACGGCGCCCCATTCGCGTGCGCCGTTGCAAAAGACAATATATTTGCTACCCAGTTTCACCCGGAAAAAAGTGCGGCGGCAGGATTGCGTCTGTACAAGAACTTTGTAGACTGGAACCCGTAGTCCTTTTTTACAACCCCTAGATCCCAACCATAGCCAACTAATGTAGCCATGCTGCTCATACCTGCCATCGACCTCAAGGACGGTCATTGCGTGCGCCTGAAACAAGGCGATATGGACCAAGCCACCGTGTTTTCGGATGATCCGGGACAAATGGCGCGACATTGGCTGGCGCAAGGTGCGCGACGATTGCATCTGGTGGACCTGAACGGCGCGTTCGCCGGCAAGCCCAAGAACGAGCCGGCGGTCAAGTCGATCATCCAGGCGGTGCGCGCGTTCGCACTCGAGAATGACGTCGATGAGATTCCCGTCCAGCTGGGCGGCGGTATCCGCGACCTCGACACCATCGAGCGTTTCCTGGACGACGGCCTGTCCTACATCATCATCGGCACCGCTGCGGTGAAGAACCCGGGTTTCCTGCACGACGCATGCAGCGCTTTCCCGGGGCAGATCATCGTCGGCCTCGATGCCAAGGATGGCAAGGTGGCGACCGATGGCTGGAGCAAACTCTCCGGTCACGAAGTGATCGACCTCGCGAAGAAATTCGAAGACTACGGCTGTGAAGCCATCGTCTACACCGACATCGGCCGCGACGGCATGATGGCCGGCGTCAACATCGAAGCGACCGTGAAACTGGCGCAAGCCGTCCAGATTCCCATCATCGCCTCCGGCGGCGTGCACAACGTCAAGGACGTGGAAGCCTTGTGCGCGGTGCAGGACGAGGGCATTGAAGGCGTGATCTGCGGCCGCTCCATCTACGAAGGCACGCTCGACCTGCGCGCCGCTCAACAACGCGCTGACGAGCTCAGCGGCCTCGAAGAGGCGGAAGAAGAGTAAGCATGTCCCTTGCAAAACGCATCATCCCTTGCCTGGACGTGACCAACGGTCGCGTGGTCAAGGGTGTCAACTTTGTCGAACTGCGCGACGCAGGCGATCCGGTTGAAATCGCGCGCCGTTACGACGAACAGGGCGCGGACGAAATTACATTCCTCGACATTACGGCGACCTCCGACGGCCGAGACCTGATCCTGCACATCATCGAGGCCGTTGCCTCGCAGGTATTCATTCCTCTGACCGTGGGTGGCGGCGTGCGCACCGTCGACGATGTGCGTCGCCTGTTGAACGCCGGCGCCGACAAGATCAGCGTCAATAGTACGGCGGTGGCGAATCCGCAGATGGTGCAGGAAGCCGCGCACAAATTTGGCTCGCAGTGCATCGTTGTCGCCATCGATGCGAAGAAAAGCGCACCCGGAAAATGGGAAGTCTTTACTCACGGCGGACGCAAGCCGACCGGCCTCGATGTCGTCGAATGGGCGAAGAAAATGGAAAGCCTCGGCGTCGGTGAAGTGCTCCTGACCAGCATGGACCGCGATGGCACCAAGAGCGGCTTTGATCTCGAGCTGACGCGTGCGGTGTCCGATGCAGTTTCAATCCCGGTGATCGCCTCCGGCGGTGTCGGCGGTCTGCAGGACCTGGCCGACGGCATCAAGCTCGGCAAGGCCGACGCTGTCCTCGCCGCGAGCATCTTCCACTACGGCCAACACACGGTGCAGGAAGCCAAGAGCTTCATGGCAGGCCAAGGTATCCCGATGAGGCTCGCATGAGCGTCAGCGCCAAATGGCTGAATAAGGTGAAATGGGACGAACACGGCCTGGTGCCGGTGATCGCCCAGGAGGTCGGCACCAATGACGTGCTGATGTTCGCCTGGATGAACCGCGATGCCCTGGCAAAGACGGTTGAGCTTGGCGAAGCCGTGTACTGGAGCCGCTCGCGCAAGAAGCTGTGGCACAAGGGCGAGGAGTCCGGCCATGTTCAGAAAGTGCACGAAATCCGCCTCGACTGCGATGAGGATGTCGTCCTGCTGAAAGTCGAGCAGGCCGGCAAGATTGCATGCCATACCGGCCGCCATTCCTGCTTCTTCCAGAAATTCGAAGGCAGCGCCGACAAGGGCGACTGGCAGGCGGTCGATCCGGTGATCAAGGATCCGGAAAGCATCTACAAATAATTTCACGGCGGGCGCGTCCCCGACCTACCCATGAGTGACATCCTGAAACGCCTGGCCGACGTCATCGAGTCCCGCAAGCCCGCAAACGGCGGCGATCCCGACAAGTCTTACGTTGCCCGCTTGTTTTCCAAAGGCGACGACGCCATCTTGAAAAAAATCGGCGAGGAGGCGACCGAAACCGTCATGGCCGCCAAGGATGCGCGGGCAGGCGGCGACAAGTCCAAGGTACTCTACGAGTGCGCTGACCTCTGGTTCCACTCCATGGTCATGCTGGCACAATTCGATTTGACGCCGGACGATGTCCTGGGGGAACTTGCCCGGCGGGAAGGACTCTCTGGTATCGAGGAAAAGGCGAGCAGGAAGCCGGATTGACCAGATTGATGAAAATTCTTTGATCCATCAACGGGAAAGCCATGACAAACTGCATTTTCTGCAAAATCGCGTCCAAGCAGATTCCGTCGAAGACCGTGTATGAGGACGACGATCTCATCGCCTTTCATGACATTAACCCCGCTGCGCCAGTGCATGTCTTGATCGTGCCGAAGGAGCATATTCCCACTCTGGCGGATTGCGATGAAAGCCACGCGGAGCTGCTCAGCAAGATGATGCTTCTGGCCCCGAAACTGGCCAGGGAGCAGGGGTGCGGATATGCATCGGTTGACGGCGGCGCCGGAAGCGGTGGTTTCAAGGTGCTGTTCAATACCGGGCCGGATGGTGGTCAGGAGGTGTACCATCTCCATTTGCATGTGATCGGCGGTCCGCGTCCATGGCGCGGGCAGCGGTAAGCAGTTTATTTGTTTGAAGGACGTTCGCGTCCGCTTAGGAGAAAGTAATGGGTTCGTTTAGCATTTGGCACTGGCTGATCGTGCTGGTCGTTGTCGTGTTGATCTTCGGTACCAAGAAGCTCGGCAATATCGGCTCCGACCTTGGCAAGGCCGTCAAGGGCTTCAAGGATGGTGTCAAGGGCGAGGAAGAGAAATCTGCCGCGACTGACAAGGCGACCATCGACGTCGACGCAAAGGAAAAGAAGAGCTGATGCACGCGATTTCGCATCGCAGTCTTGAGACCGCACTCGCGTCGTCGCTTGTCTTTTCGTTATGATTGATCTCGGTCTTTCCAAACTCGCATTGATCGGTGTGGTCGCGCTGGTCGTCGTTGGTCCGGAGCGACTTCCCAAGGTTGCACGCATGGCCGGCACCCTGTTCGGCCGCGCCCAGCGCTACATCAGCGATGTGAAGGCAGAGGTCAGCCGCGAAATCGAGCTGGAGGAACTGCGCAAGATGCAGAAGGATGTGCAGGAAGCCGCCAGCAGCGTCGAGCAGACGATCGCTTCCAACATGGCCGAGCTTGAAACCGACGTGCGGGAAGCATTGACCAACCCGCTACTCGAGCCTCACGAGCCGAACCAGGTGGCGGTCAAGGCAAAGGACTTCCGCAAGAAAAAACTGGCACGCACTTCCGCCATTCCCGCCTGGTACAAGAAACAGAGCGGACGCAGGACCCATGTAATTTCCGGCGCCGCGCGCGTCGCGAAGTACCGGCCCGCCGGCGCCCGCAAGACACCCGCTTCGTTCCACTGATGACCGACGATCAAAACTCGACTCCCGAGGGAGAAACCTTCGTCTCGCACCTCGTGGAGCTGCGCAACCGCCTCGTGAAGGCGCTGATTGCTGTCATCGTCGTGTTCCTCGGCCTCATGCCGTTCGCGGGCAGGATTTACGACCTGATGGCGCAGCCGATGATGTCCGCGCTCCCGGCAGGGAGCAAGATGATTGCCACCGGCGTCATCACACCCTTCCTGATTCCGGTGAAGGTGACCCTGCTGGTTGCTTTCCTGATCGCCCTGCCTATCGTGCTGTACCAGGCATGGGCGTTCATCGCACCCGGCCTCTACGAGCACGAGAAGAAACTGGTCGCGCCGCTGGTCATTTCCTCGTCGCTGCTGTTCCTTGTGGGCGTCGCGTTCTGCTACGTTTTCGTATTCGGCACGGTATTTAAATTCGTCAACGAATTTGCGCCGCAGTCGGTAGCGGTGGCGCCGGACATTGAAAGTTATTTCAGCTTCGTGATGACGATGTTCATCGCCTTCGGCGTGACCTTCGAAGTGCCGATCGTCGTCATCGTGCTCGTGCGCATGGGAATCGTGTCGGTAGAGAAGCTGAAGGAATTTCGCCCCTACATGATCGTCGGCGCCTTCGTCATTGCCGCCATCGTCACGCCGCCGGATGTGGTGAGCCAGTTGCTGCTGGCGGTGCCGCTGTGCCTGCTGTACGAGCTCGGGCTGATCGTCGCGCCGATGTTCGCGCGCGCAACGAAGGCGCCGGAAGAGGAAGAAGTGACCTGACGCGCAATATGCAGGCGATCCTTGCGGCAGGTTATTTCACCTGCCGCAGCCACGCCACCAGCGGATAGGCGTCCTTGAATCCGGCAAGCACCTCCTTGCCCAGGTCCACCGGAATCTTCTTCTTGATGCTGGTTTCCGTCCAGACGATGAAGCTCTTCATCTTGATGTATTCGATGTGCGGCGCGTCCGCATCGTATCCTTTGGGCGGGCGCACCAGCTTGCCTTCGTCCTGAAGGTCGCCGAAGCGCTCTTTCAGCTTCCTGTTCTTCAGTACCTTGCCGAAACCCGCCGCGTCTGCGATCACATGGTTGCGGATCGTCTTCAGCCGGTCTGCTGGCGGCATGTATTCGCCGCCGGCAACGAGCAGCATGCCGTTGGCGTCGATGTGGAAGTAATATGCGGGGCCGCCGCCCTGGCTGGGTTTCTTCAGGCCGCTCGCGGTGATGCCCGCGGAGAAGGTGGTCTTGTACGGACTCTTGTCTTTCGAAAATCGCATATCGCGATTGATGCGGAACAGAGCCTTCTTCGGATTGCAAGCAGCGACGGCAGGATCGAACTTGCTGATATCGGCGATGAGTTTCGTGACCAGTTCGAGGAACTCGGCGCGCAAGATGTCGTAACGCGGCTTGTTCATCACGAACCAGGCGCGGTTGTTGTTCTCCGAAAGCTCGGACAGGAACTGGATCAAGTCGCGCGTGTGCATGCCGTGGCTCTCCCTCAGATGCTTATTCTTGGTCTTCTCTGCGCGGACGCGGGCGCTTGCCGACGACTACCTCGACCGTCGATTCCTGTCCCTTGCGCAACAAGGTCATCTTCGCCTTGTTGCCCGGTGTGAGCTGGGCGATCAGGTTAAGCATGTCGGTGGTATCGCTGACCGGCTTGCCTTCGACGGCGACAAGGATATCGCCCGGCCGCATGCCGGCTTTGTCTGCTGGTCCGCCCTTGAGCACGCCGGCGATGATGGCGCCGGATTTCTTTGCGAGTCCGAAGCTTTCCGCCAGTTCCGGCGTGATGTCTTGCGGCTCGACGCCGATCCAGCCGCGCACTACCTGGCCGGTGCTGATGATTGATTCCATGACGGATTTCACGGTCGTCACCGGAATGGCGAAGCCGATTCCCAGCGACCCGCCGCTGCGAGAATAGATCGCGGTATTGATGCCGAGCAGGTTGCCGTTGGCGTCGATCAACGCTCCGCCGGAATTGCCCGGGTTGATCGCTGCATCGGTCTGGATGAAGTTCTCGAAGGTGTTGATGCCGAGATGATTGCGTCCCAGCGCCGAAATAATCCCCATGGTCACCGTCTGGCCGACGCCGAAGGGATTGCCGATTGCCAGTACGACGTCGCCGACTTTTGCCTGGTCGGCATGCCCGAGGGTGATTGCCGGCAGGTTCTGCAGGCTGATCTTGACGACGGCAAGGTCGGTTTCCGGGTCGGTGCCCACCACCTTGGCAACCGCCTTGCGTCCGTCCGCGAGCGCGATCTCGATCTCGTCCGCAGTCTCGATCACGTGGTTGTTGGTCAGGATGTAGCCTTCGGAGCTGATCACCACGCCAGAGCCGAGGCTGAACTGGCGGTCCTCCTGCTCGCCGAAGAACCGGCGGAACAGCGGGTCGTCCATGAACGGCGTCTTCGGTTGGCGCGCGCCCTTGGTCGTGAAGATGTTGACCACGGCGGGCATGGCGAGCCTGGCCGCATCGCGATACGAGCTCTGCGCAGGACTGGCGCTGGCCGGCGCCTCCATCATTGGTACCGACGCCGGAGCGATGCGCGATGCGCGACTGCTGGCTGACCATTCGGGCTTCAAGGTCGTTACAATGAACCAGATCGCCAGACCGACCGTGACGGTTTGCGCAAACAATAGCCAGAGACGTCGCATATAAGGTTAAGAAATGAGCCGTGGATCAATACCGAGAGATGATTTTGCAAAATATCTCGAGCAAACGCTCGATATTAACCGCTTTCGCGACTATTGCCCAAACGGACTGCAGGTCGAAGGGCGTCCGGACATCAAAAAGCTCGTGACTGGCGTCACCGCAAGCCTTGCGCTCATTGAAGCCGCCGTGGAGCACGGCGCAGATGCCATCCTGGTGCATCACGGATATTTCTGGCGCGGAGAAGATGCGCGCGTCGTCGGTCCGAAACACCGCCGCCTGAAGTTGCTGCTGGAGCATGACGTCAACTTGTTTGCCTATCATCTTCCTCTCGACATGCATCCCGAATTCGGCAACAACGCGCAGCTAGCCAGCCATGTCGGGTTAATTCCCGATGGCCGATTCGGGGAAAACGACCTCGGCTGGTTGGGCGTGCCAGCCGATCATTCTGTGAAAACAGTCGGCGACCTTGCGCGTACTGTCGAAGAGCGCCTCGGACGGGCGCCACTGGTTATCGGCGATCCTGCCCAGCGCCTGGGGCGCGTCGGATGGTGCACCGGCGCGGCGCACGGCATGCTTGGCGACGCGATCGCAGCCGGAGCCTCGGCTTACCTGAGCGGGGAGGTTTCGGAGCCGACTGTGCATCTCGCCCGGGAGACGGGAGTGGCATACTTGGCTTGCGGCCACCACGCTACCGAACGGTTTGGGGTGCAGGCCTTGGGGGCTCATCTTGCGCAGCAGTTCGGTATCGAGCATATCTTTGTCGATATCCCGAATCCGGTGTAGGGTCGAATAGAACACTCGTACCAATAGTCGGTCGACCTCCCGCAATCATACTTGGACAAGGTATCATTGCCGGGAATGAGGGAGTTGCTATGCTGCAAGAGAAGCCACGCGATCCGGCCGGTGTCCTGATCGTAGAAGACGATGCTGTAACCCGAAAATCGCTTTGCCTGGCGATCGAATCCGATCCGGGCCTGAAACTGCTGGACGCCTTCGACAGCGTCAAGCCGGCACTGGCTTGGCTGGAAACATCGTCGCCGGACGTCCTGATGACCGACCTCGGCCTGCCGGATGGTTCGGGCATCGAGATTATCCACGCCTGCACACACCGCCATCCGAATACGGACATCATGGTGGTCACCATGTCCAGCGATGAGGCCAACGTCCTGGCATGCATCGAGGCGGGCGCGTCGGGCTACGTCCTCAAGGATGCCGGAAAGATGGACATCGCGCGCGCCGTGCTCGACTTGCGCGCGGGTGGGGCGCCGATGAGCCCGGCGATTGCGCGCATGGTCTTGGCCAAGGTTCGCGACAACAAGAAGCCCGCAGAGGCGCCTTCCTCGACGAACGGCGATGTCACCAATCTGACCAAACGCGAGGCCGCGATCCTCGACCTGATCGCCCAGGGGGAGAGCTACGGCGAGGTGGCGAAGATGCTGTCCGTGTCAGTCGGCACGGTGCAGACCCACATCAAGAACATCTATGGCAAGCTGGCTGTGCATTCGCGCGGCGAGGCCGTGTTCGAAGCTCACCGCCGCGGCTTGCTCCAGTTGGGCAAGCCGCTCGTCAAGAAATCTTAGTCCTGCTTTTTCACCGCGTCGCGGATTTCCCGCAGTAGCACGATCTCTTCCGGCGTCGGCTGCGGTTCGGCGGCTGCTTCCGGTTCGGTTTTCTTCGCCTTGTTCAGCGCGCGCACCATCTGGAAGATGATGAAGGCGAGGATGATGAAATTCAACAGGATGGTAATGAAGCTGCCGTACGCGAACACCGCACCGGCCTTCTTTGCTTCGGCCAGGGCAAGGTGCGTCCCCTGATTATTGAGCGGCAGGTAGTAGTTCGTGAAATCCAGTCCGCCGAGCAGCTTGCCTGCAAGCGGCATGATGAGATCCTGCACGAGCGAGTCGACGATCTTCGCAAAGGCTGCGCCAATGATCACGCCGACCGCGAGGTCGATCACGTTGCCCTTGATTGCAAATGCTTTGAACTCCTGCATCATTCCCATCGTATTACCCCCTTCTTGTTATAAAAATACAATCGCCGGCTTGGTTGCCGATGCTCATTCCGCGACTATTGCAGACTTTGAATGCCTTTTCACTCACGGCTTCGTAACGTGTACAGAAATGCACCAAAAAGTTCCCGAAAGCCGCGCAAAGTGTTTCATATTCACTTTAAATCGAATGTCCCGTCAGTTATAATCTAAGGTTGCTGAACTTTCCTACAGATTTCGCATTTTCACTTATTGGGGTTGGTATGAGTAACGAAAAGCAGGTCGATTCCGGTCGGCGTGGCTTGCTCGTCGCAACATGCGCGGCGGGCGGTGTGGCCGGTTTGGCTACAGCGGGAGCCTTTGTGTCGACCTTCCAGCCGTCCGAGCGGGCCAAGGCCGCCGGCGCTCCGGTTGAAGTTGACATCACCGGCCTCGCGCCGGGAGAGATGAAGACCGTCGAGTGGCGCGGAAAGCCGGTCTGGATTCTGAAGCGCTCGCCGGAAATGGTCGAGTCGCTGAAGAAGACCGACGGCCAGGTCGCCGACCCCAAGTCCGAGCGCAACCCGAACGAGTTGACGCCGGAGTACGCCCGTAACGAATACCGTTCGCGCAAGCCGGAAATTCTGGTCGCCGTCGGTATCTGCTCGCACCTCGGCTGCTCGCCGACCACCAAGCTGCAACCCGGCGCGCAGCCCTCGCTGCCGGATGACTGGGCAGGCGGTTTCCTTTGCCCGTGCCACGGCTCCACCTTCGACCTCGCCGGCCGCGTGTTCAAGAACAAGCCGGCGCCGGACAACCTCGAGATTCCGCCGCACATGTACCTCAGCGACACCAAGCTGATCATCGGCAAAGATGAGAAAGGCGAAGCATAACCATGGCATTCCAAGAAAAAAAGCTTCCCGCTGACGCCCCGCTGTCCGCCAAGGCCCTGAACTGGTTCGATGCCCGCTTCCCAGTCACCTCGACCTGGAAGGCGCACCTGTCCGAGTACTACGCGCCGAAGAACTTCAACTACTGGTACGCCTTCGGTTCGCTCGCGCTGCTGGTGTTGGTGATCCAGATCGTCACCGGCATCTTCCTCGTGATGCACTACAAGCCGGACGCCAACCTCGCGTTCGCTTCCGTCGAGTACATCATGCGCGACGTGCCTTGGGGGTGGCTGGTGCGTTACATGCACTCCACCGGTGCGTCTGCCTTCTTCATCGTCGTCTACCTGCACATGGTGCGCGGCCTGCTCTACGGTTCCTACCGCAAGCCCCGCGAACTGGTGTGGCTGTTCGGCGTCGGCATCTTCCTGTGCCTGATGGCAGAAGCCTTCTTTGGCTACCTGCTCCCATGGGGCCAGATGTCCTACTGGGGGGCGCAGGTGATCGTGAACCTGTTCGGTGCCATCCCGTTCATCGGTCCGGACCTGTCGCTGTGGATCCGTGGTGACTATGTCGTGTCCGATGCGACCCTGAATCGCTTCTTCTCCTTCCACGTCATCGCGATTCCGCTGGTGCTGCTGGGTCTGGTTGTCGCTCACATCGTTGCACTGCATGAAGTGGGC
This sequence comes from Noviherbaspirillum sp., assembly GCA_035627275.1. Taxonomy (GTDB): domain Bacteria; phylum Pseudomonadota; class Gammaproteobacteria; order Burkholderiales; family Burkholderiaceae_D; genus Noviherbaspirillum. Next base: position 83,489 of record DASPMC010000014.1, read on the forward strand.
TCCAACAATCCGGACGGCGTGGAAATCAAGGAAAAGACCGACGCAAACGGCGTTCCGCTCGATGGCATCCCGTTCCACCCGTACTACTCAGTGCACGACGTGTTCTGTGCCGCAGTCTTCCTGATCGTGTTCAGCGCCATCGTGTTCTTCGCGCCGGAAATGGGCGGTTACTTCCTCGAATACAACAACTTCATCCCGGCGGACCCGCTGAAAACGCCGCCGCACATTGCGCCGGTCTGGTACTTCACGCCGTTCTACTCGATCCTGCGTGCAACAACTTCCGAGTTCATGCTGTACCTGGCGATCGGCCTTGCCGCCTACATCGCCCTGGTCATGATGAAGTCGAAGCTGAGCGGCTCCACCAAGCTGGGCATCCTGATCGTCGGCGTTGCTGCGCTGATCGGCATGTTCGTGTTCGATGCGAAGTTCTGGGGCGTTGTGCTGATGGGCGTGTCCGTGCTGATCTTGGCGGGCCTGCCGTGGCTTGACCACTCTCCGGTCAAGTCCATCCGCTATCGTCCGGCTGGTCACGGCTACGTCTACCTGGTGTTCGGTATCGCGTTCGTGATCCTCGGCTACCTTGGCGTGCAAGCGCCGACGCCGGTGGGTACTCTCGTTGCGCAGATCTGCACCTTCATCTACTTCGGCTTCTTCCTGTTGATGCCGTGGTGGAGCAAGATGGGCCAGTTCAAGGCCGTGCCTGACCGTGTCACGTTCCACCCGCACTAAGCCGCAAAAGGGATATAAGAACCATGAACTTGTTGAAAAAACTGATTGCGGTCCTGGCACTCGTTCCGGCGGTAACGTTCGCCAGTGAAGCGACTTTCCCACTGGATCAGGCTCCGAACCGCACCAAGGACCTCGCGTCTCTCCAGAATGGCGCCAAGCTGTTCGTGAACTACTGCCTGAACTGCCATTCCGCTTCGGCAATGCGCTACAACCGCTTGAAGGACATCGGCTTGACGGACGAGCAGATCAAGAACAACCTTCTGTTCACCGGCGACAAGGTGGGTGACCTGATGAAGGTCTCGATGGCGGCGAAAGATGCGAAGGACTGGTTCGGCGCAGTGCCGCCGGATCTGTCGGTCATCGCACGTGCCAAGGCGTCGGGTGCGGGTTCCGGCCCGGATTGGCTGTACACCTACCTGCGTACCTTCTACAAGGATGACACCCGTCCCACCGGCTGGAATAACCTGGTGTTCCCGAACGTCGGCATGCCGCACGTGATGTGGGAACTGCAGGGCGTGCGCGCCGCCAAGTTCGTCGAGGAGAAGGATCCGCACGACGCGAGCAAGGTGGTGCACAAGTTTGCCGGCTTCGAGCAAGTCAAGCCGGGCAAGCTGTCGGCGATCGAGTTCGACAACGCGACTGCCGACCTGGTTGCTTACCTGGAATGGATGGGGGAGCCCGCACAGAACAAGCGCAAGCGCCTTGGCGTGATCGTGCTGCTGTTCCTCGGCGGCTTCCTGGTCCTGGCCTGGTTGCTGAACAAGTCGTATTGGAAAGAAGTCAAATAAAGCCTGGCCCGTAACGAAAGTTGCGGGCAATTGTTTTGGGGTGAGCCGTACGACGTCTCACCCTTTTGTTTCTAAGGAACTACAACATGATGGTTCTCTACTCGGGCACTACCTGCCCATTTTCGCAGCGCTGCCGTCTCGTGTTGTTCGAGAAGGGCATGGATTTTGAGATCCGTGACGTCGACCTGTTCAACAAGCCGGAAGACATCTCGGTCATGAATCCCTACGGTCAGGTGCCGATCCTGGTCGAGCGGGACCTGATCCTGTACGAGTCGAACATCATCAATGAATACATTGACGAGCGCTTCCCGCATCCGCAATTGATGCCGGCGGATCCGCTGATGCGTGCACGCGCACGCCTGATGCTGTTCAATTTCGAGAAGGAATTGTTTGTCCACGTACACACGCTGGAAAACGACAAGTCCAAGGGAGCGGACAAGGCCCATGAAAAGGCTCGTGCGGAAATCCGCGACCGCCTGACCACGCTGGCGCCACTGTTCATCAAGAACAAGTACATGCTCGGCGATGAGTTTTCCATGCTCGACGTGGCAATTGCCCCGTTGCTATGGCGCCTCGACCACTACGGCATCGAACTCTCGAAGACCGCTGCACCTCTGATGAAGTATGCGGAACGGATTTTCTCCCGTCCTGCCTACATTGAAGCGCTGACCCCGTCCGAAAAGGTGATGCGTCGTTAAGACGTGCATGGCGCGGCGTCGATCGAGTGCCGTCGCGCCATTGCTGTTTAAGGCCGGAAACCATGTCTGAAATTTCGACCAAGCCCTATTTGCTGCGTGCCATCTACGAATGGTGCACGGATAACGGCTACACGCCTTACCTGGCTGCAGCGGTCGATTCCCGCACACTGGTGCCGCGCGAGTTCGTGAAGAACGGCGAAATCGTCCTGAATATCAGCTTCACCGCGACCAGCGGGTTGAAGATGGACAACGATTTCATCAATTTTCATGCGCGCTTTGGCGGTGTATCCCGCGAAATTTCGATTCCTGTCGATAACGTTGTCGCGATTTACGCGCGTGAAAACGGACAGGGCATGGCTTTCGAGGTGACGCTCACGCCGGAATGCGAGGACGAAGGGCAGGGCGAGGAGAAGCATAACGGTCCTGCGCTTGCAGCCGTTCCTGCTTCGTCTGACAGCCCAGCGGAATCTGAATCCGGCACCGATCCGGACGATAACAACGACCCGCCAAAAAAAGGCGGACGCCCGACGCTAACTCGGATCAAATAAAGTACAATACGGGTCTTTCAAGTTTCGCCGGCTTAGCTCATCTGGTAGAGCAGTTGATTTGTAATCATCAGGTGGCGGGTTCGAGTCCTGCAGCCGGCACCAATAAAAAACCCGCGATCAGCAATGGTCGCGGGTTTTTTGTTTAGTACGTCTGTTTGCTACGGCGATTGGTTGTGCCTTGTCGTGGATGGTCAAGTGGACGCAAGGCCAGCTTGGTCACACATTCCCCTTCATTCCCGACCAGCGCGGCGTCAGTGCGTGTGGAATCGCGAACAGGTCGAGGACACGTCCGATGGTGTGATCCACCATCTCCTCGATCGTCTTCGGCCGCTGATAGAAGCCCGGAACCGGCGGGAAGACGATGCCGCCCATTTCGGTGACGGCAGTCATGTTGCGCAGGTGCGCAAGGTTGAAGGGCGTTTCACGCACCATCAGGACCAGCCGCCGCCTTTCCTTCAGAACGACGTCGGCCGCGCGTGAAATCAGGTTGTCGGAGAGTCCGTGCGCAACGGCGGCAAGGGTTTTCATCGAGCACGGCGCGACGACCATGCCATCCGACTGGAAGGAGCCGCTTGCAATCGAGGCGCCGATATCACGCACATTGTGGACGACATCGGCCAGAGCCTCGACTTCCTTCCGTCCCAGGTCGAGTTCCTGATGCAGGTTCAATACGCCTGCATCGGAAACCATGAGGTGGGTTTCGATGTCCGGGTTTTCGCGCAGCACCTGGAGCAGGCGAACGCCATACACCGCACCGGTGGCGCCGGTGATGGCGACGATTAATCGATGGCCGGGCATCGCGGAGGAACGTGTCTGCGGAGGCGCAGCGATCAGGGCTTCAACAGGGTTTGCAGTTCGCCGGATTCGAACATCTCGGACATGATGTCGGAACCGCCGATGAACTCGCCTTTGATATACAGCTGCGGAATGGTCGGCCAGTTGGAGTATTCCTTGATGCCCTGGCGGACTTCCGCATCTTCCAGCACGTTGACCGTGACGATGTTTTCTACGCCGCAGGCATTCAGGATCTGCACGGCACGGCCGGAGAAGCCGCATTGCGGGAATTGGGCAGTGCCTTTCATGAACAGCACGACCGGGTGGGCGGTGACGGTTTCTTTGATCCAGGCTTGTACGTCGCTCATGGTGTTACCTCTAAACATTTAAAAATGGGGAATGTTCATCATTATATGAAAAAGGGTGCGGGCATGCCGCCAGGAGCGGATAAATAGCCGTAAAACCTGCTCGTCGTCCGCATGGCCGGATGCAAAGTTGTCGTAAAAGTAAAAAGCGGGAATCCGCACGAGGCGAATTCCCGCTTGATCCGGCGTAGCCTAGTCGCCTTATCCCTTCAGCTTGGCAAACGCTGCCGCCATGGCGCCACCCACGGCCGGTTGCGGTGCGCGCTGATGCTGGGACAGCCTGCGGGCATCGTTGCGGTCGCCGCGCTGTTCCGGACGGGAACCGGCAGGAGCCGGTGCGTCGGTCAGACGCATCGTCAGGGCGATGCGGCGGCGCTTCTCGTCCACTTCCAGCACCTTAACCTTGACCACTTGGCCGGCCTTGACCACCGTATGCGGATCGCGCACGAAGGTGTTGGAGAGCGCCGAAATATGCACCAGGCCGTCCTGGTGCACGCCGATGTCGACGAAGGCGCCGAATGCCGCGACGTTGGTCACCACGCCTTCGAGGATCATGTCCGGACGCAGGTCCTTGATGTCTTCCACGCCTTCCTTGAAGGTGGCCGTGGTGAATTCCGGGCGCGGATCGCGGCCGGGTTTCTCGAGTTCCTTCAGGATGTCGGTAATCGTCGGTACGCCGAACTTTTCGTCAGCATACTTGGCCGGGTTGACTGACTTCAGCAGTTTGCCGTCGCCGATCACGCCCTTCACATCCTTCTTGATGTCGGCAAGGATCTTTTCGACGACCGGGTAGGATTCCGGGTGCACCGCCGACGCATCGAGCGGGTTCTCGCCGTTCATGATGCGAAGGAAGCCGGCAGCCTGTTCGAAAGTCTTTTCGCCGAGGCGCGGCACCGACAGCAGTGCGGCGCGCGAGGCGAACATGCCCTTCATGTCGCGGTAGTTGACGATGCTCTGCGCCACGCTCGCGTTCAGACCGGAGACGCGGGCCAGCAGGGGAGCGGAAGCGGTATTCACGTCCACGCCCACGGCGTTCACGCAGTCTTCCACCACTGCATCCAGCGAACGAGCCAATTGCGATTGGCTGACGTCATGCTGGTACTGGCCGACGCCAATAGACTTCGGATCGATCTTCACCAGTTCCGCCAGCGGATCCTGCAAGCGGCGCGCGATCGACACGGCGCCGCGCAGGGATACGTCGAGGTCCGGCAGCTCGCGCGAGGCGAACTCGGAGGCGGAATACACCGATGCACCGGCTTCCGACACGACGATCTTGGTGAGCTTGAGCTCCGGATGCTGCTTGATCAGGTCCTGCGCCAGCTTGTCGGTCTCGCGCGAAGCAGTGCCATTGCCGATCGAAACCAGCGCGACATTGTGCTTGCGCGCGAGTTGCGCAAGCGTGTGGAGCGAGCCTTCCCAGTCATTGCGCGGTTGGTGCGGATAGATGGTGTTGGTGTCGACGACCTTGCCGGTCGCATCGACCACCGCCACCTTCACGCCGGTGCGCAGGCCCGGGTCGAGGCCCATGGTGGCGCGCGGGCCGGCGGGAGCGGCAAGCAACAGATCCTTCAGGTTGCGTGCGAAGACGTTGATCGCTTCGATCTCGGCGCGTTCGCGCAGGCTGGTCATCAATTCGGTTTCGAGGTGCATGAACACCTTCACCCGCCAAGCCCAGCGCACTGTGTCGGCCAGCCACTTGTCGGCCGGGCGGCCCTGACTGCTGACGCCGAAGCGAGCGGCGATGCGGCTTTCGCAGGGGTTGTGCGGCGCATCCCATTTCGGCTTTTCTTCCTCGCTGTCCAGGCGCAGTGAAACGTTCAGCACTTCTTCGCGGCGGCCGCGGAACAGTGCGAGCGCGCGGTGCGACGGGATGGTGCCGATGGTTTCGGAGTAGTCGAAGTAATCGGCGAACTTGGCGCCGGCCTCTTCCTTGCCTTCGACGACCTTCGATTCGACCACGCCGTGCTCGGTCAGGTATTCGCGCAGGGCTTGCAGCAGCGTCGCGTCTTCGGCGAAGCGCTCCATCAGGATCTGGCGTGCGCCGTCGAGGGCGGCTTTTGCGTCCGGTACGCCGGGGTTGTCGCCGTTGGCGGTGGTGAATGCGGGCTTGATGTACTTGGCGGCTTCTTCCTCCGGGTTCAGCGCCGGGTTGGCGAGCAGCGCGTCTGCCAGTTCGGTCAGGCCCGCTTCCGCGGCGATCTGCGCCTTGGTGCGGCGCTTGGGCTTGTACGGCAGGTACAGGTCTTCCAGGCGGGTCTTGTCTTCTGCATGCACGATCGCATCGAGCAATTCCGGCGTCATCTTCCCTTGTTCTTCGATCGACGCAATGATTGCCGCGCGACGGTCTTCCAGCTCGCGCAGGTAGCGCAGGCGCTCTTCCAGCAGGCGCAGTTGCGTATCGTCCAGGCCGCCTGTGGCTTCCTTGCGGTAGCGTGCAATGAAGGGGACGGTGGCGCCTTCATCGAGCAGAGCAATGGCGGCGGCGACTTGCACCGGTTTGGCGGCGAGTTCAAGAGCGAGACGTTGTTCGATGGATGGCAGCATGGAAACTCAGAAAGGTGAAAACAAGCGGGTGATGATACGCAATTTGTGTGATTGTGCCAGTCTTGACAGGTCAAAAATGGACGGAAAACCTACAGCCGGCCGCCGCTGACGCGTTCGATGCCGGCCAGGTCTTTCCAGCTTTGCACATCGCGAAAACCCTGCCGGTCGAGCAAGTCGCGCACGGACGCTGACTGGTCGTATCCGTGCTCCATCAGCAGCCAGCCGCCGGAAGCGAGATGGCACTGCGCGCCACCGACGATGGTGCGGATTGCGGACAAGCCATCGCCGTGGTCGGTGAGGGCATTGACAGGTTCGAAGCGAAGGTCGCCCTGTGAAAGATGCGGGTCGCCGGCGACGATGTAGGGCGGATTCGAGACGATCAGATCGAATTGCTCGTCGCCCGCTGCACCATACCAGTCGCTTAAGACCAGGCGGACATTGACGCCGGTGCGCTCCACGTTGCGGCGTGCGACGGCGAGCGCCGCCTTGCTGGCATCCAGCGCTGTCACGTTTGCATCGGGGCGTGTGTGTGCGATGGCGATCGCAATGGCGCCGGAGCCGGTTCCCATGTCGAGTACGCGTCCGCCGTCCGGCAGGCGGTCAAGCGCGAGTTCGACCAGCAATTCCGTTTCGGGACGGGGAATCAATACATCGGGCGTCGTAAGCAGCATGAGCCCGAAGAATTCGCGCTCGCCGAGGATGTAGGCAATCGGTTCGCCCTGCAGGCGGCGCGTGAACAAGGACGCCACACTGGCGGCTTCCTGTGGCGTCAGGATGCGTTCGGACTGAGTGATGAGTTGCACGCGCGTCAGCTGCAGCGCATGCGCCAGCAGGATGCGCGCTTCGAGGGCGTCGAGCGGCGGTTTCCGGAGCAGGGCGCCGATGCTGGTACCGGGATCAATGGAATATGAGGCGCTTTGAGTCGGTGGCATCGGCGGATGGCGTTCGATCAATTGGGGCGGCGCAGGGCGGCCCAGATGAGGATCAGTGCGAAGGCGGCGAACCAGATCAGCGACCACTGCGGATTGGATAGTCCGAGGATAGGCGGATACTCAGCGGAACAGAGGCCGTCGGCCTTGAATACGAAGGGCAGCAATTCGGCGGTCGGGTAACGGTTCAATGCCGTTTCGAGTGGGTCGATGCCGCAGGACACGGTGGGATGCGCCTTCACCCACACATGCCAGCCGGCGACCCCCGCGCCACCCAGCGCAGCAAGTACGCCCAGGCTGGCACCGAAGCGGGTTGCCGCACGCGGCAAGGCCGCAAACAGGAAGCACACCAGCGCGAGCAGGATGAACAGGTAACGCTGGATCACGCACAGCGGGCAGGGCATCTGTCCCTTCACATGCTGCAGGAACAGGGCAAACCCCACCAGTCCGAGGGCGATGACACCGACTGCGACCAACACCGGTTTGGAAGTTTTCATGGTTGCTAGTTATAAGAGTGAAATGCTTTAAGAGTAATGCCGACGAGAAAAGTTCCTGAATTGCAATTCTTCTCGCCGTCCTGACGAGGGCAATTATGCCTCGTCGGCCAATGCTGCCAGCAATTCCGCCTGATGTTCGGCCATCAACGCATTGGTCAGTTCGTCCAAGTCGCCGTCCATGATGAAATCGAGCTTGTACAGCGTCAGGTTGATGCGGTGGTCGGTCATCCGGCCCTGCGGGAAATTGTAGGTGCGGATGCGTTCGCTGCGGTCGCCGGAGCCGATCAGCGACTTGCGGGTTGCCGCTTCCTTTGCCTGCTGTTCGCGCGTCTGCACGTCCTTGATGCGCGCAGCAAGCACCTTCAGTGCCGACGCCTTGTTCTTGTGCTGGCTGCGATCGTCCTGGCATTCGACCACGATGCCGGTCGGGATGTGCGTGATGCGCACCGCCGAGTCGGTCTTGTTAATGTGCTGGCCGCCGGCGCCCGATGCGCGGAAGGTATCGATGCGGATATCCGTCGGATTGATTTCGACGTCCTCGACTTCATCCGCTTCCGGCATCACCGCGACCGTACATGCGGAGGTGTGGATGCGGCCCTGCGTTTCCGTCGCCGGCACGCGCTGCACGCGGTGTCCACCGGACTCGAACTTGAGCTTGGAATAGGCGCCGTGGCCGATGAGGCGAACGATGACTTCCTTGTAGCCGCCGATTTCGGAAGGCGACTCCGACACCATCTCCACCTGCCAGCGGTTGCGTTCGGCATAACGGGTGTACATGCGCAGCAGGTCGCCTGCGAACAACGCCGCCTCGTCGCCCCCGGTGCCGGCCCGTATTTCGAGATAGATGTTGCGCTCGTCGTTGGGGTCCTTGGGCAGCAGCATCTTTTGCAGGTCGGCTTCGAGCTGCTCGATGCGTGCCTTCGCCGAGGCGATTTCCTCCTGCGCCAGTCCCTTCATGTCCGGATCTGCCAGCATCTCCTGCGCGGTCTCGATGTCCTCGCCGGCCTGCTTGTAATCCTGGTACAACGCAACCAGCGGACCCAGCTCCGCGTGTTCGCGCGTCAGCTTGCGGTACTGGTCCATGTCGTTGGTCGCGCCTTCCTGGATCAGCAGACTGTTGAGTTCTTCGAGTCGTTCGGAGAGCTGGTCGAGCTTGGCAAGCATTGAAGGTTTCATGGCGGTATTCGGTCGTGGATTCGGTTGTGGGACGCCATTCGGGCATAGCGCGCGGGCGGAGACTGAAGACAGCCCCCCGGACGGGCAATCGTCAGCTAGCGCTTGGTGCGGAAGAGCTGCGGGAGAAGGGCGGCGAGGCGGGCACGTTCGTCGCCTTGCGCATTGTGCAGGGCCTGTTGCGGGCCGTGCAGGAACTTGGCGGTCAGGCCTTTCGACAGTGCTTCCAGCACCGCGTCGATGTCCTCGCCCTTGGCGAGCAGTTTCTTCGCGCGCTCGAGTTCCGCAACGCGCATCGCTTCACTGTTGTCGTGCAGTTCTCGGATCACAGGCACGACTGCGCGGCTCTCGATCCAGTGCATGAAGGATTGCACGCGGGTCTCGATGATCGCTTCGGCCTGCGCGACGGCGGCCTGGCGATTCTCGATACCAGTCTGCACGGCGGAGCCGAGGTCGTCCACGGTGTACAGGAAGACATCGTCGAGCCGGCCGACTTCGGATTCGATGTCACGCGGCACGGCCAGGTCGACCATGAACATCGGCTTGTGGCGGCGGGCCTTGATCGCGCGTTCGACCATGCCCAGGCCGATGATCGGCAGCGACGAGGCGGTACTGGAGACAACGATGTCGTATTGCGAAAGCTGGTCCGGCAAGTCGGCCAGGCGAATGGCCTTGCCGCTGAAACGGTGCGCGAGCGCTTCGCCGCGCTCCATGGTGCGGTTGGCAACCGTCAGCGATTTCGGATTCTGTGCGGCAAAGTGAGTCGCGCACAGTTCGATCATCTCGCCCGCGCCGATGAAGAGCACGTTCTGCTCGGAGATCTTGTCGAAAATCCGCTGCGACAGGCGCACTGCGGCGGCGGCCATCGAGACGCTGTGCGCGCCGATTTCGGTGGTGGTCCGCACCTCCTTCGCAACGGCGAAGGTGCGCTGGAACATCTGGTGCAGGTAGGTTCCCAGTCCGCCCGCCGCTTCAGCACGGCGCACTGCTTCCTTCATCTGGCCGAGGATCTGCGCTTCGCCGAGCACCATCGAGTCCAGGCCGGAGGCGACGCGGAAGGCGTGGCGCACGGCGTTGTCCTGCGGCAGCGTGTACAGGTAGGGGCGCAGTTCCGCGTAGGACAGCTTGTGGTATTCGGCGAGGAAGCGGGCCGTTGTGTCAATGGCTGCTTCGACACCTCCCGGGATATGGCTGGCTGCGTACAGCTCGGTGCGGTTGCAGGTGGAGAGGATCGCCGCTTCGTCGGTCGAGCCAGAGGCCGTGGCGCGGCCGAACCAGGCACGCGCAGACGCAACCGCTTCACCGATCTGGTCAGCAGGGAATGCCACTTTTTCGCGCAGCGAGACGGGCGCGGTGGTGTGATTGAGACCGACGGCTAGAAGCTGCATTCGGGTTTACGTGCGGAGATTCCTGACCCTCTATTATAGCTTGTTGCGTTTAAGCATAAGTTGAGGGTTTTTTGTTGAAAAAACGATATCTCTCAAGGAGGGAGCAGTGTGCATACGACAGCGGCGGAGCAAAAACCGTTCATTGCGAAAGCTGTTCCAACTGATAGCCGAAGCTGTACACCGGGGCGAGACGGTATCCGTTTTCCGGGCGCAGACCGAGCTTGGTGCGCACCCGTGATACATGGGTGTCGAGTGTGCGCGAGGGGAGCTCCGATTCCTCCGGCCAGAGTGTCTCCCTGATATATGCGCGCGACAACGGGCGGCCTAGATGACGGAAGAACAGCAGTGCGAGTTCGAATTCCTTCTGCGTGACGCCGATTGTCTTTTCGTCCCTGGTGAGGCGCGACGCGGCGGTGTCGAATGCATAGCTGCCGAAGCGCAGCAGGTCGCCGACGTGCTGCGCAGGATAGGTGCGCTTGAGCAGGACCTGGACACGGGTGGCAATTTCGCCATGCCGGACCGGTTTGATGAGGTAATCGTTTGCGCCGGCATCGAGCGCCGCCGTAATCTCGTCCTCCGCGGAGCGCGGGCTCAGCAGGAGTACCGGGATTGCCGGCGTGGCAGCCCTTACCCTGCGGATCAGTCCGGCACCACCGCCGGCCGACGCTGCATCAAGTACGAGAAGGTCAAAGCCGTCCTGACCGAGCAGGTCTATCACGGCGCTTATGCTACTTGTGTGAACGCAGTGATGGCCTGCGACGCGCAATGTCGCGCAGATGGCTTCCGCCAATTCCTTGTCCTGGTCCAGTAGGGCGATTTCCATGGGTGTCCATGGTAACGTATCCGGTGCGTTTTATTGGAACGTCATGTGACCACGCTGATGCGACGCGCCTAGTAGTTCACTTCGTCGTCTTTCTTGTACGAAGGGCAGCCATCCTGTCCCCACTTGCCGCTGCAAACATGCCACTTGCATTGTTCCCGGCGCAGGAATCCTTCGAGTTCCAGGCATTGCGCATATCGGCTTTGCCCGGCGGCGGCACTCGCCATGACAATGCGATCCGGTTCGCGGCTTGCCGCAGTTTGTGTTGTTGATTGAGATTTCTTTGGCGGCTGCATGGCGCGGGCTGGCCGGTTCTTGTCACTTGAACCGGACTTGCTAACGCTCGCGGCTGCAGTGTCATGGGCTTTTTTGGTCACTTTGGCGTTTGAAGACGCAGGGTTTTTCGTAGCGACAGCGATTTTGGTATCCGGTGTCGATACGCGTGCGGTCGCCGGTAGATCGCCTTCATGCTTGTCTTCCGCAAGCGCTGTCATCGGTGCCGTGTTGATCGCGCCGGCGGGAGGTTCCCCGTTATTGCGCCACCATCCGCCGAGCGCAACGATGAATGCCGCAGCAACAACTGCGCTGGTTGCCCATGCCTTGCGCTTGATGCCCCCAGCGGGGCGGTTTGCCGCTTCTTCAATAGTCGGGGCTGGTTCCTGCGCTGCCGACAGCGTTTGAGGAACCAGTGCAACGGCTGTGGACGGTTGGCGTTGCGGATCAAGCGCGCCGCCCAGGAGTGCGGGAAGATTCGACGTGCCTCGCACAGGTTCCTGGTCATCCCGTGTCGGCGCTTTTTCGGCTGCCTGGGCAGGGTCGTGGCGCGACGCGCGCTTGTTTCGGCTGGATCGCCGTAGCACGGAGGTTGGCTTGCCGCAGGACGAACAGGTGGTGGCGTTATCGCCGGTTGCGGCACTGCAGTGCAGGCAGACCATGATGATTCCCTCGTTGAAGTATGCTGGCAGGTTCAAGTTAGGACGAAATAGAGGGATTTTGGTTCCTCGAGGAAATTAATCTCGATCGTGGGCGAGCCGCACCGTATGAGCAATCCGAGCACCGTCAGGATCAGCACCGGAACCGAAGACTTGCGTGCCTGCCGCCGCCACACGATCTCGAAACCGCTCATGCCCGGCAGGCCGATGTCGAGCACGACGAAGTCGTAAGTGTGGGTGGTCAGTGCCAGGTCCGCCTGGTCGCCGTTTGCGACAAGATCAACCGCGTGTGCGGATTGTGTTTGCGGGAAATATGGGAGCGCGGCTGGCAATGCCGGGGATTCTATTTGTGCCGCACGGCGATCCCGGGCTCGGGGAGAAAAAAGATCGGGAGATGAAAAACAAAAGGGCTTACAACGGAATCGCTGTAAGCCCTTGATTTTTCTTGGTGGCCCGGGGCGGAATCGAACCACCGACACAAGGATTTTCAATCCTCTGCTCTACCAACTGAGCTACCAGGCCAAGGCGCGCAATTATAGCAAGGCTGTTGGGATATGCAAGCCCTTTTTGCAGCCGGGATAGTTTTGAACGGCTATAATGGCCTGCGAATCTACTCATTTTTACCATTGCGGGTGGCCTGCTTCATGCAATTCCAAAGCAATATCTGTGTTATCGGCAACGGTGCAGTCGGCAAGGCTACGGCACTCGGATTTGCCCAGATGGGCCTGTCCGTCACCCTGCTGAGTCCGCCGGAAGGCCGGGCAAGCGATGTGCCGCCGGGTGGCTGGGATGTGCGTGTCTATGCGCTCAATCATGTCGCTCATGACCTGCTGACCTCACTTAAAGTCTGGCATGCGCTCGATGCCTCCCGCGTCGCCGCAGTCGATGCGATGGACGTCAAGGGCGATGGCGAGCAAGCGGGCCAGCTGGTTTTCGATGCGTACGGCGCACGCACGGGAGCGCTGGCCTGGATCGTCGAGGACAGCAATCTCTCTTCCGCACTCGACGCCGCACTCAAGTTCGCGCCCAACCTGCGGGTGGTAACAGGGCACGCCGTCGAACTGCGTACCGGCCTCCAGGACGCACGCGTGCGGCTGGACAATGGCGACGTGATCGAGTCATCCCTGGTCGTCGGTGCCGATGGCGCCCAGTCCTGGGTACGCGGGCAATGCGATATCGGCATCGATTACCGCTCTTACGGGCAGCGTGCGGTCGTTACCAATTTCGAATGTGACAAGCCTCATCACGGCACGGCGTATCAATGGTTCACTTCCTCGGAAGGCATCGTGGCGCTGCTGCCGCTTCCCGGCCAGCGCGTCTCGCTGGTGTGGTCGGCCCCGGAGGCGCTTGCTCAAACCCTGCTTGGCGAATCCCTGGCCCAGCTCGCCGAGCGACTGGCAGTCTTTGCGAATGAGCCGCTGGGGCAGCTGCGCCCGGTGCAGCCGGAAATGGTAAAGGCATTCCCCTTGAGCCTCATGCGGCCGCATTCCATGGTCGCGCCGCGCGTTGCCCTCGTCGGCGACGCGGCGCACGTCGTGCATCCGCTCGCGGGGCATGGCATGAACCTTGGCTTTGCCGACGTCGAGGCGCTCCTGAAAGCCGTGTCAGAACGCGAATCGCACCGCGACTGCGGCGACGAACGCGTGCTGGGCCGCTACGCAAGGGCGCGCAAGGAAGACGTTTTCCTGATGCAGCTTGCTACTGACGGTCTGGAGCGGCTGTTCTCCACCGATTTCGAGCCGGTGCGCGTTGTACGCAACCTCGGCTTGAACTTTGTCAACAAATTGCCTGTCATAAAGCGGGCACTGATTTCCCATGCGATGGGAAAACGGTCTTAGACATACCGAAGGGATAACCCGACACATGATCAAACTGAAAAAACTCGCGGCGTTCGCTGCACTCGGCTTTGCAGGCGTTGCGTTCGCCCAGAGCGCGCAGGAAGCGGCCATCAAGAAGGCAGTGGAGCCGCGTCTCGGCGAAGGCGCCAAGATCGAATCCATCACCAAGACACCTTACAGTGGCCTGTACGAGGTACGCGTCGGCGGTGACATTTTCTACACCGATGCCAAGGGCGAGTATCTTTTCATCGGACGCATCGTCGATACCAAGACCTTCCAGGACCACACCAAGGCCCGTCTGGATGAAATCAACAAGATCAAGTTCGCCGACCTGCCGTTCGACTCGGCACTGAAGATGGTGAAGGGCAACGGCAAGCGCGTGATCGCCGTGTTCGAGGATCCGAATTGCGGCTACTGCAAGCGCTTCCGCCAGACGCTCAACGAGATGGACAATGTGACGGTCTACACTTTCATGTACAACATCCTGTCCGAGGACTCCGCCGTGAAGTCGCGCAATATCTGGTGCTCGACAGATCGCGTCAAGGCCTGGGACGACTGGATGCTGAAAGGCAAGACGCCCGAAGCGGCGCCGGCCAATTGCACCGCGCCGAACGACAAGATCCTTGCCCTCGGCCAGAAGATGAAAGTGACCGGTACGCCGACCGTCTTCTTCACGGACGGCACGCGCATCCCCGGCGCTGTCGATCAGAAGGCGCTTGAGGCCAAGCTTGCTTCTATCAAGCAATAAGAACCAGCCACAGCAGTAGAGGAATCGTTCGAATGGCGCGTACTCGCAAGAGGCGCGCCATTTTTTGCATCAAAATCAGAATCTCGCAACTCGATACAATGAAAGGCCAGGCCCATAACGGAGACACGCGATGTTCAAGGCAATTCTGCTCAGCAAGAAAGAAGACAGTACGACCGATGCCAATCTGACGCAGCTGGACGATGCCCAACTGCCGGCAGAAGGCGATGTCACGGTGCGTGTCGACTACTCGACGATCAATTTCAAGGACGCCCTTGCGATCACCGGCAAATCTCCCGTCGTGCGCAAATGGCCAATGGTGCCCGGCATCGACGGCGCGGGAGAGGTGATCGCTTCGTCCCATCCCGACTGGAAGGCGGGGGATGCGTTCATCCTCAATGGCTGGGGCGTGGGTGAAGTGCACATGGGATGCCTGGCGCAGCGCGGGAAGCTGAGAGGCGACTGGCTGATTCCCATGCCGCAGGGCATGACCGCGAAGACAGCGATGGCGATCGGCACCGCCGGCTACACAGCCATGCTGTGCGCAATGGGGCTGCAGGAACAGGGTGTGACCAAGGACAGTGGCGACATCCTTGTGACAGGCGCATCGGGCGGCGTCGGCAGTATCGCGATCTCCGTCCTTTCCGCCTGGGGCTACCGGGTCGTTGCTTCCACCGGCAAACTCGCCGAAGCCGACTACCTCAAGTCGCTCGGAGCCTCGGAAATCATCGATCGTGCCGAGCTGTCCGCTCCCGGTAAGCCCTTGCAGAAAGAGCGCTGGGCCGGCGTGGTCGATTCCGTCGGTTCGCACACCCTTGCCAATGCACTTGCGCAGACCCGCTATGGCGGGACGGTAGCGGCCTGTGGCTTGGCGCAGGGCATGGATTTGCCGACAACGGTAGCGCCCTTCATCCTGCGCAGCGTGAAGCTGATTGGCGTCGATAGCGTTATGGCACCCAAGGCGCGCCGCATGGATGCATGGCAGAGACTGGCGCGCGACCTGGATGCCGACAAGCTAGGACGGATCACCCAGGAAATTACGCTCGGTGATGCTTTGGTCAGGGCGCGCGACCTCCTTGAAGGCAAGGTGCGCGGCAGGTTAGTGGTGAACATCAACACATAACAGGAAAACCAACATGGTCACACTCCACATCAACGGCCGCGATACCCAGGTCGACGCCGATCCCTCCACCCCGGTGCTCTGGGCACTGCGCGACAACCTCGGCATGATCGGCACCAAGTTCGGCTGCGGCGCGGCATTGTGCGGGGCGTGCACTGTGCACCTGGACGGCCAGCCGATCCGCTCCTGCGTCACACCCATCGGCAGCGTCGCCGGAAAGAAAATCACCACCATCGAGGCGATGGAAGCCGACCGCGTCGGCAAGGCCGTGCAGGATGCCTGGATCAAACACGACGTGCCGCAATGCGGTTACTGCCAAAGCGGGCAGGTGATGGCTGCCACCGCCCTGCTGCGCGCCAACAAGGCACCGACAGATGCCGACATCGATACGGCGATGAGCGGCAACATCTGTCGCTGCGGCGCTTATCCCGGCATCGTCGCGGC
>DASPMC010000015.1:0-150347 GCA_035627275.1 Noviherbaspirillum sp.
GAGCCAGCGGGACACGAACATCGCTGTGGGCAACAAGCTGTCGATGGCGATCAAGGACGCGTGGAGCGTATTCGTCGCGAAGGCCGGGATCAAGCTGTTCGCCGGCAAGGGCCGTGTGCAGATCCAGGCGCAGGATGACGAAATCGAGGCGATTGCGAAGAAGGATATCAAGATCACGTCCGTCGATGGCCACGTTGATATCACCGCCCCCAATACCATTCGACTTACTGGAGGAAACAGTCGGATCGAGATCAGCAACGGTCAGATCACCTTGAAAACGCCCGGGCCGGTCAATATTCATGGCAGCGTAAAAAATCTGACTGGACCGGCAAGCGTGACGCCGAACCTGCCCATGCTCCCCAAGAGCGTCTGCATCGAATGCCTGAAGAAAAGCGCGGCAAGTGGCGTTCCCTTTACAAAGGCTGGCTAATACCATGAAAAAGCCTTCCCCACCCCGGAAACTGATAGGCAGCCACGCTCCCGGCTGGCTGGACGAATTCGAAGAACAGATTGCCTCCCTGCGGGAGAAATGGCCGGACGCCAATGTGTTCGCCCTGTTCGATTGCGTTTTCAACGAACACTGCCATGCCGTGATAAGGAAATCCCGGCTTGCCTCGCGCTGCCTCTATGACCTGTCGAACGATCCCTCCCCCGAACTGCAAGCTGTCGCTCCGACACTTGTGCCGCTGACGCCTGCAACGGCTGCCGTCTGGCGTGAAGGAGCAGGCCACACGGATGGCTATCCGATGCTCTCGATCATCGCCACTCCGGAGTCGCTCGATGAACTCGCGCGGCGGCTCCATCCATGGTGCATCGTCAATGCCGATGGCGAGCCTTACGTCTTCCGGTTTCCCGACACCCGGCGCCTGCCTGGCGTCGTCGATATCCTGACGCCGCAACAGCACGGTGCCTTCTTCGGTCCGGCCCATGCATGGCGCTACCGCACCCGTTCGGCAACCTGGGCCGAACTGCCGCTGCCGAAGACGCCGCTTCCCCTGGCTGAAGAAGTGAAGCTGGACGCGGACCAGTTTGCGCAACTGATGGATGACAGCGAAGCCGATCAAATCATCGAACATTTCCATGTCCGTGAACCGGCAGTGATCCGGCCCTATCACCCGGCGGAGGCCTGCAATCGCGTTGTGCAAGCATTGAAGCGAGCCGATCACTATGGCATTGAACAATCCGACCGGGTGCAATGGTGCAGCCTGTTTGTGCAGCAGCCCCAGCTTGAGCGCATGCCGGAAGCAACGCCGCTGCTGGCCGCGCTTGCGTCGAAGAAGTGCAGCTTTGGCGAGATAGAAGGTCAGCTGACCGACCTGGTGGAAGGCATGCCGCCGCAATGATCTCGCGTCATAAAAAATTCCAGAACAAGAATCCGAAAATCATGAAATCGAATTACACATTACCAATCATGATGGGCCTTCTGCTAGCCGCATGCGGCTCGCTGCATGGACGAGATGCGAAACTCGGCGTCAGCATCGGCGGCGTCAATTACAGCGATCAGCCCATTACTTATGCCTTGTCCGACCCGAACAACCCTGCAAGCGTAGGCGGCGAACCGGTTGATCCATTCGCCGCGGGTGGCCTCGTGTGCTGCTTTCGCCTGCCAGAGACATGGCAGCCCGGGATCAAGGTGCGCGTCCAGATTTTTGACACGAACCGCAAGGAAGTGAAGGACGACATCGTAGACCTGCCGCCGTACGTCGACGGCAAGCCGGGGCAGTTGTGGGCCGTGTACCACCAGGATGGTAGTACCGAGGTCTTCTCCAGCGAATACGGCCCTCCGCATGCGAAATGGCCCGCCAGGGTCAAGGGGTGGCCCGTGCCGACGGTCGAGTATCGGCGCAAGTTGTGGGAACGGGACTTGGAATCTATGAAATCCGATGTTCGCAACGCGCAACAATTGTTGCACGAACTCAAGGAAGCCCCTGCGGAAAGACTTAAAGAAAGTTGGGAATTTGATCAGAGGTATCGTGAAAAAGAAATTAAGCAATTCTCTGGCCCTACCGATCCAGCCTATAAAGGCTACCTCCAGAATCGCTATGAACAATATTTGGAAATGTCACGGAAAGACGTCGACGGTTGGATGAGGAGGAAGCCATGACCTCTAAGCTGGCGTCACCGTTAGACAAGAACGGCATCGATTACGTAAATCCTTCAAACTTGGATAAATTTTTTTCCAGGGAAGAGAGAGAGAGCCTTAAATCATTTAAAAAGCGCGAATCCGCCCCCATCGGCGACCCCGGCTCCCTCTGCAAACCCAACCTCTTCTTCGGCTTCTTCCACGACGGTACACGCAACAACTATGGCAAATCGATAGAAAAGAAGAACCACACTCACACCAACGTCGCGCGGCTGTACAGCTGCTATCCCGGCAGAAGCGTGCCCGGCGTGATTCCCGGTGAACCGAAGTGGGAACATGAAGCGACTCAATTCGACAATTTCTTCCGCGTCTATACCCCAGGCGTCGGCAGTGTGTTCGACATCGTGGATGACACCGGTGAAGGCAAGGACGCGACGCTCGGCGCGGCA
The DNA here is from genome assembly GCA_035627275.1 of Noviherbaspirillum sp. Classification (GTDB taxonomy): domain Bacteria; phylum Pseudomonadota; class Gammaproteobacteria; order Burkholderiales; family Burkholderiaceae_D; genus Noviherbaspirillum. Next base: position 2,533 of record DASPMC010000015.1, read on the forward strand.
ATGGCCTACAAGGGGGAGCCACGCATCATCTGGACCCTGCTGCAGGCGATCAACAACCTGCATCGCTTCTTCAAGAAGGACCAGAAGCTGATCGAGGACAAGGAAGCCAAGACCCTGTACTCCCGGATCAGTCTCAACAAGCTGTCACTCGATGACATGACGGCGTGGTCTCCTTCCATGGAACATGGTGCGGCACGCAGGCAATTCGAATCCATCCTGCTGCGTCTGCACGATGCAATCCAGTACCACATGCCCGGGCCGGACGGCGGCAAGCCGCGCAACATGGATCCCGGATGGGTGCAGGAGATTTACGTCTCCGCCTTCGGCTTTTCGCGTGGTGCGGCCGCGGCACGCGCGTTTTCCAACTGGCTGGTGGCCTTGTGCAAACTGGATGCGATGCTGCTCAAGAAGCCTTACCCCACGCTCGGGGGATTTCCGGTGAATTTCGAGTTCCTTGGATTGTTCGATTCGGTCGCTTCTGTCGGGCTTGCGAACACGTTCAATACGGCTGACGGCCATTGGGGCTGGGCGGATGCGGAAGTGAGCCTGCGAGTGCCGCGGGAGTTTGCCGAATGCGTGCATCTGGTGTCGGCGCACGAGGTGCGACGCAGCTTTCCGCTCGATTCGATTTCCGTCCGCGGGAACCTCGGCAGCAGGCGCTACGAAATCGTGTATCCCGGCGTGCATTCCGATGTCGGCGGAGGTTACTGCCCCAAGGAACAAGGCAAGGGGAAGGACGAGACGGGCATGGACATGCTGTCGCGCCTACCCCTGGCGCACATGTATCGGGCCGCGCGTCTTGCGGGGGTGCCGCTGAAGCTGGATCTGGTGACGCAGCAGTCGGTGAAGGACGACTTCAGGATTGCGCCGGAGACGATCGCGGCATTCAACCAGTACCTGGCGCTGGCGAAAACCACGAGCGGGACGCTGACCGACATCATGCGCGAGCAGCGCAACTTTTACATCCAGTGGCGGTACAAGCGCCGGCAACAGGGCCCGGCGCCGCTGGAGAGCACGCAAAGCTACAAAGATGCGCGGCAGGAGGACAAGAACGACATGCACAGCGCCAATGGAGAATTCACGAAGGAGATCGCGGATTTCGAGCGCTGGCGTGACGGGTATCTGCATCCGGTGGCGTCGGATCGGCACCCGCATCAATGGAACGCTGCTTCGCGCAAGCCGGAAGATATCCCGCGCCAGGAACCGGGGTTCGACAACGATTGGTTCAACGAGTGGAAAGAAATCACGCGTTTCTGGGGCAGGGAATTTCTTCCCGAGGGCATGGAAACGTTCTTCGACGACTACGTGCACGACTCCCGGGCCTGGTTCAAGTTGAGGGGTACCGAAGCGGATGATGTCGAAGGCGAATTGAAGGCGTGGTTGCGCACACTCAAGGAGTACAAGGAATACGAGGTCAACCGCGGGAAAGGAAATGACAACGCTCCGCTCCGGCCGTGTCCACTGACAAACGCTCAGCTCAAATATGTAGAGGAGTATGAGCGAACCGGGAAAGTACCTTCGATGAACAATGACGGCCGCGAGCCCGCATGGTCGGGGGCAGGTTATCTGCGTTACCGCAAGGTCTATGCGGGTGCGGACGATTTACTGATATCGGGAACTGAACCTGTTCCTTCCGGAACCAAGTTCGCGTCCAGCCGGCAAGCTGAAAAAGCTGAGGCCGCATAGAGGGTGTTATGAAGCAGGGAAAGTGATGTGTTCGGTCACGAAGGGATGCAGTACCAGGCGTAGCGCGCCACAACACTGCTGCGCCCCCCTTCCGATGTTCATAACGCCCTCTACCGTCGCGACGACAGCACGATCCCGCCTACGATCAGCGCGAACGCCACCGCATGATAGGCATGCGGCATCTCCCCGAGGAAGGCGGAGGACATCAAGGCTGCAAACAGCGGCGTGAGGTTGTTGAAAAAAGCGGCGATGTTAGGCCCCACGCGCTGCACGCCCGCCCCCCAGCAGCGGAAGGCGACGATGGCCGGGCCGATCGCCACATACAGCAGCGCGGCTGCCAGCGGCCAGCCCCAGGCGATGCGATGGTCGCCCACCGCCCACTCCCCGGCTGCGAATGCGCCGGACCAGACGACGCCGAAGGTCACCTGCGACAGCAAAAAAGCAGCCCAGTCATTGCGGATCGCCTCCGGCTCCTTGCGCCCCGCAAGCAGCCAGCTGTACACCGACCACGCAATGGTGGCGAGCACCATGAACAAGTCGCCTGGAACCAACCGCAGGGCGGTCAGCTGTTCCCACTCCCCGCGGCTCAAGACGATGAGCACGCCGGCAACCGACAGCGCGGCGCCTGCCACCTGCCTGCGTGAGACGGCGGCATGGAAGAACATCCAGCCGATCAGCAGCATCCAGACCGGCATGCTGGCGGCAACCAGCGTCACATTGATCGGCGTGGAGCTCTGCAGCGCGAGATACTGCAGCGCGTTGTACATGCCGACACCGAGCAGGCCGAGCACCGCGAAGCGCCGCCAGTGCGACCACAAGCCACTGCCGCGGCGGAAGACCCAGCTCGCCATCGGCGCCAGAATCAAAAGCGCGATCGCCCAGCGCAGGAAGTTGAGCGTAATCGGCGGCACGAGCGTATTGACCATGCGGCCGACCACTGCATTGCCGGCCCAGAGCAGGGGCGGAATGACAAGCATCAGGGCGGTGGCGGGCGTGAGCGGGTGATTCATGCGGCTGAGGATTGGGGGGAAGGCACGGGGATGATGAAAGAAGACGTAAGAGCATACTTGATTTCCGCACAAGCCGTTTCCACGTCCACAATTTGCCTTTTCGCCAAGCCGGGTTGCACGCAATCTGCCGCTTGGCCATAATGAAGAACAGTCGCACGTCCTGTTCGGCCGCTGCTCCCCCGTCGCCCCGCCGCCACATCCACATGAACCGCACGCTGGAAAACCGCTTCTATTACCTCGACAACTTCCACACGGTCGTGAACTGGATCGCGGAGCGCTACGACACGCTGCTGGACAGCGGCGAGCGGAGTTTCATCGCGCGCTTTGGCGCCCTGCCGCAATCCTCGCGCGCGCTGCTCGTCAGGATGGTCATGCGCAAGGGCGAACTCTTCCGCTCCGGGAAGCTGCGCTATGAGGAGATAGGCGACACGCGCGAGGCCGCCGCCGCGCTGGTCGATGCCGGATGGGTGGACGGCGAACCGCTGCTCACGCTGGAACAGCTGTTCGGCCTTCTGACCAAGGCGGAGATCGAGAAACTGTTCCGCGACCGCTTGCCGAAAACAGCATCGAGGAAAGGCGATCAGCTTGAGGCACTGCGCGGCGCATTTCCCGATGCGCGCACCTTCATGCAGTGGCGTGCACAGGCGGATGAATGCGTGTACCAATTGCGCATCGGCGACATGTGCGATCGCTTGCGGTTGATGTTCTTCGGTAACCTGCACCAGGACTGGACCGAGTTCGTCCTGTCCGACCTCGGCATCTACCGCTACGAGAAAGTGGAATTCTCCACGTCGTCGCAAGCCTTCCGCAACCGCAAGGATGTCGACGATTACCTGCACATCTTCCGTTGTCGCGAGCGCTTCGAGGCAGGCGAGCCGGTGGAGGCGGTGCTCGCCGACGTACCTGCACAGCCGCTCGACAACACATGGCTCGAGCAGCGGCGCGCGCGATTCCTGTTCCATGTCGCGCAACACTTCGAGCGCCTGCAGGATTGGGACAACGCGCTGCGCCTCTACAGCGGCATCCGCTATCCCGGCGCGCGCATGCGCCGCATCCGCGTCATGGAATTGTCCGGCCTGCACGAACAGGCGCTGGCGCTGGCACAAGAAGCAACCGCGCAGCCGGAGAGCGAAGCGGAAAGCCAGCAACTGCAACGCATGCTGCCTCGGCTGCTGCGCAAGCTCGGTCAGCCGAAGCCACAGGCGCGGACGACGCGCACGGTCACGGAGTTCGAATTGAGGCTGCCGCAGCCACAGGAGGTCTACTCGGTCGAGGATCTGGTGCGCGCCGATATCGCCGGCCCGGATGCACCTGTTTGGTATGTCGAAAACACGCTGGTCAATTCGCTGTTCGGCCTGCTGTGCTGGAAAGCTGTCTTTACCGCCGTACCGGGCGCCTTCTTCCATCCCTTCCATGCGGGCCCCGCCGACCTGCACAGCGAGGACTTCCGGCTGCGGCGCAGCGACGTGTTCAACGATTGCCTGTCGGCCCTCGACTCCGAAGGCTACAAGGACATCATCCGCGCCAACTACCGCGACAAGTTCGGCATCCAGTCACCCTTCGTGTACTGGGACATTCTTGACGAAGACTTGCTCGCGACGGCGCTCGACTGTCTGCCCGCCGCGCACCTGAAGCGCTGGTTCGAGCGCATCCTGCTCGACATCCGCGCCAACCGGTCGGGCTTCCCCGACCTCATCCAGTTCTGGCCCACGGAAAAACGCTACCGCATGGTCGAGGTCAAGGCACCAGGCGACCGCCTACAGGACAACCAGCTGCGCTGGCTCGACTTCTTCGCGGAGCATGGCATGCCGGTGGCGGTCTGCTACGTGCAATGGACGGAGGATGCGACGTGAAGTACGTCGTCGCCGTCCGTGCGCTGACCGAGTTCACCGCCAAGCAAGGCGACCTCGACCTGCGCTTCACGCCCTCGCCGTCTGCGCAGGAGGGCATCGCCGGCCATGCGGCCGTCACCGCGCGGCGGCCTGCCGGCTACCAGACTGAGATCAGCCTGAGCGGCGAGTACAAGCATCTCCACGTTCGCGGGCGCGCGGACGGCTACGACCCGGACCGCAACCAGCTGGAAGAAATCAAGACCTTCCGCGGCGACCTCGACAGGATGCCCGCCAACCACCGCCACCTGCACTGGGCACAGGCCAAGGTCTACGGCTGGCTGATGTGCCGGAAACTCGAACTGCAGGAGATCCGGCTCGCGCTGGTGTACTACGACATTGGCAGCGGCAAGGAGACAGTGCTGTGCGAGACATACCCGGCGACCGCGCTGAAGCTGTATTTCGAGGAGCAATGCGAACGCTTCCTGGCATGGTCCGAGCAGGAACTGGCGCACCGTGCGGCACGCGACGCGGCACTGGCGTCGCTGCGTTTTCCTCATGCCGAATTCCGCACCGGCCAGCGTGCACTCGCCGAGTCGGTGTACCGGGCAGCAACCGGTGGACGCTGCCTGCTGGCGGAAGCGCCGACCGGCATCGGCAAGACCATCGGCACCGTCTTTCCGCTGCTGAAGGCTTGCCCCGGGCAGCAACTGGACAAGATCTTTTTCCTCGCGGCCAAGACCTCCGGCAGGCGGCTGGCGTTCGACGCGCTGTCGCAGGTCGGCGCCGGCAAGCCGGAGATGCCGCTGCGCGTGCTCGAGCTGGTCGCGCGCGACAAGGCGTGCGAGCATCCCGACAAGGCGTGCCATGGCGAATCGTGCCCGCTCGCGCAGGGTTTCTACGACCGCCTGCCGCAAGCGCGCAGTGCCGCGCTCAACGACATGCATGACTTACGCTTTGGCCGCGTGTTGGACAAGGAAACGCTGCGCACCGCGGCGCTCGAGCACAATGTCTGCCCGTACTACCTGAGCCAGGATCTCGCACGCTGGTGCGACGTGGCGGTGGGCGACTACAACTACTATTTCGATCTCGGCGCGATGCTGCATGGACTCACGGTCGCCAACGAATGGCGCGTCGGCGTGCTGGTCGACGAAGCGCACAACCTGGTGGAGCGTGCACGCAAGATGTACACGGCGGAGCTGGACCAGGGGAAACTGCGCCTCCTGCGCCGTGCCGGACCGGGCGCGCTGAAGAAAAGCCTGGACCGGCTCCACCGGAGCTGGAACGAACTGAACAAGACGCAGGAAGCCGATTACCAGGTGCACGACGCGATACCGGCGAAGTTCGCCGGCGCGCTGCTGCAGACGATAGCCGACATCACGGAATACATGGTGGACAATCCGACGGCGGTCGACGGCGCGCTGCAGGAGTTCTATTTCCATGCGCTGCATTTCTCGCGCCTGGCCGAGTTGTTCGGCACCCACTCGCTGTTCGATGTGACCAGACCCGGTGTCCGCGATGGTTCCCTGCTGTGCATCCGGAACGTCGTTCCGGCGGATTTCCTCGAACCGCGCTTTGTCGGCGCGCATACCGCCACGCTGTTCTCGGCAACGCTGCGGCCGGTGGATTACTACACCGACCTGCTCGGCTTGCCCGACGACACCGTGTGCATCGAGGTTGCATCGCCGTTCGATGCAGCGCAGCTGCGGGTAAAAATCGCGCGCCATATCTCGACCCGCTACCAGGACCGCGATGCATCGCTCGACCCGATCGCCGAACTAATTGCCGGCCAGTATGACGAGCGGCCCGGCAACTATCTCGCCTTCTTCAGCAGCTTCGATTACCTGCAGAAAACAGCACAGCGCTTCGCCGAACGCTTTCCCCATATTCCATTCTGGGAACAATCGCGCGGCATGGCGGAGAGCGAGCGCGATGCTTTCCTGGCGCGCTTCACGCCGGATGGGCGCGGCATCGGCTTCGCGGTACTCGGCGGTGCCTTCGGCGAAGGCATCGACCTGCCCGGCGAGCGTCTGGTCGGTGCCTTCGTCGCCACACTCGGCCTGCCGCAGCTGAATCCGGTGAACGAGCACATCATGCAGCGCATGCAGGCGCTGTTCGGTGCGGGATACGACTACACCTACCTGTATCCCGGCCTGCAGAAGGTGGTGCAGGCGGCAGGACGCGTGATCCGCACGCAGTCGGATCGCGGCGTTGTCCATCTGATCGACGACCGCTTTGCTCGCACCAACGTGATGCGCTTGCTGCCTGGATGGTGGAAGGTCGAGCGCTAGAGGGTGTCCGATCGTGTACATCCGAGACACGAATTACTGACCTGCGGAACCACGATATGCGCTAAGCCAAGCTTTGTGATGCAGGCGGGATTTCTTGCGGTTTGTTCAATGTCGAATCAGCACGGATGCCTGATGCAATATTTAAGCAATAGCATCCGCATGTCTTCGCAGATACGTTCGTATCAGCAGTTCCTCAAGGTAGCAAACGCAATCAGTTCAGGGAGCAGATAGCGCCTGCAGAGCGCAATCATGATTCTTCATGAATGGAGACCTTATGGGATGGTCAACAAGCAGTGGCGCGCGGCCGGCCGTCGTGCGCGTGCAAGACTATGCAGCTTTCCTCTTTACGGCGATGCTCGTTGCCGCACTGTGCGCTTCGCCGCAAGCGCACGCACGCGGAATGCAGACACTGACCGACGATGACATGCGGCATGTGTCGGCGCGCGGACTCGCCGACCGCTTCCTGCAACGCGTGAATCTGTACGCATCGAACGGCCTCGGCATCGAAGTCCTCGGCGACATGGCGACGCTGCTGAATCCGATCGGCGATGCATTCGCCGGACTGATCGATGCAGACACGACGTTCAAGGATGCTGTCTACAACCCGCTCAATCCCACGCTGCTCGTCGACAAGGACGGCAGCGTACTGTTTCGCATACCCGCCACCATCGGCGAAATCAGTTTCCGCAATATCCGCATACGCGGCTCCAACGGCGCCAGTTTCGGCAGTATCTCGATCCAGAATATCGACTTGCGCGGCACGACGATACGGGTGAAGAAACACTGACGCGGAGACGTTTCCCGCTGGCTTGATCTTCCGTCGCTGCCTGACTAATATACTGTATTTATATACAGTATACTGGTTTACCATGCCCGACGAAAATCTCCCCATCGATACCCAGTCGCTGATACATCAGCGTCCCTTGCTCGCCCGCAAGGGACGTGGTGCGGTCAGCAACCTGCAGGGCCGCTACGAGACGCAGTTGCGCGAGGCGTTCGACGACGGCTGGGCCGATGGCGACGCCGGGGAACCTGATGACACGAGCACCGCCTGGAAAACCGAAGTCTGCGAAGAGCAGGCCAGGAGCATCCTCACCCGCAACGCCTCGCCCGACATACCGTTCGACGTATCGCTGAACCCCTATCGCGGCTGCGAGCATGGTTGCATTTATTGCTTCGCGCGGCCGACGCACAGCTACCTCGGACTGTCGCCGGGCCTGGATTTCGAGAGCCGGATCTTTGCCAAGACCAATGCGCCGGAACTGCTGCGCCGCGAACTCGCCAAACCCGGCTATCGGCCGGAACCGATTGCGCTGGGCGTTGCCACGGACGCCTACCAGCCATGCGAACGCGAACTGCGGATCACGCGGCGCGTGCTCGAAGTGCTGCATGAATGCGGACATCCGGTCGCCGTGATCACGAAGTCCTCGCTGATCGAGCGCGACATCGACCTGCTTTCGGCCATGGCCGCCAGACGACAGGCGGTAGCCGCAGTCACGCTCACCACACTCGACCCGGCCATCGCGCGCACGCTGGAGCCACGTGCAGCGGCACCGTCGCGGCGGCTGCGCACCATCCGCATGCTCGCCGACGCCGGGATACCTGTCGGCGTCAGCATCGCGCCGGTGATCCCCTTCGTCACCGAACCGGACCTGGAACGCATCCTGGCCGCCGCCGCCGAAGCCGGCGCGGTGGACGCGAGCTACATCGTGCTGCGGTTGCCGTGGGAAGTGAATCCGCTGTTCGGGCAATGGCTGGAAGCGCACTTTCCGGACCGCGCGCAACGCGTGATGAACCGCCTGCGCGAGATGCGCGGAGGGAAGGACTACGACGCGGAATTCGGCAAACGCATGCGCGGAGAAGGCGTGTGGGCCGACCTGATCCGGCAGCGGTTCGACAAGGCGGTGGCACGCCTCGGACTGGGATCGCGGGCCGACGGATTTACGACGCTCGATGTTTCACTGTTCCGGCGGCCTGCAGCGCCGGAGATACGCAAGGCCGGACGCAACAAGGACACAAGCGTCCAGTTCGATCTGTTCCAACAAGAAACGTGACACGGTCATTGTGCTGTCACATTGAGTCGATATGATGCGTCCGTCTGCAGTACATGCAACCGATATGCATGACGGCAGCCAGGTGTGCCGCCGATCCCGAATAGACACGGGGTGGCACACCGACCACCCATTTCCTCGTGCCCGCCGGCATCTGCGTAGTCCAGTAGTCCCCTACGCCATCGCCCGCGTGCATACCGGCAACGGGAAACGGTCCGAGCCTTGCCCTCGCAAGTGAAAGACCGGTTTTCCCTCTCGACCATGTGAACCTGCAAAGAAAGTCGCCGTCTACTGGCAAAGGCGGGCGCGCCTCAAGAAGGTGCGCTTGCCTCCTTTTGAACTTGCCATTTGGAGCCGAGCGAATGAATCTGATGATCACCGGACACCATGTCGAAGTCAGCCAACCCCTGCGTGACTACGTGGAAAACAAACTGGACCGTGTCGTCCGTCACTTCGACAGGATCATCGACATTGCGGTGGTACTTGGTGTCGAGAAACCCTCCGAAAAAGACAGACGCCAGCGCGCCGAGGTCAATCTTCGTCTCAGAGGCAATGTCATCCATGTGGAGCATTTTGCGGAAGACCTGTACGCTGCCATCGACGGGCTGGTTGACAAGCTGGACAGGCAGGTGCTCAGGTACAAGGACAAGATTCAAGGCCACCAGCATGAGGCTCTCAAGCATGTGAGCCAGGATTTCCTTTAACCCCATCATTTCTTCTTTGCAGTCTGCCGCGCCAGTTCTGCCTCGGCAGCGGCATTCCTGCACGTGTAAGGCAGGAACAGGCTGAGCACCTGTGCGAAGCCCCAGTCCAGGTGCTCGTGCGTCACCTTGCCGATGTTGTGCCGTGAATCCAGGTAATCCAGCCAGTAGCTGGAGATGATCCACGCATTGACCACGAGGCGTTCCAGTTCCTCGTCGCTGGCGGCGAGCAGCCCCTTGGCGACCATCTGCTTCAGCGAGCGCTTGATGTCGGCTTGCCCGCGGTCGGCCAGTATCACGTTTCTCGCGCGCAGTTTCGGCGCCATGCGCTTGATTGCCGCGCCGTCGCGATAGAAGAAGCGCCACTCCCACATCAGCTTGAACCAGCGCTGCAGGTAGGCCAGGCCGGGATCGCTTGCGTCCGCATCTGTGTCCGTTTCCTGCGGGGCATTGGCGACGTTGTTCAGCGCAGCTTCGAACGCCTCGAACAGCGCGAACAGGATATCTTCCTTCTTCTTGAAGTAGTAATAGAGGTTGCCCTCATTGATGCCCACCGTGCGCGCAATCTCGGCGGTGGTGACGGCCGCCGGGCCTGATTCGTTGAACAGGCGCTGGCAGGCATCCAGTATGCGGTCCCGCGTGCTTGGTGCGTCGTCGGCCATGATCATCCGTATTGACAGGTTTAAGGTATTTACCCTAATGTCGGTCTTGCATTAATTTCATCCTCTTTGTGCATTGTAAAGGAGAGGAAGGGAGCATCCATCACGTCCGGGGACGAACCGAGCACCCGGAACATCGCGGAGGACGGCATGAGCTGGCAGGCACGCGTTTTCAGTTTCATCCTGCGCCACACCTTCAAGCCCAGGCTGGCTGCTGCGAGCGATGTTGCCGCAGCGCGGGCGGTGCTCAACAGCGGCCGCTTCAGGACGCCGAAAGACGTGCGCGTGTCGGCAGCGACGCTGGGTGGCGTGGCCGGCGAATGGATCGAATCCGGCAGCACCAAAGGCGCCAACGGCACCACCCTGCTCTACCTGCATGGCGGCGGCTACTTCGCCTGCTCGCCGCGCTTGTATCGGGCGGTCACCTGTTTCTTCGCGCAGCAGGGCTTTCACGTATTCGCCCCCGACTACAGGCTTGCCCCAGAGCATCCGTTCCCTGCTGCAATCGACGATGCCGAGGCTGCGTACGCCGCGCTTGTCGCCGACGGTATCGATCCGCGCAAAATCGTGGTCGCGGGCGACTCCGCCGGTGGCGGCTTGTCCCTCTCACTACTGCTGCGGCTGCGCAAGCATGGCCGGCCCATGCCGGCCGCCGCCGCACTCTTTTCCCCATTGACGGACCTGGCCGCGAGCGGCCCATCGATCGAAGATAACGATGCGCACTGCGCGATGTTCCACGGCGAGTGGATCGCGACCGGCGCGAAGTTTTACCTCAACGGCGCCGACCCGCGCACACCTCTCGCATCGCCGCTTTATGCGGACCTGCGCGGACTGCCGCCGTTGCTGATCCATGTCGCCACGAACGAAGTCTTGCTTGATGACTCGACGCGCCTGGCGGAGCGCGCGAAGGACGCGCGGTTGCCGGTCGACCTCCGCCTTTGGCCGGACGTGCCGCACGCATGGCAACTGTTCCACGAGATCATCCCCGAGGGCCGCGAGTCGCTCATGCAGGCAAGCCGCTTCCTTCACGGCCATGCGCAGGGAACGGCACCGCGCAAACCGGAGCTGGATGTCCTGATCGTCGGCACCGGTTTCTCCGGCCTGGGCATGGCAATCAAGTTGAAGCAGGCAGGCAACGATTCCTTCGCCATCCTCGAAAAGGCCCGCGAGATCGGCGGCACCTGGCGCGAGAACACCTATCCCGGCTGCGCCTGCGACGTGCCTTCGCATGTGTATTCCTTTTCCTGGGAGCGCAAACCGGACTGGAGCCGCATGTTCGCGACACAACCGGAGATCCTCGATTACCTGAAGCATTGCGTGGCGAAGTACAGCCTTGCGCCACACATCCGCTTCGGCACGGAGATGCGCGAAGCGGTGTACGACGAAGCCAATGACCTGTGGGAAGTGCGCACCGCAGACGGGAAGGTGTTGACCGCGCGCGTGCTCGTGACGGCCATGGGGGTGCTGAGCCGGCCTGCCTTGCCCGTGCTGCCGGGCCTTGAACGTTTCCGCGGCGTCAGCTTCCACTCGGCAGAATGGCGCCACGATGTCGATCTCACCGGCAAGCGCGTGGCGGTGATCGGCACCGGCGCCAGCGCGGTCCAGTTCGTGCCGCAGATCGCGCCCATGGTCGCGCAACTGACCCTGTTCCAGCGTACGCCGGCCTGGGTGCTGCCGAAGCTGGACCGGCCGATCGGTGGACTTGAGCATGCACTGTACCGGCATGTACCAGGCGCGTCGCGCCTGCTGCGCCATGCCCTGTACTGGCGGCAGGAAATGCTCGGCCTCGCCTTCATCCATCCGAAGCTGATGGCGAAAGCGAAGAAAATGGCACTGGCGCATATGGCACGCCAGGTGCCCGATCCGAAACTGCGCGCAAAGCTGACGCCGGACTACACCATCGGCTGCAAGCGCATCCTGATATCCAACGACTATTTTCCCTCCCTTTCCCGCCCCAACGTGGAACTGGTGACCGGCGGTATCGCCCAGGTGCGGGAACATTCAATCCTCGACAAGGATGGGAACGAACACCCGGTCGATGCGATCATCTTCGGCACCGGATTCCGCGTCACCGACCTGCTGACACCGGTGCGCATCATCGGCCGCAACGGCGTCGATCTCAACGATGCATGGCGGACCGGCGCACAGGCCTATCTGGGTGTCATGAGCGCCGGATTTCCCAACCTGTTCATGCTGCTCGGACCCAATACCGGTCTGGGACATAACTCGGTCGTGTTCATGGCGGAACAGCAGATCCGCTACATCATGGCTTGCCTGCGCCTGATGCGCGCGCAGCGCAAGACCTCGATCGAAGTGCAGGCCGATGTGCAGCGCCGGTTCAATGACGAGTTGCAACACCGGTTGAAGACGACAGTATGGGCGACTGGATGCAGGAGCTGGTACCTCGATGAGCGCGGCAAGAACGTGACGCTCTGGCCCGGCTTTACTTTCGAATACTGGAACCGGATGCGCAAGGTGAAGGCCGCGCATTACCGGCTCGCCTGACCGACGCTGAATTCGCTTAAAACTTCTAGCCGATCGCACAGTCTCAATATTGCTTTTGCATATTTATGCGGTCTGAAATGTGGTAACGAAGAAAGCAATTGCAGTGTTGGCTTCCGCGCTAATGACAGCTTGCACAAGCTCTCCCATAGGTGCGCAATATCGCCCCATCACAGATTTGAAAGGCCGCAACGTCGCACAATATGAAGTCGATCTGGAGGAGTGTCGAGCATATGCTGCATCAGCAGACGGTGTAGCGGAGCAAGCTGCTGGTGGAGCATTCAGTGGGGCATTCGTAAGCGGAATTATTGCCGCCTTGCTTTCTGCCACGTTTGGCGGGGGAGAATATAGCAAGGGCCGGGTCGCCGCTGTCGGCGCAGTGGGTGGACTGATTTTCGGGGCCGTGAATAGCGAGCGTAACCAAAGAACAATTGTTCGCACGTGCCTGTCCAACCGGGGCTATTCCGTTTTGTACTGATCATGCATTCATCCGCTGTCCTCAAAAGCGATAGCGACGGGAAGGGGATTTCTTTCTTCGGCAGAACTTGCCCCTTCAAAGGGGTGGGTTTAACGGCCCCCTGATCCGCGCGCTATTCGCTTCGGGGACGGTTTGGCCCCGTCGGTCGTGCTGTGGAGCATTGCCGCCCACTGCTGCCCAGGTCGCTTCCCTGAAGACTTCCAGTCCCGGTAGAAATCGAGCTTCGCCATCAGCAGCGCACGGCTGGCGGCCAGCTCCTCCATCTGCCGCTCGATTTCGGCCAAGTGCACCAGCAGCAATTCGACCCGTGCGTCCAGCGTCTGCCGGCCGCGCGCCACCAGTTCCGCGTATTTCTGCATCTGCGACAGGGTCATGCCGGTGCGCTGCAGCCTGTCGAGGAAGAGCAGCCATTCCACATGCTGCACGTTATACCGGCGGCGGCCGCCATCGTCACGTTCGACAAAGGGAATCAGCCCCACCTGCTCGTAATACCGCAACGCATGGATGCTCTTGCCGGTTCGCTCGGCCAGTTCGCCTATCCGCAAGTGTTCCGACATCATTCCCTCCGATGGATATGCATGGATGCCGGCCTTTTCCCCGGCATCCATGCAGGGTAGCACGCTATGCGGGTTCTCCCAGCGCACTGTCGATGAGCGCGGTGTCGCAGTATTCGGTCAGCTCCTTCAGCTTGCCGCCCTCCAGCCGGCAAACATAGCAGTAGGTATTGTTGTATGGATTGCCGGTTTTGGTCGTGACGCGGCCGTTGCATTCGACGACAACGATATCGTCTTCCGCAACGATGCGCCGGGCCGCGTTTACGTAGCGATCGGCAAAGTTGGCAAAGAGCGGCCGGATCAGCTCATCGAGCACCACCTGCTTGCCACGATAGGCGCGCGACCACGCGGTGCTGCCAGTGACCGTCCAGCAGAAGTCCTCCGCCATCGCATCGGAAAACGGCTTGCCGTTGCCTTTGGCCAGTTCCGAAAAGATATTGCGCATCAACTGCTTGTTTTCGCTTGCATTCATGATGTGTGCACTCCGAAAGGGTTGTCGGGAATTGCATTAAACAAGCTCGAGTGCACTCTAGGTCAAGGACAATTTCGGTATCGTCGGATGCGACTTGCGGACGCGCCCTGTTCACCTTTCGAAACGCTTGGTCATTCCTTTACCGCGCCGCCCCTGACTGCGTGTATATTTGATGCCGAATTACCAACAGGCAGCAGAGGAGACCATGGATCAACACGCAACCAACGCGCAGACCGCCGCCCAAGTGCCACCATCCGGCGCGCACGCCGAGCATCCCAACCAGTTCGCACTGCTCGGTCAGCGCCGCTTCGCGCCCTTCTTCTGGACGCAGTTCTCCGGCGCGGCGAACGACAACCTGTTCAAGTTTGCCTTCACGGTGATGGTGACCTACCAGCTGCAGGTGGACTGGATGCCGCCAGCGATGGCGGGACTGGTGATCGGCGCGCTGTTCATCCTGCCCTACCTGCTGTTTTCGGCGACCAGCGGCCAGATCACCGACAAGTATGAAAAGACGAAGATCATCCGCTTCGTGAAGAACCTGGAAGTGGCGATCATGGCGCTCGCCGCCTACGGCTTCCTGAAGGAGAACGTGGCGGTGCTGCTGGCCTGCACCTTCCTGATGGGCCTGCACTCGACGCTGTTCGGTCCGGTGAAGTACGCCCTCATGCCGCAAGTGCTCAGCGAGCGCGAGCTGACCGGCGGCAACGGCATGGTGGAGATGGGCACCTTCGTCGCCATCCTGCTCGGCAATATCGTCGGCGGCCTGCTGATCGCCACGCCCGAAGTCGGCCGCCTGCATGTGGCGATCGGCTGTATCGCGGCCGCGGTGGCCGGACGTGCGGTTGCCCAGTTCATCCCGCAAGCGCCCGCCACCGATCCCGGCCTGAAGATCAACTGGAACCCGGTCAGCGAGACCTGGCGCAACCTGATGATGGCGCGCGAGAACCCGGTGGTGTTCCGCTCGCTGCTCGGCATCAGCTGGATGTGGTTTTTCGGCGCGGTTTTCCTCAGCCAGTTCCCGAGCCTGGCGCGCGACGTCCTGCACGGCAACGAGCAGGTCGCGTCTTTCCTGCTGGTCGTGTTTTCCATCGGCATCGCCACCGGTTCGCTGCTGTGCGAAGTGATGAGCCGCCGCCATGTCGAGATCGGCCTGGTGCCGCTGGGCGCGATCGGCATGACGGTATTCGCGGTCGACCTGTATTTCGCCACGCGCAGCCTGCCGCCTGCGGCGACACTGGCGCTGGGCGAGTTCGTCGCGCAGCCTTACCACTGGCGCGTACTGGCCGACCTGAGCCTGCTCAGCCTGTTCGCCGGCCTGTACAGCGTGCCGATGTATGCGCTGATCCAGCTGCGGGCGCAGCCGACCCACCGCGCCCGCATCATCGCGGCCAACAACATCCTCAATGCCCTGTTCATGATCGCCAGCTCGGTGATCGCCGGCATCCTGCTCAAGACGGGCTTCTCGATCCCTGAGATCTTCCTGTTCACCGGCCTGGCCAATGCGGTGGTGGCGCTCTATATCTTCATGCTGGTACCGGAATATCTGCTGCGCTTCATCGCCTGGGTGATGTCGCACATCGTGTACCGCTTCAAGGTGCGCGGCGACGAGAACATCCCCGTCGCCGGGCCGGCAGTGCTGGTGTGCAACCATGTGAGCTTCGTCGATGCCGTGCTGCTGATGGCGGCCAGTCCGCGCCCGATCTACTTCGTGATGGACCATCGCATCTTCCGTATCCCGATACTGGGTGCCGTGTTCCGCCTGGCAAAGGCGATTCCGGTGGCATCGCGTACCGACGACCCGGCCACGTATGAACTGGCTTTCGAGCGCGCCGCGCAGGTGCTCAGGGAAGGCGATCTGCTGGCAATCTTCCCGGAAGGTGCATTGACGCGCGACGGCAGTCTTCAGGAGTTCAAGGGGGGTGTGATGAAGATCTTCGAACGCGCGCAACAGGATGGCATCTCCCCGCCGGTGGTGCCGATGGCACTCTCCAACCTGTGGGGCTCCTTCTTCAGCCGTATTGAAATGGTCAACGGCGACCGTGTCGCGATGGTGCGACCGTTCCGGCGCGGGATGTTCAGCCGCGTCGGACTGCATGTCGGACCGGCGGTCCCTGCGGCACAAGCACAGCCGGCACTGCTGCGCGAACGCGTGGCCGGTCTGCTTGTGGAAGGATGAAGATGCACTTCAGCGTGGTGGAGTGATCACACACATTTGAGAAACCATAAACAGCGTATTCGACATCTTGACATCCGCCTTCGCCGATTGAGAACACTCAATCGCCGGAGGCGGTTGCATATCTAGCATGGGGTCTCCGCATATAAAAAAGCGAGGAGTTCTCCCCCATGAGAAGAACGCGCGTGCCGAAAGCCAGCGGCCTTGTGATGGCCTTGATCAGCGGACTGAGCGCATGCGGAGGGGGAGGAGGAGACGGACAGGCACCATCATCATCTGCGCAACCGGGGACGCGCGCTTCGTCAATGGCTGCGCCGGAGGTCTGGATCAAGTGCGCGGACGAATGGGGCGTATGCAGCTTCTCCGGCACGACCCAGGTGCGCTACGGCCTGAACGGTACCTTCGTCACGCGGACGGCCACCGGCTCCATCGGTTGCAACAACGACGTGTTCGGCGATCCCCTGCCCGGCGCGGACAAGATCTGCGAATACGCGACCATCACCAGCGGACCTGCGCCCTCGCCGACGCCGGCACCTGTACCGAGTCCGACGCCGACGCCCGCTCCGACACCAACACCTACCCCTACGCCGACGCCCACTCCATCGCCGGGATCGACGTGGGCCAAATGCGCGGATGAATGGCAGACCTGCAGCTTCTCAGGCACGCGCCAAGTACGCTACGGCCTGAACGGCACCTGGGCGACGCGTACCGCGACAGGGTCGATCGCCTGCAATAACAACGTCTTCGGCGATCCCCTGCCGGGAGCGGACAAGATCTGCGAATTCGAGACGTCCTCGCCCGCACCCACGCCGAGTCCTACACCGGCTCCAACGCCGAGCCCGACACCTTCGCCTTCGCCTACCCCCACGCCAAGCCCGACACCGGCACCTGCGCCTAACTGGGTGTTTTGCGCAAACGAGGGGCAGACCTGCACCTTCTCCGGCACCCGCCAGGTACGTTACGGCCGCAACGGCACCTGGGTCACGCGTACCGCCACCGGTTCGATCCAATGCAGCAACAACGTCTTCGGCGATCCCCTGTTCGGCGTGAGCAAGATCTGCGAATACGACGCAGGCACGCCCTCACCCGCTCCTTCGCCAACACCCTCACCGACACCATCCCCCACGCCGTCTCCGACGCCGGGCGATTGCAACGGCATCATCGACCGCTGTTTCGACCTCACCGCCCCGCAGGTTACCCGGTACAAGGGTGGCAAGGAAGCGGCAGCGTCCTACACCTTCGACGACGGCTATCCGTCCAGCACGACCATTGCCGGCATCTTCGAGAGCTTCGGGCTGCGCGCAACCTTCTACATTGTTCCTGCCACGATCGATGAGGCGACATGGAACACCTGGAGAGGCATCGCCAGCCGCGGCCATGAAATCGGCAATCATTCGATGACGCACACCATCGACATGGGCGATCCGGCGATGTCGAGCCAGACGCTGCAGACCGAAATCAATAGCGCGCAGGATGTCATTGCGCAGAAGATCGGCACAAGGCCGCAGACCTTCGCCTTCCCGTGGCATTCCTTCACGCCCGCGGCCCTGGTGGTCGCCGAAACGCGCCACTTCTCGGTACGCAAGATAAACAACGGCGAAAGCAATTACGCATTCGCGTTCTTCGACCAGGACCACACGGCGACGCTGGCGGAGGCACTGACGAATGCCAACAACCTGCTGCGCAGCGTGGTCGACAGCGGCGGCTGGTTTGTCGCGGGCGGCCACGGCGTGGATGGCGACGGCTGGAGTCCGGTGACCCCCGGCTTCCTCAGGGACCACCTCACATTCGCGGGACAATTTTCGTCGCGTCTGTGGATCGACACCTACCAAGCCGTCGCCGGCTACCGGCTCTGCCGCCCGCAGGTCACGGTTACCGCCGCTGCGGCGTCATCCAGCCAGGCGGTCGTGTCGGTGGGCGGCAGTTTCGATACGGGGCTCTGCACCGCGCCACTGACCGTCAGCCTGCCGGTGAAAGACGCCTGGTCGGGCAACGTCACTGCACGCCTGTCCGACGGCAGCAGTGTCCCGGTCACCCGTACCGCAACCAGCTTGTATCTCGATGTCCGCCCGGGTCGATCAGTGACGGTCGAGGTATCGCGGTAACAGGCCACGGCAGAAGCGGGACGGGCGGCACAGGCATGCTCCGCCCGCTTTTGGTATCGCAATCCGATACCAAAAGAACAATTCCCAGCAACCCGGCTTAAATTCCAATCCTTTTCCGGGGCTTTCAGCGACACTCCTCTCACCAACAACCAAGGAGAGGAATGCAATGAAAGTCCTGATTCACCGTGACACGAACGCCTGGCAAATGCAGGTGTGGATTTCGTTTGCCGTCGCCGTCTTCCTGTGCGGCGCCGGCCTGGCCTACCTGCCAGGCAAGGATCTCGACCGCGCATTCATGGTCATGGGCTACTTCTTCTGCCTGACCACCGCCTTCGTGCTGGCCAAGTTTGTGCGCGATGCCGAGCAGAGCCGCCGCGAAGGCAAGCCGGCCGACACCCCGATGTTCCGCTATGTCGTCTGGTGCAGCTTCTTCCTGGCGATGGCGCTGACCGGCTGGGGCCTCTTGCGCATGGAAATCAACGAAACCTACAAGGCCTTCCTCGGCGTGAGCTGGCTGTACCTGATCACCTGCGCCTTCACACTGGCCAAGACCCTGCGCGACAAGCACGAAGCCGACTTGCTGGAAGCACGCACTGCGTCGCGTAGCTCTGAAGCCACCTGATCACTTTGACAATACTGGAGACTCACATGAACAAACGTTTGATTGCATCATTGCTGGCAGCACTCGTCATTGCGTCGGGTCCATCCCATGCGCAGAGCGACGCCTCCGCCCTGAGCGCATTGTCCGCACTGCCGGTCGCCTCCGTCGTGGTCGGCGGTGCCGCCGCAAGCACGGTAGTGGCGATTCCCGCAATGCTGTCCGTCACCGGCACGGTGCTGGTGGTGAAAGCGGTCGAAGTCAGCGCGCAAGGCACGGTATTCGTACTCGAGCGCGCATCGGACGGCGCCCGCGTCAGCCTGAAAGTCGCCGGCAACGGCCTCGCCGCATCGGCCATGGTGGCGGGCACTGTGGTAACCGTCAGCGTCATCGGCGCCGGTGTCATCCTGTCGGCTGCCGGCGAAGCGATCGCCTTCATCCCGAATGCACTGGGCCAGGCGCTGCTCCACAACGAACGGCTGACGTACTGAGGCAGCCATGCGTATGACTACACGTATTGCATTGGCGGTCGCCGCCGGCATGCTGATAGCGACTGCCGCGCACGCAGGCCGCTCCTGCGAGCAGAAGCGCCCGACCGCGCAGACCGTCGAGCGCGGGCTGGTGCTGGCCGGGAAGACACAGGAGATGCTGGAGTCGCTCGGCCAGAAAGTCGTCGTGCTGGCACGTGCCGGACAGGACCTGACGAAATACGGCGTGCACTATTCGCACCTTGGCCTCGCCTACCGCCAGCCGGACGGCAAGGGCGGGCATGTGTGGCGCGTGGTGCACAAGCTCAACCATTGCGGCACGGCCGAGGCTGCGATCTATCGCCAGGGCCTGGGAGAGTTCTTCCTGGACGACCTGTGGCGTTACGAAGCGGCCTTCTCGATGCTTGCGCCGGAGATGCAGGACAGATTGCTCGCCGTGCTGCAGGACAACAAGCTCGCAACCGCGATGAACTACACGCCCTACAGCATCGTCAGTTACGCCTGGGGCCGCACCTACCAGCAATCCAACCAATGGGCGATCGAAACGATTGCCTCTGCGATGGAGCCGTCGGTGCGCTCGCGCGTGCAGGCGCAGGCCTGGCTGCAGCTGCGCGACTACCGGCCGGCGACGCTGAAGCTGGATGCGCTGACGCGCCTGGGCGGACGTATCAGCGCGGCCAACGTCGCCTTCGACGACCATCCGTTCGAGAAACGCTTTTCGGACCGGATAGAGACCGTCACCGTCGATTCCGTGTTCGCCTGGCTGGAGCGCTCGCGGCTAGGCAGCACGCCTGTGACGGTCGACTTGCGTTGAGGCTCTCCACGGGCCACTATCGTTCTGCAACCGGTCCGGTTTTTGTTCAATCCTCTTGCCCTTCCTTGAAACGTGTGGAGGGCATTTTTTCGTCTGCAATGAAGTGATGCGAGGTCGCTTGGTAAGGGAGAGGGGAATTGCGACGGGTGCCACGGTGTTGTCGAGCAAATATTTCCAAATGAACCTCTCGACTTCCCGGCTGACCTCCGCATCAATCGATAACCATTCCCATTCGGCTGCAACAGGTCGTCTCATGTCCTGTTCGCGGACTGCTTGAATAATTCGTAAACGACGTTTATTATTGAACGACGCTCAAATTTATTGAAAGCCAATCTGATGGATCCGACATCCGGACGGCGCGAAAGGAAGCGCCAGCAGACCCTCGACCTGCTCGTCGACACCGCCTTCGAACTGTTCGAGGCGCACGGTTACGAGTCGGTCACGATGGAGCAGATAGCTGCCGCCGCCGACCTGGCCAAGGGCACGCTGTACAACCACTTTCCCGTGAAGGAGGCGTTGCTGCGGCATTATTTCCACCGCCAGTTCGCCGAGCAGGGTCCGGCCCTGCGCGAGAAGCTGCGCCGCCAGCCGGATACCATCAAGCGCATTGCACTGCTGCTGAAGCACGCGGCGGCCTGGGCCGAGGAACACCGGCGCTACATGCCGCATTACCTGCAGTACCGTCTCGGGAAATCGATCATGCCGGATGCCGGCGACGAGCGCAGCGGGACGGATGCGGTGTTTGCGGTCCTGATCGCCGATGCGCAGGAAGCAAACCGCCTGCGCCGCGAGCTCGACACCGGCAAGCTGGTGCACTACTTCCGCTATCTCTACCTGGCCGCATTCACCCGCTGGCTGAATGAGCCTGATGTGAAGCTGGTTGACGAGCTCATGGCCATGCTGGATCTGTTCGTGACCGGCGCCGGCACGGGAGAATCGCAATGAACGCGCCGCAATCCGTTCTCACCCTGCTCGACTGGGAGGCAGCCGCCGCACAGCGGGAAGAAGCCGGCGGCAAGGGCTGGCAGCTCGGCCTGCTCGCGCGCTACGGCTTGCCGGTGCCGGACGGCTTCGTGATCCCTGCCGCCTTTTCGCGCGCCGCCATCGAGACGTTGGAAATCGGTGCGCAACTTGCGTCGGATGCCGATGCACTCGACACGCCCCTGGAAAGGCGCCGCAACGCCATCGCCTCTTCGCCGCTGTCCGCCCGCCTGGCCACGCTGCTGCACGACGAACTGGCACGCCGCGGTTGGCTCGATACGCCGCTCGCGGTGCGATCGTCCGCCGCGATGGAAGATTCCGAGCAGGCATCCTTTGCCGGCATCCATCTCTCCCGCCTCAACGTCGTCGGCTCCGACGCCCTCGCCGATGCCGTCCGCGCTGTCTGGGCCTCGCTCTGGACACCGCAGGCCATGGCTTACCGCGAGCGCTTGGGTATTCCGCATCGGGATGCCGCAATGGCTGTCGTCGTGATGCCCCTGCTTCCTGCGCGCGCTGCCGGCATCGCCTTCAGCTGCGACCCGCGCACCGGGCGTGACGATCAGATCGTGGTGCACGCCCACTGGGGCTTGGGTGAGGCACTGGTGGGCGGCGAAGCCGATGGCGACGAATATCGCCTGCAGGAAGACTTGCTCGATACCCGCCTGTCATTGCTGGAAAAGCGGATCGGCAGCAAGGCACGCAAGACGGTCACCCTCGAAAAAGGCGGCACCTCAACCATCGACACGCCGCACAATGAAAGCGCGCGCCAGGTGCTCGAGGACGCGCAGGCGGAAATGCTCGGCGAACTCGTGCGCGACGCTGCATCCGCACTCGACTTCGGACGCCCCTGCTACGACATCGAATGGGTATGGGACGGTGAACGCTTCTGGCTGGTGCAGGCGCGCCCTGTCACTGCGATGGCACGCAACACCTACCCGGCCATTGCGAACCAGCCGACCATCTGGTCGAACGGAAACACGCGCGACGTGATGCCGCTGCCGATGTCGGCGCTCGACTGGTGCGGCGCACGCCGTCTCGTCAACCAACTTCTGGAAGCAGCCTACCGCCACGCCCGCTACCCGCTGCTCCCCGGCGGACAGCGCGCGGCTTGCTTTCACGGCCGGTTGTACCTCAACCTGTCACTGCTGATGTGGGAGGCCTGGGACGGCTTCGGCGTGGCGCCCAAGATCATCAACGAGATGGCGGGCGGGCACCAGCCGGAGATCACGGTGCCGCCGAACCGGCTGCGCGACAAACTGCGGCGCCTGCCGCGCCTCATCCGGTTCGCGCGCAACACGCTTCCCTTGCGCAGGCGCGCGGAAGCTGCAGCGGCACAGGCGCGGGCGTTGGCAGTGCAATGGAAGAACGGACCGCTGCCGGACGATCCCGTCGCTTGCCATGAGCTCCTGCTGGAGCGCACGCGCGTCGCGCGTGTGCAGCCGGAGCTCAGCCTCATGCAGGGCTCGGGCGGCGCCAGCCTGTCGATGCTGGTGGAAGCGCTGGAGAAATACATGCCCGGCCAGGCATACACGGTCGCGGCAGCACTGCTGGCCGGCGGTGAACCGAGCGTGACCGCGCAGCAGGGCTATGACCTGATGGCGCTAGCGGAGATCGCCGCACATGATCCCGAGGTACGGACATGGCTCACGCGCACCGGTCGCCGCGACGACGAATGGCAGTCACTGCCGGAATCGCATCCTTTCCGCCGCGGCTTCGCTTCCTTCCTCGACAAGTACGGGCATCGCACCATCTATGAGAGCTATTGGCGTCATCCGCGCTGGCACGAAGCGCCGGGATACCTGCTCGACAGCATCGCCGGATTGATCGGCACCGACTTGCATGCATTGCAAGCGCGCCAGGAACAGGCACGGGCCGACGCATGGCGTGCCGTTCGCGCGGCCTTGCCCTGGCATGCGCGGCTGTCGCTCAAGTTCATCCTGCAGGCCGCCACGCGCGACAGCAATCACCGTGAGCTCGCCCGCAGCACCTTTGCTGCAATGTCGGACGCGTTCAGGCCGATGCTCCTTCACATCGGCCGCTACCTCGTCGCACGCCGCGCGCTGGTACAGGCGAAGCATGTATTCGAGCTCACGCTGGCCGAAATCGGGATGGCCGTGCGCGGTGCAACAAGCGCGGCCGGTATCGCACAGAGGGTCCAGGATCGCCTCGCACAACGCGCCCATTGGGAGCAGACGCACGGCCCGGACGTGATCCAGGTCGGTGCGCCGCCGGTGCCGCTCGCGCAGACAACGGCTACCGCGACGGGCGACTTGCGCACTGGCGTGGCAGTCGGCGCCGGGTTCGCGCGCGGCATCGCAAGGGTGATCCGGGATCCGCGCGAAGGCGGCAGGCTCGGGCAGGGTGAAATCCTGGTGGCGCCCTCCACCGATCCCGCCTGGACCCCGCTCTTCCTGAAGGCGGGCGGACTGGTGATGGAGACGGGCGGCTACCTGTCGCACGGCGCGATCGTCGCGCGCGAGTTTGCAATTCCGGCGGTGGTGAACATACCGGGCATCCTCAACGAAATACGGGATGGCGATGTGATCGAGGTAGACGGAAACGCGGGGCGGATACGCGTCGTCGGCAGGTGAGCAAGTGAGCGCCGGCCCCATGGCAGCGGGTGGGTTACAATCGATGCACCGCGCAACGCGGCATGCAACGAAGAGATTTCCATGGCCCGCCTCAAGCTCGATTTCCCCGAAGACCAGTATTACTACTCCACCACCCTGACCGTCCGCGTCACCGACATCAACGGCGCAAACCACCTCGGCAACGACTCGATGATCTCGATGATTTCCGAAGCACGGGCTCGCTTCCTGTTCGACTTCGGCATCGAGGAAACGCAAGGCGACGGGATCGGCATCATCGTCACCGACCTCGCCACCACCTACCGTACCGAGGCGCACGCGCGCGACCAGCTGCTGTTCGAGGTCGGGGTCATGGACTTCAACAAGTACGGGGGCGACATCACGTTCCGCATCACCCGGCCGCGCGACCAGGCACTGGTCGCGATGGCGAAGTCGGGGTTCGTCTTCTTCGATTACCTCAACACGCGCGTAGTCCCGATGCCGGAAGCGTTCTTCTGCAAGTTCGAGCGCGTCAACTGGGCAGGCTGAGCGTTATCGCCAAAACAATGCGCCTGCTTCCATGGAGCAGGGCCGGACGAATCCAAAGGTGTTGCATGACTGGCGGCGATTCCATGTCGTTGGTAGCACGCACTACGCCCAGCCGTCCCATCCCTTCTAGCAAACCGCTCTAAAACCCGTGGTGCCCATAGGGTTTACTTGATTCAAATCAAAGTTTCCGGAGTGTACGCTC
Organism: Noviherbaspirillum sp.; assembly: GCA_035627275.1. GTDB lineage: Bacteria > Pseudomonadota > Gammaproteobacteria > Burkholderiales > Burkholderiaceae_D > Noviherbaspirillum. The sequence continues at coordinate 27,243 of DASPMC010000015.1, forward strand.
CGATACGATAGATCTCGCTATGTACAGCGTCGATGGCGCGGGCTGATCCCACGGCGTATCCGGCAACAGCATGGCGAGCGGTCCAACGGCGGGCCACCGGCAGCGTCATGCACATCCATGACGCACGACTCCCTCCGCGCACATCCTCGCGCATTCTCCGGCCGGGCCCTTCGGGATCACTTCCCGCTTCTTCCCTGACATAGGCGGCGCCACGGCAGTACGCGGTAACGATGCGCTTGGCATGGCGGTCACGAGAAACAAAAGGCTGTCCCGGCCCGGCCTCCCATCCGACGCACGCCAGCGCCGTTCCAACAATTGTCATGAACCGGAGCTGCAATGGACGCCAACAAAATCAACGCCAACGACAGGGCGCCAACCAAAGCGCAGGAAATGCGCGCCTTCCTCTTCCTGACCGTCATCACCGCGCCGATCCTCGCCGTGGCGGTGGTCGGCGGATACGGTTTCTGCATCTGGATGATCCAGCTGCTGACCGGCACATTGCCCACGGGCTGAGGCAGGCGGACATGGAACAGGAAATCCATATCACGGGCGTGGTGGTGTATGCGCAGCATGCCCATCTCGAGTCGATCAAGTCGTGCATCGCGGCCGTGCCGGGCGCCGACATCCACGCGGAAGACGCCGCCGGCAAGCTGGTGGTGACGCTGGAGACGGACAGCACCAAACGCACCCTCGACATCATGGACGCGATCCGCGCGCTGCCCGGCGTGCTCGACGTCGTACTCGTCTATCAACATGCGGAGCCGCTCGCGGCACTCAATGAGGAGGTAACACAATGAAGCTCACCCGACGCGACTTCATCAAGCAAACCGCTGCCGCCACGGCAGCCACGTCGGTCGGCATCCCGATCGAATCCATCGCCTCCAACGTCATCACCGACGCCTCCAAGACGCAGCTCCAGTGGAGCAAGGCGCCTTGCCGCTTCTGCGGAACCGGCTGCGGTGTCAACGTCGGCGTCAAGGACGGCCGCGTGGTCGCCACCCATGGCGACATCAACGCCGAGGTCAACCGCGGCCTGAACTGCGTGAAGGGTTACTTCCTGTCCAAGATCATGTACGGCAAGGACCGCCTCACCAAGCCGCTGCTGCGCATGAAGAACGGCAAGTACGACAAAAACGGCGAGTTCACGCCCGTCTCCTGGGATGTGGCCTTCGACACGATGGCACAGAAGTTCAAGCAGACCCTGCGCGACAAGGGTCCGGCCGGCATCGGCATGTTCGGCTCGGGCCAGTGGACCATCTGGGAAGGCTATGCCGCCGCCAAACTGTTCAAGGCCGGCTTCCGCTCCAACAACATCGATCCGAATGCGCGGCACTGCATGGCTTCCGCAGTGGCCGGTTTCATGCGCACCTTCGGCATGGACGAGCCGATGGGCTGCTACGATGACATCGAGGCTGCAGACGCCTTCGTGCTGTGGGGTTCCAACATGGCCGAGATGCACCCGATCCTGTGGACACGCATCACCGACCGCAAGCTGTCGTCGTCGCATGTGAAGGTCTGCGTGATGTCGACCTACGAGCATCGCAGCTATGAACTGGCCGACCTGCCGATCATCTTCGGGCCGCAGACCGACCTGGCGATCCTGAACTACATCGCCAATTACATCATCAAGAACAACAAGGTCAACAAGGACTTCGTCAACAAGCACACCCGCTTCGCGCAGGGCAATGCCGACATCGGCTATGGCCTGCGTCCGGAACATCCGCTGCAGAAGGCCGCCAAGAATGCCGGCCCCGATGCGGGCGGCAGCAAGCCGATCACCTTCGACGAGTTCGCCAAGTTCGTCAGCACCTACGACGTCGAGTACGCATCGAAACTGTCCGGCGTGCCGAAGGACAAACTGCAGCGCCTCGCTGAAATGTATGCCGATCCGAAGGTGAAGGTCACGTCCTTCTTCACCATGGGCTTCAACCAGCATACGCGCGGTGTGTGGTGCAGCAACCTGCTGTACAACATCCACCTTCTGACAGGGAAGATCTCCACGCCGGGCAACAGTCCGTTCTCGCTCACCGGCCAGCCCTCCGCCTGCGGCACCGCACGCGAGGTCGGCACCTTCTCGCACCGCCTGCCCGCCGATATGGTGGTCACCAATCCGAAGCATCGCGAGATGGCCGAGAAAATCTGGCAGCTGCCGCCGGGCACCATTCCCGACAAACCGGGCTTCCATGCCGTGGTACAGAGCCGCATGCTCAAGGACGGCAAGCTCAATGCCTACTGGCTGATGGCCAACAACAACATGCAGGCCGGCCCCAACGTGATGCAGGAAATCCTGCCGGGCTACCGGAACCCCAGCAACTTCATCGTCGTGTCGGACCCGTACCCCACTGCAAGCACCATGGCCGCCGACCTGATCCTGCCGACCGCGATGTGGGTGGAAAAGGAAGGCGCGTACGGCAATGCCGAGCGCCGCACGCAGTTCTGGCACCAGTTGGTGGATGCGCCGGGCGAAGCACGCTCCGACCTGTGGCAGCTCGTCGAGTTCTCCAAGCGCTTCAAGATGGAAGAAGTGTGGCCGAAGGAATTGCTGGACAAGGCGCCGCAATGGCGCGGCAAGACCATGTACGACCTGCTGTTCAAGAACGGCGTGGTCGACAAGTTCCCGGCCTCGCAGATCGAACAGGGCTATGCGAACGCGGAAGCCAAGGCCTTCGGCTTCTACATCCAGAAGGGCCTGTTCGAAGAATACGCGTCGTTCGGCCGCGACCACGGACATGACCTGGCGCCATTCGACACCTATCACAAGGAGCGCGGCCTGCGCTGGCCGGTCGTCGACGGCAAGGAAACGCAGTGGCGCTATCGTGAAGGCGCCGACCCGTACGTAAAGGCTGGCGAAGGCTTCAAGTTCTACGGTCATCCGGATGGCAAGGCGGTCATCTTCGCCCTGCCCTACGAGCCGCCTGCCGAGTCGCCCGACAAGGAATACCCGTTCTGGCTGACCACCGGCCGCGTGCTGGAGCACTGGCACACCGGCACCATGACGCGCCGCGTGCCCGAGTTGTACCGCGCGGTGCCCAATGCGGTGTGCTACATGCACCCGGACGATGCGAAGCAGCTCAACGTGCGTCGCGGCGACATGATCGAAGTTTCCTCGCGACGCGGCACGATGCGCACACGCGTGGAGACCCGCGGCCGCAACAAGCCTCCGCGCGGGCTGGTGATGGTGCCGTTCTTCGACGCCAGCCAGCTGATCAACAAGGTGACGCTGGACGCGACCGACCCGATCTCATTCCAGACCGACTTCAAGAAATGCGCAGTCAAGATCACCAAAGTCAAAGTATAGGAGCCTGACATGAACATCAAAAAACTCCTCATGACGCTGCTCCTGCTGGCACCGCTCGCCGCTCCGGCCGCGAGTGCGGCCGACTTCCAGGACAGTATGCGCGGCGCAACGCCGCTCGACCAGACGACGCAGCCGCCACCGATCGCCAATACGGACAACAGCGACATCAAGCGCACGCGCAACTACGCGATGCAGCCCCCGGTCGTGCCGCACAAGATCGACGGCTACCAGCTCGACAAGAACGCCAACAAGTGCATGATGTGTCACGCACGCACGCGCACCCAGGAAAGCCAGGCGCCCATGATCAGTGTCACGCACTTCATGGACCGCCAGGGCAACTTCCTCGCCGAGCTGTCGCCGCGCCGCTACTTCTGCCTGCAGTGCCACGTGCCGCAGGCCGACCTGAAGCCGCTGGTGGAAAACGAGTTCGTCGACGTCGACACGATCCTCAGCAAGCCTGCCAAGTCAGCAGCGAAGAAGAAGTGAGAGGCCGACCATGAGACAAGTCGTCAAGAGGTACTGGGACATCCTGCGGCGGCCCGCCACGCACTTGAGCCTGGGTTTTCTCGTCATCGGCGCATTCATCGCCGGCATCGTGTTCTGGGGCGGCTTCAACACGGCACTGGAGGTGACCAATACGGAAGCCTTCTGCACAGGCTGTCACGAGATGCGCGACAACGTGTTCCAGGAACTGCGTACCACGATCCACTACGCCAATCGCAGCGGCGTGCGCGCGACCTGCCCGGACTGCCACGTGCCGCACAAGTGGTCCGACAAGATCACGCGCAAGATCAAGGCGTCGAAGGAAGTGTGGGGCAAGCTCTTCGGCACCATCGACACGCGCGAGAAGTTCGAGGCGCACCGGCTGCAGCTGGCAACGAACGAGTGGGAAAGGCTGAAGGCGAACAACTCGCTGGAATGCCGCAACTGCCACCAGTTCGAGTCGATGGACTTTACCCGTCAGAGCAAGCGTGCGGCGGATGCACACTCCACGCAGCTGGCCAGCGGACAGAAGACCTGTATCGACTGCCACAAGGGGATTGCGCACCAGCTGCCGGATATGGCGAATGTGAAGTAGGTATTGCAGGGAATTCTTCTGCAACAAGCATGGCAAAGGATGCGAGGCGCACTCGCATCCTTTTTTTATCCGCAGAACGTTCCCTACCTGGACGGTAACGCCCCGATCGAACGAAGAACCGCCCGCGCAATCGCCTCCCTCTTCGGCAGATCGGCCATCCTGTTGGGCGTGTCGATATTCAACGCAAAGAACACCGGTCCGGACGGCCACTCGACCCATCCTACCCACCATCCCATCCGGCCTTCCCAGCCTGTCTTGGCGCGCAGTATCCAGTCGCGTCCCGCCTCGACGATCATGATGTCCTTGACCAGGCGCTGATGTTCGACGCGAAACGGCAGCTCGTTCCTGTAAAGCCCCTTCAGGAAGGCAATCTGCTCGTGCGCCGAGATGGCAAGCTTGCCGTCGATCCAGTAGTCGCCTTGCTCCGTGTCCGGGTCTGCATTCCCATAGTTCAGTTTCCCGAGATAGTGCCTCGCCCTGTCTTCGCCGATCTCCCTGGCGAATGACTGATACACCCAGACGGCGGAGTTGCGCATTGCCGACCGCAGGTCCTGGTCCTGGTTGTGCGCGGTGAAGCTTCGTGCAACGCCATCCCATCGGAATACCTGGAACTCATCGCGGACGACGCCCGCGTCCAGCGCAAAAAGCGTGTGCGGGATCTTGAATGTGGATGCGGGAGAGTAGCGTCTCCGGGCGCGGCTTTCATCATGGACCGATGTGGACCGGACGTTTGCACGCTCGTCTGCCACGACGATAGTGCCTTTGGCGTCGAATTCACGGAAGTGTTTATCCCAGTCGGGACGTTCGCGCAGATTTTCTTGCGCGTGGCCTGGAGGACTCAATGCTAAAGCAGAAAAGAACAGTGCGAGGATACGGAATCTCACGAGGTTTCCTTTGACGTCTGGCGTTGTACCGGCGCAGCGCCTCGGGCGCCGCCACCACAAAGATTAGCGGCGAACCGCCATCTTGCCGATGAAGACGAATGTATCCGCTGTAACGCCTTCGTGACGAATGGGCAGCCCGGCGGGCAGCATCCTCTACCTCGCCACGCGCAGTTTCTTGATGATCTCCGCCATCCGGTACGGTTTGCTGACGAACTCGAAGTCGTCAACGCCCGACTCCAGGATTTCCAGCGAATTGGATGCGTAGCCCGAGGCGAGGATGACCTTCACCTGCGGCGCCAATGCACGCACCTGGCGCCCGAACTCGACACCATTCATGGCCGGCATTACGACATCGGTGAAGACGACATCGATGTCCGGCGTGCGCCGGATGATGTCGAGCGCATCCTTCCCGTTGCCGGCCGAGAGCACGTCGTAGCCGAGCTGGCGGAACATTTCCACGGCCACTTCCAGTACCTCGGGCTGGTCGTCGACCACCAGCGCCTTCTCCTCGCGTTCCTGTCCGCCGGATGACGCGTCCTTGTCGGCATCGCCGTGCGCAACAGGCAGGTAGAGCGCCACTGACGTTCCCTGCCCGACGGTGCTCTCGATGACCATGTCGCCGCCGGCCTGCTGGACGAAACCGTAGACCTGGCTCAGGCCCATCCCGGTACCCTTGCCGACTTCCTTGGTGGTAAAGAACGGCTCGATCGCATGTTCCAGCACTTCAGGCGGCATGCCGCTGCCGGTGTCTTTCACAGTGACCTTGACGTATCGGCCGGGTGGAAGATTGTTCACCTCCGCGCGCTTCAGGTCGACGGGCTGCGTGTACAGCGTGATGCTGCCGCCGTCCGGCGTCGCATCGCCTGCGTTGACCACGAGGTTGAGCAAGGCCGCTTCGAACTGGGTGGCGTCGATCATTGCATGCGGCAAGTCCGGGTGCGGCCGTATTTCGAACTGTACATGGCCGGATACGGCGCGGCGCAGGACGGCTTCGAACGAACCGATCACGCTGTTGACGTTGTGCGGCTCAAGCTTCAGCGGCTGCTTTCGGGCAAAGGCGAGCAGTTGCCGGGTGAGCTTGGTTCCGCGGTCTGCCGCACGTTGCATGCCTTCCAGTACTCTCTGTGCACGCGGATTCTTGATTTCAAGTCCGAGGATGTCGAGCCCGCTGACAATGACGTTGAGCAGGTTGTTGAAATCATGGGCAACACCGCCCGTCAGCTTGCCGATGGCTTCCAGCTTCTGCGACTGGAACAACGCTTCCCGGGCGCGCTCCAGCGCCTCGGCCGCCTCGCGGCGCTCGGTGATGTCGCGCGTCACCTTGGCGAAACCGATCAGCTCGCCGGATTCGTTGCGGATTGGATCGATGACCACATGTGCCCAGAGCCGGCTGCCATCCTTCCTGACGCGCCACCCTTCGCCTTCGAAACGTCCCTCGTCGATGGCGGTGGCCAGCGCACGCGCGGGCAGTCCCGCCTCCCGGTCCACGTCGGTATAGAAGCGGGAAAAATGGGTTCCGATCACTTCTTCCTGCTGGTAGCCCTTGATCCGCCGGGCGCCGGCATTCCAGTTCGTGATCGTTCCGTCCTTGGCAAGCATGTAGATGGCATAGTCGGTCACGCCCTGAACCAGCAACCGGAAGCGCTCCTCGCTCGCGTGCAAGGCTTCGGCCACCTGCTTGCGCTCGGTGATATCGCGGGTGATCTTGGCGAAGCCGATCAAATCCCCTTCCGTGGAGCGAATGGCATCGATCACGACGCTCGCCCAGAACCGCGAGCCATCCTTGCGTACGCGCCAGCCTTCGTCCTCGAACCGTCCGGTTTCCATCGCCGTACGCAGGTTCCGCTCCGGGATGCCGAGCCGCCTGTCCTCGTCGCTGTAGAAGCGGGAAAAATGTTCTCCGATGATCTCGTCGCGCGTATAGCCCTTGAAGCGCTGCGCGCCGGCATTCCAGCTGCTGACGATGCCAGCCGGCGACAACATGTAAATCGCGTAGTCGGTGATCCCGGAGACAAACCGCCGCAGTTGCTCGGCTTCGTCCTTGCTGAGGGAGGAACTGGGTCGATCTGTCTGCATTGTTTTCAGTTGCCGGAAGAGGGAGCGCCGACGGCGGCAGGCATGGGAGTATCCGGCTGATTGTATAGGCAATCCTGCAACTGCGTTCGAGGCGCAGAACCAATATTGGGAAACGTCAACAAAGATTGCCTGAATAGCGTTTCATCCCGGGTCGGGTTGGCGGAAGAACATGCATGAGGACAGGCACGCTGCTGCCGCTTCGTGCAATGGAGAAAAAGGCATGTCTGTCTGACACGCCAATGACAAGGATGCTCCGCCCCAGTCAAATTCTCGGTCACATTTTGTGACAGTTGTCACAGCCGTGTTGCGACCGGTGAGGTGTAATGGAGACGTAATCTCCAGAGCTTATTTCAGGCCCGTGTCCCCTCAAGGTGCGCGGGCCTTTTCTTTTTAGAACGACATCGACGCATCGGGAATGTCGCGGAAAGCGACGTCTTCCACATCATGCCGCCAACCCTTGCGCGCCGGGAGGAAGACGCGCACCGCTTCCGGCGCATACATGCGCTCGAAGGAGCGGCGCATGCGCGCGTGTGCACGCATGCAGGTCCAAGTGATGGCAACAGTCAGCCCCCAGATCATGAGGAAACCCGGATTGCCTTTCTGTACAAGCATCAGCATCGCGAGCACGAAAGAAAGCAGGAAGCCGAGGCCGCCGAGGATCAATCCGGAGACCGTTGCGAGTTTTTGTAGCGGAGTATGAGTGTGTTGCGTGTTCTGCATGAAGGGAGTGATGCCGGGAAATGCGATACGAGGCGAAGATTATGCACCCGATGATTTGCGTTTTCCACGGAAAAATCCTCCCTGCGCTGCAGGCTTGCAGGAGCAATAACGATACCGCGCGGCAGCGTGACTGAACTATCAACTGAAACGGTCAAGTTCGTGTCTTGAATTGCATCGAGTGTTCGTGCTGTCCGGTCACCACGGGTTCAGGGGATGGAGGTTTCGGTGGCGGGCAGCGGTAGTCGATGCGGACATCACAGCCGGCGACATGACGACAAGGCGAGAGTGAATTTTCTCGCAGAACTATTTCTGCATGGAACAATCATACGGGGATTGCCCATCCCTATTGTCCGCACCGTGTTGAAGTTCTTGAAAACCCTGTTCGGCGCTGCCGATGCCAGCATGCCGACGAGCCCCGTCGTCTACCCCCGCCCGATGGCCGAGATAGTCGAATACCTGGTCCTGCTGCAGACGCAGGGCACCGCTCCGAGCCGCGGCAGGCAGGGCAGCCTGCTTCGTCTGGCAAGGGCCCTGAGCGAGGATGCCTACTGCCTTGGTTACCTGAATGGCATGTTCGATGCGCTATGCCAGCAGTGGGACGTGCCGGCCGGCGAACGACGCCTGGTGACCGGCAGCGCCTGCACGCTGCTGTTCCGCGACCTGCTCGACGGCTGCTGCGATCTGCGCACTGCTGCCACCATCGAAGATGCCGCATTCAATCGTGCACACGCGGTTGCGGGCGACCCGGAGTTCCTGCGCGGGAAGTTCGACGGCTGCACCGAGCTGACACGATACACGGTGACCAAGGATTCAAAAGACATGCCGGCGAAGCTGCATGAACGCCTCAAGCAGCTTGCTGCGACGCCAGAGCTGGCAGCGTAGCCAACGCATCCATACCGGCGATCGAGCCGCCGCCCGTCCGTTCTGGAATCATGCCTGCTGGTTGGGCGGGACGATACCGAACTTTTTCATCTGCCGGTAAACCGTCGCACGGCAGATGTTCAATTCGGCGGAAACGGCGGTCACATTCCATTTGTTGTTGCGCAGTGCCTTCAGCAACCGCGCACTGTCCGATTCAACCATCTCGGCACTGCCCTGGAAGGCCGCTGCACGGGCAGGCGCGGGAGGCAGCAGCGTCGCCGCCCCGGAATCGCTTTCCGTCAATTCCCTGGGCAGGTGGTCCGGCATGATCTCCTCGCCGTCGGCAAGCGCCAGCGCGTACCGCAATACATTGCGGAGCTGGCGCACATTGCCGGGCCATGTGAAGCGCAGCAAAAGTCGCATCGCATGTTCGGAAAGGCTGCCGTCAGTACTGAGCGCCGCCGCCTCTTCCTGAAGGATCTTGTCGATCAGGTAGCGCTTGTCCGCGCGATCCCGGAGCGAAGGCAAATGCAGCGTCGCGCCGCACAGGCGGTAATACAGATCCTCACGGAACCTGCCTTCGCTGATGAGATTGCGCAGGTCGCGGTGGGACGCGGCAATGACAGTAAGATCCAGCGGAATTGCCTTCTCCGCGCCGAGAGGCAGCACCTCGCGCTCGGAGAGGACACGCAGGAGCCGCGTCTGCAGGTGCAAGGGCATGTCGCCGATCTCGTCAAGGAACAGCGTGCCGCCGTCCGACTGCAGGATCAGGCCTTTCATTCCCTTGTTGCGCGCGCCGGTAAAGGTGCCGGCGGTATAGCCGAACAGTTCGCTTTCGATCAGCGATTCGGGAATGGCCGCGCAATTGACCGCAATGAAGGGTTCCTTCGCGCGGCCGCTCGACGCGTGCAAGGCCTTGGCAAGGACTTCCTTGCCCGTGCCTGTCTCGCCATGGATCAGGATGTTGAGCTTGCGGTTGACGAGGCGCTTGGCCTGGTCCAGCAGGCGCTGCATCTGCGGATCCTCTCCGGCAAGCCGGTCGAGCGCAGGATAATCCCCTGCGACCGTCGACGCCAGTGCAGGCCGCGACATGCTGCAGCGTTGCGGGTGCATCACGGAAATATAGAAGGAACGGCTCAGCTCGCTGGTGATCAGCGACCGCTCGCCGCCGTAGCTGGACCGGGCCACACGCCAGATGTCGCTCACCGACTTGCCGAACAGGTCTTCGAGTTTTCTTCCCACGGGCAAGTTATTCTCCACGGCGCCGCGCATATTGCCGAACAGTTTGCGTGCACCGGTATTGGCGCCGACGATCAGGCCGTCTTCATTGAAGGCAAGCATTGCGTCGCCGCTGACATCGACCAGTTCCCAGGTCGCTCCGAGCCGCAGGATCCAGTCATTGCGGAAATGCCGCAGGAAGTTCGCGTCCTCGATCATCTGCGCATACATAGAGGTCAAATGGACCGCGAGGAGCTGGCTGTCCTTCTCGCGTGGCGAGCGCAACGCCGACATGTCGAGCACGGCGAGGAATTTTCCTTCCGGGTCGAACAGCGGAGCCGATGTGCAGGTGAGCCCGATATGCGACGCACCGAAGTGCTCGTCTTGGTGGCAGGTAATCGGTTGCTGCTCGATCAGGCAAGTGCCGACCGCACAGGTGCCGGCGTAGGTTTCGCTCCAGTCGGCACCGAGGTACAGACCCGCGGATTCGAGTTCGCGCGCTGCCGTGTCATGGCCGATGTAATCGACCGTGACGCCCTCGGCATCGCTCAGCAGCAGCACATAGTCCGAGCCGGCAATGCGCTTGTACATCTGCTCCATGCCCGCGCGCGCCACGCGCAGGAATTCCTCGATCTGCTCACGGTGCTCGCGCAGTTGCTGCGACGGCACGATGCGGGCTGCCGGCGCCTTGGCCGGATCGAGTCCGTAATCATTGACGCACCGCCGCCACGACCGTCGGATCAGGTCGTTTCCCGTATCGCCGACGCCCGCATCGATCTCTTCCACGACCGACAGGACGCGGTCGATATGCTGCATTTGCGCAGTCTTGTTCATGATCTGTCTCCTCGATTTCGCCGAGTTGCTTCCGCCATCCGTGGTGGACGTTTATAACGCGAATATTCCGCTTATTCGCAGCAAATTTCCATAGTTTTCTGATTGATCCGCGCAAAAGCGCCGCGATGCCTTGCAGTGGAAGCACATTCGTATTCCTGCGTTTACGAAAATGCGACAGGTGTCGCATCCAGGAGGCTTTGTGCATTGCAGCGACAGCAAGCACGAGCGGTTCCGCATTGGCATGCATGTTGCAAACCGCTCCGCTCCTTTCAACAACCAGGCGGCCATCCGCTTTCTCATATGCAGTCAATCACCACATCACCTCACGTCGAAGACCTTCGCTGCGACATGCTTGTCCTCGGCGCGGGACCGGGCGGCTACTCCGCCGCATTCCGCAGTGCCGATCTCGGGATGAAAACCATCCTTGTCGAACGTTATCCGACATTGGGTGGCGTCTGCCTCAATGTCGGATGCATTCCCTCGAAGGCGTTGCTTCACACAATGAGCGTACTGCGCGAAGCGGAAGCGCTCGCGCCGCACGGCATCACCTTCGGCAAACCACACATCGACATCGACAAGCTGCGGCAGTACAAGGATGGCGTCGTGCGCAAGCTGACCAACGGCCTCGGGGGCATGGGCAAGGCGCGCAAGGTCGATGTCACCCAGGGAACGGGCCGCTTCATCGACACCCATCATGTCGCCGTCACGCTGCCGGATGGACAGGAGAAGCGCATCCGCTTTGACAAGGCCGTCATCGCCGCAGGCAGCGAGCCGGTGCGCCTGCCCTTCATGCCGGAGGATCCACGCGTGATCGATTCGACCGGTGCGCTGAAGCTCCCTGTGCAGTGCAAGCGCATGCTGGTGATTGGCGGCGGCATCATCGGCCTGGAGATGGCAACGGTGTATGCCGCGCTTGGATCCCAGGTCGACATCGTCGAAATGGCCGGTGCGCTGATGCCCGGCGCCGATCCTGACCTCGTGCGCGTGTGGCAGAAGTTCAATGCATCGCGCTTTGCACGCATCATGCTCAAGACAAAATGCATACAGGCCGACGCGACGCCGGAGGGCATCCGCGTCATGTTTGAAGGTGACAACGCGCCGAACGAAGCACAGCTGTACGACCTCGTTCTCGTCGCGGTCGGGCGGGTTCCCAACGGCAGGAAGATCGGTGCGGAGACAGCCGGGGTCGCCGTCGATGATAAAGGCTTCATCCGGGTCGACCATCAGATGCGGACAAGCGCACCGCATATCTTCGCCGTGGGTGACATCGTCGGACAGCCGATGCTCGCGCACAAGGCGGTGCACGAGGCACACGTTGCCGCGGAAGCGGCACACGGCGCCGACACGGTGTTCCGGCCGGAACAGATTCCCTCGGTCGCCTATACCGATCCGGAAGTGGCATGGACCGGCAAGACGGAAACGCAATGCGCGGCCGAAGGGATCGCCTATGGCAAGGCGGTGTTCCCGTGGGCGGCATCGGGCCGTGCGATTGCCAACGGTCGTGACGAAGGCTTCACGAAGCTGCTGTTCGACCGCGAGACGCAGCGCATCATCGGCGGCGGGATCGTCGGGCAGCATGCCGGCGACCTGATCGGGGAGATCTGTCTCGCCATCGAGAGGGGATGCAATCCCGCCGACATCGGACAGACCATCCACCCGCATCCGACCCTGTGCGAATCCGTCGGATTGGGCGCGGAAGCCTATCTCGGCGTCTGCACGGATCTGCCTCCGCAGCGCAAGCACTGACGTCCGTCGGTCGCAACTGTCGCATCCCCGCATGCGACAGTTGTCGGCGGCGGCAGCGACATCTGTATCGACGGACGCGGCGCACTCTCCTCTTACACCCTGTTTTCCACGTCATTTCTCCTTCTTCGCGTGCCATGCGCGCGTGGCACAGTTGTTGCGAAACGGTAAGCGCTTCCACCGGAAAGCACATGCGCCGTTCTCGCCAGTCAGCGACCGGCAATTCACAACCATCAAGGAGACTCCATGAGCACGAAAGACGAACATGGCCAGGAGCCAGGCAAGGGATCGGGCATGCGGCTGGTTGAAAAGACCGCACGTGTCACCCGCCGCGGCTTCCTGAAAGGTACCGGCCTCGCATCGATCAGCGTCACCGTCATCCCGGCGACGACATTGATGACGGCCTCGAGCGAAGTCTATGCGCAAGCGTTCAAGACGCTGGGCCCAGACGCGGGTAAAGATCTGCTGCGGCTCGCGCGTGACATCTTTCCTCACGACCAGCTGGCGGACAAGTACTACCTGCATGCGGTCGAGCCGTACGACGCCGCAGCGGCGAAAGACCCGAAGACAAAGAAGCTGCTCGTCGACGGTCTCAAGTTGCTGAATGCAACGGCAAAAAAACTGCACAAGCAGGCATACGCGCGCATCACCGAAGAGAGCAAGCGCGTGGAAGTGCTGGTCGCCATCGAAAGCACGCCCTTCTTCCAGAAGGTCAAGGGCGACCTGGTCACCGGCCTGTACGACAACAATGCTGTCTATCCCTTCTTCGGCTACGAGGGATCGTCCTGGGAAAAAGGCGGATACATCAACCGCGGGTTCAACGATATCGACTGGATGTAAGGCGCATCCAATCCAACGGGTTTCAAGGAGACTGAAGAATGACAGCCAAATACAGTTTGAATGACGAGGACGTCGTCGTCATCGTCGGCACCGGGGCGGGCGGCGGCACGCTTGCCAACGAACTTGCACAGCGCGGCATCAAGGTGGTGAGCCTGGAAGCCGGCAAACACTACACGCAGGCCGATATCGAGAACGATGAATGGGGCATGTTCTCGAAGATTTCCTGGCTGGACAAGCGCATTTCGGCCGGCGGCTGGCACCACACCAAGACCTATCCCAACCTGCCGGCGTGGATCGTCAAGGGCGTGGGCGGCTCGTCGGTGCACTGGGCCGGCCTGGCGCTGCGCTTCCAGCCGCACGAGTTCAAGACGCGCACTACCTACGGCGACATGCCCGGTGCCAACCTGCTCGACTGGCCGGTGAGCTACGAAGAGATGGCGCCGTACTATGACCTGGCAGAGAAGAAGCTTGGCGTGGCCGGCTCCAAGGCCAGCGGCCTGCCGCTGCTGCCGGAAAACAACCACTACAAGGTGATCGCTGCCGGCGCGCGAAAGGTCGGCTACAAGCAAATCGTGCGCCCGATGGCGATCAACTCGCAGCCCTATGACCAGCGTCCGGGCTGCCAGCAGATCGGCTTCTGCATGCAAGGCTGCAAGATCGGCGCGAAGTGGTCCACGCTCTACACCGACGTCCCGCGCGCAGTTGCCACCGGCCGGGTCGAAGTGCGTCCGGAATCGATGGCGCTCAAGATCGAGCACGATGCGAAAGGCAAGGTCACCGGCGTGCTGTACGCCGACAAGGACGGCAAGCGCCACTTCCAGAAGGCTCGTATCGTCTGCGTCGCCGGCAACTCCATCGAATCGCCGCGCTTGCTGCTCAACTCGGCGTCGAACATGTTCCGGCAGGGCCTCGCCAATTCCTCCGGCCAGGTCGGCCGCAACTACATGAACCACTCCACCGCTGCCGCCGTGTCGATCTACGACAAGCCGGTCTACATGCATCGCGGCACGGCACTGGCCGCCGTGGTCGCCGACGAAGCCCGTCACGACCCGTCGCGCGGCTTCTCCGGCGGCTACTACCTGGAAGGCCTGGCGCTCGGCCTGCCCTTCCTCGCCGCCTTCCTCAAGCCGGGCGGCTGGGGCCGCGAACTGACCTCCGCCATCGACGCCTACGACCGCATGACCTGCGTGTGGGTATGCGGCGAAGACCAGGCGCGCGAGGACAACCGCATCACGCTGCATCCGACGGAGAAGGACCAGTACGGACTGCCGGTGCCGATCGTCACCAAGACCTACAGCGCCAACGACCAGGCGCTCGCGGCGCATGGCCTGAAGCAATGGCGCAGGCTGTCGGAAGCGGTGGGTGCAAAGCGCGTGATCGACATGCCGCCCTATCCGGCCAGCCACAACATGGGCACCAACCGCATGAGCGAAAAGGCGCGTGACGGCGTGGTGAACAAGTGGGGCCAGGCGCACGATGTGAAGAACCTGTTCGTGTCCGACGGCAGTCAGTTCACGTCGAGCGGGGCGTGCAATCCGACGCTGACGATCGTAGCGCTGGCGATCCGGCAGGCGGAGTACATCGCGGGGGCGATGGGAAGGCAGGAGATCTGAGAAGAGTTTGTCTCCGCGCGGTCATCGCGTTTTGGCGGCGTCTTTGGGACGCCGCTTTTTTTGTTTGCAGTTATCGTGGACCGGTGGAAGGAAGGATGGCAGCAAGCAGGGGGATGCGACCAGGAGTGATACGGACGAGGAACAGAGTGAAGGAAAGCCACGTGGCGGCATCATCCCGGGTGCATTCTGTTTCCGCTGTCCAATCTACGCAATCCGCGGCAGAAAGCACGGAAACGTCAGAAACCAGGTCGCATCATCTCCCATAGCAGTACCGATCGTTCGACAACCCAGAACCCTGCGACCAGAACCAGGCCGATTGCGACAGCCACATGTGCACTTGCCTGCCTGCGACCGCAGGCAAGGGAGAAGCGCCGTGACAAGGCCCAGATGCCAGCTCCGAACACGACTTGAACCGCTTCGCCGCCAAGGCTGAATGAGAGGAATGAAATAATGACATTCGCCCCCATATCAGCCATCAGTTCACGAATTCCGAATGCAAAGCCCAGGCCGTGAACAATCCCGAACGCGAGGGCGAACGATGACGCATGGAAAGACGTCATGCGATTGACAAGCAGGACGATGGCCGAGCCGAGTACCGATAGTGCAATGGCCAGTTCTATCGCCCCGGAAAACCATTCCACATCCGGTACAAGTCCGAAGTAAGCGGCAACCATTGAAATTGCGTGACCTGCGCTGAAGGCCGTAATCCTCAGTGCTGCTGCACGCAAGGTTGGCGCTCCCAATGCGAGACAGGCTACGAAGATCAGATGATCGACGCCCTGAACGATATGCGTGATGCCTGCTGCAATGAATTGCCTGGCTGTCGTCCAAATGGAAGGATTGATGGTCATCGGACTGTCCAGCAAGCCGATCCGGGAATACGTTGTCGCTCGGCCCTCAGCGTGCGATACCACAACGTTCTTCACGGGAGCCTCGCTGAGCGGGGCCGGATCGAGCGTACTCGATATCTCGATTTGGTCAGTATTACGAACTGCACGATACAAGATCGCGACATCGATCAGCACGTTTTCGATGTCGACATCACGAAATGCATCCGGTGAGGCGGATTGCAAGACCGCCTGGCGCGCCTGCTCCAGTGTGGAGAATGGGGGCACGTTTCCACGCGCATGCGCGGCCGCAGAGACGACTTCAGGTGAAATTTCGCTTCCGGCCACCGTCACGCGATGGCCGGAAGCCACCAAAGCACCGGCAAGTCCAAGGCCATGCGCCAGACCGTCCGGGTCCGCGTAATGGAAAGTGTGGCCGCTCTCCAGTCTGGAAATCACGTATGGGTAGCTCTGCTTGAAAGCAGATTCTTCCGTGCTGACCTCCCGGCCTGCGGCAGCAACAAGCGGAAAGGACAGCCGGTAGTAAGCCGTCATGCCCAGATGATGGTACTCGAGGTGGATCGCCCGGATGTTGATTTTGCTGTCGGCATGCGCCTGGGCGGATGACGATCTTCCCAGCAGAAACAATGCGAACAGGGACAAGAACAGAAACGCGCTTGCGTGTGGCTTCACGTATTGCATGATCTTTCCGACCTTGCCCCTCTCGGATGCCGCCTTGCTATTGCCTTACTTCTGCGGCGTGCGCGGATCCCAGAGCGCGCGTTTTGCTGTCTTTTCGTAAGCCATTCCCTTTGGCGTGCTCACGATCTCCAGCTGCATTCCCCAAGGCGCGAGGAAGTACACCCACGTCAGCCCTGCGGCCGGTCCTTCCGTGAAGGTACTTGGCTTGCCCAGCACCTTCACGCCATTTTCCTTGAGATAGGCGACCGCCTTGTCCATATCGTCCACATAAAACGCAAGATGGTGGCCGCCGACATCACTGTTCTTTGGCGGCGTCTTGGATTGCTTCGGCGCGCCGTACTCGAAGATCTCGAGGTTCGTGCCGTGGCCGCAGCGAACCATCTGGAAACGCTTGATCTCGGCGCGCGCGTCGACGTTCAGGTGGACGTTCATCCAGTCGTCGTCGAACTTGAACGCGCCCAGCTTGATCGACTCTTCACAGCCGATTACCTTTACAAAGAAGCTGACCGCCTCGTCCATGTTGGGCACCGTGATGCCGAGATGTTGCGCGCCGCGCATACCGGGCATGCCCGCATGGCCTGTCATTGGAAGAAGGGAAGCGAGGGCGGTTGCCGCAAGAAGTGCTTTTAGTCTCATGGTTGTCTCCTGAAAGTAGGTAATTGTTGAATCCTGTCCCGATCAATGGACATGGCGCGGCGCAAGACAGGAGGCAAGACGTATACCTGCAGTCTCCCGCGGCTTTTCAATGCGTTATACGTATGTTCTTCACCTCCATGACCGCCATGCACGATTCCGGCGTAATCAAATCGCGCGTACAGTTATCGAACCGCGAGATCTGCTCCGCGGGCAAGCAACTCATCCCATTTCCCGCTGCTTGCATAGTCCCTCGACGAAACGAAGGCACGCCCATCTGCCGGCGGGGAAGCGTATAGCGCCTCCTGTAGCTGGCGCCGCAGTGCAATTGCAATGTCAGCAAGTGGCGGCGTCCAGCCCAGTTCCTCTTCACACGAACTTGTCCGCTGCGCCAACCCGGCTGCATCTCCAATTGGCTTCCCGACAGCCTTGCACAGCATTGCCCAGTCAGGACGGCCGTACAGCAAACCTGCCGCCACCAACACGCCGGTACGCCGCCTCACTTGCGCCAGTCCAACGATTTTCCTTCTGCCGACAACCACTTCCCAGGGCGACAACCCGCCATAGCAGGCCCACTGCAGGTCCGCTCCCTCGCTCTCCTGCTGCGCCACCCTGGCCTCACCCGAAGTCAGCGCATGCGCATCGATGCCGATGCCGCGCAACACTTTCGCGAAGCCTTCGCCGATGCGGCGATAGCCGACGAGTGCGCCGCCCAGCGCCAGCGGATGCGTGACAGGCAGCACCACGGACACGCTGAGCATCCATGGCCCGGTGAGCACCGCGCCTCCGCCCGCCTGCCTCCCGGCAATCGGGACGCCGGCGCGTTGCGCGGCATCGATCGCGCTGACCAGGCCGCGCTGCGAGCAGCCGAGCACGACGCCCGGCGACTCGTAGGTCCAGAAGCGCATGCGTGGCGCAGTGACATCGGACGACAACTGCTGCCGGTTCCAGTCCTGCTCCTCGCATGGCGAGGCAATCGACGAGATCGCGATCAGTTCCGACATCAGAGCCCCTCGCAGGTTGCCAGCCGCTGCTTCAAGTCACTCAGGAAAACCGCAGCGGGATATCCGTCGATGGCGCGGTGATCGAAGACCAGCGTCATCCCCATCATCGGCGCGATAACGATCTTGCCGTCCTTCACCACGGGTTTGTCGATGGTCCGGCTCACGCCGAGGATGCCGAGCTGCGGCGGATTGATGATGGGGGCGAACCAGTCGATGCCGGTCATGCCGAGGTTGGTCAGCGTGAAGGTGCCGCGCTGCAGGTGACGCGGGGCGAGCGTCCCGCCGCGGGCAGCGGAGGAAAGTTCCGCCGATTCCCGGGCAATTTCCTCCAGCGATTTCGCGTCGGCGTTGCGGATCACGGGCGCAAGCAATCCGTCCGGCACGCTGACAGCGAGAGCAAGATTGATGTCGTCGACCAGTTCCACCTCATTGTCCTTGAGCAGCGCATTCAGGCGTGGATGGTCGCGCAGCGTGAGCGCCAGTGCCCGCATCACATAGACAGTCACCGTCACCTTCTGTGCGCTGCCGAGCGATGCCTGCAGCGCGGCACGCCGGCGCTCGCATTCGGTCATGTCCACTTCCGCGAACATGGACACGCGCGGCGCCTGCCAGCCTTGCGTCATGTTCCGGGCGATGGCGCCGCGCAGGCCGGTCAGGGGGACCACCTTGCGCGCGGGCACCTCTGCCTGCGCCGGTGCAGCGTTCGAGCCTGCTTCAGCCATATTCATCCCTCCAGCACGATCAATGATTGCCCGCGGCCGAAGGTCTCCTGTTTATCGACCTTGATTTCCTTGACGATGCCGGCAGAGGGCGCGGTGATTTCATGGCTGGTCTTCACCAGCTCGACCACGCCCAAGGTCTGCCGGGATTCGACACGGTCGCCGACCGCGACCATCCATTCATCCACCAGTGCTTCGGTGCCTTCCTCGACATCGGCCCAGGCGCTATCCATCAGAGTGACTTCAATCACGATTTCCCCTTTATGCGTATATGGTTTGGCTGTCCAGCTGCGCGCGAACGGCGCTGACAATGTTGTCGACCTGCGGGATCACGAACTGCTCCAGCGGCCGGCTGAACGGAATCGGCACATCGGGCACCGCGAGCCGGCGCACCGGCGACTTGAGGCGGATCGAATCGAGGTTTTCCGAAACGACGGCGGCGATTTCGCCGCTCAGGCCGAAGCTCAGGTAATCCTCGTCGGCCACCAGCAGGCGGCCGGTCTTGGCGACCGACTTGAGCACGGTTTCCTTGTCCAGCGGCACCAGCGTCCGCAGGTCGATAATCTCGGCGCTGATGCCTTCTGCGGCCAGCTTCTCGGCGGCGAGGATGGACTTCTGCACCATCTGGCTGAGGGTGACGATAGTGATGTCGCTGCCCTCGCGCACGACCTTGGCCTTCCCGAAGGGAATGGTGTACGCGTCCTCCGGCACGAAGGTGGTGCTGCCTTCGAAGTAGGACATCCAGGACAGCCCCATGATGCCCTTGTGGTAGAGGTAGACGACCGGGTTGTCGTCGCGGATCGCTTCCGTCATCAAGCCCTTGGCGTCATAGGCGTTGGACGGCACGACGACCTTGAGGCCGGGCACATGCGCAAAGATCGAGTAAAGGCATTGCGAGTGCTGCGCGGCGTCGTTGTACCCGCCGCCGATGCCGGTCATCACGACGGCAGGAAGGCGGATATTGCCGCCCGCCATATAGGTGTTCTTCGCCAGGTGGTTGTAGATCTGATCAAAGCACACGCCGAAGAAATCGACGAACATCAGCTCGGCAATGGGGCGCAGGCCTTCCGCCGCCGCGCCGATGGCCGCCCCCATGAAGCCGGTCTCGGAAATCGGTGTATCCATGATCCTGTCCTTGCCGAAGCGGTCGAGCAGTCCGCTCGTGGCGCTGAACACGCCGCCGTACTTGCCGATGTCCTCGCCCATCACGAAGACCTTGGGATCGCGCTCCATTTCCTGGCCGATCGCCTCTGAAATAGCCTGGGCCATGGTCAGGATTCTGGTTTTGTTTTCGGTGGTCATTGCTGTACTCCTGTTTTTTCGGTCACATTCGGATGTCGGGCGGGCTCAGTCGGCAAATACGTGCATCAGCGCCTCCGCAGGCTGCGGATACGGGCTGCTGCGGCCGAACTCGTAGGCAGCCTCAACGCGTGCGCTGACACGGTTGCGCAAGTCCCTGTCGAGCGCATCGTCCAGCAGCCCGCGCTGGCGCATCTCGCTGCCGAGGATGACGATCGGATCGTTCTCGCGCAGGCGCGCGACCTCGCCTTTCGGGCGATAGGTTTCCGGATCGCCCTGGAAGTGGCCGAAGTAGCGGTCGGTCTTGACTTCGATGAGGGTCGGGCCTTCACCGCGGCGTGCGCGTGCCACCGCCTCGCCCGCGGCCTTGAATACATCGACCGCATTGTTGCGTTCGACCAGCACACCGGGCATGCCATAGCCAGCGGCACGGTCGGCATTGGATGCGATCGAGGTCGAGTCGGATTTCTCGACCGAGATGCCGTACTTGTTGTCTTCGCAAACGAAGATCACCGGCAGTTTCCACAGAGCCGCAAGGTTGAGCGCTTCGTGGAAGGCGCCCTGGTTGGCCGCGCCCTCTCCAAAGAAGGCAACGGCGACCCAGTCCTTGTTCAGTTTTTTCGCGGCCAGCGCGGCGCCGCATGCCTGTGGCGCGCCTGCGCCGACGATGCCGCTGCAGCTGAACTTGGTCTCCGGATCGAACAGGTGCATGTGGCCGCCCTTCCCGCGGCCGAGCCCGGTGACCTTGCCGAACATCTCGGCGGTCATCGCATTGAGCTCTACATTCTTGGCGATGGCGAAGTGATGGGGACGATGTGCACCGACCACCGTGTCTTCCTTGCGCAGATGGGCGCATACCCCGACCGCGACCGGCTCCTGCCCGGCTGCGAGGTGCATTTCTCCCGGCACCGGACCGCCGCCGATGTCGAAGGCCAGTCCCTTCTGGATCTTTGGCGGCAGTTTGCCTTCCATGTACACCTTGGCCATGGTCTCTTCGTACTCGCGGATCTCCACCATTTTTTCGTACATCCAGAGCAGCTGTTCAGATGTCGGTTCCATATTTCGGACTCTCCTATGCGTTTTCGTTGGAATTCAACCTGTCCGGCATTGCTGCATGTCGCATGCAGCGCGCATTCCGGCGGGTGGTCGTCATTACGCAAGTTCGATGCCATCCTGCACAACGACCTCAGGCCTGGCGAATCCCGCGAGTTTGCGTTCGCATCGTGTCGCATTCGTGCGACGTATGCCGCATCGATGCGACAGTCGTCGCATGGCCGACTGTCGCTACTCCCTCTATACGAATAAGCGGAATCCTGTGCTGCCGTCCGCGCGGCGCCGGCTTTGCACTCTGGCGCGATGCTTGCATGGAAGGGGCGCAGGCAACATCAACGAACGAGGAGACACCCGTCATGAAAATGAAATTCGCGCGCCGTGCATTCCCGATGCTCATTGCGCAGTCGGTCCTGGCCGCACATCACGCTTTCGCCGTCACCGACACTGTTGAAGAGGGGAAGAGGCTGTATCACATGTCCTGTGCCATGTGCCATGGTGCAGAGCTGAAGGCGGCTGGCGGCATTCCCGATTTGCGAAACACATTGCTGGATGATCGGGCGTTCCAGTCCGTAGTCAGTAATGGGCGGCCGGGCACCATCATGCCCGCCATGAAGAACAATCTGAACGACGAAGAGATTCGGAAGATCCTGATGTATGTCAGGGCTGCGGCGGCGAGGTGAACGGCACGGCGCTCCCTCGGACAAGCGTCCTCGGGGTCTGCCTCTCGCTGGTTGAATGGTAAGACGGGCATCGCGGGCCCGTATCCGGTATGCGCAGCTGCCTGCACGGAAGGTTTTGCCTGTCCCTCCTCCAGGCATTGGGATGGCGTACGCCGTGCGCCATCCGTTTTTTCAGTGCATGTCCTTCAGGTTCACCACATTGGCTAACCCGTCGACGATATCGTCGCCAGTCAGGCGCAGCTCCTGCATCAGCGCCAGCATCTGCGCATCCGTGATGAAGTTCGCCGCGGATGCCGCCTCAAGTATCTTCTCCGGCGCCTGCGAACGCGCAATCACATACCCCTGCACGTAGTCGACGCCGATCTCCGCCAGCGTCTTCACCGTTGCCGCATCTTCCGCCCACTCGGCGATGGTCTTCATGCCGAGGTTGTTGCCGAGCTTGACGATCGCCTCGACGATGGCGACGTTGGCCGGATGCGCGTTGATGTGCAGGACGAAGTTGCCGTCGATCTTCAGCACGTCGGCCGGCAGTTCCTTCAGATAGGAAAACGAGGTGTAGCCGGCGCCGAAGTCGTCGAGCGCAACACGCACGCCGCAGCTGCGGATCTGGTCGATGAAGCGGCGCGTGTTGTCGAGGTCGTGCAGCGCCACGCTCTCGGTGATTTCGATGCACAGGTAGCGCGCGCCGACCGGATACTCCTCGAGCACCGTCAGCGTGTCCTGGATGAAGTGCTCGTCGTTGAGCGAGGCGCCGCTCAGGTTCATGCAGACGAACTGCGTGCGCTCCAGGCGCGGCAGGTTGTCCTCGATCCAGCGTAGCGTCGTGGACAGCACCCAGCGGTCGATCATGCCGGTGAGGCCGCTCTTCTCGGCCGCGCCGATGATGCGGCCGGCGGGGATCACGCTGTTGCCCGGGCCGCGCATGCGCAGCAGTACCTCGAAGTTGAGCGAATCGTGCGGGTTCTTCACCGACATGATCGGCTGCATTTCGAGGAACAGGTTGCGCGTCGCCTCGTCGCCTGACAGCTGCTCTACCAGCGCCAGTTCGGCCTGGCGTTCATGGAATGCGACGGCGGTACGCTCGTAGACCACCAGGCCTTCGCCCTGCTTGTCCTTCGCTTCGCGGCAGGCACGGTCGGCGGCCGATACCGCATCCTTCATCGACATGCCGCCGCTGACTTCCACCAGCCCGATCGAGCCGCGTACGTGGAAGGCCTTGTCGCCCACGCGGTAAGGCAGCTTGCCGAGATTGCTGACGATGCCCTGGCAGATCAGCGAGGCCAGCGGGATGGTGGTATCGGGCATGACGATCACGAACTCGTCGCCGCCGACGCGGCCGATCTGGTGGTTGCTGGCAAGGACGGAGATGATGCGCTCGCACACCTGCTTCAGCACTTCGTCGCCCGCCGCATGGCCGAACAGGTCGTTGATCAGCTTGAACCGGTCGAGGTCGAGGTAGGCCAGCGCCATCGCCTTTCCTTTGGCCGCATCCGCAACAGCGCGGTTGAACACCACCTCGATCCCGCGCCGGTTGTACACCTTGGTCAGGGGGTCGTTGTTGGCCATGAAGAGCAGGTCTTCGGTCGCCTTGGCCTGTTCCGTGATGTCCTGCAGGAAGCCTTCGATCTTGCCTTGCGAGAGTGCGGCCTTCACGAGGAAGCGCCGGCTGCCGTCGCGGCTATAGACCTGGAGTTCGGCATTGCGGTTGCGGTGCACCAGTTCATGCAGCGTGGTCCATGCATCCTGCCTGAAGTGTCGCATCCATCCGCTTTGCGCCAGGCTGGCGAGGTCGGCGCCGAGCATGTGCGACAGCGCGGGATTGCCGCTGATCAGCTGTCCGCGATCGTCGAGGGTGAACAGGCCGATGGGCATCACCTCGTAGGTATGCTCCAGCGCCGCCTGGGCTTCGAGGCGCTGCGCATGCTCCTGGCGCATGCGTTCGGCGACTGCGAGGGCTGCCAGGATGCTGGATGCAAGCGCGGCGGTGACGCTATTGATCACGCCGATCAGTTCGCGTATGCCGAGTGCGGCGGCAATTACTTCCGACAGGCTCGACATGGCGGTGACGCCGAACGCGGCGATCAGCCAGAACGCGACTTTCGAGCGCGTCCGGGTGAGGATGCTGAGCAGGCTGCCCATCATCACCAGCAAGCCGACACCGCTCACTACCCACATGAAAGGCAGGAAATTACGGAACGGCAGCACGATGGCCGCAGGAAGTAACAGTACGCACATCCAATGGACGACGGCCAGCGGCTTGGCAAACCGCGTCTGCGGAATGCTGTCCTTGAACAGGTTCAGGTAGAACTCCACCGTAACGATCGCATACAGCGCAATCGTCACTGTCCGCATCTGCAGCAGCCATTCATCCGGCACATGCTGGCCGAGCCATTGCACATCCCATCCGGCGGACAAGGCGCCCACGCGCAGGTTGAGGCAGAGCCAGACCGCAAAGAGGACGTACAGCTTGTCGCGGTTGATGATGGCGATCATCAGGACAAACATCGCGAGCACGATGAGTCCGCCGTCGAGCAGGCCGGACTTGCGCTGGTACTGTTCCTCGGACAAGGCAAGCTGTGGCAGCGTCCATTGTTCCGCCGTCAGCCGGGCCGGCCCCGCAAAGCTGGCACGGCACAGCACGGAAGACAGCGGGGACTGCAGGGTGACGGCAAAGCCGGCCTTGGCAACGCGCAGCGCGCCTTCCGCGCGGGTCTTCGACGCCTTGCCGATCGGCTGCATGGAGACCGCATCCCAGCAAGCCATCTCTACCGCATGGCGCGAGGGCAATTCAACTGCCGTCTGCATGCCCGTATCGGCGGCAAGCTGGAAGGAGAACCAGACCGGATCTTCGGAAAGCCGGGTCTCATACTGGTAGACGCGGGCAGCACCGGACAGTTGCTCAAGCGCCTCGCCGGGCGTCAGAGGCGCCGCGCTCTGGATGACCCTCAGCCGCAGCGGCCGGTCCGGCGCCGCCTGGTAATGGCCGTTCCAGAACACTAACGCGACAAGCGAAAAGAGCGCGATGGCAAGAGGCGCAATGTAGAAGGACATTGCGCCGAGCGCGGAGCGGACGACGCCGTCAGAACGGCGCCGTTCCGCCTGATGGAGGCTTTGCAGTGACATGCGGCTGGATCGGTTGGTTGCCGCCGCCCGGTTGGGGCCGCGTTATTTCCGCAAGGATATAGCGATGCGGCGCTGTTGTCATTCACTCCATGCTAGGCAAGCGCAGCCACGCCGGCCATTGCCTGGACGGGTGGACGAACCGCAAGCGGCGCGGCCTCGTTCCGTGCCACCGAGATGTCCGGGTGGTGTGTATGGAAGACGAAGTCCTTCAGCGGATGGTTTGCGGCGGTCCAACGGGTATAAGCGGTCGCCACCTCGAATGCCATCACCCGGTGCGGGATATCGCCGGCGTGGCGCAGCGGGATGAAGCCGCGCTCCGGATACAAATCTTCGAACAGCAGCTGGGTGTACTGGCGGTCGATCGGGTCCCGTCCCGCGGCGATGGCCCAGTCGAGGTCATTGTGTTCCCAGTGCAGGAACAAGGCCTTGAACAGCGCAAGCTTGACGAGCCGCCCGACGCGTCCGTGCTCGACGCCGAGGCGCGTGACTTCGGCCAGCCGCAGGCCGTGCAGGCGATCGGGTAGCGCGACGGACTGCTCGACACACAGCGGCTGGCGGTGGTTCATCTGGACGCGCGCGGTACCCAGCGGCGAGCCGTCCAGCTTGGACTCGGCCAGCAGCACGGCGACGTCGCTGTCGTAATCCATGGCTTCCGGCTCTTTCAGCTTTTCCCCCAGCTCTGGGAGATGGCGGGCATAGGCGGAATGCCGTATCCGGATTGCCTTGTAGAGGTCGCTCTCGTCCTCAACCAGCCGGATCGTGAAGGGAAGGTGTTCCGTTACCTCGGGTTCAGGCCTGGCCGGCCCCTGGACCACTGCCGGAAAGAAACCGTGGGCTGCACCAATTGCACTGCGAAGGTTGCGTTCGTTCATTGTTATCTCCTGTCAGCAGGGTATGTGGAAATGTGTAACAAGTCGGCGGAGCCGGGTTTCCCCGCTCAACCAGCCGCTCGGCACATCGACCTCCCACCTCCCGTCGACCGGGCGACGCAGCGGAGCCACCTCGAGTGGTTCACTCGAAGACTGCTGTTCCTCTGCATCGAAAAATGTGCACCGAGACAACTATTAGTAGAACTGGAGTGCAACGCCGGCAACTTGATATTCAACAATGCAAGCACCGTCCCTTTCTGCAAAGGCAACGAAAGGGCTGACGTGCATATCAGAACGGCAAGGACAGGGGATTCTGAAGGGACACTACGAAAAATTTTTCCGCATATGCAATACCGGTCCGTGTTGCATGCGGGCGCGCTCGGCCTTGCATTACGGCAATGCAGGCCGTCGAGAGGACAATGAGCGTGCGGCTTTTATTTCTTCACGTCGAACGCGTCGCCGGTTTCAAAGAAATGGCCGCCGGCGATGTAATGGATGCTGCGCGGCGAATCGCCCTCAAAGATCCAGTGCCCGTTGCGGAAGACGGCAGGATCGGCCCAGGCAGCGACCACCTCGCCGAGGAAGAGGTCGTACCGTTCCTGGATGTGCGGTTCCGGGATGACCCTGCATTCCAGCCAGCCGAGGCAACCCTCCAGCAGCGGCGCGCCGATCTTCTCGCCGGCGAAGGTGTCCAGCGCATGCGTCTGGAACTTGTCGATCTCGCGCCCCGACGCGGAGCCGACTGCGAGCGTTGCACCCGCCATCTCGCGCGACGGCACGTTCAGCGCGAATTCGCCGGAAGCTTCCACCAGTTGGCGCGTGCGCGTATTGCGGTCGATGACCACCGCCACCTTGGGCGGCGAGAAATCGAGCGGCATCGACCAGGCCGCCGCCATCACATTTGACGCGCTACCGTGCGCGCTGGTGACGAGCACGGTCGGGCCGTGATTGAGAAGGCGATAGGCTTTGGCAAGGTCGACAGGAAGACGTTCGGACATGATGGAACTTTTTCAAACGGGGTGCGGCACGCAAGCACATGCGGCCGGGAAAAGCATCATTATGAACCGGCACAAGAAATGGCGTCGTTTGACAGGAATCCGGCCTCAACGGATACTCCGCGAAGCATGACTGTCTATCGCAAGACCACGACCCCTGCGAAGCGACTTGTATGTATTCACCGCTCCCTTTTCCGATCCGCAAGGAATGTCCGCCCGGGGCCTGCGAGTGCGGCCGGGACGCCCTGCTGAACGACCCGCAGGGCGATACCCGCATCCTGCGGCTGACGCGCGAGGAAGAGAAAAGACTGATCGAGCGCATCGAAAACATTTCTTCCTACGACGAGCTCAAGCACATCGGCGAGCGCATGCATGCGCAGCTCGGCATCGTCCTCGAGATCCGGCCGGGTGCGCGGGAGGTGCGCACGGTGCGCGGCCTCAGCATCCAGCTCGCGGACCAGCCCGGACTGTGCCGCAAGACGCGGCAGAACGTGCCAGCCGCCATCCGCCGGTGCCTCGAGAAAAATCCTGATATCGTCTATGCCATCCTGAATGCGCACGACCTGCTGGGCGCCGGCTGAATGCCTGTGTCTGCATGCATGCGCGGCTGACAAGAGAGAAAAGCCCGTGCCGAAATTCGCCGCCAACCTGACGATGATGTTCAACGAAGTGCCGTTCCTGGAGCGCTTTGCCGCTGCGGCAAAGGCCGGATTCAAGGGTGTGGAGTTCCTGTTCCCCTACGAACATCCCGCGGACGAGATCGCGCAGCAACTCAAGGAAAACTGCCTGGAAAATGTACTGTTCAACATGCCGCCGGGCGACTGGGCGCGCGGGGAGCGCGGGTTGGCATCGCTGCCGGGGCGCGAGGACGAATTCCGTGCGGGCGTCGACAAGGCGATCCAGTATGCCAAGGTGCTCGGCACGCCTCGCCTGCATGTGATGGCTGGCCTGCTGCCCGAAGGCGCCGAGCGTGCCCGTCATCGCGACGCCTATATCGCCAACCTGCGCCATGCATGCGACATGACATCCAGGCAGGGCATCGAAGTGATGATCGAACCGATCAACACGCGCGACATGCCTGGCTATTTCCTGAACACCCAGGCGGATGCGCACGCGATCCGGGAAGAAGTGGGCGCCGCCAACCTGAAGGTGCAGATGGACTTCTATCATGTGCAGATCGTCGAAGGCGACATCGCGATGAAGGTGCGGCGCTACCTGCCGCACATCGGACATATCCAGGTTGCCGGTGTGCCGGGGCGGCATGAACCGGATACCGGCGAGGTCAATTACGGCTACCTGTTCCGCCTGCTGGATGAACTGGGCTATGCGGGCTGGATCGGCTGCGAATACCGTCCTGCGAAAGGGACGGTCGAAGGGCTGGGCTGGATGCAGCCCTTGTAATCCCGGTGTGACGGATCACGAACGGCAGCGGCGCAACTCCGCTTCCACGGCTTTCATCTCGGCCGCATGTTCCTCTTCCGTCATGACGGGACGCTCGCCGGTCGTCCTGTCGACCCAACGCAATCTTCGCCCTGACTGCAACTGTTCCATCTTGCGCCGGGCATTGGCGCAAAAGCGCTCGGCATTCTGCTGCTGTTGCTGCTTCTTCGCCTCTGCTGCTTCCGCGGTTTCGCGCTGGATGCGCCGCTCCTGGAAGGCGCGCTCCTGGTCTTGCCAGGAGCCTGATGATGTCTCGTTTCCCGCTCCTTGCTGGTCC
This sequence comes from Noviherbaspirillum sp., assembly GCA_035627275.1. Classification (GTDB taxonomy): domain Bacteria; phylum Pseudomonadota; class Gammaproteobacteria; order Burkholderiales; family Burkholderiaceae_D; genus Noviherbaspirillum. The sequence continues at coordinate 56,029 of DASPMC010000015.1, forward strand.
ACGCCCTTCGTCTTCAGCTCCTTCTGCGACACCGTGCCGGGTGGGCAGGTGGCGGCGTACTCCTTTCGCCCATCGCTATTCACGCACACCATGACCTGGGCGTGGACGTCCACGGCGAGCAGCGCGTAACAAGCGAAGAATATCGATGCAAAACTCGACGCAAAAGGCATCCGTGTGTATGTCCCCATGGCAGAACCGGTTCGTTGAAGTTGCAAGAAACGCATGCGGCATCTTGCCATGCGCAATTCGGCGCCTCAATCACCAATCTATGGGATAAGGGCGCTGTATACTGCCCCTTCTTTCCAAACCATCGCCTGCCGCAGCAGCAGCACATCATGAGCACCTTGCCCCCATGCCCCCAGTGCAATTCCGAATTGACTTACGAAGACGGCAGCCTCTACGTCTGCCCCGAATGCGCACATGAATGGCCGGCGCATGCCGCCGCCGAAGCCACGGAAGAAGGCGCCAAGGTTTACCGTGACGCCGCCGGCAATATCCTGCAGGACGGCGACACGGTCACGGTGATCAAGGACCTGAAACTGAAGGGCGGCGGAGGCGTCGTCAAGATGGGCACCAAGGTCAAGAACATCCGCCTGGTTGATGGCGACCATGACATCGATTGCAAGATCGACGGCTTCGGCGCGATGAGCCTGAAGTCGGAGTTCGTCAAGAAGGTGTGATTCAACGTCCCGAAAACTCCGGCCTCGTCTTTTCCACGAAGGCGCGCGTGCCGGCGCGGAAGTCCTCGGTCGCGGCGACCAGGCCGAAGTAATCCGCGCCAAGTTCCGCCGACTCCTCCAGCGTCATGTTGAGGCCGCGATGCAGGGCTTCCCAGGTAAGGCGCACGGCCACCGGTGACTGCGCCAGGATGTCGGCGACGATGGCTTCAGCCTCTTCCATCAAGCGCTCCGATTGCACCATCTCCTGCACGAGGCCGATGCGCAATGCCTCCTGTGCATCCACCGCGCGGCCGCGCAGAAGCATTTCCGCCGCGCGGCCTTTCCCTACAAGACGCGGCAGGCGCGTCGTGCCGCCGAAACCGGCAACAGCACCGATGTGCACCTCCGGATGGCCCAGCTTCGCGTGGCTTGCGGCAATACGGATCATGCACGATTCCGCCAGTTCCAGGCCGCCGCCGAAGGTGTGGCCATTCAGCGCTGCCAGCGTCGGTTTGCCGAGGTGCTCGATCCGGTTGGTGACATGGACGGCAAGACGGGCAAAGTCGCGCACCTCCAGTGGCGTGGCACGGCTGAGATAGCGGATGTCCGCGCCTGCCGAGAATGCGGTACCGACACCGGTCAGGACCACGGCCCTGACGGAGTCGGTCGATTGCACGACATCGAGAAGCTGCGCGATGCGCTGAAGCACATCGACATCGATCGCATTGAGGACCTGATGACGGTTGAGCGTAATGCGTGCAACGCCGCCTCTTACCTCATACAACACTTTTTCATCGGTTTGCATCCTGGCCTCCTTGCGCACTCATGCGCGGTCATTTCGGCACGTCGGTAAACAGCTTGTTGACGATGACCCACCTGCCATCCTCACGAACGAAGGACAGGTAATCGGTGTAGTTGAAGCCGAGCATCGGACAGTGCAGCTTCGCGAAGGCGATCTCGTGGGTCACCTCGACGGCCAGCGGCTTCATCAGGAAGGGCTCGCCCAGCGCCTCCGGCGATTTGCGGTTGGCGACGACCGCCAGGTATTCGTCGAGCGGCTTGTAATAAGGCTGCCCGCGCACCTCGGCGAAGAGCGCTGCCTTCGGATGGAACACCGACTTCAACAAACCGGTGTCGCCGCGGTACACACCCATGCAGTATGCGTCGACTGCTTCCAGAACGGCCTGGTGGTCATTCATGGCCGCCTCCCTCAGGCGATGCGCTCGGCAGCCGCGCGGATGCGCTTGCCGAAGAGAACGGCCGTCTTCAGGTCGCCCGGCACCATCTCGTCCGTCGATGCATCGGAAGGTGTTGCCGTGGCGAGACCGGCAAAGGACGACAGGTAGTTCACGTCGTCGCGCATGGCAGCCTTCGCATTGCTCGGCATCATGCCGGTACCCGCCCATAGCATGCCGTGCTGCTGCGACAGGGTAAACAGCGTGTAAAGCGTGGTCTGCTTGTCGCCGGCAACCGAGGCGGAATTGGTGAAGGCCGCCCCGAGCTTGTCCTTCCAGCCCTGCGTCATCCACACCTTGGAGCTGGCATCGGCGAACTTCTTGAACTGCCAGCTCACGTTGCCCATGTAGGTGGGCGAGCCGAAGATGATGGCGTCGGCGCGCGCCAGCCTGTCCCAGCCGCCCTCCGGCAGATTGCCTTCCGCATCGATGGCCAATAGTGCAGCGCCGCTGCCTTCCGCGACGGCCTCGGCGATCTTGCTGGTGTGGCCGTAGCCGCTGTGGTAGACGATGACGATGTTCTTGCTCATGAAATTCTCCAGTCGAAGTTGAAATGTGCCCGGCACTGTGCAGCTCCTGGTTCGCGGTGCAATCCTTGCCGGACAACGTGAGTGCATGGTATTTACCCGTCTTATGGAGATAAAGATAGAATCAAGAACAACATTCATTACATGGCGTAATAAACATGCCCCGGAACATCGACAATCTCATGCTCGGCAGCATCGATCTTTTCTGCAGAACGGCGGAGCTGGCGAGCTTTACCGCAGCCGCTGCGCAGGCAGGCGTCACGCAGGCGGCGGTGAGCCGCTCGGTATCGCGGCTGGAGGAGCGCCTGGGCGTGCAACTGTTCGTCCGCTCGACCCGGAGCGTGCGTCTCACGGAACAGGGCCGCGCCTACTACGAGCAATGCAGGCAGGCGCTCGAACAGCTGGCCGAGGCGGAACGGGAAGTGACGGGCGAGCAGGCGGTGCCGAGCGGACTGGTGCGCGTCAGCATGCCTACTGCGTACGGGCACTACCGCGTCCTGCCCGTCCTGTCGGGTTTCACCCGCAAGTATCCGCAGGTCCGGCTCGAGATACAGCTCAGCAACCGCAACGCCGACCTCGTCGCCGACGACATCGACCTGGCGATACGCGCGCGCAATCCGCCTGACTCGGGACTGGTAGCACGAAAACTCGAAGACGCCGAACTGGTCGTGGTCGCTTCGCCCGCCTACCTGAAACGCAAGGGGAAACCGAAGACGCTGGAAGACCTCCGCAAGCACGACTGCATCCAGTTCGAGTGGCCGCGCACCGGACAGGCGATGCCGTGGCTGTTGCGCGTGGAGGGCGAGGATGCGGATGTGTCCACCGATGGCACGGTCTGCATCACCGACGATGTGCTCGGCATCGCGACCGCGGCGCGCAACGGCATCGGCCTGGCGCAGACCTACCGTTTCATCGTGAACGACGATCTGGAAAACGGGACGCTGGTGGAAGTGCTGCACGGGCTGGGCGGCGCCTCGCGTCCCTTCTCTATCCTCTATCCGGCGAACCGGCACATGCCGCATCGCGTGCGCGTGCTGGTGGAATACCTGCTGGAGCACCTGCATCGCGAACCGGCAGAGAACGCCCGCCGCCGCGCCGGTTGACGAAAAACCCCAAGCGTATATACTCAAACGCAACAACCCATTTCCCTGCAACCGCACCGTGAACATGTCCTGCATTCCTGCAAATATTCTTGCGAATTGCAACTGTTCGTCCCTGAACGAGGGAGCTGTGCGCGTGGTTGCACACCTTGATTCCGCTCGTCTTCAGTGCCGCTTTACGTCCGGATGCGCCGTGCGCACCCGTCACGCGCAGTTGTCCACTCGAGACCTCGCCCGGCTCTCCTGAGCTCGGCAGGCACCCAGGAACACCCTCCGGTCTTCCCCTCCCTGTCGAGCCCCCCCCTCCCTGAACTTCCACTGATGTATCGGCGCCATTGATGCGCCTGATGCCTTGCGACTTTTTACCGGTGGCTGACCCGCGCAGCCGCCGCGGAGAGCTATTGCCATGAAAAACGAACGCTTCTTGTCCCAGGAAGATGCAGCCACCCTCAGCCGCCTTGCAGAACACTTGCTTCGCCTGCGCGACGTCAACATGAATTCTGCCGAACGGCTGATCGACCTGATCGGCACGGCTATCCTCCTGCCCGAAAACGTGCGCAGGGACGACTGCGTCGCGCTGTACTCGACAGTCACCTATCGCGAGATCGGGGCCGAACAGCGCCAGTCGGTTGTCATCGTCTGCCCCCAGGACACGCAGGAAGCGCTTGCGCGCGTCTCCATCCTCGCGCCGCTCGCGATGTCCTTGCTGGGCCGCCCTGCCGGCAGCATCGTCGAAGTCGCACTGCCCTTCGACCAGGTGAAGTTTGTCGAAATCGTCGACGTGCTCCCTGCCGATCGCCAGGCGCAAGAACCGCACGACGGACGTGCTGCAGCAACCCGCTAGGCACGATTCGCTGTTCAACGCAGACCAAGAATGGAGGTTTGTGTGGGCCACATAAGAAAGATCCTGGTAGCGACCGACTACTCCGACGACGCGCGCCCGGCGGAAACCCGCGCCGCGATGCTCAGCGTCCAGCTGAAAGCCGACGTTCTCGAACTGATGACGGTGCAGAGCACGAGAATGGGGCTCGCGACCCCGGCGACCCTGTCCTCGAATGTCGAGGTCCGAAGCGATGCCGCCCTGCCCCTCCTCGACAGCCCTGCATCCGTGCAGGCGGCTGCACGCGAGGGATCCGGCCCGGCCTGCGTGCGCTCGCTTCGCACCGGGAACGCCGCTACCGCGATTACCGAGCGGGCGGACGAGATGGGCGCCGGGCTTGTCGTTGTCGCTTCGCGCAGGAGGAAATTCCTTGCCGATATTTTCGCCCGGCATAACAGCAATGAGCTCATCCGTTTGAGCAGCCGCCCGGTTCTGCTCGTGAACCGCGAGCCGAATGACGCGTACCGCAACGTGCTCGTCGCCGTCGACTTTTCGGACGAATCGAGGGAAGCGGCGCGCATGGCGCTCGCGATCGCACCCTCGGCGCACTTCACCTTCCTGCACGTATTCCGCCTTGCCGGCGAAGAGATGATGCTCGAGACCGGCGTGTCGCTCGATGTCATCCATGGCTATCGCCAGCGTGCGCGCGAAACCTCGAGGGCGAAACTCAACAGTTTCATCGACAGCCTGGGACCGAGGAGGCAACTCGTCTCCCGCTCTGTCCAGTTTGGTCCGCCCAGCGCGGTCATCAGCGTCCAGGCAAGGGAGCTGAAAGCGGATTTGATCGCGGTGGGAAAACATGGGAAGTCGCGGTTTGCGACGCTGCTGCTTGGAAGCGTGACGCAGCGACTCATCGAGCAGGGGCAGTGCGACCTGCTGGTCACGAACTCGCCCTATATCGATGATTGGGATCAGCCGCCAGCGGCGTGAGGCGCTGGCGCAGATCATTCCCGCACGCGCGGGAATGATGGAGCCGGCACAGGCGACGAATCATTGCGCCATTCACCTTCAGCGAGGAACACAATGCCAATAGCAGAAATTACGATCTCCGTCACCGACCGCCGGCGCATCCACGAATTGCTTTTGAACGAACCGGCACGCAAGCTTCCCGCCCTGGCGCTGCTCAAGAGAAAACTTGAACTGGCTCATGTCGTGGAACCAGAACAGATGCCCGATGACATCGTCACGCTAAATTCACAAGTGCGGGTCCTTGAAGCGTCCACCGATTCGGAGTACGGTTTTACGCTCGTCGTCCCCGGATTGACGATGCGCCCGGGGGACGTATCCATATTGGCGCCCGTCGGGGCAGCGGCCTTTGGCCTGAAGACGGGACAGGAAATATTCTGGTACGGAAGCAGCGGCCGGCGCGTCGGCGTACGCATCCTCGACATTCCGTACCAGCCGGAAGCGATGGGCGAGTACCACCTTTAGTCAGATTTCATGGAACGTGTGGCGATCGAAGGAACGGCATTCACCATCGGAGAGTCGCTTGGGCAACTTGGGCGGCCGGCGGCGGATTGCATGACGGCGTCCGCCGACTGGGCCGCATTGGACACATGGCGCGGCAAACCGGAAATTTCCGCCCTCATGGAGCGCACCAGGGACGTCTTCCCGCAGTATTGGGAGGAATTGCGCGGGATGAGTGCCGGACTGGGGATGGACATGATGGATGTCTTCCTCTGGAATTGCCGCGCGGACCTGCTTGCGGCCCCCGACACGGCAAGCAGCTCCGTCGTCATCAATCGCCTCGGCTGCGGCCTTGTCGTGCAAAAGCCCGAAGTCGCCCTTCCGCTCGCGCAGCATTGCAAGCTGGTGGACATCAAGCCGGAAGGAAAGCCGGGCTTTCTCGCCCTGTTCGTGCCCGGCTGTATTCCGGGCCAGGCATTCGCCGTCAATTACGCTGGCGTCGTGCAAGTGGTGGACGCGATACCTGGCGAAGCGCATGGAACGGGATTGCCGAGCTGGCTCATCAACCGGGCCGTCCTCGATGCGCAATCGCTTCCCGAAGCCATCGACATCGTCATGGAATGCCAGCGCTTCGGCGCCGCGCACCACATCCTCGCATCGACGCAGGAATTCATCATTGTCTCCATCGAGGCCACGTCCTCCGACCGCGCGCTTGCGCCGATTCCCAACAAGCACTGGCACACCAACCACCTGGCGAGCAAGCCAGCACCTGCCGCCGATATGGAACAGGCATCCCGGTCGAGGTACGCATCGCTGAAAGACCTGCTGGCGCGGATGCCCTCGCATCCGACGGAAGATGACCTCGTGTCCCTGCTGGATGCAAAGATATCGCCTGCAGGCGCAGGCGTGCTGCGACCGGCAAAAGGCGAGATCGGCACGGCACTCATCAAGATACAGCGCGACGCTGTGGAGCTCCGCCTGTTCCGCATACCGCAGCGCAGCAAGCAGCGCCACCTTATCGCGGCGGCCCCAGGACAGATAATGAACGGCGACTAGCGCTGTCGACTTGCCTTGCCTTTCTTTGCCTCGTACATCGCCCTGTCGGCATGCTTCAGCAGCGCATCCATTCCCGTGCCATCGTCGGGAAAAATCGCAATCCCGATACTGGGGAAGACAGTCAACATGCAGCCCTCGATATCGACCGGCTGGCTGACCGCCGCCCGGATTTTTCCAGCGACGATGGCAGCCGCCCCCGGCACGTGCACTTCCTCGAGGAGCAACGCAAATTCGTCACCGCCCAGGCGGGCAACAGTATCCTCCTCGCGCACGCACTCCCGCAGCCGCCGCGCGACCGCTTGCAACAGCAGATCGCCGGCGGTGTGCCCGAGCGAATCATTGACCTTCTTGAAGTCGTCGAGATCGACGTAGAGCACGGCGAACCGGCCATGATTGCGCCGCGACCTGGCAAGCGCCGATCTCATCCGGTCCTGGAACAGGCGCCGGTTCGGCAAGCCGGTCAGTTCGTCGTGTCGCGCTGCGTGGACTAGCTCGTGATGCAAGCGCATGCGCTCGATCGCCGTCGCCACCTGCGTCGACACGAATTGCAGCAGTTCCTCGTCCTTGTCGCCGTAGGACATGCCCGGGTGGCTTTTCAGGACGAACGCCCCCAGCACCTTGCCTCGGGAGAGCAACGGTATTGCCAGCCAGGACGCGTCGTTTCCCGGCACAGGAACCATTGGTGCAGGCGGCTCTCCCGCTGCCAGGATCGGCCGCGAACTGCGGACGACATCCATGCAAAGCCGGCGCGCGGTCTCCTCCAGCGCTCCGGACGCCGTGCCGGCAGGATCGACATGATAGGGAAACTCCAGCGTCCCGGCCCGCGCATCGGCGATGGCAACCGCAAAGCTTGCGACGGATACCAGCTTGCCGATGATGCGGTGGATTTCGGCACACAGGCCGGCGAGGTCGGTCGCGTGATGGGCGGCTTCGGAGATCGCGTACGTGGCGGCCTGCCGTTCTTCCGCACGCTTGCGCTCCGTGATGTCGCGAGCGACGCCGATCCGCAGCTGGTCGACTTCGGACCAGCGCGCGGACCACATGATGTGGACGATGTGCCCATCCTTGCGGATATAACGATTTTCGAATCCGATCCTGAGACGGCCGGACATGACCTGCACCGCCTCCTCCAACGTCCTCGCGCGGTCCTCCGGCACGATGAGGTCGATCATCGTCCGGCCGATCATTTCATCGGGCGCATATCCGAAGATGCGTTCGGATGCGGCGTTGACGTACACAATGCGCCCGGAAACATCGACCATCACGACCGCGTCGAGCAGGAGATCGGCGATGTTGGGGATCAGGCTGTGCACTTTGGCGTCCATGGCGACAGCATACTATCAATCTCCAGTCGCCGACCATTCCATGTCCGACAGGCAAGAAACGCACGGTCCGGCGCAGGCCGACCCGTCGATTCACGCATCTATCTCAACGCAAAATCCACCCTGCCCGGCGATGCATTCGCATCCTTCGCCCCACCGATCCGGGCTGCGGTGATGAACATCCTCTCCGGCGCCACCTGGCCATTCCTGTGCAGCCAGTTCTTCACCGCCTGCGCGCGTTGGTTGCCCAATGCGAGGAGATCGTTCTCGTCGACATCCGCATGGGCCATGATCTGCTTTTCCATTTCCGCCGCAGGCAAATCCTTGGGCAGGCCGAGGACATTGCGCGGCTTCTCGAACTTCTCGTCCCGGTAGACGCGCAGCAGCAGTGCCGGATATTCCTCGCGGCTGACCGTGACGCTGCCCGGTTCGACGTCGACGCCCTTGGCCCGCAGGTCGCGGATCTTCAGTGCGCGCACCTTGCGCTCGACTATCACATGCATCAGTCCGTCGCGGTCGGTTGCCGGGTCGACACGGCCGCCGATATCGAGCTTGAGCCCCGGGCGCTCGGCGAGCGCCTTCGCGAGCGAGCGCAGCTTTTCCTCGCCGGCGACAGGGATCGTTGCGCGCCCGGCCTCGAAGGGCATCGAGGAAAGTTCGGCACCGCCGCCGAACAGCGCGCCCAGGAGCGCAAACGGTTGCGTGACCGCCTTGGCGATTGCGTTGCCGATCGCCTTGAAAATGATCGCGCCGATGGAAAATTGCGGATCGTCGAGCGAGCCGGCGATCGGCAGGTTGAGGTCGATCACGCCGTTGCGATCGGCCAGCAGCGCAACGGCGAACTGGACCGGCAGGCTGGTGGCGTTCGGACTGTCGATCTTGTCGCCGAAGGTGAGCTGTTCGAGGACCAGGCGGTTTTCGGCAGTGAGCTTGCGGCCGTCGACGTGGTAACCGGCTTCGAAGGACAGCTTGCCCTTTTCGATGCCGTAGCCGATGTATTTGCCCGAATAGGCCGACAGCGGCGCGAGTTCCATGCCGCGCACGTTGGCCTTGATGTCGAGGAACAGGTCGCCGCGCAGCGGGTTGATGCTGCCGCCCACCGCAAGCGGCGCATCGTTGACGACGCCGCGCAGATCCAGGCCGGCGCGGCTGGACGGATCGGAGGACAGTCCGGAAAGCACGCCGCCGAACTGCGACAGACTGGCGGAATAATTGGGCTTGATGAAGTTATCGGTGAAGCGCACGCGGCCGCCCTGCAGGGCCACACGCTTGATCGTCACCGGCGGCATGCCGCCTGCCGGTTTGCCATTGCCGGCGCTAGCTGCCTTGCCCTTCTCTTCCTGCTCTGCATCGCCACGCACGATGTCCTGCAGGTTGATACGGCCGCTCGGGTCAATGATGATGCGGGCAAAGAAGTCGGAAAGCGCAAGCTCGTCGACCGCCACGGCAAGGGGCGCGAAGCGCACGTCCACGCCGGCCGCATGCAGCGACTTCCAGCGCAGAAAGTCGTTCCCGCCCGCCTTGTCCACCGTCGCCAGGTTGCCCAGTGTGGCCTCCCCCTTGAAGCCGCCGCGCAGGCTGCCGTCGCTCGCCTTGTCGATCTGCACCCTGCCGCTGGACGAAAGATTCGCACTGATCGCGCGCAGGTTGATGCGTTCGGTAATGAAGGGCTGCAGCGGCAGGATATCGACGCCCTTGATGTCGAGCGCGAGGTCTGCATGCAGCGGCGCCAGGCCGAGCGTGCCGTTGACCGACAGGCGGCCCGACTGGTTGACGCTGGCCGCGAGGTTCAGGCGGGCGCGCGACGATGGCGCGTTGGAGATGCCCTCCACGCTCAGGCTGACCGGCGTGGCCGTCGTGACGATCGGCTCGCGGGTGCCGCGGTCTTCGACGCGCATCGACCAGTTGTTGATGCCGGACTTGCCGATGTTGAATGTGTATCCTGCCTCCCCGGCTGCTGCAGATTCCTGTTTCGTTATGGGCAGCGCGGCATCGGCGACGGTGTTGCCCGGAGTCAGATTCCGGTTGAAGAGAATCTGTGCGTTGCTCGAAACCAGTTCACCGACATCCACGCTCCGCTTCTTCGTGTCGAGCGCCACCTTGCGCACGGCAAGATCCAGCTTGTCGGCCGACGCGCGCAGCGGTGCGCTGGAATGTTCGTCGGCGTAGCGCAGGGCCGCGCCACGCACCAGCAGCTCGCCGAGCGACAGTCGGAATGCAGCCGGGTTGCCGGCATCCTTCTTCTGCCTTGCCTCAGAAGGCGGCAGCAGTTTTGCAACATTCAGTTGTCCATCCGCATCGCGCGATACGTCAGCCTGCAGGCCGTCGACCCGGATTCCGGATATGTCGACACGGCCGCCGAACACGTCGGCCTCCTTCAGCTGCACCGCAAGTTCCTGCATGCGAAGAACCGGCTTGCCGGCCTGATCCGCGACATGCAGCGATTTCAATGCCGCATCCCCCTCGAGCAGGAGCGCCTGGTCGCCTCCCTCCCCGCCCTGCCGGAAGCGGGCGACCAGGTTGAGGTCGAGTTTTGCGCCCGACACGCGCGCATTCGGCTTGACCGGCAGGTATTCGATGTAGCGCGTCAGGTCGAGGCCATCCAGCTTGAGGTCCACCACGGCGTCAGCCGGTTCGGCGAAGGGGCGGGCCTTGCCCTTGAATTCGAGCGGCGAACCGTTCACCTTCGCGCGCAGCAGCGGCTCGACAAAGATGTCGACCTGCGACGGCAGCGAGGAAATGAAGGGAATGCCGAGCGCGATGTCGGTGACGGCGTGGGTGGCCTTGGCCGGACGGTCGTCGAACTCGATGCGGCCGCCTTCCACCTGGATGTTATTGATCGAAAAACGTGCCGGCTCGTCGGATGGCGGCTGGCTGGCGATCAGTTCGACGATGTCGTCGATGTTGTAGCTGTGCGGCGCGGTACGCGCCAGGCGCACATGGGGTGCAGTCAATCGCAGTTCGCGGATCACCGGCGCAAAACGGAACAACGATTGCGACGACAGGTTGATATGCAGCGCGTCGAACGAGGCGAACACCGCCTCGCCTTTCGGTTCGCGCAGCTTGACGTCGCGCAGCGTCAGCGACAGCGCATAAGGATTGATTTCCACCATCCCGATCGATGCCTGCCGGTGCAGCTTGTCACTGACGAGCTTTTCAAGCTGCGACTGGACGATGCCAGGCAGGATGAAGAATCCGGCAACACCGTACAGGAAGACGAGGCCGGCCGCGATAGCTGCGCCACGGCGCAGCTTCGGGTGACGGGTCAATGCGGACAGCCTGCTGGGGATGGAAAGCGACATGGGAACTCGGTGAAGGTACAACGGGAGCGTTGCACGATTCTACCAGCCGGGTTTCCCGCAGGCTTGGTGATTGTCACCCGCCGTGCGCCCCGAGCTTCTCCAGCCTGGAAAGCCATTTGGCCGCATCTTTTTGCGCCAGGTTGCCTACCCCGCCGATCAGCGTTTCATTGACCGGTGCGATGCCGACGAAACCGAGGATGTTCCGTTCCAGCGACTTGATGCTGTGAGCGCGGAAGTACCAGCGGTACACGGCTGCAGGCATGCCCATGGTGACCACCACCCGCGCCGAACGCCCGCCCAGCCCTTTCTTTGTAAACGCATTCCGTTCGCCGGAGAAGGCGAATCCGGGCCGAGCAACCTGTTCGAGGAAACCTTTCAGCAGCGCGGGCATGTCGCCCAGCCACAGCGGAAAAAGGAACACCATGTGCTCGGCCCATGTGATGGCTTCCTGCGCACCTGCAAGGCCGGGCGGCAGGGCGCCCTTTTCCCATTCATGCTGGCTGCGCAGGAGGGGGAAATCGAGCGTGGCGACGTTGAGATGGCGGATTTCATGACCTGCGGCCCTGGCTCCGTTGGCGTAGGCCTCCTCCAGCGCGTGGCAGAGGTGGTGCTGGCTGGAATCGGGGTGCCCCTGGATCAAGAGGATGTGTTTGCTCATGATGCCTCCCTTGTTCTTCTTGTCACTGTCGTCTGAAGGGAGGGCGAAATCCATGAACTGGATCAAACAAAGCAGCAATCCGGGCCGGGGCCCGGATTGCATGCGTTCAGTGCTTCTCCTGCACACCCTCCGCCGCCGGTCTCGCCGGTGTCGGATGCCGGCGCAACTTGTTCTTGATCTTCTGCACCAGTCCTTCGAAATCATCCATGTAGGTGAAGACGGCCGGCACCACCAGCAGGCTCAGCACGGTCGACGTGATGAGGCCGCCGATCACAGCGATCGCCATCGGCGACCGGAAGCTTGCGTCGGCCACGCCGAGGCCGACCGCGATCGGCAGCATGCCCGCGCCCATCGCCAGGGTCGTCATGATGATGGGGCGTGCGCGCTTGTGGCAGGCATCGAGCAAGGCATCGAAGCGCGACATGCCGTGGTCGCGCCGAGCGACAATCGCGTATTCCACCAGCAGGATGGAGTTCTTGGTCGCGATACCCATCAGCATGATCAGGCCGATCAGAGAGGGCATCGAGAAACTCTTCTGCGCGATCAGCAGGCCGACGAAGGCGCCGCCGAGCGACAGCGGCAATGCAGCGAGGATGGTCACCGGATGCAGGAAGTCCTTGAACAGCAGCACCAGCACGATGTAGATGCACAGCACGCCGGTCAGCATCGCCAGGCCGAAGCTGGCGAACAGCTCGCCCATCACTTCCGCGTCGCCCACTTCAACCACCTTGACGCCGGGCGGCAGGTTCAGCACCGACGGCAGCTTCTGCACGGCCGTGGTCACCTCGCCCAGCGGCAGGCCGGAGAGCTCGATCTCGAAGTTGATGTTGCGCGAACGGTCGTAGCGGTCGATCACCGCCGGGCCGCCCGTCATTTCGAGATCGGCAACCTGGCCGATCATGACCGGACCGCGCTTGCCTGGCACTGTAATGCGCTCCAGCACGCTCAGGTCCTCGCGTGCCGCCTCGTTGAACCTGACCACGATCGGCACCTGCCGCTGCGACAGGTTCATCTTCGGCAGCGACACGTCGTAATCGCCGACGGTGGCAATGCGCAGGGTCTCGCCGATGACGCTGCTGGTCACGCCGAGGTCTGCGGCGCGGGCGTAGTCCGGACGAACGGCGATCTCGGGACGGATCAGGCTCGCGGTAGACGAGATATTGCCGAGGCCGGGAATGGTGCGCAGGTCCTTCTCGACCGCCATGGCCGCCGCGCGCAGCGCATTGCCGTCCTCGCCGGTCAGCACAAGGATGTACTTCTCACCGGAACCGCCCAGACCGACCTTGGTGCGCGCACCGGGCAACTGCTCGAGCGCAACGCGGATGTTGTTCTCGATCCCCTGCTTGCGCGGACGCTTGCCGCGTTCGGTAAGCTGGATCGTCAGCGTCGCCTTGCGCACTTCCGCCGCGCCCTGCGGGGCGAACGGGTCGCCGCCGGCACTGCCACCACCGATGGTGGTGTAGACGCTCTTCACATGCTCGACGCCCGATACCAGTGCGCGCGCATGCTCGGCCGTCTTCATGGTCTGCGGCAACGTCGTACCGGGCGGCAGTTCGATGTAGACCTGGGTCTGCGAATTGTCGTCCGGCGGGATGAAGCCTTGCGGCAGCAGCGGGATCAGCATGATGGAACCGAAGAAGAACAGCGTCGCCGCGATCATCGTCGTCAGGCGATGCTTGAGGCACCATCCGGCCCAGCGCATGTAAATTCGCATCCAGAACGGATCGCCATGCCGGTCGATGATCGGCTTGAGGATGTAAGCCGACATCATCGGCGTGAGCACCCGTGCCACCACCAGCGAGGCGAATACGGCAAGCGCCGCGGTCCAGCCGAACTGCTTGAAGAACTTGCCGGGCACGCCGCTCATGAAAGCGGTCGGAAGGAACACCGAAATCAGCGTGAAGGTGGTGGCGATCACCGCCAGCCCGATCTCGTCGGCCGCTTCCATCGCCGCCTGGTAGGGCGTCTTGCCCATGCGCAGGTGGCGCACGATGTTTTCCACTTCCACGATAGCGTCGTCGACCAGGATGCCGATCACCAGCGACAGCGCGAGCAGCGTGACGACGTTGATCGAGAAGCCGAGCAGGTACATGCCGATGAAGGCGGGAATCACCGACAGCGGCAGCGCCACTGCGGAGACGAAAGTCGCCCGCCAGTCGCGCAGGAACAGCCAGACCACCACCACGGCCAGCAGCGCACCTTCGAGCAGCAGTTGTATCGAGCCGTCGTACTCTTCCTCGACCGGGGCGACGAAGTTGAATGCTTCTGTAATTTCCAGGTCGGGATGCTGCTCGCGCAGTTCCGCCAATGCTTTCTGCACGGCGGCGCCGACCGCGACTTCGCTCTCGCCCTTGCTGCGCGCCACCTCGAAGCCGACCACGGGTTTGCCATTGAGCAGCGCAGCCGAGCGGCGCTCGGCGATGGTATCGCTGACTGTCGCCACTTCATCCAGGCGGATGCGGCGGCCGTCGGACAGCGGCAGCTCGAGGCTGGCGAGTTCCTCCGCCGACTTCACGGTGGCCAGCGTGCGCATCGGCTGCTCGCCGCCGCCGAGATCCGCGCGGCCGCCGGCGCTTTCGTTCTGCATCATGCGCAGCTGGCGCGAAACATCGGCGGCAGTCGCGCCGAGCGCCAGCATCTTGCCCGGATCGAGCGCGACACGGACCTCACGCGAAACGCCGCCGACGCGGTTCACTGCGCCGACGCCGCGCACTGCAAGCAGCTTGCGCGAGATGTCGTTGTCGACAAACCAGGACAGGGCTTCCTCATCCAGGCGCGGCGAATGGATGGTGAATGCCAGTACCGGCTGGCTCGCCAGGTCAATCTTGTTGACGATCGGGTCGCGCACGTCGCCGGGGAGGTCGGCGCGCACGCGCGCCACGGCGGAGCGCACGTCGTCGACCGCTTCCTGCACCGGTTTTTCCAGCCGGAACTCGGCGGTGATGGTGACGCCGCCATCCTGCACCTTGGTATAGATGTGCTTGAGTCCCTGCACGGTGGCAATCGAATTCTCGATCTTGCGCGCCACTTCCGTTTCCAGCTGCGCGGGCGCGGCGCCGGGGAGCGAGACCGACACGCTCACCGTCGGCAGTTCGATGTCGGGGAAATTCTGGATCTTCATGCTCTTGAAGGAGAGCACGCCGGCAAAGGTCAGCATCACGAACAGCATGACCGCCGGTATCGGGTTCCTGATCGACCAGGACGATACGTTCATCATCGACAGGACTCCTTATTCCACCTTGGCCGGCCGGACCGGCGAGCCGGACGCGCTGGCTGGCGTATCGCCGGCAAGGCGCACCAGGTCGCCGTCATTGAGGAAGCCGGCGCCACTGAGCGCCACCTGGGCATCGGCCTTGATCCCTTCGAGCACTTCGACGCGGTCGCCGATGCGGCGGCCGGTCTTGACCTTGACCTGCTGCACGCGGTTTTCCGGCGTCAGGCGGAACACATAGTTGAAGCCGTCGCGCAATACGACCGCCTGTTGCGGCACCGTGAGCGCGTTCGAGGTGCCAAGGTCGAATTCGCCGCGTGCGAACATGCCGGCCCGTGCGGGCGGCGTGTTGTCATTGGAAACGGTCAGGTCGACATACACGATGGCAGCGCGGTTCTGCGGATCGACGGTGGGACCGACCATGCGGACCTTGCCCTTGAGCTCGGCGCCATTGACGGCAATGATGGTTGCAGGCGTGCCGGTCTTGACGCGGCCGAGTTCGGACGAAGTCACTTCGGCACGCCATTCGAGGCGACCTTTGCGGATCATGCGGAACAGTTCGGTGCCGGAAGACACAACCGCACCGACGGTCGCATTGCGGGCGGAAATGATGCCGCTGTCGGGTGCGAGCACCTGGACATGCTTCATGCGCACCTGCTGCGCGGCCAGCGTAGCCTTCGCCGCTTCGACCTTGGCCTTGGCGGTCTGTTCCTGGGTGAGGTACTGGTTGATCTGCTGTTCGCTCAGCGCGCCGGTATTCTGCAGCGTGCGGGCGCGCGCGGCGGTGACCGCAGCATCCGCCGCGTTCGCCTCGGCTTCCATCAGGCCGGCGCGGGCCTGCGCCACGTCGGCGGCGACCGATTCGCTGGCGAAGGTCGCCAGCACCTGGCCCGCGCGCACCTGATCGCCGACGTTCACATGCACTTCCGACAGGCGCAAGCCGTTGGACTCACTGCCGATGATCGCTTCCTGCCAAGCGGCAATGTTGCCGTTGGCAGCGAGACGGATCGGCAGCGCCACGGTTTGCGGACGTACCACGGAAATCGTCAGTGCGGGTTTCGAGCCGGTCTGCTTCTTTTCGTCGGCCGCATTGGATGCCGGCGCCAGCAGCACGGCACCGCCACCTGCAAGGACCAGTAGCGCGATCAGGGCGACGGCGACCGGCTTGAGTGTGAATCGCTTCATAGATGTGTTTCCGAAGGTCATATATTGAAATCTTTCGTATTCGTTAGCGCGGCTCGCCTGCAAACGCGCTCCAGCCGCCACCCGCAGCGCGGTAAAGCGCCACCCAGGCATTGCGCCGTTCCTGTTCCAGCGTAACCAGCGCGTTCTCGGCGGTGAGGCGCGTGCGCCGCGCTTCTTCCAGGTCGAGCAGGCTGGTCAGGCCGCCCTTGTAGCTTGCCTCGGTGGCGTCGAAGAATGCACGGTAGCCTGCGACGGCTTTCCTCACATCCTCGGCACGCGCAGACGTGCTCTCGAGACTGACCAGCGCCTCTTCCACTTCGCGCACTGCTTGCCGCACGCGCGCACGGTAGGCAGCGACCGCTTCTTCGTAACGCGCCTGGGCAGCATCGACATTGGCTGCACGGCGGCCGCCGTCGAACACTGGAAGCGACAAGGTGAGCGGGCCGGCGGACCAGCTCGAAAACTCGGTTTCCGCGCCGCCGGTGCGGAAGCGTGTGCGTCCGATCGTGCCGTTCAGGGACAGCCGCGGGAAACGCTGCGCGCGGACGCCGTCCACCTCCGCCATGGCGGCGATCACCTCGCGCTCTGCCGCAAAGATGTCCGGCCGCTGCATCAGCAGTTGCGCGGGCAGCGTTGCAATTGCAATACCGGCTTCCGCGACGTTCTCGTCGATGAAAAGCTTGGCGCGCAGTTCGGGTTCCGACAGCGCGGTCAGCGCCACCAGCGCCTTGATCCCGGCTTCGCATTGCGCGCGTTGCACGGTGGCACGCGCACCGCCCTCGCCTGCGCTGGCGCGCGCGAGGTCCGCCGTGGCAGGCGCCGTGAATCCGGTGCGCATGCTCAGGTCAGCCAGGCGTGATGTCTCCGAGCGCGATGCCGAATCCGACAGCGCAATGGCAAGCAGCTTGCGGCAGGCGCGCTGGCTGTAATACAGGTTGGCCGTTTCGGCGGCGACGGAAACGCGCGCCTCATGCCATCCGGCGGACGCTCCTTCGAGTCGCGCCTGCGACGCGTCGCGTGCGGCACGGCCGACGCCGAACAGGTCGATTTCCCATGCCGACTGGAAGCCGGCCTGCGTGGTCGTCCCTAGGGGAAACGACGGCTCCGTGCGGCTGCGGACGGCTGTGGCAGCAGCATCCACCGTAGGCAACAGTGCCGCGCCGGATGCGACACGTTCGGCGCGCGCCTGTTCGATACGCGAACGTGCGGCGACGATCGTCGGGCTTGCCGCTTGCGCCGCTTCGATCAGTTGCGCCAGCACCGGATCGCCCTGCTGCCGCCACCATTGCGACAGGTCGGCGACACTGCCTCCATGCGGCAAGACGGGCAAGGGCGCGTGCCACTGCTGCGGCGCTGCGGCTTCCACGGACACGGGAGCTTGCGGTGTGGCGCAGGCCGCGAGCAATAGCGGCATGCACAGTAAGGCAATAGTTTGGCGTGTGCTCATGTTTCTTTTTCTTGTAGCAGCCGTCTTCACGGCTGTTGCAGTGGATGCGCTGGCGGCATCGCGTGAATCAAAGGCAAGGCGTTGCATGAAAAACCTGCCGCCCGGCAGGATGACGGCGCGCTTCGGACGCGCGTTATCTCTCATTACCGGGAGACAACCGGGTAATTCGTCGGGAGATGCTTTCTTGACGAAGACAGCGTAGTCAGCTTCCGGCGCTTCGTATCTCCGCCCCGTATTCCGGATGTCGGCTCACATAGCCGGCAATGAATTCGCAGCGGGCCACGATTTTCCGCTGGCTGTTACGGGCGTCGTCCAGCGCCATTTTGGCAAGCTTGGAGCCGTAACCCTTGCCCTCGTGGCCCTTGCCCACTTCGGTATGGCGGAACACTACCGCGTCGCCTTCGAGATCGTATTCGGCAATGCCGACGACCTCGCCATTATCGATCAATTCATAACGGTGATCACCGGTGTTGTTTCGTAGTATTGCACCACTCATGATTGTCCCGCCTAGTCTATGCCGGCGATGCTGCCGGAACTTGTCTGACAATGCGCAACATTGTAGTTCATAGGCTTCACCATCGTGGTGCCGTGATGCTGTGCAATGTTTTGCGCCAGCGCAAGCTTGCGCATGTTGGCCTCCAAAGACAATTGCGGATCGCTAACCTTTCCCGATTCGTATCATGTCCATCGCGTAACTATCATGCTCCAGCCGAATGCCACTACAAAATTTGCCTTGCAGCAGGCCATTACCCACCACCAGCGCGGCCGCCTGAAGGAGGCCGAACAGTTGTATCGTGTGATCCTGAAGACCCAGCCCGGGCAGGTCGAAGCCGGGCGCAACCTGCTGGCCGCCATGTTCGTGAGCGGCCGTTATGCGGAGATGGAAAGCACGGCACAGGACATGGTGACCGACGCCCCCCGCTTCGGCATTGCATGGAAAGGCATGGGCTTGGCGCAACTGATGCAGGGCAAGGATGCGGTGCATGCCTTCCGTATGGCGACGAAACACCTGCCCGACGATGCCGAAGCGCATGAGAATCTGGGGCTGGCCCTCAAGCGCGCCGGCCAGATGGAAGAGGCTGCAGAAAGCTTCCAACGCGCGATCCGGTTCAATCCGCGCGCGCTCAGCGCCCATGTCAACTTCGGCAACGCACTCAAGGAATCCGGCCGCTACGAAGCCGCCGAAGCCAGTTATCGCCGGGCGCTCGAGCTCAATCCTGACCTGGTCGAGGCGCACAACAACTTCGGCAATATCCTGCACGAACGCGGACGCATCGAAGAAGCGCTGGCCTGCTACCGGCGCGCGCTGGAGCTGCGGCCGGGCATGCCCGAGACGGTCAACAACCTCGGCCGCCTTCTGAAGGACCTGGGGCGCTTTGCCGATGCCGAGGCCTGCTTCCGCCAGGCGCTCGCGGGCAAGCCCGATTACGCCGATGCGCATTACAACCTCGGTTCGGTAGTCTACGACCAGGGTCGCACGGCCGAGGCGGCGGAGCATTGCGGCCACGCCCTCGAGCTTGCGCCGGACAACACGATGTTCCGCATCGGACAGACGGTCATGCGCTTGCCCGTCATTCCCGAGAGCCGTGACGAAGCCGAGCAGGCCCCATCTTCCTTCGGCCGCGCCCTCGGCGAACTCTCCGGGTGGATGGCATCGGCGCCGGCGCGGCGGATCGATCCGTCGGTCTTGCAGCTGCCGTTCTACCTCGCGTACCGCAAGGGGAACCATCTCGACCTGCTGTCCCATTTCGGCGACCTGTGCGCCGACAAGCAGCCTACCCTGCCCGCGCCGCATGAGCCGCGTCAGAAGGTCCGCGTCGCGATCGTTTCAAGCCATTTCCGCCGGCACTCCGTCTGGGAAATCAACATCAAGGGGCTGCTCGAGCACATCGACCGTTCCCGCTTCGAACTGGCGCTGTACTATCTCGACCGGATCGAGGACGAAGAAACCGCGGCCGCGCGTTCATTGGCCGATATCTGGCGTGACCCGCGAGGCACGCACGGATTCGACGGCTGGCTGCAGGCGTTTGCCGAAGACCGGCCGGATGTCGTCTTGTATCCCGAACTCGGCATGGAACCGGTAGCGTACAGCCTTGCCTGCCGGCGCCTGGCGCCGGTGCAGGCCGCGAGCTGGGGGCACCCGGTGACGTCCGGCCTGCCGACCATCGACCTCTACTTGTCCGGCGAACTGCTGGAAGGGTCGGCGGCAGACGGCCACTATCGCGAACGCCTGGTGCGCCTGCCCGGCACAGGCTGCTGCACGACGTCGGCGCCGCTGGATGCGGAAGGCACGGCCGAGATCGAAGCTGCGCTCTCCGCGCGCGCAGGATGCCGCTACGTCATCGCGCAAACCCCATTCAAGCTTGATCCGTCGGACGACGAGGTATTTGCCGCCATCGCGGCCGAAGCGGGCGGTACCTTCATCCTGCTCGCCCATCCGCAATTCCCGTGGTCGACCGAACGGCTGGTGGAGCGCATGAGCACGGCATTCCGCAAGCGCGGCCTGGTGCCCGAAGACCATTTGCTGGTGATGCCGTGGCTGTCCCAGAAGAAGTTCCAGGCCTTGCTGGACCTGTGCGACGTCTACCTCGATTGCCCGTCGTTCTCCGGCTACACGACCGCGCGCATGGCACTGCAACGCGGATTGCCGATCGTGACGCTGGAAGGCGAGTTCCTGCGGCAACGCCTTGCCGCCGGACTGCTGCGCATGGCGGGCACGGATGACACGATTTGCACAAGTGCGAGCGGGTATGTGTCGACAGCCGTAAGGCTGGCGCACGATTGCCGCGATGCGGAGAAACGGCGCACCCGGCGCGAGCATCTGAAGGCGGCTGCCGTGCGGGTCGACAATGACACCCGCGTGGTGCGTGCATTCGAAGCGAGCGTCCTAGATGCGCTCGGAAATTAATCCTGCCTCGGCTCGTCGCCCGACGTCGCCGCGTAGAACTTCCTCACATCGCGCACATAGCGCCTTGTTTCACTGAACGGCGGCACCCCGTTGTACTTGCGCACGTTGCCCGGGCCGGAGTTGTAGGCGGCGAGCACTTCATCGAAGGTGGTGTGCGTCTGCATCAGGTATTTCAGGTAGGCGGTGCCGGCGTGGATGTTCGTCTGCGGGTCGTACAGCGCCTGGCCGTGCGGCGCGCCGACGAAGCGCGCGGTCGCCGGCGTCACTTGCATCAGCCCGCGCGCATTTCGCGGCGAGCGCGCCTTGGGGTTGTATCCGGATTCCTTCTGGATGACCGCGTGGATCAGGCTGGCGGGTACGCCGTGCCGGAGCGATGCGTTGACGACCATGCGGTGATATGGCTTCTGGTCGCATCCATGGCAAGTGACGTTCTCCACGATGTCCTGGATCGATTCGCTGTAGTCGGGCAGCGCCAGAATCTGCCGCGGGCTGGATGCCGTGCCGCTCTTGCGAAGTGACCGCGGCTCGATGCCGAAGGTACCCCATTCGGCAATGACATCCTGGGCGCGTACGCGCTTTTTCCTTGCCGCTTCGGGCGCAGTCGCCGCCTGCTGCGCGTAGTCGCCTTCGCCCATTTCCTGTTTCAGGGGAAACTGCCCTGCGCATGCACTCAAGAGCAGTGCTGCCAGGACGGTGACTAGAGATATTCCCCTTCTTGCTGCAGTTGCCGCGCGCGCCGTTGTTGCCGCAATGGGAACGTTGGCGTTTTTCCGCGCGGATGATTGGTTGCTGCGCATATTTCCTCCGCTTGCGGCGCGGGTGCGCCGTCAGGCATGCATTCACGCCAGCAGAGGGGCAAAGGAAAGTTGCTGCGGGAGAGGGAAATGTCCGCACGAAACGGATGAAGCCGGAGCGCGGCGGGACTCGAACGGACCGTTGTCCGTTCGGCAGCCCTGCTGTCATAGGCGGAACCCTTAGACCAGAAGCTTTGCGTCCCCGCCTTTCGGCGGGTTTGCCCATAATGGAATGTTTGCTGCCAGGATCAGCATACGCAGTCATTTCCAGTTGGAAAACGACTGAAGCAACTTGATACAAATTGGAAGTGTCGTTTTTGCATCGCTATCCGAGGCTCAATGAACCCCGGATCGCGTTCCGCATTCCCGCCGAAACAATACGCGCAGGCGAAGCAATGCAAAGTAGCCGCTGCCAAGCCGAATCCTGTTGTGACCTGTCCTACCCATGACATCCTCCCTAAGAGCCTATCCCAGCAGGGATCGCCCGCGGCTTACGCGTCAGAAAGGCCGGATACTGCGTTACTCGTCGTTGCGGGGGAACCACCCCGCGGCCTCCTCGCGCCTTGTCTGCGACCTTTCTGACGCGGAATCCACAGACGCTCCCTGCTGGGATCGGCTCTAAGTGATTCCAGTGTAGGGATTCGTCTGTCGAAGGAATGTGATGCCAGACACAACTGGTTACATCCCGGTGAGAAAGCAACACCACATGCGTACTTGCTCGCGAGCGCATCCGGGGAGCGGACTTGGACATTCCCGTCCGGGATGCTAGATTGACCACACTCAGGTAACCGCTTCGCAGGAGAAACCGTGCCCAGCCCGATCAAACGCATTGCCATCAACACCGGCGGCGGCGACGCCCCCGGCCTCAACGCCGTGATCCGCGCCACCGTGCTTGCCGCCATCAACCTCGGGTGGGAGTGCTACGGCATCCGCGACGGCTTCCATGGCATCCTCATGCCGGAGCGCTATCCGGACGGCGGCGTGATCCGCCTGACCCGCGACGGCGTACGCGGCATCGCGCATCTGGGCGGCACGATCCTGGGTACGACCAACAAGGGCAACCCCTTGCGCTTTCCCGTCAAAATGCCGGATGGCAGTACGAAGGAAACCGACCGATCGGACGCAATCCTCGACTACTTCAAGAAGGAAGGCCTGGACGCTCTGGTCGCCATTGGCGGCGACGGTTCGCTGACCATCGCCAATGCGCTGCACAAGAAGGGATTGCGTGTGGTCGGCGTGCCGAAGACCATCGACAACGATCTCGACAAGACCTTCACCACCTTCGGCTTCGACACCGCGGTCGCATTTGCCACCGAGTGCCTGGACCGTTTGCACAGCACGGCAGAGAGCCACCAGCGGGTGATGGTGGTGGAAGTGATGGGGCGCTATGCGGGATGGATCGCGCTGCATGCGGGGATCTCCGGCGGGGCACACAGCATCCTGATTCCCGAAATCCCCTTCGACATTGAAAAGGTGGCGGACAAGATCCGCTGGCGGGATGAACGTGGCCGTATGTACTCGATCGTCGTGGCTGCTGAAGGCGCCGAACCAGTCGAAGGAGGGCGCCAGGTGGTCGAAGCGGCCGGCTCCGGACATGCGGAGCGGCTGGGCGGCATTGGCGAGCGCGTCGCCAAGACGTTGCAGGCGCGCACTGGAAAGGAAACACGCGTGGTGGTCCTCGGTCACCTGCTGCGCGGCGGCAGCCCCACCTCGTTTGACCGGCTCGCGGCACTGCGATTCGGCGCGGCGGCCGTGCGCGCGCTGGAACGGGACATCTCGGGCGTGATGGTCTCGCTGGCCTTCCCCAACGTGGAATATGTCGCGCTGGAAGAAGTGGCCGGTCGCATGAAGGCAGTGCCGCTCGACAGCGACACCCTCCAGACGGCGCGCGATATCGGCATCTGTTTCGGAGACTGATGCAATGGCGATGAATGACACTTATGCGACGATGGAACCGAAGCGCGAGGAGATCGATGCCCTCGCCGGCCCGGCCGTGGTCGAATTCGGCGCGCCCTGGTGCGGCTACTGCATCCGCGCGCAGTCACTGATTGCGGAAGCATTCGCCGGTCACGCCGGCGTGCGGCATATCAAAATCGAGGACGGGCCCGGCCGGCGACTGGGCCGTTCCTATCGCATCAAACTCTGGCCGACGCTGGTCTTTCTTAGCGACGGCCAGGAAGTGGCGCGGCTGGTGCGGCCGGAAGATGCCGCGTCCATCCGGCGCGAGCTTGAGCGGATTGATGCTAGCCCTCAGCAACAATCACCATCCAGCTGACCCCGAAGCGGTCGGCGACCATCCCGAAACGCGGCGAGAAGAAGGTCTTCCCCATCGGCATCTGCACTTGGCCACCCTCCCCCAGCGCGTTGAACAAGCGATCGGCCTCGTCTTCAGTGGATGCATTCAGGGAGAGCGAAAATCCCTGGAAGCTCGGCTGCCCGCCGCAGCGGCCGTCCGATGCCATGATCGTCGAGTCGCCGATGCGGAATTCCGCATGCATCACCTTGTTTTCCGAACCCGGCGGCACCATCCCCTCCGGACACGGTTCCGGGCTCTCGTTGAACCGCATCATCATCGTCACTTCCGCACCGAGCACCTTGCGGTAAAAGTCGAGAGCCTCTTCGCAGCGACCGTCGAAAAACAGGTAAGACCGGACTTCCATGGCATTCTCCTTTGCAGTGATGGCGGGCATGCCGCCACGTTTCGTGGAAAAATCGCGCTCCTCCAAGTCTAGCATTTCACTTTTATTATGCAAGTGATATACACTAGACTTCATGAAACGCACCGACAACAAATCCCACTGCCCGGTCAACTTCGCACTGGAAACCTTCGGCGATCCCTGGTCGCTGCTGATCGTGCGCGATATCGTGTTCTGGGGAAAAAGAACCTATGGCGAGTTCCTGGAGTCGGGAGAAGGCATCTCCACCAACATCCTTGCCGCGCGCCTGGCCCATCTGGAACAGAAAGGCATCCTCAGCAAGGGGCCACACGAGAGCGACAAGCGCAAGGAGGTCTACACGCTGACGGACAAAGGCCTGGCGCTGATTCCGCTGCTGCTGGAAATGTCGGGCTGGAGCGCACAACACGATCCGGAAACCACGGCGCCGCAGCAGTTCGTCGCAGCCGTGTATGCGAACCGCGAGAAGATGTTCAAGCTGGTGCAGGAAACCGTGAGGCGCGGCGGCTCGCTATTCGGCAGCGAGAACGGATTGGTGAAACGTTAGAGTGGTTTGACCGCGCATTCAAGGGAGGTGAGGTCGGGTCGAAAAGCGCAGCCGTACGCGATGTACGGCGAGCATCGCAAGCCCGAGATCGCCCCCTTTAATGCGCTGGCAAACCACTCTAGCGCCGGCAGTCCGTGCCGCTCACGAGCCTTGCGGCATGCCAGAGGAGAAACAGGGAAGCCGTGTAAGATTACCCGATGGATAACCTCAGCCATTCCGTCGCCGGGCTCGCGGTCGGCGAACTCCTGCACCGCGCCCTGCCCCAGGAGCAAGGCACCGACAACCAGAGTGTCCGCCACCGCCTTCTTCTGCTCACCTGCTGGGCCGCCAGCAACTTCCCCGACCTCGACCTGGTCCTGACGCCACTGCTGCCGGCGCCGCTCGGCTACCTGCTGCACCACCGCGGGCACACGCACACCCTGCTCTACGCGATTCCGCAGGCGCTGCTGCTGTGGGCCATCATCTACATGGCATGGCCGGCCGCGCGCAAGCTGCTCGGGGAAAGCGCCACCGCGCGCAAAGGCATGTTCGGTGCCCTGTCGATCGGATTCACGCTGCACCTGGCGATGGATTTCCTGAATTCCTACGGCATCCATCCCTTCCATCCGTTCGACTCGCGCTGGCTGTACGGCGACATGGTCTTTATCCTGGAACCGGTCTTCTGGATCGCATTCGGCGTGCCGCTGGCGATGATGGTGCAGCCGTTGGCTTTACGCATCCTGCTCATTGCGCTGCTGGTCGGCGCGCCGCTGTATTTCACGACGCAGGCATTCCTGTCCTGGTGGTCGTTTGCCTTCCTGCTGCTCCTCGCCGTGCTGGCGGGCATACTGCAGGAGCGCGCAGGAGACCGCGGCAAGCGCGGACTGGCCGCCGCACTGTGTCTCGGGCTGGCTTTCATCGGCGCGCAAGGATTCGCGTCCGGCCGGGCGGAGCAGGTCGTGGCCGGCATCCTGCACAAGGAGGAACCCGAAAACCAGGTGATGGATGTAGCGCTCACCTCGTTTCCGAGCAATCCCTTGTGCTGGGCCTTCGTGTCCATCCAGGAAAATGAAGTGGCGGGAACCTACACGCTGCGGCGCGGCCTACTCAGCCTGGCGCCCGGACTCATGCCTGTCGACCAGTGTCCGCCCAGCCTGCGCCGCGGTGACTTTCCCGACGATGCAACGCCTGACATCGCCTTCCAGTCATGGGAAGAAGACCATCTCGACACGCTGCGCCTGCTCAAGGAGGGCAACTGCCACTTCGAAGCCTGGCTGCGTTTTGCGCGCGCGCCCTCGATCAGCGATGCCGATGCCTCCGACCTGCGTTTTGGCGCGGACCGCAAGGGCAATTTCACGACGCTCGATTTTGCCGGGTTCGAGAATGAACCCTGTCCGCGCTATGTGCCGCGCTGGGATTTTCCGAGGGGTGACTTGCTGGGCGAGCGCTAACGGCCGGCACAGATCGACCGCGCCGGGTCCGCTTCGCATCGCATGTCGATGACGACCTCAACGGCAATGGCGGCGACGATGCCGGCGATCAGCAGCGCGGTCATGATCTGGACGATGGTCCATCCGCGCTCGGAATGCTTGCGTCTCTTCATATCTACTTCGCCCATGATGGCAGCCACCTGAGGAACCACGGAACCGGCCGGCCTTCCAGGTGCTTCCTGGCGGCCGCATCCCTCACCAGGTCCGGCAACACTTCGCGCGCCCGGCCGAACAGTTGCCAACGGGCGTAATGCAGGTTCTCGCACCATTCCGGATTGATCACGCAGATGGCCGCGCCTGCGCGATGGGCGGTTTCCACCACGGCGGCACCCGGATACATTTCGGCGGGGGTGCCGATGACGAACACAAGGTCTGTCGACCTGGCCATCACCTCCGCCTTGTCCACCGCGGCCTTGTCCGGCATTTCCCCCATCCACACAATGGCCGGCCGTAATTGTCCTCCGCAATTCGGGCATGGCTGGCGCAAGGCGTCGGCGCTTGTTGCGGTTCCCGTCCAGCGGCAACGCATGCACATCAACTCGTCCATGCGGCCGTGCAGGTGAATCACTTTCGAGCATCCTGCCTGCTCCAGCAGCACGTCTACATTCTGGGTAATGTGCGTGACGTCCCAGTCGCGCTCGAGTTCGCGCAAGGCGCGATGCCCCTCATGCGGCGCCGCCGCCTGCAAACGATGGGCCTGTTCGACATACCAATCGACGGCGAAGGCGGGGTTGCGCGCGTAACCGGCGGGCGTGGCGACGCGCTCGATCAGGTCGCCGGTCCACAAATGCTCGCGCGCGCCGCGATAGGTCGGCAGCCCCGAGTCCGCGGACAAGCCGGCGCCGCTGTAGACAAGGATGCGTTTTGCATGGGCTAGCTGCTCAAGCAGTTGCCGGTAGCCGGCCGGTTCGAGGCCGAAGCTTGCTGTCGGCGCGGTGCTCGGTGTTCTCATCGATCAGGTAGGAAATTTTTTCTATTATCTCCCCGGCTGAGCGGATGTGCCACGCATGCTCACTCGCCGATGATCTTCACCAGCACGCGCTTGTCGCGCATGCCGTCGAACTCGCCGTAGAAAATCTGCTCCCATGGACCGAAGTCGAGCCTGCCGTCGGTCACCGCGATCACCACTTCTCGCCCCATCACCTGGCGCTTGATGTGGGCATCGGCATTGTCCTCGCCGGTGTCGTTGTGGCGGTACTGGCGGATCGGCTCATGCGGCGCAAGCTTTTCCAGCCAGTCGTCGAAATCGCGATGCAATCCCGGCTCGTCATCATTGATGAAGACGGAGGCGGAGATGTGCATCGCATTGACGAGGACCAGGCCTTCCCTGACGCCGCTTTCGGCGAGCGCTTCTTCGACCTGCGACGTGATGTTGATGAAGGCACGGCGTGTGCGCGTCTTGAACCAGAGCTCCTTGCGGTGGCTTTTCATTCTCTCAGCTCACCCCTTGTTCATCCGCTTCGGCACCGGGTTGAAGCGCAGGCGGAAAGCGTCGGGCATCTTCGAGCCGAGCAGCGGGCGCAGGTACAACCGGTAGGCATCGGTGATGTCGGTGCCGCTCGGCGCGATGAACTCATCTTCCATCGTGCGAGTTTTGCCTGCGACCGCCTCCAGCGGAAGCAGCTCATAGTCGACGGAATAGAAACCGGTACGCTTGATCGCGACCGAGCCGTCGCGGTCGCCCCACATCGCGTACTGCACCGCCTTCTCGCCGACCTCGCGCGCTTCGCGCTGGTCGACGTCGGATACGCAACCGATGAAGGAACGCTGCAGGTAACCGAAGGTATCGCCGCGCACGCGCTTGATCTTGAGCTTGGACTTGATCTCTTCGCACAGCAGGTCGGCGAGCGCGCCGGTCCCGGAGAGTTGCACGTTGCCATGGGCGTCGCGTTCGATGTCCTTGGCCAGCAGGGTAGCGATCGGCGCACCGGAGGCATCATGGATGCCTTCCGACACCGCGATCACGCACCGGCCGAAGCGCTCGTAGGTCTGCTTGACGTCGGCGAGGAATTTTTCGATCTCGAAGGTACGCTCCGGCATGTAGATCAGGTGCGGGCCGTCATCCGGGAACTTCTTGCCCAGGGCGGAGGCCGCCGTCAGGAAGCCCGCATGCCGCCCCATTACCACGCCGACGTAGACGCCTGGCAGCGAGGCATTGTCGAGGTTGGCGCCGGCGAAGGCCTGGGCGACGAAACGCGCGGCCGAGGGGAAGCCCGGTGTATGGTCGTTGCCGACGAGGTCGTTGTCGATGGTCTTGGGGATGTGGATGCAGCGCAGCGGATAGTTCGCCTTCTGCGCCTCCAGGCTGACGATGCGCACGGTGTCCGAGGAATCGTTGCCGCCGATATAGAAGAAGTGCTCGATCTCATGTGCGCGCAACACTTCGAAAATCTCATGGCAATACTTGACGTCCGGCTTGTCGCGCGTCGAACCCAAGGCGGACGAGGGAGTGTTGGCCACCATCTCGAGGTTGTGGCTGGTTTCCTGCGTCAGGTCGACGAAGTCCTCGTTCACGATCCCGCGTACGCCGTGCCAAGCGCCATACACGCGCTCGACGCTGCGGAAGCGCCGTGCCTCGAGCGCCACGCCGACCAGCGACTGATTGATGACTGCGGTAGGGCCGCCGCCTTGCGCGACCAGGATTTTTCCAGAAGGCATATGACTCCTCCATTGTCCGTGTAGAACGCCACACTGCCGTGGCCGGTTCTTGTGAGTATGGACGATTTATTGGCAGGAATGAATGATATTTAGCCAACTGCGTTCGCATTGCCCTGTTTTGCGCTGCAAGGCTTGCATGGGCGAATTCCGATAATATGAATCACCATTTCTTCGACAACATCTTTCCAGCCATGACCTCTTCCCAAGTTTCCCCCATCCGCTTCGACGACCAGGTTGCCATCGTGACTGGCGCCGGCGGCGGCCTCGGCCGTTCGCATGCCTTGCAGCTCGCCGCGCGCGGCGCGAAGGTCGTCGTCAATGACCTCGGCGTTGCCCGTGACGGTTCCGGCAATGCCCAATCGGCGGCCGAGCGCGTCGTCGCCGAAATCCGCGCAGCCGGCGGCCAGGCGATCGCGAGTGCGGCATCGGTGACCGACCCGGCCGCGGTGGAGGAAATGGTGTCGCAGGCGATGAAGGAATGGGGACGCGTCGACATCCTCGTCAACAATGCCGGCTTCCTGCGCGACAAGACCTTCTCCAAGATGAGCCTGGACGATTTCCGCGCGATCGTGGATGTGCACCTGATGGGCGCCGTCTACTGCACCAAGGCGGTATGGGAAATCATGAAGCAGCAGAACTACGGCCGCATCGTGATGACGACCTCGTCGTCCGGCCTGTTCGGCAACTTCGGGCAATCCAACTACGGTGCCGCAAAGATGGCCCTGGTCGGCCTGATGCAGACGCTATCCATCGAGGGCGAGAAGTACAACATCCGCGTCAACTGCCTGGCGCCGACAGCAGCCACACGGATGACGGAAGACCTGATGGGCGCCGACGACCTCGCGTTGCTGACGCCGGAAAGCGTGACGCCGGGCATGATCTATCTCGTATCGCGCGATGGGCCGTCCAAGACGGTGCTGTGTGCAGGCGCGGGTACCTTCTCGCGTTCCAACATCACGCTCACCGACGGCGTCCATGTCGGCCAGCGGCCGGATGCGGCGGAATTGCTCGCGGCCAATGCAGACCGCTTGAACGATCGCAGCGGCGAGATCGTCCCGGCGGCCGGCTTCGACCAGGGCAGGATGGAACTGACCAAGGCCCGTGCAGCGCGCGGCTAATACTGTTTTTTCGTTTTGGTAGATCCGGATCATTCCCGCCGCGCCTGACTTCTCCTACCCTGCAAGGAAGCAAGTTGCATGACAGCAGCCGGCCTTGCAGGGAGAGGCTGAACCGACCGTGGAAAGGATCATGAGCCCAAAGACGCATCGTACGTTCCCGGCCGTACTGGCCGCCTGCGCCATGCTGGCGCTCCCTGCCGTCCATGCGGCACCCGGCTGCCTGACGCCCGCCGCCTGGGCGGCACTCGACGTGTCGCCGCCGAAGCACACAGCCGCAGGCGACGTCGTGGCGGAGATGGCCAGGCGCGACGTGGTGCTGCTCGGCGAGTACCACGACGAAGATGACCATCACCGCTGGCAGCTCCAGACGCTGGCCGCGCTGCACGTGCTGCGCCCGAACATGGTGATCGGCTTCGAGATGTTTCCGCGCCGGATGCAGCCGGTGCTCGATCGCTGGGTGAAGGGCGAGCTGACGCTCAAGCAATTCCTCGCGCAAGCCGAGTGGGACAAGGTCTGGAACACGCCGCCCGACCTGTATGTGCCACTGTTCCAGTTTGCGCGCATCAACCGCATCCCGATGGTGGCGCTCAACGTCGACAATACGCTCACCAGGGCGATCCGCGAGAAAGGCTGGGACCAGGTGCCGGCGGCCGAGCGCGAAGGCGTCGGACGCCCGGCCCCGCCGCCCGAGGCTTACCGTGATTTCCTGTTCGAGGTGTATCGCACGCATGGCGATGTGCATGCGAAGGGCGAGAAGAAGGCCGGCAAGACCGACACCGCTTTCCGCCGCTTCGTCGAATCGCAGACCACCTGGGACCGCGCGATGGCGGAAGCACTTGCGCAACGCATTCAATCCGCGCAAGGGCAGGACAAGCCACTCTCGGTCGGCATCGTCGGCAGCGGGCATGTGCGCTTCGGGCACGGCATCCCGCATCAATTGCGCGACCTGGGCGTGAAGAACGTCGGCACCCTTGTTGCCATGCCTGCCGACAGCGAATGCAGGGAACTTCCGCCCGGCCTGGCCGATGCCGTGTTCGCGCTGCCGGTGCAAACCGAGGACAAGCCGGAACCGCCGCGCCTCGGCGTGCGGCTGGAGGAAGTGGAAGGCGGCGTGCGCCTGAGCGAGGTGACGGCCGGCAGCCTGGCGGAGCGCACCGGCCTGAAGGCCGGCGACCGCCTGGTGGAAATCGCCGGTGCGGCGGTCGGCAAGAGTCTGCAGGTGGTGGGTTCGGTGCGCCGGCAACCGCCCGGCACCTGGCTGCCGATACGCATCAAGCGCGGCGAGGAGTTGCTCGACATGGTGATCAAGTTCCCGCCCAAGCCATGAGAATGCAGCGCGCATCGCTCGCATTCATCGCCCTGGCCGCGCTGCTGTGCACGTTCGCCCATGCCGGCCAGCCGGCGCTGGACCTGCAAGTCGAACTCGATCCCGCCACGCGTCGCTTCAAAGCCCAGGCAGACGTTTCGCCCCAATCCAGGGACTTCCGCTTCGTATTGCATGAATCGCTGGACATCGCGTCCGCGACAGCCGGCGGCAAGCCGCTCAAGCCGGTGGCATCCGGCGCGGAAAGCGGGGTCCGTGCATGGCGGCTGGCGCTGCCTGCAGGAGCGGACAGGCTGCGCGTGGAATACGGCGGCACGCTGCCCGCGCTGGACCGTGCCCTCGACCATCGCGGCGTGCTGCGCGGACTGCCGCCGATGGCATCGGGCGAAGGCAGCTTCCTTCCTGCCGGCGGCGCCTGGTATCCGCAACCGGCGCCGCTATTCAGTTACCGCGTAACCATTACCGTTCCCGGTGACCAGCGCGCCGTCGCGCCTGGCCGCCTGGCATCCGAAATCCTGCCCGCGGCAAAGGGCGAAAACTATCGCGCGAGTTTCGAATTCGAACAGCCGGCCGACGGCATCGACCTCATGGCCGGCCCCTGGATCATCCGGGAAAAAATAGCGCCGCATATCGGCATGGGCGGCGAGGCACTGCGCCTGCGCACCTATTTCACGCGGGAGCTGGATGCGATGCCGGGACTGGCCGACGGCTATCTCGAGGATACGCGGCGCTATATCGAACGCTATTCCGGGCAGATCGGCGCCTATCCCTTTGCCAGCTTCTCCGTCGTCGCCAGCCCGCTGCCGACCGGCTTCGGCATGCCGACGCTCACCTACCTCGGCGCCGACGTGATCCGGCTGCCCTTCATCCGCGCCACCTCGCTCGGGCACGAAGTGCTGCACAACTGGTGGGGCAACGGCGTCCATGTGGATTACGCGAAGGGCAACTGGAGCGAAGGCCTGACCACCTTCATGGCCGATTACGCGTACAAGGAACAGGAGTCGGCCGAGGCTGCGCGCGAGATGCGGCTTGGATGGCTGCGCGACTTTGCTGCGGTGCCGGCCGGTGGCCATGCGCCGCTCGCCGCCTTCCGCTCCCGCACGCATGGCGCGGCAGCCGCGGTCGGCTACGGCAAGTCGGCGATGCTGTTCGTCATGCTGCGCGACGCAATAGGCGAGGAAGCGTTCGCAAAGGGCATACGCCTGTTCTGGGACAAGAACCGGTTCAAGCACGCCGGCTGGAGCGAGCTGCGTGCCGCCTTCGAGCAGGCGTCCGGCAAACGGCTTGGCGAGTTCTTCGAACAGTGGCTCAAGCGCGCGGGCGGACCGTCGATCTCGATCCCGGACGCGCGCATGGTTACGGAGGCCGGCAAGCCGCGCTTGCAGCTGACGGTGGAGCAGGCCGCGCCGGCCTACAAGTTGCGCCTGCCGGTCGAACTGGTCTTCAGCGAGAGATCGGAACTGCGCTGGATCGATGCGGCAAGCCCGCGTGACGTGGTGAGCATCGACATGCCGTCCGCGCCGGCAGGCGTGCGGCTCGATCCCGACCTGCGCGTGTGGCGCTTGCTCGAGCGCGACCAGCTGCCGCCCATCTTCCGGCAGTGGTATCTCGCGCGGGCGCCGCGTTTCGCGATTGCTTCGGCGGCGCATGATGTGCGCAGTGCTGCCGACGCCCTGGCGCAGCGCCTGTTCGAGGCGCCCCCGCGCGCTGTCCCGCTCGAAGAGCTGAACGGCGGCACGCCATTCATGCTGATCGGCTTGCACGCGGATGTCGACGCGGCCCTCGCCCGCGCGGGCCTGCCGCCGCGTCCGGCCGCCCTCATCGGCAAGGGCAGTGCGCAGGCCTGGACCGTGGCGCGCGGCGAAACCGCTCCGCTTGCCGTGGTGTCCGCCGACAGCGCGGAGGCGCTGCGCGCACTGATGCGTCCGCTGCCGCACTACGGCGCACAAAGCTGGGTGATATTCAATGGCAGCCGGGCGATTGCGCGAGGTATCTGGCCGGCACCCGGCAAACTGGTCCGGGTCGGCTCCTGACGCCTGCCCCTCCCACATTCAAATTGCTTGACGAGAATCATTTCCCAAGAGAAACATCAGGAATAATCTAGAGTCACACCCCGAAAGGGATGGGGCAATCTGGCCAGGGTCAAAACAAAGAGGGTGTTATGAACCAGGGGGAGATGCCTCCCTGACACAGATACCGAAGCGTGTTCAAGGACGCGCGACGGTGTGATTGACAGGCTTAGCAAGCTGCAGCCTCTCACGCACACCGCAGACCAACAACAAAGGTAGACGGATATCATGTGCCCGACCAATCTCATGGCCTCCCTTGGCCGAGCCTCCCTGCTTGCGGAGTCGGATTCCGCATATCACCCGCAGGCGCATTTCCTGATCGTGGACGACATCTCCAGCATGCGCCGCGTCATCGGCAGTCTGCTGAAGGACCAGCTGCGCAACGTCAGGATTTCGGAAGCCGCCAACGGCAAAAGCGCGCTGCAAATGCTCAAGGCCGCCGAGGCCGACGGGAAACCGTTCGACTTCGTCGTCACCGATTGCCATATGCCGCACATGGGCGGGATCGACCTGCTGCGCGCGATCCGCGAGGAAGCGCCGCTGCGCCACCTGCCAGTCCTGCTCGTGACGGCGGAAGCGACCCGCGACATGATCATCGAAGCCGCCAAGGCTGGCGCGGACGGCTATATCGTCAAGCCCTTCAACGCCGATACGCTGCGGACCAAGCTGCAGCAGATCATGGCGAGGCGCATGAAGTACCACTGACGCCCGGTTATTCAAATATTCAATGTCGCGGGCGGTGCACCGACTTGCCGCTGTGCGTGCGCTTGGCCGCACGCGACTGCACCTTGCGCCACAAGTACCCGGCTAGCGCCATCAAGATCATTTTTCGCATGTGAAACCTCCTGCCACTGCTTCTTGTGTGACCCAGGCAGGTTGCTGCGGGTTCCTTCCTGCCCGTCGCACCGGGCCCAGCGGTGGCACGCGCAATTGTTTATTTTCGGAAATTTTGATTCAAAGCAATAAATTTTCACTTCGGCAAGCGTACAGTGCAGGCGGTTCAACCGGCATTGTTTTCGGGGTTGCCACAGCCTCAAGGCGCTTGCGGCGCTTTTCCTGCATCGACTGCGCGCTCCCCCCACTCCGTTGCATTGCGCAACATGTAGGAATCAGCGTGCACATCTATTCCCATTTACTGAAATTCCTGACGGGCACCGTCTTCGGCGCCCTGCCGCGCGACATGCTGCGGGAACTCGTCCTGCCCGGCCGCCCCGGCACCCATCTCCCGCTTCTGGCGCGCCGTCGCGCAGAAATGATCATTTCGCGTGTCCGCATGGTGGCCGGCCTGTTCGCCGTGCTGACGCCGCTATGGATTGCGATCGATGTGCTGGTATTCGCCTGGCCGGTCACCATCATGCTGGTGGTGGGGCGGATCGCAACGACGATTGCCTTCGTCATGCTCGCCGTGTCCTTCCGCAAATCGATCAAGATGCGGGATGCCTACCGCGCGCTGGCCATCATGTTCGGCATCCCGACGCTGTTCTTCATCTACTCCCACCCGATGCTGTCGCACTTCAACATGGCGGGTTTTTCCGCCGCCATCGCCGCGGGCTACGCATTCCTGCCCTTCGTCATGATCGCCGGCCTGAGCGTGTTTCCGCTGACTGCAGTGGAAAGCGCGGTCTTTGCATTGCCGGTGCTGGCCGCCGAAGCACTGGTGGCGCTGATGCAGCTGGACATGTTGAACTGGAGTTCGCACCTCGGCGCGTTCTGGCTGCTGTTCCTGATCTCCACCGTGGCAGCGCTGGCCGGCATGAGCCAGCTGAGTTTCATGATGTCGCTGGTCAGCCAGGCCACGCATGACGGGCTGACGGGCTGCTTTTCGCGCACCAGCGGGGAGGAATTGCTCGATATCCAGTTCCATATCGCCGCGCGCAGCGGCGCCCCGTTGTCGGTCGCCTTCCTCGACCTCGACAACTTCAAGCAGATCAATGACCGCCACGGCCACGAGGCGGGCGACCGGGTCTTGCGCAACGCGGCGAATAGGCTGCGCGCCAACCTGCGTTCGGGCGATATCGTGCTGCGCTGGGGCGGCGAGGAATTCGTGATCGTCCTGCCGGATGCGAATGGTTCGACCGCCGCCGCCGCAATCGCGCGGCTCAAGGAGATCGGCCTGGGCGAGCGCCCGGAAGGCGGGGCGGTAACGGCCAGCATCGGCATTGCCGAACGTATTGCCGACAGCACGTGCGACTGGCAGCAACTGGTCGATATCGCCGACCAGCGCATGTACTCGGCGAAGCTGGCAGGCAAGGACCGCTGCATCGGCTGCGACACCATGATGCCGGAACGGAAGGCGGCGGCAAATGGCTGAACTCTCCGGCAGGCTCTATCGCCTCATCTTCCGCCTGTTCATGACGCTGCGCGGCTTTGTGTTCAGCGCCACTGTAGGCGTGGCCGCTGTGGTCTTCCTCGGCGCCACCTTCGCGTCGTCGGTCCTGTACGAGAAACTGCTGGAAGAGCGCAACCTCGAATCCTCGGGCGAGATCGCACGGTTGAATGCCGACATGGTGATGCAGGTTCTGCGTAAAGGCGGCAGCCGCGCGCACCTGGAAGAGACCATCGCGGCGAGCAAGTCGATGTTTGCGAGCACCGTCGATTCCATCGAAGTCTATCGCGCCCCGGCCGTGGAGGCGCGCTACGGCGGACTGCAGCAGGAAATGCCAGGCCGCGTGCGGGAGGCCATGGAGACAGGAGAGGAAAGCAAGATCGTCACCGGGTCTCACGTCCTCTACACGCAGCCCATCCTCGCGGAGCCGGCTTGCCTGCGCTGCCATGCCGAAGCAAAGGCCGGCGACATCCTCGGCGCCGTCGCGGTCAAGCACAACCTGCAGACCGTCAAATCCACCGTACGCATCTACTACGTCGGCCTGTTCCTGCTCCTGGGCGCGATCGTGCTGCTGGCCGCGCTGGCGCTGGCCGGCTTCGCCGCGCGCCGCCTCAAGCGCTCGATGGACCTGTTCCGCGGCAAGGTCGAATCCTTCAACACGATCAAGGATTTCGACCGCTTCGACATGCACAAGGTCGATTTCGGCTTCGAGGAATTCAACCAGGCCTTCGACAACGTGTCGCTGCTGGTCGACAAGATCAAGCGCGTGGCGGTGGACAAGGGCGTGCTGGAATTCGAAATCCGCTTGCTGGAAAAATTCATCATCACCTCCAACGTGGTGCGCGACTGGCGCGAGTTCATCAAGAACCTTCTGCTGGAGATCAACCCCATCATCGATGCCTATGCGCTGGTGACGATCTTCCGCGTCGAGGAAGAGGCGTACGAGTGCGAGGTGTTCTGGCGCAATCCGCCGCAGGAAAAGACCAAGCGCCTGTTCGAGAAGATCCTGCGCCGCCAGCTCGACGACACGCCCTTCTTCCACGGCGCCACCCTGCTGCCGATTGCGCACAACATCGCCGACGAGACAGGCACGCTGCCTGACCTGAGCCCGCGCGACATCGAGGTGCAGACCAAGACCCTGCTGCTGGACACGCCGAAGATCGGCGGCATCGTCGGCATCGGCGTGCAGTCGATGATGGCCGAGGACAATATCCGCAACATGGTCATCGGCAGCATCCTGACCACGTTGCTCAACCTGGTCGGTTCGGTCAAGGCGATCTACAAGTACACCAAGGATCTCGAGCATTACGCCACGCGCGATCCGCTGACCGACCTCTACAACCAGCGCATGTTCTGGGAGCTGCTGGGCTACGAGATCGGACGGGCGAAACGGCACAACCAGACGTTTGCCGTGATGATGCTCGACATGGACAACTTCAAGACCATCAACGACCGTTTCGGACACCACTTCGGCGATTCCTTCCTGCAGGAGTTCGCGACGCTGCTGCACGGCGCGGTGCGCAACGGCGACATGATCGCGCGCTACGGCGGCGACGAGTTCTGCATCATCCTGCCGGAAGCGGGCGAAACGCAGGCGCACATGGTGGCGCAGCGGATTGCGGAAGCGCTGGAACGCTTCTGGATGGAAGCCCCGGATGGCAACCGCATCAAGGCCACCACCTCGATCGGCATCGCGATGAGCCCGACCCACGGCGACAATCCGAAGGACTTGTTCCTGGTGGCCGACAACATGATGTACAAGGCCAAGAATGCCGGCAAGAACGCGATCGCGATGCCGAGCGAGGATGAAATGGCCGAGGTCTTCCGCAAGGCCGGCGAGAAAGTCATCATGATCCAGAACGCGCTCGACCAGCAGCGCATCGTCCCCTACTTCCAGCCCATTTGTGACGCCCACAGCGGCGAGATCGTCATCCACGAACTGCTGATGCGCATCCAGCTCGACGACCAGATCGTGAATGCCAACGACTTCATCGAGGAAGCCGAGAACATGGGCATCGCGCACAAGATGGATTACCAGCTGATCGAGAAGGCATTCACCGAAGTCAAACTGCAGGGCTACCAGGGCATGCTGTTCGTGAACCTGTCGCCCAAGGCGCTGATCGTCGGCGAGTTCGCCTCGCATGTGAGCCGCCTCGCCGCACAGTACGGCATCGAGCCGGGCCGCATCGTATTCGAGATCACCGAACGCGAGACGGTGCGCAACCTCACGCTGCTGGAGAAGTTCGTGCTCGACGCCAAGGTGCAAGGCTTCAGCTTCGCGATCGACGACTTCGGCTCCGGCTATTCGTCCTTCCAGTACATCAAGTGTTTCCCGGTGGATTACATCAAGATCGAAGGCGAGTTCGTGCGCAACATGCTGCATGACGAGGTCTACCTCGCCTTCATCAAGAGTATCGTGACGCTGGCGAAGGAACTGAAGATCAAGACCATCGCCGAGTTCGTCGAGGATGCGGACATACTGAAGGCGGTGAGCGCATTGGGCATCGATTATGCGCAGGGCTACCATATCAGCCGGCCGTCGGCGCGCATGCATGTGCCTAACGCGCCGGAGGAAAGGCAGGCCCGGCTGCCGATTTGAGGGGCTTCAATACGGGCTTATGGCCGGGGAGTAATATGATTCGTTTTGGCATACCTGCGCCCCTCGTTCGAAACGGACATCCATGGACCTGTCATCGATTCCAGCCCCCATCCTGCCCGCTGCGCCCGACAGCCTGCCCGGCGTCGATGGCTATCCCGGCTTCGGCCGCTTCGCGGGCACCGTCGATGACATCAACTGGTCCGTACTGGCCCCACCTTATGCGCGCGGCGCCCTCTGGCGCCGCCTGCACCACAAGCGCTGGCAATACGTCGCCTTGTGCACCGAACAGCTCTTCTGCGGCATCGCCATCGTCGACATCGGCTGGACGAACACTGCCTTCGCGTATGCCTTCGACCGCCGCCAGCACAAGGTCGTCGCCTCCTATTCGCAGGACGGCATCCCCGGCCTGACCGCGCATGTGCCGAACAATCCGCAGGGCACGAGTTACTTCCGCTTTCTCGGCAAGCACATCACCTATCGCTCTTCCGATAGCGGGCGGCGGCATGTGCTGGAATTGCGCTGCGGCGAATTCGAGATCGACGCCACCTTCAACGCCGATACGACGCCACCGCTGCTGGCGGTCGGGCCGATCGAGGGCGGCTCGGTCCATGCGACACAGAAGTCTCCGGGCATGCCGCTCGGCGGCGAGGTGCGCGTGGAAGGACGGAAATTCGACCTGAATGGCGGCGTTGCCAGCTATGACTATTCCAACGGCCTCCTCGCCCGCGATACCGAATGGCGCTGGGCCTCCGCACATGGCCTGGATGTCGGTTTCAACCTGCAGGCCGGCTATTTCGGCGGTCATGAAAACGTCCTGTGGCTGGACGGACACCTGATCCCGCTCGGCGCGGCCATATTCGACTATGACCCGACCGATCCGATGGCGCCGTGGCATATCCAGACCGACGATGGCTTGCTTGACCTGCAATTCGAGCCCGAGGGCATGCGGCGTGAGGACAAGAACCTGCTGGTGGCGGTATCGCGCTATGTGCAGCCGATCGGCAGCTTCAGCGGCTGGGTGAAACCGGCGCCGGATGCTGCGCCGCGCAAGATTGACCGGCTGGGCGGGGTAACCGAGGACCATTTCTCGCGCTGGTAGGGGTACTGGCAATCCGTTTGCCGGAATCTCTGCTCGGCGCGATAATGAGCCAAACGGAATTCAAACGGTTTAGTAGCATTTCGGAAAGGAATGACCGATGCCATACAGTACCGAAGCCATCCGTACCATTGCCCTCGTCGGGCATACCTCCAGCGGCAAGACCAGTCTTGCCGAAGCGCTCCTGCAAGGGGCGGGCATGATCGGCAGTCCAGGCAGCCTCGAACGCGGCACCACCACCTGCGACACCGATCCCCTCGAACGCAAGTACCAGCACTCGCTCTTCTCCTCCATCATCCACCTCGACCATCGCGACACGCGCGTCCACCTGATCGACACACCCGGCTATCCGGACTTCATCGGCCAGTCGATCAGCGCGTTACCGGCGGTGGAAACGGCGGCGGTCGTCATCAATGCGCAGAACGGCATCGAGATGATTACCGGGCGCATGATGGAGTGGGCGAAGCAGCGCAACATGTGCAGCATGATCATCGTCAACAAGATCGACGCCGATAACGTCGATTTGCCGGGGCTGGTCGCGCGCATCCAGGAAACCTTTGGCAAGGAATGCCTCCCCATCAACCTGCCTGCAGAAGGCGGCACGAAAGTCGTCGATTGCTTCTTCAATCCGGCCGGCGAGTCGGATTTTTCATCTGTGGCGGCCGCGCATCGCGCGCTGGTCGACCAGGTGGTGGAAGTCGACGCCGACCTGATGGCACTCTACCTGGAGCAGGGGGAAATCGAGCCGGAGCAGTTGCATGCGCCTTTCGAGCAAGCCTTGCGCGAAGGACATCTCGTGCCCGTCTGTTTCGTATCGGCACGCAACGGCGCAGGCATCAAGGAACTGCTCGATGTCTTCGTCAAGCTCATGCCGAATCCGACCGAAGGCAATCCCCCGCTGTTCTACCGCGACGACGAAAACGCGCCGGACGGAAAGAAGGAAATCCGCGCCGTCCCCGATCCGTCGCAGCATGTGCTTGCACATGTGTTCAAGATCGCAGTCGACCCCTACATCGGCAAGATCGCGGTATTCCGCATCCACCAGGGAACCGTGCGGCGCGACAGCATGCTCTACATCGGCGACGGTCGCAAGCCTTTCAAGGTTGCGCATCTCTACATGTTGCAGGGCAAGGAGCAGATCGAGATACCGGAAGCAGTGCCGGGCGACATCTGCGCCGTCGCGAAGATCGAGGACATGGTGTACGACGCCGTCCTGCACGACGCGGCGGAGGACGACCACATCCATTTGCGCCCGTCTACTTTCCCGACGCCGATCTTCGGCCTCGCGATCGAACCGAAGAAGCGCGGCGACGAACAGCGCATGTGGGAAATCCTGCAGAAGCTGACGGCGGAAGACCCCTGCCTGAAAGTCGAGCACCAGGCCAGCACCAACGAGACCGTGCTGCTCGGCCTGGGCGAACTGCACCTGCGCTCCGCACTGGAACGCATGATGGAGGTATACAAGATCGACGTCGCCACCCATCCGCCGAAGATCGCCTATCGCGAGACTGTCGCCGGCCGCTCCGAAGGCCACTTCCGCCACAAGAAGCAGACCGGCGGCGCTGGCCAGTTCGGCGAAGTCTTCCTTCGGGTGGAAGCCTTGCCGCGCGGCGGGGGCTTCGAGTTCGTCGACGAAGTCAAGGGCGGCGCGATTCCGGGGCAGTTCATTCCTGCCGTTGAAAAAGGTATCCGCCAAGTGCTGGATGCGGGGCCGCTTGCCGGCTTCCCGATGCAGGATGTGCGTGTGGTGGTCTACGACGGCAAGAGTCATCCGGTCGATTCGAAGGAAGTGGCGTTTGCCACTGCCGGGCGCAAGGCCTTTATTGATGCGGTGATGAAGGCGCGGCCGATGGTGCTGGAGCCGATCGTCAATATCGAGATCGTCACGCCTGAGGAATGCATGGGGGATATCACCGGCGATCTTTCTTCGCGGCGGGGGCAGATCAATGGGATGCAGACTGTGCAGGCTTCTGTTGCTGTGGTGTCGGGGCAGGTGCCTTTATCGGAGTTGAATGGGTATCAGTCGCGGTTGAATTCGACTACTGCGGGGAGGGGGAGTTATACCGTCGAGTTCAGTCATTACGATATTGTGCCGGCGGCTACTCAGCATCGGATGGTTAGTGAGCATAAGGTGGAGGCTGAGGAGTAGGTTTTTGTTTGGTTTTCTCTTCGGTGCCCCGGTTCCGCTTGCTCTCCGTGGATGCTAGCCGGGACTGGCCCCGGCGGGCCACCTACCTTTTTGCTTCGCCAAAAAGGTAGGCCAAAAAGGCGACCCTGGTGCCTTCGCCCCTTCGGGGGTACCCAAAAGAGCAGGCGCAAAATCGGGAAGCGCAGAACTCGCCTTCGGCTCAGACAACTGCGCTTCTTTTTCCGATTTTGCGCCTGCTCTTTTGGCTCGTCACAAGGGATCTTTTAAACCCATCCCCACCCTGGCCCTCCACCTCGCCGGCCGCCCTTGAAGGGGAGGGAACTGGTCAGGACTTGACTCGCGTAGTCGGCGACCGCAATGTTTGCTACTTCGATTGTTCGGAGAAACGTCTCATCGATTCCCTCCCCTTCAAGGGCGGCCGGCGAGGTGGAGGATCAGGGTGGGGATGGGGTGTGCAGTTAAATCCCTTGTACGCAGCCGAAAAAATACCGTCCCAAGCGGATAAAGAAGCGCAGTTGTCTGAGCCGAAGGCGAGTTCTGCGCTTCCCGCTTGGGGCGGTATTTTTTCGGGTACCCCGTAGGGGCTGCGGACCAGGGTCGCCTTCTTTTGCTTACTTTTCTTGGCGAGACAAGAAAAGTGAGCGGCTGCCGGGCCGCCCCCGGCAAGCTTCCACGGAGTGACTACAGCACCGGGGCACCGAAGAAAAACAAGATCAGGCAGCAGACGGCACGCGAACCCCACGCACCCCAAAAAACTCCAATTCAGCAAACCCCGCCACCACAACCGCCTGCCCCACAACAAACACCTTCCCCAGCAAGGTAGGCGCAACCCACCCGGAACCCAGCAACACAAAACTATCCACCACCCAAATCGCATTAACAGCAATCACAGCCCAAACCAACCGCCGAGACAACTCCCTCCGCAACCCGACATAAGCCACAAACACCCCAATCGGCATCAACAAGAACCCCGCCTCCCGCAACAAATCCGCAGGCAACCCCAGCAAGGGCTCCAGCATCCCCGCAGCCACAATCAGCAACACCCCCATCCCAAGACCGGCAACAGCATCGGCAACCAGGACACGGCGCAGAAAATCAGGCGATTGAAAGTTCAGCATGACAAGCTCCTCAAGAAGGTTGGAAGATCCGGCGGCATCACAGCCGCGGTGAAGTCATCTTCGTCCACAACCGGGAGCAAGTCGATTACGTGGCAGGTAATGGGAAGACTCCCGGCAATTCCGCTATGATCATCCCCATGACAACTGCTACCCGCCCTGTCGGAGAGTTTCTGCGCGAATGGCGCCAGCGCCGCCGCATGAGCCAGCTTGACCTCGCATTGGACGCGGAAATCTCCACGCGTCACCTGAGCTTCATGGAAACCGGCCGCGCCACGCCCAGCCGGGAAATGGTGCTGCGCCTCGCGGACCGGCTCGAGATCCCGCTGCGTGAGCGCAATGCGCTGCTGGTGGCGGCGGGATTCGCCCCGGTGTTCCCGGAGCGCAGCCTGGACGATCCTCAGCTGCAGCCGGCACGCAAGGCGATGGAGCTGGTGCTCGCCGGGCACGAGCCCTATCCGGCGCTGGCTGTAGACCGCCACTGGAACCTGGTCGCGCACAACAAGACTGTTCCGTTTTTCCTGGCCAGCGTCGATCCCTCGCTGCTCGCGCCGCCGGTCAACGTGCTGCGGCTGAGCCTGCATCCGCTCGGCCTGGCGCCGCGTATCGTCAACTACTGGGAATGGCGCACGCACCTGTTCGAGCGCCTGCGCCATCAAGTTGGCCTGACCGCGGATCCGGTGCTGGCGGACTTGATGAAGGAACTGTCCGACTATCCCCCGCCTGCCGATGCAAAGCCGCATGCGCCGGGCAACAGCAACCCGTATGCGGGCGTGGTCGTGCCGCTGCAGTTCGTCACGGACGCCGGAATTCTTTCCTTCATCAGCACTGTTACGGTGTTCGGCACACCGATCGACGTCACGCTGTCGGAACTGGCACTGGAAACGTTTTTCCCGGCAGATGCGGCCACCGCACAAGCCTTGCGGCAGCTTGCCGAAGCTAATTGAGCAAGGCCGCGACCTGTTCACGCGGCAATGGCTCGCTGCAATAGAACCCTTGCAGCTGATCGCAGCGCAGCAGCTTGAGCAGCTTGGCCTGTTCCCTGTCGTCCACGCCTTCCGCAATCACGCCCAGTTCCAGCGAATGCGCAAGCGAGATCACCGAACTCACGATCGCCAGGCCGGACGGGCTCCGGTTCATCCCGACCACGAAGGAGCGGTCGATCTTGAGCAGGTCGATCGGCAGCTGGGTCAGGTAGCTCAGTGAGGAATAGCCGGTCCCGAAGTCGTCGATCGCGATCTTCATGCCCATGTCCTTCGCGGCCTGCAGCTTCGAGATGTTCTTGTCGACATCCTCCATCAGGATGCTTTCCGTGATCTCCAGGTCGAGGATGTGCTCACCCGTCGGAATCTGATTGCCGATGCTGGTGAGCGAGTCGACGAAGTTCCGGTGCCGCAGTTGTATGACCGAGATGTTGACGGCGACGGGCGGCGGGTTCAACCCGTCGGCGCGCCAGTTCTTGTAGTCGCCAAGCGCCCGCTCCAGGATCCATTTTCCGACCGGCAGGATCATTCCGGTTTCCTCCAGGATGGGAATGAAGGATGAGGGAAGGGTCAGCCCTGCCTCCGGATCGTTCCAGCGCAGCAGGGCCTCGAGTCCGGAAACTTTGCCCGTGGCGGTATTGAATTTCGGCTGGTAGAACAGCGTAAACTCGTCCCGTTCCAGCGCGCGGTACAGCCGGTTCTCAAGCGTGAGCCGCCTGGCCACGCTGGCATTCATTTCGCGCCGGTAGAAGAGGTAGGTGTCGCCGGACTTTTGCGCCTTGCGCAGCGCGATCTCGGTATTCTTGAACAGCGTCTCGTAGTCGTCGCCATCGCCGGGGAACAGCGCGATGCCGGCCTTGACCGCGACATACAGTTCGCTCCCGTCGATGGTGAAGGCAGGTCCGAAGCAATTCGCGAGCAGGCGCTCGAGCACATGTGCGGCATTCGACGCGCCGCGTATGTCAGCCAGCATGATCGCGAAGACGTCGACGC
The DNA here is from genome assembly GCA_035627275.1 of Noviherbaspirillum sp. GTDB lineage: Bacteria > Pseudomonadota > Gammaproteobacteria > Burkholderiales > Burkholderiaceae_D > Noviherbaspirillum. The sequence goes on from DASPMC010000015.1 coordinate 100,841, forward strand.
CGAAGTGCGCGAGCGTATCATGCGAAGAGATATTGCTGCCCAGGCGCTCGCCTACTTCTTTCAGCAGGGTGTCGCCGACGTGGCGACCGAAGGTATCGTTGACATTGGAGAAGCGAACGAGGTCGATCAGGAGCACCGCCAGCACCTGCCCTTCGTGCCGCGCAACCTCGACCTGCCGCTGCAGGCGGTCGAAGAACAGCGCCCGGTTCGGCAGGCCGGTCAGCGAATTGTAGTAGGCGAGGTAGTTGATCTTCTCTTCGTTGACGATGTGATTGAGCGCATAGGAAATGTCCTCCGCCAGTTCGTTCAGCAGTTTCATTTCCTCGCGGTCAAAGAAATCGCGCTCGGTGGAATACAGGCACAGCACACCCACCACCTTTCCGCTGGCACACAGCGGCAGGATCGCGAACGAACGGAATCCGTGGCGCAGGGCTTCCGCCTTGTGCTGCAGCTTTTTCGCACTTTCAATGTTGTTGCAGACGTTCGGCCTGCCGCTACGCACGACGCGTCCGATCAACTCTTTCTCTTCCGGTGCATCGACTGTATCGCTGGACAAAGCCGGCTCGATATCATTCTGATCATTCTGCGCGAGTTGCCGGGTGATGCTGGAAACGGCAATCCCGCGGCTTGTGCCGAAACCCACCCATGCCATGCGGAACTTGCCATGCTCCACGGCGATCCGGCAGATCTCCCGCACTAATGTTTCGCGCTGATTGATGCGCACGATAGCGGCATTGGTCGCGCTCATCAGTCCCTGGATACGGCTCAGCCTGGCGATCTTCCTTTCCTGGTTTTTGCGCTCGGTGATCACTTCCGTGAACATGATGATCCCGCCGATATCGCCCTGCGCCGTATACCACGGATGGATCTCCCAGCGAACACAGTCGACCGCCCCGTCCGTGCGCACGAACAGCACCTCATCACGCTTGTCCATCGCGCCCCTCAGGCAGCGCTGGTAAATCGCGCGCCATGCTGCCGGCGTTTCCGGAAACACATCATAATGCGACAAACCCGTGAGGTCCTTGTCTCCGAGACGATAGTCTTCATGCCAGCGCGGGCTGACCAGCAGGTAACGCATATTCCTGTCCAGCATCGCAACAGCGGCAGGATTGTGCTTGATGAACAGCCGCATCCGCTCCTCGCTCTGGTGCAAGGCCTCGGCATGATGCTTGAGCACCTCGTTCATTTCCCGCAGCTGCGCGACGGATTCGACATAGCCGCGGTGCATCATTTCAAAGGGGGCCATCGCCTGGTCGAGGAATTCGGCGCCTTTCTTCAGGAAGCTGACCATGTCATGGCCGACGGCCGGCTGCTTCTCGCTTGAAACGGAAATCAACGTGCCCTGATGCACATCGTGCAGGTCGAGGATGCTCAGCCGGCTGATGGCGGCTTTTCGGCCAAGTTCATAAGCGTGCAGCAAGGCGCCCTCGGCGGACAAGCCGCGCAGGTAGTCAGTCAGGGCCGAGGAATATTCGTCACGAAATGCCGGAAGGAAGCTCTGCGGGCTTTCCTCTCTGGAAGCATGCGAACCCGGTTCGCTCGACTGGCCCGTCTGTGAAATCACGGCCTTCCATACGTCGACGCCTTGCTTCGGCTTATCCATTGCACCCCCAGTATCAAGGCATCATCCGTGCTTTTCGCATGTTGAGCAAATATATGATTGACGAGTTGCCTCGGATGTTCAAGGCGAACGATATCGCGTACGAACATGCTGGCAATGCCGTCCGTGGCAAGCAGCAGCAAGTCACCGCCGGCAATGGGCAGCGATGCGGGATTCAGTGCCGGAAGCCGATCGCCGACAATACCGCCGCGAGGCAGGATGGCGATCGGCTTGGCATCCGGAAATTGACTGCGCCTCAATACTGCCTCGACGTTGCCGACCGCCAGCCAAGTGAGCATGTCGATGTCGGCTCGGATCGAGGCCAAGGTCATCACGGCGCCACGTGTTGGGCGTAACGCGCCGTGGCAGCGCTGCATCAGCACCTCAACCGGGTCACTAGGTTGAGCGGCCAGTGTCTCGATCGCCAGCTTGGCCGCATGGTTTGCCGCTGCGCCATGTCCAAGTCCGTCAACGACAGCGACGAGCACCCCGCCGGGATAATGGGCCACCAGATACTGGTCGCCAGACTCACTCTCTCCCGGTATTGGCCGCTCTGCAACCCAGTAATTCACCAACGGCTCGTCATCCGGAAGAAGCATGGTGCTACCGTTCCCATTTCTTCATCGTGATGATCGTGCCCTTGCCGACTTCGGACACGATGTCGAATTCATCCATCAAACGTTTGGCGCCCGGCAACCCGATCCCCAGACCGCGCGAAGTCGTGTAACCGTCCTGCATCGCCAGCTTGAGGTCGGGGATGCCCGGGCCGTCGTCCTCCGCAACGACGAGCAGGCCGCGCCTGATTCCCTGACGAATCAGCTTCAGCTGCATGCGCCCGGCCTGTGCATACAGCACGGTATTGCGCGCGATTTCTGAAATCGCGGTTGCAATAATGGTGCGCTCGCTGTTGGTGAATCGCAGCGAAGCCGCCAATTCCTTGCCGGTCTGCCTGGCCTTCAGGACATCGAGGTCGGACCTGAGCGGCATGACCGTTTCAAGGTCATTTGCTTGCAGCATGGCTGCGCCCCTCGCGTCTTCGCAGGATGGCAAGGCCGTCCTCCAGGTCCATCGCGACAGTGATTCCCTCCAGGGTCAGGCAAAGCTGGACCATGGATAGCGCGACGTCGGGCTGGATGCCCACCACGACGGTTTCGGCCCCGAGCAACTTCGTCATGTGTGCGACGGATCGCAAGGTGCGCGCAGCGAAGGAGTCCATGACGTCGAGGACTGTGACGTCGATGACCACGGCGCGCGAACGGAACTGCCGTACCTTCGCCACCAGCTGGTCACGCAGCAGGATGAGTTCGGCGTCGGTGAGTTCATCCTGGATGGATGCGATCAGGTAATGTTCCTGCTTGAGGATGGGGACCGCCATCGCATCCTCACTCGCGGTCCTGATCGAGCGTGCGCCCTGGATCGGTTCGCACCATCCTGTAACCACTAAGCTGCTCGGCGCGCTCCAGGCCGCTTTGCATATCGCCGACGGTTTCAATGCGGCCGAGATCGATGCCCAGGGTCACCATCGTCAGCGCGATCTCAGGCGACACCCCGGACACGATCACGCGCGATCCCATCAGGCGCGCGGCCTCCACGGTCTGCACCAGGTGGCTGGCCACACGCGAATCGACGTAGGGCACACCGGTGATGTCGACGACGACGACGCGCGCGCGGGTATCGCGTATGGAATGCAGCAATTGCTCGGTCAGCTGGCTGGCGCGGAAGGAATCAATCATCCCGATGACCGGCAGAAGCAGGATTCCTTCCCGGAAAGGAAGCACCGGCGTGGAAAGTTCCTTGATTGCATCCTGCTGCTGCCCGATGGTGCGTTCGCGCGACTCGACATAGGTATCGATTGCCAGTCCGATGTCGAGGAAAGTCAGCTTCATCAGCGACACGAAAGTGTCGAATGCGCGCGTCGGCTCGTCCCGGTAGGTTTCGTGCAGGCGTGCAAACACCGACCGCAGGTAGAAGTTGTACATCCCGAGGTAAGCTTTCACCGGAAGGGAAATGCGCTCGTGCACGCTGCCGACGCGCAGCCGGTTCTCGATGTAATCCGGACCGTAATCTCCCCGGGTCAGGCGCAGGAAGTAATTCTTCTGGGCATTCTTCACCCGCTCCAGGGTATCCGGATTGTCGAAGAAAACGCGGGTTTCCTCGAAGGAAAGCAAGTGCCGGTAAAACTCTTCGATCACCTCGTCGGCATAACGGTCGGCAAGACTACTGACGCTCTTCAGGCGCTCGACGTCTTCATTGCCGAACTGCAGGAACTTCTTGCGATTGGCGATTTCATCTTCATCGATGTTCAACGTCTTCAGGTAATCCGACCGTTCTTTCTTGCGTGTTGTTGGCGCGTCCATGCCATGCCTCGACTCGTTGGATGCTCAAGACGGGATTGCAACAGGACGGCAATGCCCGCTTGGTCATCTGCCGGCCCTGTCGCCGCTTCGATTCATTGACCGAACACTGGTTTCGTTTCGCTGCACGTCCCGCCGACGAACTGCAATGGCACGCCTAATTGGAAACCGTAGGTCGCTAGCAAATTTTTGACAAATGCTGCGCTGCATAGTTTCTCGGTCGATGTCAGCGTCGACGAGCCCTGTGCCAGGGATTCCAGAGTGGCCTGTATGTCGGGCCAATTCATGCAGGTGGTAGGCGCGCGATATGCGTGACGCGCCACCCCATATTCATGGGGTGTGGGCGCAGACATAAGTTGGACACACGCGATGATTGGCGCGCCCCATTAGGGTCTGTCGATCGGTTTGCCAAGTTTTGATTAGGTGTTAACCGTATTCGTATAACACCCAATAGTGACCAAGCAGCGCCGCCGCTACCATACGCGTGTCTCTTCTCCACGCAAAAGTGTGGGGTTTCGCCCGCCGCTGCCATGCCGGCGGGCTTTCTTTTTCGGTTCAGGACCGGATGGGATCGGCTGGTTCCTGCCTGGCCGGCAGCAAGCGCTCGAACTCCTGCGCGGTCACCGGCTTCGAGAACAGGTAGCCTTGCGCGTAATCGCACTTGCTCTGCGCAAGCAGGCGGTGCTGCTCCTCGGTTTCCACGCCTTCCGCGATCACCTTGATGCCCAGCTTGTGGGCCATGACGATGATCGCCTCGCATAGCGTGAGATCGTCGAATCCAGGCGCCAGGTTGCGCACGAAAGCCTGGTCGATCTTGATGTAGTCGATATCGAATTTCTTCAGGTAGGCCAGCGAGGAATACCCGGTGCCGAAGTCGTCGAGCGCGGCCTGCACGCCGTTGTCGCGGAATTTCAGCAGCTGTTCCGCGATCGACGCGCTGGCATCCGGCGCAGGAAATTCGATCCATCCTTGCGCCGCCCCCCGCCGTACGGACGCAACATCTCCTGATTGAAGTTATTGCATGCTCCTGGCTGCACCCACAGTACGCATGTCGGAGAACGCAAATGCCACGGCGACAATGGCGACCAGCAGCGCGCCGCTGCCGGCAAACAGCTGCGGCAGGGTGATGCTGCGCATCAGCAGGCCGGTCACCGCCGCCGACATGGGCGCAATGCCCATGAAGATGAACATGAACATCGCCATCGTCCTGCCGAGCAGGGCCGGTGCCGCGGCACGCTGCAGCCATGTATATACGGTGACTTGCACGAAGCCGCCGAGCATGCCGATTACCAGCAACAGGACGCCTCCCTGCCACGCCGTTTCGATCAAGCCCAGCGGCATGAACAGGGCGCCGATCACGCCGTCGAGCACCAGGATGGTGGTGCCGAAACTGCCGAGACTGAAACCGGGACGAATGCCGGTGACAGCCATGCCGAGCAGGGTGCCTGCACCGTGCGCGCCCGCCAGCAGGCCGAGCGCGGCCGCGCTGTCGCCGACATGCTCGGCCAGTACCGGAACCGCGACCTGGACCGGTCCGCTGATGAACAGCGCTATTGCCGCCCAGTAGCTGAAACAGACACGCAAGTCGCGGTCGTTCCAGCAATAGCGCACGCCTTCACCGACGGCCTTCCACACCGATTGCACGACGCCCTGCCCGCGCGCTCCTTCGGACACCGCAACCCTGGCCAGCGTCCATGCCGACAGCGCGAAGGTCAGCGCATCGAGCAGGAAGGCAAGCCCCAGTCCGCGCGCGTCCTGCATCGTGCCGTTGTGGTCTCCGCCGGAGATTGCGATCAAGCCGCCGGCAAGCAGCGGGCCGACGAAGAACGACAGCTGTCGCATGCCCATCATCGTGCCATTGGCGCGCTGCAGGTGTTCCCGTGCCACCACATGCGGCATGATCGAGGTGGCGGCGGGAATGCTGAATGCCGTCGACAGGCCGATCGCGAGCGCCAGCCCATACACCAGCGGCAGCGTCAGCTTGCCGCTGAAGACCAGCGCGGCAAGCACGCCGAGCAGTACCGTGTTGACGTACTTGGTCAGCATCAGCACGCGCTTGGGCGAATGCCGGTCCACCAGCGCGCCACCGACCAGGATGAACAGTGCGCGCGGGATGCTGGTCACCGCCAGCACGGTGCCCAGCACGAGCGGGTCGCCGGTCATCTTCAGCACCAGCCAGGGCAAGGCGATCAGCGTGAACTGGTCGCCGATCATGGAGATCAATGCGCCGGCCGAGAGCCAGAAGAAGTTGCGGTCGCGGAAGAGCGAGACCTTGGTGTTACTGGTTTCAGGATCATTCATAGGATTTCCAGTCCGTTCATTCTTCGTTGTTCGACCAGCCAGCCAATGCCTGCATGGAGGAAGTCGAGCATGTCCCGGTTGAAGCCTGTGCCTACCAGGAGATAGGGCTCGTTCAGGTGGGCAGCCCGGACCTTCATATGCACTTCCGGGTCGCGGCCCCAGAGGTCCACGCTCAACTCGAACCAGCGCGCAGATAATTCCTGCCCTTCGGCGCTGCGCGGGTCGCCTCCGCGCGCCACCATTTCCGCCAATTCGGACGTGAGATCCATGATGCGCAAGCGATGCGCCATGAAACGCTCCGGCATCGAGCGCAACTCGTCCTCGCTCAGGTACTTGCCATAGATCGACACACGGTAAGTGAGCGAGGCACGCGCCATGTAATCGATCATCGCGCCGTCGACGCCCGTCAGTGCCTGCGCCACCGGTTCGTACCGGTGCATCCTGTCGACCTTGCGGATCAGTCTTGCGTCGCCGTCCATGCGGCGGTCGGCGAGTGCCATCCAGGGGATGGACAATGCCTGCGTCTCCTCGCTTTCCGGCGGCACCCTGCTATCCATCAGTGCACGGATGTCGGCGATCAGGGCCATGGACTCCGTGATTTCCGTCCGGTTTTCCTGTGCCTTGATCTCGCGCAACTTGGCTACTTCCTCGCTGGTGAAATACTTGTCATACATCGCCATCATCTCCAGCGTCACCAGCCAGTCGGGCAAGTCCGGCTCCTCGTTGTGCGCTACACGCTCGAGCAGCGCCTTCAGACGGTCACGCAGTTCGATCGTTTTCGCGGCCTGGCGGTCGAGCAGCGCGATCTGCTGCTCGATCACCTGTTGCAAGCCGGCGCCGTCGTTTTCCAGCAGTGCACCGATTTCGGCCAGCGACAGGTCCATGCGGCGCAAGGCCTGGATGCGGTGCAGGCGTTCGATATCCTTGCGGTTGTACAGGCGATAGCCGGCGTCCGAGCGTGCCGACGGGCAAAGCAGCTTGATGTCGTCGTAGTGATGCAGCGTGCGCACGGTCAGGCCAGTGCGCTTGGCCAGTTCTCCGATCTTGAGCAACATGGGGTCTCCCTTCAGACTGCAGAGTAAAGCCTCACGTTGCGTGAGGGTCAAGGGGGATGATGCAACTCAGCCGCCGGCTTCCAGCGCCTTGCGCATCGTGCCGAAGCGTTTGCGGTACTGCGCAGGGGTGATGCCCACCTGCCTGCGGAACAGGCGGCTGAAAAAGCCGGCATCCTCATAGCCGACTTCATTGGCTATCGCCTCGACCGGCTGCGTACAGGACTCCAGCATCTGCTTGGCTTCCTCGAGACGCAAGGTGTGCACGTACTCGAGCGGCGACATGCCGGTCGCCTGCTGGAAGCGCCGCTTGAAAGACCGCTCCGCCAGACCGCTTAGCTGCACCATGGCCGCAACCGGTGCAGGCTCTGCATAGTGCTCGGCGATCCAGGCCTGGCAGCGGGCAATCACCGCGTCTTCCACCTGCCTTGACCGGGCCAGCCGGGCGAAAGGCTGCTGCCCCGTTTCATGCCAGTCGATCAGGTTCAGGCGCGCCACCTGCATCGCGGCGTCCACCCCCGCCAGCCGGGCGATCAGATAAAGAGCAAGGTCGAGCCAGGAGGTACCGCCGCCGGCCATGATGAGTCGCTGCCCCTCGCCCGATGCCACCAAGGCACGCTGACCGCGCACCTTGATGTTCGGGTAGCGGTGCGCCATCACGTCGCAGTAGGCCCAGTGGGTCGTTGCCTCATGCCCGTCGAGCAGGCCGGCCTGCGCCAGCAGCATCGCTCCGGAGCAGGCGGTCGCCAGCGTCGCGCCGGAGGCATGGCAGCGCCGCAGCCAGTCGATCTCGGTATCGAACAGGCCGTCCAGCGGCTCGCCCGGCGGCACCAACACCTCAGGCACGCAAATGATGTCGGCATCGAGACAGTCTTCCAGCGCGGCCTGCGGCGTGATCAGCACGCCGTTGCCTGCGGCAAATCCTTCCCGCTGGCTCGACACAACGATGGGCCGGATCAATTCCCGTCCCGGCTGCCCGCTCACGATCAGGCCCCAGTCGCGTCCGGTAGACATGAACAGATCGTACATGCCATACACCACCGAAGCGGAGGTTTCCGGGAAGGCAAGGATGGCAATCCGGGCGGGTTTGGCGTCGTCGCTCATGGCCGATTTGTCGGGTTGTTTGCCGAAATGGCTTTAGTCCTCGGGACAGGTGAGGCGTAACTTTTCACCTACCTAATTTAAAACAAAGCGGCGCCGATAGGCGCGCTTTTTCCCGCAATCAAGGAGACATGCCATGAGCAAATACCGTCACCACCTGCCGCAACTGAATAATCACCTGTTCATGACCGATGGCGGCCTGGAAACCACACTGATCTTCCATGACCGTGTGGGCCTGCCCTATTTCGCCGCCTTCGACCTGTTGAAGGATGACAAGGGCACTGCCGTACTACAGCGCTACTTTGCCTGCTACGCCGAACTGGCGCGCACGCACGGCGTGGGACTGGTGCTGGAGGCACCGACCTGGCGCGCCAATCCGGACTGGGCGGCAAGGCTCGGTTACGACAGCGAGACACTGGCGGACGCCAACCGCAAGGCAATCTCCCTGCTGCTGAAGATACGCGCACAGTACGAAACCCCGCAGACCCGCATCGTCATCAGCGGCAACATCGGGCCGCGCGGCGACGGCTACAAGCCGGGTGCCTGCATGAGCGCCAGTGAGGCCGAGGGCTATCACACGCCGCAGGTCGCGAGCTTCGCGCAAACTGACGCCGACATGGTCGCTGCTTTCACGATGAACTATGTGGAAGAGGCGATCGGCATTGCAGCCGCGGCCAAGGCATGCGAGATGCCGCTGGCGCTGTCGTTCACGCTGGAGACAGACGGTTGCCTGCCTTCCGGGCAGACACTGGCGGAAGCGATCACGCGCACCGATGAAGCAAGCGACGGCTATCCGGTCTACTACATGATCAACTGCGCGCATCCGACGCATTTCGAACATGTCTTGCGCGGCGATGGCGCCTGGCTGCAACGCATCCGCGGCCTGCGCGCAAATGCCTCGCGGCGCAGCCATGCGGAACTGGATGAAAGCACCGACCTCGATGCCGGCGACGCCGAAGAACTGGGCTTGCTGTATGGCGCGTTGCGGACCACGCTGCCTCGCCTGTCTGTCGTCGGCGGTTGTTGCGGCACCGACCATCGCCATGTGGATTCGATCTGCCGGGTAATGCGCGGCATGCGGTGGGTGGACAGCCGGCACAGCGCGCAGGTTTAACAAGTATCAAAGACGGACTGCGCATGCATGCCGTCTTCGACACGAATACAACACTCTTGACCGTGGAGGCCTTTGCGCTGACTTTTCTCAAACGGGCGCGACACCTGCTCGGTGATGATGAGTCCTCAGCTGAAGGCCGGTGAACAAGGCCTCGCGATGCAGGGAGCATCATCAAGTTTGAGGTGACACGTGTTAAGGGTAACTCTGGACAGTCGAATCACGGCAGGTCTTCTTTGCGTAATGCTTGCAGCATGCGGCGGTGGTGGCGGAGATAGTATTGGAACCGCGACGCCGCAGTCCGCGATGACGGGAACAACAGCGCCGAACGGCGGCACCGGCATAGGCACGAACGCTAACGGCACAACAGGAACAACGAACACGGGCAGCGGCACAAGCACCGGATCGACGCAGACGCCGCAATCCGCCGGCCAGGGCAACGGTGACACGACGTCGAAGGACGGCTCCGGCACAACATCGGGTAATACTTCCCAGGCCGACGCGACCCAGGCTCGCTTCAACCAGCCGATGGGCATCGCGCGCGACAGCAGCGGCAACCTGTATATCGCGGATTCCGGCAACAACACGATACGCAAGAAGACACCACTGGGCGTCGTCACCACGCTGGCAGGCTCGCCTGGCGCGAGTGGAAGTGCTGACGGCACCGGTGCAGCGGCCCGCTTTTCCGCATTGCGGGGCATCGCTGTCGATGGCGCCGGCAATGTCTATGCCGTCGATAACAGCGCAGTCAGAAAGATCTCCCCGGCCGGCGTTGTCACCACACTCGCCGGCGCCTCGGGCGAGCTGGGCGATGCCGACGGCCCCGGTGCGACGGCACGCTTCCGTCGCCCCTGGGGTGTCGCCGTGGATGGATCCGGCAATGTGTATGTGGCCGACACCGAGAACTCCCTCGTACGCAGGATTTCGACCGACGGCACGGTCAGCACCTACGCCGGCACACGTGGCATGCGCGGGCGTGCCGACGGCACTGCCACGACGGCGACCTTCCTCGGCCCGGTGGGCATCGCGACCGATCCGGCCGGGAATGTGTATCTGACCGATTGGTTCGGCCCGCCGGCGCCGAACATCCCCGAGGGCAGCACCTTCGTCCGCAGGATCGCCACGGACGGCACGGTCAGCACGCTCGCCGGCACGCTGAATGGCGAAACCGCCCCCGGACTGTTCATGGATACCTTCGCCATCGTGGCGGACAGCGGCGGCAACGTGTTCGTCGCGGCCCTGGGCATCGTGCGTCGCGTCAGCGCCACCGGTACGGTGACCGTCGTGGCCAGTTCAAGCGTGCCGTTCATGTCGATCAACGGCATCACCATCGACGAATCGGGCAACCTCTATGTGACCGATGTTTCCAACCACACTGTCAGCAGGGTGACGCAAAGCGGCGAAATTACCGTCATTGCAGGCAAGACGGGCGAAGCGGGCAGCGCGGATACGCCATAAGCCTGGTCACAGCGGAAACAACACCGGTCGCCCCGCGGGAATTTTTCCCGCGGGGCGATGTTTTTGGGGAATTCATTAGGGCAGCGCATGTCTTAGCGACTTCATTGGCAATATCGCAAGCTGTGCGGGCGAGCATGATGGCTTCTGATTTCTCGAAGATATACAACATGTTTCTTCGGTTTTCCGAAAGAGCGGATTCTTCTATGATGTCCGTTTTTCAGGAGCGCATTCGCTCGGGAGAAGGAAAATGACTGAAAAAGTGGAATGGGAAGTGGTCGACGCCCCGGAGGCTACCGGAGAACATCGTGCACACCGGCAGGCGCGCTATGCCGCCGGCGAAGCGATGCACGCAATGCTCGGCCGCTGGTGGAAATGGAAGGTCGCCGGCACCGCGATCGTGAGCGTGCTGACGCTCGCCCTGTTCGCGACGCTGACCGGCGCGCTGGTGCTGCTGTTCGTTGCCGGGACGCTGCTGTCGCTCGGCGTGCGCAAGCTCAAGCAATGGCTGAGCGCTGGCAGCCGTCCGGGTACCAGCCCGATGAAGTTGTAACGGAGGACCCGCTGCGCACCGGCGCAGCGGATTGCCTTCAGGGTTTCAACACGATCTTGATGCAATCGTCCTGCTTGTTGCAGAAGATGTCGTAGCCGTAGGGTGCCTCTTCCAGCGGCAGGCGATGCGTGATCACCACCGCCGGATCGATTTCGCCGCGCTGGATGCGCTCCAGCAGCGGCTGCATGTAGCGATGCACATGCGTCTGGCCGGTCTTGATGGTCAGCGAGCGGTTCATCACCGAACCGAAAGGCACCTTGTCCAGGAAGCCGCCATACACCCCGGGAATCGACACCACCCCGCCGTTGCGGCAGGCCATCAGTGCCTGGCGCAGCGCAATCGGCCGGTCGGTTTCCACCGCCAGCGCCTGCTTCACGCGGTCGTATGCGCCCATCAATCCCATGCCGTGCGCTTCCATGCCGACCGCATCGATGCACGCGTCCGGACCGCGGCCGCCGGTCAGTTCCTTCAGCCCCGCCGCCACGTCCACCTCTTCATAGTCCAGCGTGATGGCCTTGGACTTCTCGCGCGCCATGCGCAGGCGTTCCGGGAAGCGGTCGATGCCGATTACCTTTTCCGCGCCGAGCAAGTAGGCGCTCTGTATCGCGAACTGCCCGACCGGACCGCAGCCCCATACCGCCACCACCGCCCCCGGCTTGATCTCGCAGGCCTCCGCTGCCATGTAGCCGGTCGGCAGGATGTCGGACAGGAAGAGCACCTGCTCGTCAGTCATGCCATCCGGGATCCTGAACGCGCCGACGTCGGCGAACGGCACGCGCGCATACTCCGCCTGCCCGCCCGCATAACCGCCGGTCAGGTGCGAATAGCCGAAGATGCCGGCGGTGGAGTGTCCCCACATCTTTTCCGCCAGCGCCGCATTCGGATTCGAGTTCTCGCACACCGAATACAGTTTCTCCTGGCAGAAGAAGCAGTTGCCGCAGGCGATCGGGAAGGGGATGACGACGCGGTCGCCGATCGCCAGGTTGGTCACGGCGCTGCCCAGTTCGACGATCTCGCCCATGAACTCGTGGCCGAGGATGTCGCCCTTTTCCATGGCCGGTACGAAGCCGTTGTACAGGTGCAGGTCGGAACCGCAGATCGCGGTCGACGAGATCTTCACAATGGCGTCGCGCGGATTGAGTATCTGCGGATCGGGCACATTATCGACCCGCACGTCTTTCTTGCCATGCCAGACTGTCGCTCTCATCCCGGTTGTCCTTTCCTGATCAGCATCCGTGTCACCGTCCCGCGCTCGCCTGAAGGCTGGCCGACGGTGGTCGGGATCTCGCCGGTTTCGATCAGCCACTTGAAGCGGCGCAGGTCTTCGTCGATCTGCAGCGACGGCTCCTCGCCGAACATTTTCGCCACCAGTGCACCGGCGATGCCGCCCGGCGGGCTGTAGCGCATGAACACCCGCAGGATGGTGCCGCGGCCGCCCGGTGCTGGCTCGAACCGGACCACGCCCTCGTTATCGACCTGCGAGCCTTCCAGCGAACGCCACCCGATGTGCCTGCCCGGCTCGTCGGCGATCAGCTCTGCATCCCATTCGACCGTACTGCCGGCCGGGCCGGCTGCGACCCAATGCATGCGGTTGTCGCCCGTCAGTTGCACGGCATGGAGATGCTTCATGAAGCGCGGGAAGCTTTCGAAGTCGTGCCAGAAGCGGTAACACTCCTCCGGCGAGCGGTTGACGGTGATGCTTTTCTCCAGCCGCACGTCGCCTGTCGCCGTCGGCCCCTGTCCCATCTGCTTGCGCTGCGTGTTGTCGATGCTCGAAAGCAGGTCGAGCACAGCAACGCCGGCGGCGGCGGCAGTGACCCAGCCCACACGATTGCGCATGCTGCCCGGCGCGCGCGCGGCGGCGCCCAGCATCGCCAGGTCCATCACATCCCCGGCCACACGCAGCCACAGCCAGTTGGCCGGCCGCCGCTGGCTCAGGATGCCGAGGCCGCTGGCGATTTCGCGTGCGCCCAGCGCCCGCATCACTTTCGGCCGCTCCTGCACGCCGATGGCACGCGACATGCCGCGCGGCGCGATCAGCTGCGCCAGGCCGATGCCGATGCTGAACCAGCCGAGCGCCTTGGCGAGCTGTTCGGCACGATCGGATTTGGGAGAGCGGTAGAAGGTATCGAAGGAGGGAGTGGCTTGCTGGTCGTATTCGGCGACGGTAGCGGGTGGGGAATTGATATCCGGTAAGGATTCCGTCGCCTGCCCCGCCGGTAGCGGGCTTGCTGCCTGGTCTTGCATGGTTTTTCCTCCATTGCAGTGGCACCTCAGCACCCGGCCGGAGCCGGAATGGACTGGTTAGTCAAGCTTTCAGGAGGCGGAGTTCCCGCATTGCCGGGAGGATGAAAACAGGTGGATCGAGCGTGGGACGCTCAGGAAACTGCTTAATGGAATACTTGGGAATACTTGGGAATGCTTGCCGGGAGGACGGAGTTCGCCGCAGCGCAGCAAAACTACTGCTTGGACGCTTCGTCCTTGCCCTGGTTCAGGGAGGCCATCTGTTCGAAGGTTTCCCACGACAGCTCGGTCACTTCGGGCTTGGGGATGTGGCGGTAATTCTCGAGGCCTTCGTTGATGTAGTCGTCGGTGTGCTCGTCCGGCTTCTTCTCTTCCGCGCCATTCGGCTTGGCTTCGCCGTCGCGCGATACAGTCACCGCCTGCGTCGCTTCCTTGATCGGGAAGCGCCAGTAGATCTTTTCCAGCTCCAGCCCGCAGGACTTGCGAACGTGCTCGCGCAGGGTCATCTCGATGATGTGCGACAGGCGGAAACGCTTCATCGGCTCCGACTCGACCACCGCTGTATAGCGGCTGCCGTCGAAAGAGGTCGCGTCGGCGGACACCTCGACGCCGCTGCGGCGGAAGTAATCGATGATGGTGTTGCGGATCAGGGTGGCGTGGCGCCGGGCGCGGCTGGCCTTGGCCTTGGCAGCGCTGGCGTAGGCAAGAATGCCGATGATGAGCGCGGCAATGACGGCAATGAGCGTCAGTGTAACAACGTCAACATTGAAAGACATTCTTGTTCGACCTCACGTGCGGGAACGGTTTGGCGGGGATGCCTGAATTTGGATCATATCACTCCACCGTGCAAAATGAATTGAATTCGTGCAACACCTTGTCGCAATGCGGCATTCCCGGCGGGTTGGTGACGCAAATGACGGTTTCCGGCGTCCGGCCTGCCGGCCAGGCGGCAATTCCCCGCAAGGCTGTAGGACGCGGACCGACATGCGCCTTCTTCCAACTTGAATACCCCAGCCACCTACGCCAGCACACCGACCTTTTGCCGCAGCTGCGCACAGCACCGGCAATGCGCAGACCGGGATGTAGAGCTTTCCAGAACAGGTTGCGGGTAAAGAGGTTGGCCATCGCCCCTCGCCATACAAAAAATACAACACCTCTTCGAACGGCGGTGGATGCATGACTATACGAGGGGTGATCGGCTTTATTCCCGGTCGTGAGGAAAATTGATATTGACCGGGACGTGCGCTATTCAGGCCGGGCTCTTGGCCAGCAGCGTGAAATGCTCGACCACCGGCGGTGCGGCGAAGAACGGGCCGACGATGCTGCGCCATTCGGTGAAGGCCGGGGACTGGCGGAAGTCGACGGTATGGTTTTCCAGGGTCTCCCAGAAGATCGTAAGCACATAGCGCTCGGGCGACTCGATGCCCTTGTTGACCTTGTAGCCGCGGAAGCCCTTGGCCTTGGAGATCACCTGTTCGAGGCCGCGCTGGATGGCGGCGTCGAATTCGGTTTGCTTGCCGGGCTGGATGCGGATGTCGGCGAGTTCGAGAATCATGTCGGTTTCCATTGCGTGATTGGGATTCCGCAATTATCCCATGAAGGGTAAGATGCCATGGTCCACATACAAGAAGAGTGTCATGGACCGACAACGCCGTATCCTGCTTGCCGGACTCTCACTGGGACTCGCCGCGCGCATCAGGAAGCTGGGGCTGACGCCGCAGCAGATCATGTCACGGCCTGCACCGTTTGCGGCGGCAGAAGTACCTTTCCATCTGCTGGTGCGCAAGACGCATCCGCGAGCGCAGGAAATCCTGCGCCAGCTCGACAATTCGCTGCGCAAGCCTGGCACGGCGAGGATGATCGAGGATGTGACGAGGAAGTATCTGCCGGCGGATTGACAGCCAACCCAGAGCGGATGAGCACGCCTCTTCGCTTCTGACCGCTCATTTGGACGAGCGCTTCCTCGGCCGTTCCTTTTTCGCCTTTGCCGGGCCGGCGTTCGCCGCCTGCGCCAGCCGCTCCTGCAGCAATGCCAGCACCGCCGCCTCTTCCGCTCCCAGTTCCTCCAACTCGTGCGCCATCTCCTCGCGCGCGCGCTCCTGCATCGCATTGAGCATCGTTCCGTCGAGGTACGATTCGATCACTGCCGGATGCACATAGCACTTGCGGCAGATGCTGGGTGTGTTGCCAAGTTTTTCCGCGACCGACTCGATCGCGCGCACCACGTTCTTCTTCGCCTGGGCCTCGGAATCGAACTTCTCGTATTCCTGCAGCGCCAGCGCCGCCAGCACGGTACCGGACCATGTGCGGAAATCCTTCGCGGTGTAGTCCTCGCCGGTGATGCTGCGCAGGTAGTCGTTGACGTCGGCCGAATCCACGCTGCGCTGCTCGCCATTGTTATCGACGTACTGGAACAACTCCTGCCCGGGCAGGTCGCGTGTGCTGCGAATGATGCGTGCCAGCCGCCTGTCGTCGACCTTCACCGAATGCTGTACACCGCTCTTGCCGCGGAAGCGAAATTCCACTTCGCTGCCGTCGATGCGTACATGGCGGTCGCGCAGCGTGGTGAGGCCGAAGGACTTGTTCTGGCGCGCGTACTCTTCGTTCCCGATGCGCATCATCGTCGCTTCGAGCAGGTAGACAATGGTGGCCAGCACCTTCTCGCGCTGCAAGCCCGGCAGCTTGAGCGTCTCGTCGACGCGCCTGCGGATCAAGGGCAGCGCCTTGCCGAAGTTGAGCATGCGCTCGTACTTCGCTTCGTCGCGCACACTGCGCCAACGCGGATGGTAGCGGTATTGCTTGCGCCGCTTGGCATCGCGCCCGGTCGCCTGGATGTGGCCATTCGGCCAGGGGCAGATCCACACGTCGGTCCACGCAGGAGGAATCGCCAGTGACTTGATGCGCCCCAGCGTCTCTTCGTCGCGTACGTGCTTGCCGTCCGCATCGATGTAATGGAAGCTGTCCTTGTCGGGCACGCGCGCGATGCCGGGCATGTTGTCGCTCACGTAACGCAAGCCAACCTGCTTTGCGTTGGCAATAGCCTCGCCGGCCGCTGCTTCAGCCGAGGACGTGGCGGTGCTGTCCGGAATGCCCTTCATGCGATCTCCGGGAACATGGATCGACGGCAACTGTTCGCATTGGCAAGATCATGAAAGCCATCAGCAATTCATGCTGCCTACCTGTCAGTGCCTGCAAAACGCATGGTTTTCGACAAGACTTCATCGGGGAACATTCCCCATTAAGTCGCGCAGCGGATAAAGGAACACTACCGGAACGCTACCCTTCCTCCACAATATCACCCCGATGTCCGCCCAGTGATGCCGACAAGCCACGGGTAATCTTCACCATATCCGCCTCCTCCCGATCGATCCCGTACACCGTCAGCGGAAAGTTCAACTGCTTCTGAGCCGTCCAGATCCTGTCATGCGCATCCGGCGGCAGTATTTCGGCAGGCTCGCCAACCGCAACCCAGCCAATCGGCACCGTCACGCCCGGCGGCACATGTGTCTTGATATGCACCACACCATTGATGCGTACCTCGCATCGTTTGCCCAGCCTCGCCGCGTGGAATACCGAGGCCCCGGTCGCGACGAACACCTCGTCCTCGATGGTGCAGCCGACCGCATGCGCATTCGGTCCGACAAGACAGTTGTTTCCGATGCCCAGCGAATGCCGCGATGTGCTGCGCAGCACCGCATTCTCCATAACGATGCATTCCCTGCCGATTTCAATTGCACCGCCCTCCGCAATTACCTGGGCCCCGAACAGAATGCGCGTCCCGGGGCCGATGGTGACGTCGCCGCAGATGACGGCATTCGGCGCCACATAGGCATCTGGATCGATGCGAGGCGTCTTGCCTGCGTGTGTGATGATCATGCGTTCTCCTCGGAAATGCCGGCAGTCAGGCCTGCACCGATTCCACGTCGCTCGTTGCCTGCGGTATCGGGATCGCGATCCGCAGCACCGTTCCCTTCCCCGGCGCACTGTCGATATCCAGTTCGCCGCCGAGCATGGTGATGCGCTCTTCCATTCCGAGCAAGCCAAATCGATGCGCCTTGCGCCTGTCGCCCGGATACATGCCGACGCCGTCGTCCTTGACCACCATCACCAGGCGCTCCTTTTCGATGCACACTTCGATGCGAACGTAGTTGGCACGTGCATGGCGGCCGATATTGTTGAGGGATTCCTGGAGGATGCGGAAGGCGGCGGTTGCCTCCGCCTCCGGGACCTTGTAGCCCTCGTCATTCATCGCGACTTCGCAGATCACGCCGTTGCGGCGCTCGAACTGCGAAACCTGCCATTCGATGGCCGCCTGCAGGCCTAGGTCCAGCACGGCGGGGCGCAGGTTGTTCATGATCGAACGGATCGATTTCATCGTGGTGTCGATGTATTCGAGCGCGGTTTCGGCGCGATCCCTCAAACGGGGATGGCTTTCGCCGGCGCGCGCATGCAAGGCGGAGACATCAAGACGCAGCGCGAGCAGGTTCTGGCCGAGTTCGTCGTGGATCTCGCGCGAGATGCGCTTGCGTTCGTCTTCGCGGATGCGCTCCTGGTAAGCGGCGAGTTCGCGCAGGGTCGCCTGCGATTGGCGCAGTGCATCCTCCGCCTTCCGGCGCTCGTCGATTTCGTGCTGGAGCTGGTCGATTGCCATGCGCATGCGCTTGGGCGACGGAACCTGGAGTATCTTCGGAATGAGCGGCCACAGCATCACGGCCGTCGCCATCGACGCCATTGCCGCCACGCTCCGGGCCGAGACGTCGAACCAATAGGATGGATGCCAGATCGTCCAGACCGAGATGAAGTGAGCGGTGCCGCAGGCAAGGAGGAACAGCGAGAACATCGCGTAGATCCAGTTGAATTGCAGGCCGTGCCCCTTGCGCACGAGATAGAGCAAGGCTGCCGAGATCGCGTAATACGCGATCCCGAGGACTGCGTCCGCAACCACGGAGGCCCACAACAATTCCGGCATCCACAGATAGCACTGCCCGTGAGGCATGAAGCCTTCTGTGGATAACCATTTTTCAATCAGGTCATTCACGCTGCCTCCATGTTTGTTCTTGGTCGGTGCCCGGCACTGCGGCCTGGGGCACTATGCGGAGATAGTCGAATGATGCCCGAGATTTCGGGGCACTGCCATTTTGACAATCAACTTACGGTTACAGCCCGGTACGTGCGTCGGCGTATGTCGCATAGCCCTTACAGGATGTAACGCTTGTGTTGCACGATCGGACATCCGTGTCGCATACTTGATCACACGAGCCGGCGAGGCCGGCCATCTCTCGAGGGAGCTCATGCGGTTATTCCCTGAAAAATATCGCGTCCTGGTCTGGATCAGCCTGCTGCTGACCGCAGGCTTCCTCACCACCAGCATTGCAGCCTACGTGGTGTCGCGCGACGCGGTCCAGCGCGGCATCACCGAACAGGCGCTGCCCCTGGCGAGCGACTCGCTATACGCGGAGGTCCAGTCGCTGGTGATGCGTCCGGCGCTGATCGCATCGGCGATGGCGGGCGACAGTTTCGTGCGCGACTGGCTGGCGGCGGGAGAAAACGATACGGGCGCCATTGTGCGCTACCTGTCCGGGATCCGGGAACAGTACGGCGCGGTCGCCGCCTTCCTGATATCGGACGGCAGCCGCAATTACTATACGCCGCAGGGCACGTTGAAAACCGTGCAGGAGAACGATGCGAACGACAGCTGGTTCTTCCGCATGCGCAACATGAAGCAGCAGTTCCTGGCGGAGATCGATATTGATCGCGCCAACGGCAATGCCGTGACGATCTTCATCAATCACCGCATGGAAGATGCCAACGGCGCCTTCCTCGGCGTGACGGGCATCGGCCTACGCGCAGACAGTCTGACCAGGGTAATCGACAGCCACGAGAAGCACGCGGGCCGCCGCATCTATTTCGTCGACGGGCAACGCAAGGTCGTACTCGCCGGCACCGCTGCGCCGGATGCGCATCGCGCGATCGACAAGCTGCCCGGTATCGGCAAGGTATCCAGCCAGTTGCTGCATGGCGGCGACAAGCCGCTCCTCATCGAATACGAGCAGGCCGGAGAGCGCGTCTTCGTCAGCGCGCGCTTCATTCCCGAGCTCGGCTGGCACCTGCTGGTCGAGCAGGACGCCGCCATCGAAGTGCGGCCGGTGCAGCATGCCTTCGCGATGATCCTCGCGATCGGTGCGGGCGTGAGCCTGCTGGTGCTCGTGCTGACTCTGCTGACCGTCAACCACTACAACAAACGACTCGAAGCGATGGCAGGCACCGACACGCTCACCGGGCTGATGAACCGGCAGGCCTTCGAGATCGTGTTCCGCCAGTCGATGCTCGACGCCGACCGCAGCGGCCGGCCGCTGTCGGGCATCCTGTTCGACGTCGATTTCTTCAAGCAGGTAAATGATGTTTACGGCCACCTCGCGGGCGACGAAGTGCTGCGCATGATCGCTCGCATCTGCAAGGCGATGGTGCGGGAAAGCGACGTGATCACGCGCTGGGGCGGCGAGGAATTCATCGTGCTGCTCAAGGATTGCTCACTGGAGCAGGCAGTCGCCGTCGCGGAGAAACTGCGCTCCGAGATCGACCGGCACGACTTCTCGAAGATCGTGTCGGACCGGCACATCACCGTCAGTCTCGGTGTAGCGCAGCACGATACGGGTGAAGCTGCTTCGGTATTCTTTCAGCGCGCGGATGAGGCGCTGTACAAGGCGAAGGCCAATGGAAGGAACCGGCTGCAAGTGGCGCCGTCGGGCGGAATGGCAGACAGTTCGGTGGCCGCGGTGTCGTAACAAGGCGGTCGCACTGGCTACCGATACGTGCGGGCGGCGGGCGGTATTGGAGCGTCAACAGCCTCACTCCGACATCCCGGCGACGGCCGGGATGTCGGGGAACCCGAACGGGTCTGCGGACAGCAGCGCCCGCAGACAACAGGTATCAGAAGGACTGCGAGCCTATCAGTAGCTCGTCAGCGGCACCGGCTGACCATTCTTGAAGGTGAACACCGTCACCGGCGAGGACTTCATGTTGCCCTTCTCGTCGAACGCATACGTGCCCGCCACGCCCTTGTAGGAGCCCTTGGCGATTTCCGCGCCAACCTTGGCGACTTCGATCGAATTCGCCTTCTTCATGGCTTCAGCGTACATCATCATGCCGTCGTAGAAGGAAGCGGCGTACACGTCCGGATCCTGGTTGAAGCGCTTCTTGTACTTGTCCTTGAATGCCGGGCCGGACGCGGCCTTGTCGAGGATGGCGCCGCCCTGTGCGCACAGTACGTTTTCGCCGACGGCATCGCCGCCCAGCTTGCCCATCTCCGGTGCGCAGATGGTGTCGCCACCGAGCAGCTTGGCGTTGATGCCGAGCTGCTTCATCTGGCGTGCCATCGGGCCGCCCTGCGGTGCATAGCCGCCGAGGAAGATCGCATCGACCTTCTTGGACTTCAGGTTGGTCAGGATCGCGGTGAAGTCGGCAGCCTTGTCGTTGGTGAACTCGTGGCCGACCAGGTTCAGGCCGGATGCCCTGGCCTGCTTCTTGAACTCTTCGGCGACGCCCTGGCCGTAGGCGGTGCGGTCATCGATCACGGCGACGTTCTTGACCTTCAGTTCATTGGCGGCGTACAACGCCATCTTGGAACCGAGCTGGGTGTCGCTGGCGTTCACGCGGAACAGGCCCTTGTAACCCTGTTCGGTGATCTTCGGGTTGGACGCCACGGTGGCGACCAGTGCGCCGCCGTCGTTGTAGACGCGCGATGCGGGAATGGTGACGCCGGAATTGTACGGGCCGACGATGTACTTGACGCCGCTGTCGATCAGCTTCTGCGCGGCGCCGACGCCTGCCTTCGGATCGGCCTGGTCGTCTTCGGACATCAGTTCGAACTTGATCTTCTTGCCGCCGACGGTGATCGGCTTGGCGTTCAGTTCCTCGATGGCGAGGCGCACGCCGTTTTCATTGTCCTTGCCCGAGAAGGCTTGTGCGCCGGACAGGGGGCCGCTGTGACCGATCTTGACGATGGTTTCTTGTGCTGCCGCGGTGCCGGCCAGGCCCATCAGGGCGAGGGCACCGATAATCTTGTTCAGTTGCATGCAAGTTCCTAGAAAATTGACTCTCCATGACGCGGCCTCGATTTTGCCGAGGTCACGCCCTCCTGATGTGAACTGGGTACTTCACGGCTGTGGATTATGGGGAAAGTCGTGCAAAATTATCTTGCGTTCTTTTCACGCAAACCGGCGCTTTCGGGCAATTTATTGCTCGCGGCAGGTCGAATTCGAATTAAATTTGGCCGGAATACATTTGTAGTCAAATAGACAAGCATCACAACCAAGGAGAAGGAAGATGGATGCTGGCAACTTGCTTGGACAAATACCGACACAGCTTCCGGAAGAAGTCTTCCAGATTCTCGCTTCCGGCGAGGGCATGCGTATCGAACGCATCGTATCGAAGGGACATGCTTCTCCGCCGGGGTATTGGTACGAGCAACCGGAGAACGAATGGGTGATGGTCGTCAAAGGCGAGGCGAAGCTGCGCTTCGAGAAGGACGAGCGCATCGTTCATATGAAGGCGGGCGACTATGTCAACATAGAGGCGCACGAGCGGCATCGCGTGGAATGGACGCGCGAAGATGAAGAAACCGTGTGGCTCGCAGTGTTTTACCAAGAATAGAAGGGGCTTGCGAATGGATCTGGTCATACGGAATGCGACGCTGCCGGATGGCAGGCAAGACATCGATATCGCCATTGCCGATGGACGCGTCGCCGCGGTCGGCACGGCATTGCCCGCGCACGGCGCGCAGGAGATCAATGCCGGCGGCGACCTGGTGACACCGCCCTTTGTCGACGCGCATTTCCACATGGACGCGACGCTGAGCTATGGCCTGCCGCGCGTGAACCGCTCCGGCACGCTGCTGGAGGGCATCGCACTGTGGGGCGAACTGAAGCCGCAGCTGACGCAGGAAGCGCTGGTCGAGCGCGCATTGCAGTATTGCGACTGGGCGGTGGCGCGCGGCCTGCTGGCGGTGCGCACCCATGTCGATGTCTGCGACGACCGCCTGCTTGCGGTGGAAGCGCTGCTGCATGTGAAGAAGCAGGTGGCGCCCTATCTCGACCTGCAACTGGTCGCTTTTCCGCAGGATGGCGTGCTGCGCAGCCCGAATGCCTTCGACAACCTGAAGCGCGCGATCGCGATGGGCGTGGACGTCGTCGGCGGCATTCCCCACTTCGAGCGCACGATGGCCGACGGCGCGGAGTCGGTGCGGCTGCTGTGCGAGTTCGCTGCGGACAAGGGCCTGCGCGTGGACATGCACTGCGACGAATCGGACGATCCGCTGTCGCGCCATATCGAGACGCTGGCCTATCACGCGCACCGCCTCGGCCTGCACGGACGCGTCGCAGGATCGCACCTGACCTCGATGCATTCGATGGACAACTACTACGTCAGCAAGCTGCTGCCGCTGATGTGCGAAGCGGGCGTGGCCGCGATCGCCAATCCGCTGATCAACATCACGCTGCAGGGACGGCACGACAGCTATCCGAAGCGGCGCGGCATGACGCGTGTGCCGGAACTGCTGGCCGCCGGCATCGATGTCGCCTTCGGCCACGACTGCGTGATGGACCCGTGGTACAGCCTCGGCTCGGGCGACATGCTGGAGGTCGCGCACATGGGCTTGCATGTGGCGCAAATGACGGGGCAGGAGGCGATGCATCAATGCTTCCTGGCGGTGACGCAGACGCCAGCGTGCATCCTCGGGCTGGAGGGTTACGGGCTGGAGCCGGGCTGCCATGCCGATATGGTGATTCTCGACGCCGGCAGCAGCATCGAGGCAATCCGCCTGCGCGCCGCACGTCGCTATGTGATCCGGCGCGGACGCATTGTCAGCCAGTCGCCGCCGGCGCATGCAAGGCTTGACCTGCCCGGGCGCCCCGCGCAGATCGATTTCCGTCTCAGGCGCTGACCGCCGCCCGCTGCTGGAGAAGGTGCAGCGCCAGGGCGGCGGCCAGGCAGCCGACCGCAACGACGTCCGCTGCCACCACGCGTCCGATCGCGGCGTTGTAACCGCCGACCGACCACGCCAGCCACAGAAAGGACAGCGTGCTCGCGAAACCGGCAATGAGGGCGACAGCGCGCAGCTCCGGCCGGACAGCCGCGAACAGCAGGAAGGCGCCCAGCATGCCGAACAGCACCGCGCGGTGGCGCATCATGATCTGCAGGCTGGGATCGTCGAACGATAATCCGTACAACACCGCCAGCCGCTCGGCGCCAAGCACGCCGGACAAGGGCAGGAGGTGGATCACGCCCACCACCGCCAGCAGGATGGAAATGGTCCTGTTCATCGCCCTCTCCCCGGTCAAGCGAAGACCAGCAGTGCAATGCGAACCGCGATGACCCAGCACACTGCCATGCCGGACAGGTACATGATCGCGCGCCATGGCTGCAGGCCGAGCAGATAGACCGCGGTGTGCGCATAGCGCAGTGCGACGTAGGTGCCGAACAGTGCCTGTGCGGAGGCTGCAGGCGCGCCCGCCAGCACATATGCCAATGCCAGCGCGAGGAACAGCGGCAGGTTTTCCACATCATTGCGCCACACCGCCCCGCAGCGCTGCACGAAGGCGACTTCCTGCGCGCTCGGCTTCACGCGCACCAGTGCGGCATCCTCGGGAACGGTGAACGCCCGGCTGCGGAAGCGCGCGACGACCTGGAGCATACTGGTCATCGAGGTTTTCAGGAACAGCGCAACCAGCGCGAGGACGAAGGCATGAAAGGCGGGGAAGTCGTTATAAGGCATGTTTACTCCTGTGACATGAATGACGAGGCCATTATCGAAGGCATGACCGCCTTCGCCCATTGTCTAAACAGACAAAGTTATGGTTGAATTAGCCACATGACACGCCAAACAAAAACCATCCGCATCGGTATGCTGGTTTATCCCGGCTGCCTGCGCAGCGGGGCAGTGATGCCCTTCGACGTCTTCGGCGTCGCCAACACGCTGGCGGGAATGCGCCCGGCCGCACAGCGTATTTACTTCGACGCGCAGTGGTTCGGCGCACGCGACGACAAGACGCTGGAGGTCGGCGGGTTGAGCTTCCAGCTGAAGGACATCGATCTGAAAAAACTCGATGCGCTGATGCTGCCCGGCATCGACCACCAGGGGCCGTTCGACCTGACGCCGATGCTCGAGCAGATGGGGCCGGAACTGGAGGTGCTGCGCCGCTTCGCCCGTATGGGAAAACCGATCATTTCGAGCTGCTCCAGCACCTGCCTGGTGGCGGAAGCGGGGCTGCTCGACGGCCGGCGGGCAACGACGAGCTGGTGGCTGAGCGCCTACTTTCGCAAGCGCTATCCCGGAGTCTCGCTCGACGCCGAGCAGCTCGTCGTGCAGGACGGCAACCATGTGTCCTCGGGCGGAGTCACGTCCTACATCGACTTGTCGCTGTGGCTGGTCGGTCATTTCGCCGGCGAGGAATTGCGCCAGAATGCGGCCAAGGTGCTGGCAATGGATGCCAATCGCTACAGCCAGGCGCCCTACATCGCCACCGCGATGATTCAGGACCAGGGTCATGCGGTGATCGAACGCGCGCGGCACTGGCTCAACCAGCAGCTCGACCGCCCGTGGTCGACGGGGGAGCTGGCGGAGTACTGCCACACCAGCCAGCGCACTCTGTTGCGCCGCTTCCAGGAGGCGCTCGGCATGAGCCCGATCCAGTATGCGCAGCAGCTGCGTGTGGAGCGGGCCAAGGCATTGCTGGAATCGACGCGCCTGTCGCTGGAAGACATCACCGGCCGCTGCGGCTATGAAGACGTGTCGACCTTCAGCAAGGTGTTCAAGCGCTGGACGCAGGTGACGCCGCGCGAGTACCGTGTGCGCTTTGGCTTGAGACAATAACTTCCCGGATGCAATCGTTCCGGGCGGCTTCCGGAAGCGTGTATGATGCATTTTCTCGTCAGCCCAATCCTCCGTCGAGCATGAAGTACAAACGCGTTGCCATTATCGCTGCCGTCGCCTTTGCGACGCTTGCCACAGCGGCAGTGATCGCTCTGCATGTTGCAGCGAAAGCATTGAAGACGCAGGTGGAGCAGGCGCTCGGCCCCGAAAGCGAGGTCGGCGAAATCGTCGTCCGTATCTCGTCCATCGAAATCCGCAACATCCGCATCGCCGCGCCCAAGGGCTGGCCGGCTTCCGACACGTTGCGCGCGGAACGCATCGTGGTACACCCCGACCTGCTCGGATTGTTCTCTGCACGCATCCATGTCCCGACCATTCTCGTCGACAAGGCCTATGTGTCAGTGCTGCGTGGCCGCGACGGCAAGGTCAGCCTGCTCCCCAGCCTCCTGAAAAAGCCGGCGGCGGAAGAGTCCCGGTCCGCGCCGCCGGAGGTGAGCATAGGCAGCATCGAACTGCGTAACGGAGAGCTGGAATTCTTCGACGCATCAGTGCGGCAACCGGCGCATAAGACACGGCTGGAACAATTGCATGCGCGTGTCGAGGACTTGCGCATCCCCAGTCTCTCGAGCCGCACGGCGATCCAGATCGATGGCATGGTCAAGGGCGTGCAGCGCACCGGCAAGCTGTCCATCGTCGGCTGGGCGGAACTGGCGGCGAAGAACTCCGAAATCGCGACCAAGCTGCAGGGTGTGGACCTCGTCGCGCTGCAGCCCTACCTGATCAAGGCGTCCGAAACCGGCGTGCGCAAAGGCTCACTCGACCTGCGGCTGAAATCGACGGTGCGCAACAACCGCCTCCACGCGCCGGGCACCGTCACGCTGAGCGGACTCGAACTGGCGCCGGCATCCGGGCCGTTCGGCACTTTCATGGGCGTGCCGAGGCAAGCAGTCATTGCCGCGTTGAAGAACCGCAAGGACCAGATCAGTGTCGATTTCACGCTTGACGGCAACCTGGACGATCCGAAGTTCTCGCTGAACGAAAGCGTTGCGCTACGCGTCGGCGCTGCCGTGGCGGAAACGCTGGGCATCAGTATCGAAGGGTTGACCAAGGGCGTGGGCAGCGCCGCCGAAGGGATCGGCGGCGTGGTGAAGAAGCTGTTCGGGAAGTAAGCGTGCGCGCCCGAATCCCTCAATAACGGCTGTCTGTCTTGCCGTGGAACGGCGGCAACCTGCCGACCAGCTTTTCCAGCATGACCAGTTCGTCGTCGGTATGGTTGTCGACGTGAGCAGGCCGGAAGGCCGGGCCGGATTTTCCGCTGTCGATGTAGTACGGCGACTCGTGGTGCCGCGTGCGTATCCACTTGCGCGCCCGCGGATTGTCCTTGGGGCGGACAACCGCACCGCCGTAGCAGAGACAGAAATAGGTGCTGTCCTGTCCGGCATCGATGAAGCAGCCGGTGCCGCGGATACCGATCGTTGCCGTGGGCGTATCGAGCCGCTTCTTTCCCTTGCCGAACACACTCAGCACCTTGCCGGTGATGTAGCGCAATACCGCCACGCCTGCCGCCCGGTCGATGCCGAATTCGCTGTTCTCATGCTGCAGGAAAGCGTCCTTGCCGATCACGTAGATGGCTTCGCTGCCCGGGCCGGTGACGACCTTCTGCCCGGGCAGGACTTGCTGTCCGATGACCGCCGGCTGGCCGTCGATGGTCACCGTCCCCTTGATGCTGCGCATGCCGCCCTGCGCGTTGCCGTGGCCTGCTGCAATCGCGGCGCGCAGCAATCCTGCGAGACCGCCTGCGCCAAGCGTGCCGGCCACCGCCAGGCGGCGCAGCACGGCGCGGCGCGCGAACTGTGAGCGTCCGTCAGTCATCCATCCTCTCCCTCTATCGGCTTCTTGTCGCACCGTCCCAAATGACGCTGAGGCAGAAAACCTCAGGACATTCTACCCAGCAATTCGTTTGAGATGAGCAAGACAGGTACGCCCGGAATGCGCTAAGGTATAGCTCCCCTTCAAAATCAAGAACCACCGTAATGGAAACTCCGCTGACAGCCGACCAGGTCGAACGTTTCAGGAATGACGGCTTCCTGGTGTTCCGCAAGCTCGCTTCGCCCGCCACCTGCGAATCCATGCTTGCAGTCACCCGCGCACACCTCGAGCGAGAAATCGCGCCGCTCGAGTACGAGGCGGAAGTCGGCTATCCCGGCGCGCCGGCATCCCTGGACGCGCCCGGCGGAAGGACGATACGGCGCCTGCGCAGCGCCTACGACCGCGATCCCTGCTTCCGTGCGTGGGCCGAAGATACGCGCATCGTGGGATGGCTGCGGCAATTGCTTGCCGAACCAGTCTGCCTGACGCTCGCGCACCACAACTGCGTGATGACCAAGCATCCCGGCTACGGCACCGCAACCGGCTGGCATCGCGACATCCGTTACTGGTCGTTCAAGCGCAACGACCTGGTCGCGGTTTGGCTGGCGCTGGGAACGGAAAGCGCCGACAACGGCGCGCTTCATGTGATCCCCGGTTCCCATCGGATGGAGGTCGGGCGCGACCAGCTGGACGACCTGGATTTCCTGCGCCCGGATGTGCAGAAGAACCAGGCGTTGTTCGAACAGGGCCGCGTGCTGGAACTGGAGCGGGGCGATGTGGTGTTCTTCCATAGCGGCCTGTTTCATGCGGCAGGAAGGAATGCGGGCCAGGCGGTAAAAACATCGGTGGTGTTTGCCTATCGCGGCGCCAGCAACCCTCCGGTGGAAGGCTCACGCTCGGCCGCAGCGGGCGAAGTGTCGCTCGGTTAATCAGAGCACGATACCGAAGGCTTTCTGAATGCCCTGCCGGCCCTGCGGCGTCAACTGCAGCACGCGCGACTTCTGCACCTTCAACAGCCATTTCCGCTCGACCAGTTCCGCCAGCAGCGCGGCGCCGAGTGCGCCACCCAGATGGAACCGGCGTTCGCTCCAGTCGAGGCAACCACAGGCGAACTGGCGCTTGGAACTGCGGACCAGACCGATATCCATGCCCAGTTGAGCGAAAGCCCTCTCTCCCTTTGCGGTCAATTCAAACTGTTTGTCGTGCCGCGTCAGAAGGCCCTTGCTCTCGGATTGTTCCAGCAGCGACACCGCCAGCTCGCCGGCTAGGTGGTCGTAGCAGGTGCGTGCGTAACGCATCGCCTCCGGTGTGCCCTTCGACGCGGGCAAGGGACGCAAGGCCGGGCGCGGGCTGAGCGCCGCCAGGGACTCGAGCGCGAGACCGACGGTGTGGCTCGCGAGACGGTAGTATCGATGACGCCCCTGCGTCTCGACCAGCAGCAATTCCGCCTCCACCAGCTTTGACAGATGGCCGCTTGCCGATTGCGCCGATACGTTGGCGGCAAAAGCGAGTTCGCCGGCAGGACGGGCGCGGCCGTCGATGAGCAGCCAGAGCATGGCGGCACGAGCCGGATCGCCGAGCAAGGCAGCGACGCGGGCGATATCTGCAGCGGATTCCATGATTCACCATGCGATGAAATATCAAAGGGACGCTCATCGTATCATGGCCAAACTTGCTGATGCAGACAGGAGATGCCATGTTCGCCGTTGCCTTTGAAGTATTGCCTTCCGAAACCGGATACCAGCGCTATCTCGACATTGCCGCTTCGCTGCGGCCCAAGCTGGACTTGATCGACGGTTTCATTTCCATCGAGCGATTCCGGAGCCTTACCCATCCAGGCTGGATCCTGTCGCTTTCCCTATGGCGGGACGAGGCAGCGCTCGTGCAGTGGCGTCGCGATGGAGAGCACCATGCGGCGCAGGCAGAAGGCCGCCAGTCTGTTTTCGATGACTACCGGATTCGCGTAATCCGCATGGTTGATATGCCGCAGGATGGGCAAGGCCCGCTGGTCAGCTTTTACGAGCATCCGGCTGCAATCAGCGCCGAGGCGCCGAAGCAGTTCCAGAGCCTGGTCGATTCGGACAAACGGATCGCGCTGATGGAATTTACCGACGCGAGCTCGGCATGCGCATGGCAAAAAAGCCATGCCGAACGCAGTGCGCCGCCGGCGCGCGTGCTATGCGGTGTGACGATGCGCGACTATGGCCTGTTTGAACGCGGCCAGGCGCCGCAATACTTTCCCGAAGCAATGAAGCGATGAAAGGAAGCGCAATGGATAACGTATTGTTCCCGCAATCGGACGTGGCCGATCCGTACACGCTCTATGCGCAGAAGCGGGCCACCCGGCCAGTCTTTTTCGACGAACGCAACGGCATCTGGGCGCTGTACCGCCATGCCGATTGCAAGCGCATACTCGGCACCGGCAGCGCCCATATTCCCGGACAGAATGCGGCGCTGCTGCCCTCGTTCAACGAGGCGGCGTCCATGCTGCTCTCGGGTTTTGCCCGACTGGCCAATCCGCCTCGCCATGCCAATGCACGGCAAGCGGTGATGCAGTTGATGGCATGCATGCAAGCGGCCGATCCTGCACAACTGCTGGCGAGATTGATCGGCGACCGCGAGGAATTCGACTGGGTTGACATCAGCAAGAAGCTGCCCGCACTGGCCGTCCTGACAGCCTTCGGATTTTCTTCCGCCGATATCGACACCGCGCTGCCGAATGTCGAGCGCATGACGAAGATCATGCTGCCGAACAAATCGCCAGAACAGGTGCAGGACATCAACGCAGTGGCGGATGTGCTGGTTTCGCTCACGGAGCGCCACCTCGCCCGTGCCTTTCCGTCACTGCTGGACACGGCGAACGCGCGCCATCTCCATGTGTCCAACCTGGTCGGCCTGCTCGTGCAAAGCTACGATGCCGGGCGCGGCAGCCTGAGCAACGCGCTGCTGCAGGCAATCAGGCGCGAACCGGAAATGCAGGTCGACTGGGAGCGGCATGTCGTAGAGACGCTGCGTTTCGATCCGCCGATCCAGAATACGCGGCGGGTGCTGACGGAAGACGTGGAGCTGGAGGGAGTGCTGCTGTCCAAGGGAGCGGCTGTCCTTGTGGTTCTCGCGTCCGCGAACCGGGACGAACATGTTTTCGAGGATGCAGCACGGTTCGATGCGGCGCGCGCGAACAACGGCGAGCATCTGACCTTCGGTTCCGGCATGCACAGTTGCGTTGCGCATCGATTCGCCACGCGCCTCGCGGCAGACGCGCTGGCCGCGCTCTCCAGCAACGGCAGGTTGGAGCTGCTGGAGCAGGACATCCACTACGAAGCCATGGTGAATGCCCGGCTGCCGAAGCGACTACGGTTGCGTTACTCGTCGTGATGCCGGCGCGATGACGGCAGCAGCGGCGCCAGCAGCAGGCGGGTGAAATTGGCGACCTGATTCAGGAAGTAGCCCTGGGCTTCGCTCATCATCTGGTTATAGGCCTGGCGATCGACGGTGCCTTCGCATTCTTCCGATTTCAGGCGTCCGTCTTCATAGCGCGTTTCCCGCATCTTCACATGCAGGTTGCCGCCCTCCGAAAAGATTTCGGTGGATGAATAACGGAAGGTGAAGAAGCCCTTGGACGGTGCCCATGGCGCAGTCATGCGCTCAGCAAGGCTGTTGTCCTCCCGCGTCACCAGGGCGTCGTTCGCGCGTTGCCGTAGCCGGTCTAGTTCGGTGCCCATATATCCTCTCCGATAAGTACATTGCCAATTGCTTCGCGCAGCGCGTCATCGACCGTTTCCAGCCAGACGAACTGCAGCGCCTTGCGCGCCTCTTCGGGAATTTCGTCGAGTTCCTTGCGGTTGCGCATTGGAAGCATGACGACCCGGATGCCGGCGCGCAGGGCAGCCAGTACCTTTTCCTTGACGCCGCCGACCGGCAGGACCAGGCCGCGCAAGCTGATCTCGCCGGTCATCGCGCAGTCGTTGCGCACCGGCTTGCCGCGTACCAGCGATGTCAGCGCGACATACAGTGCCACGCCGGCACTGGGCCCATCCTTGGGCATGGCACCCGCGGGTACGTGCACGTGGATGTCGTTCCTGTCGAAGACATCTGCATTAATGCAGAGTTCGGCGCAGTGCGCCTTGACCAGCGTCAGTGCGGCTTGTGCGCTTTCCCGCATGACTTCGCCGAGATGTCCGGTGAGAATGAGCTTGCCACTGCCGGGTGTCTTGCTTGCCTCGATGAACAGGATGTCGCCGCCGGAAGGCGTCCATGCAAGCCCGGTAGCAACGCCGGGCAGGCTGATGCGCAAGGCGAGTTCGCTTTCGAATTTCTTCGGTCCAAGAATGTCGGCAAGCTGCGCCGCATCCACCCGCACCTGTTCGGTGCAGCCCTCGGCGACACGCATCGCCACATGGCGGAACACGTTGCCGATTTCCCGTTCCAGGTTGCGCACCCCGGCTTCGCGCGTGTAATCGCGAATCAGCATGCGCACCGCCGTGTCGGACAAGGCGCATTGCTCGGTGGTGATGCCATCCGCTTCGAGTTGCCGGGGAATCAGGTAGCGCTGCGCGATCTCCAGCTTTTCCTCTTCCGTATATCCGGGAAGCTGGAGCACTTCCATGCGGTCCTGCAGCGGACTGGGAATGGTGTCAAGGACGTTGGCGGTACAGATGAACATCACCTTCGACAGGTCGAAGGGCTGGCCGAGGTAGTTGTCGCGGAAGCCGGCATTCTGTTCGGGGTCGAGTACCTCCAGCAACGCCGAGGACGGATCGCCCTGCGCGCCGGCACCCAGCTTGTCGATCTCGTCGAGCATCATCACGCAGTTGCGCGTGCCTGCCTTGCGGACGCCCTGGATGATGTTGCCAGGCAGCGCGCCGACATAGGTGCGGCGGTGCCCGCGGATCTCGGCTTCGTCATGCACGCCGCCCAGGCTCACCCGCACGAACTTGCGCCCGATCGCGCGCGCGATGCTTTGGCCGAGCGAGGTCTTGCCGACGCCGGGCGGGCCGACGAAGCAAAGGATGGGACTCTTGCCTTCCGGATTGAGCTTGCGCACCGCGAGGTATTCGAGGATGCGGCGCTTGACCTTCTGCAGGCCGAAGTGGTCTTCGTCGAGGATGCGGCGCGCCTCGCCGATGTCGATGCGGTCGATGGTCTCGGCAGCCCACGGGAGTTCGCTCATCCATTCCAGCCAGGTACACAGCATCGCGTATTCGGCGGATGCTTCCGACATGCGATCCAATCGCTGCAATTCCTTGCGTGCATGGACCTCGACCTCGCCGGGCATGCCGGAACGGGCGATCGCCTCCTCGAGGTCGTGCAATTCGCCCCCGGCCCCTTCCGCCTCGCCCAGTTCGCGCTGGATGGTTTTCAGCTGCTCGCGCAGCAGGTACTCGCGCTGGCGGTCGTCGATGCGTTCCTTGGTCTGCTCGTTGATTTCCTGCGACAGGCGCAGGACCTCGATGCGCCGCACCAGGTGGTCCAGCACCTTGTCGATGCGCTGCTGCAAGTCGATGGTTTCCAGGAGATCCTGTTTCTGCTGCAAGGGCAGGTCGATCAGCCCGGAGACGAAATCCGACAGCGCCGACGCGGATGAGATGTTGTCGGCCGCGCCGGCCAGTTCTGCGGGGGCCTGCGGCAGCAGCTCGATGATTTCGGCGGCCTTTTCCTTCAACTGGAGGAAGCGCGCCTGGATGTCCGCGCTCTGCTCTTCCGCATCCTCGATCTGCTGCACGCGCGCGGCATGGAAGGGGTAGCCGGCAACGAACTCGACGATACGGAAGCGCCGCTCGCCCTGGCACACAAGATAGTTCGTACCGTCCTGCCCGGAGATATAGCGCAGCACGGATGCCACCGTGCCGGTGCGGTGCAACTGGTCGGGCTCCGGCTTTTCCTCGTCCGAGTCCTGCTGCAGCAGCAGGCCGACCGGCCGGTCGCTGCGCACCGCCTCCAGCGCCGCGGCCACCGAGAAGGCGCGGCCGAGGCTGATGGGCGCAATCATGCCGGGGAAAAGGACCAGGTAACGCAAGGGAACCAGCGGCATCACGTCGGCCGGCAGTTCCGGCGTGTCGGGCGATGCTGCCTTCGACGCCTCGGCAGCGCCGGTATCGTCGCCGGCGAGGTCGATGCTTACGGGCATGACCGGTTCGGTTTTCAAGTGCGGCCTCCTGTCTCCGTGTGCCGACGCAGTTTCCGAACGCCGGTGGCAGTACGTGATTTTTCGCGTTGGACAGAAGCGGCCCAAAGACTGTTCCGCGCGTTTGACGCGTTCCGGAGCGTTTTTTCTGCGGTGCGGGACGGTTATCGGGGCTGCCGCACGCATTGCATTTTTTGCATCACATCCTCCGCATTTGTCTTTTCGATATATTTTCGACGTTTTATTTAATATTTTATTTGTGCTTTGTCGATGTTTTATCGTAATCTGAAGCAACCTGACGGCCGTTCCCGCGCACGCCCCTGTCCGCCAGGCCAATTCACAAGAAACGGGGAGACATCATGACCTTCGCAAACCTCAAGATCGGGCACCGCCTTGCCATCGGTTTCGGACTGGTGATCGCACTGATGCTCGTGGTGACCGCCATCGGCGTCACCCAGATCACGCGCATCAACAACAGCATCAAGGCAATGGCGCGCGACCACTATCCGAAGACAGTCATGGCCAACACCATCAAGGGCGCGCTCAACGACACCTCGCGCAGCATGCGCAATGTGCTCTTCCTGAGCGTGGCGACGGAGATCGCGGCAGAACTGGCGGCGATCGACAAATCGGGCGCGCTCATTGCGGAGACGCTTGCGCGCTTCGAGCAAGCGGCCGGTTCCGAGCAGGACAAGAAGCTGGTCGCAGAGGTCAAGCAGGCGCGGGAACGCTACCTCCCCGTTCTCGACGGCTATGTGAAGCTGATCAAGGATGGCCAGATCGAACAGGCGCGCGACCTGACGCTGCCGGAGATCGCACCCTTCCAGCAGAAATACTTCGACGCGCTCGACAGGCTGATCGAGTTCGAAGGCGGCCTGATGAATGCCGAGGGCAGCCAGGCCGAGGAAGTCGCCGGTGCAACCCGCATACTGATGATTGCGCTCGCGTCGGCAGCCGGCATCCTCGCATTGGCGGTCAGCGTACTGGTTACCCGCAGCATCACCCGTCCGCTGACCGCGGCGGTCGCCGTTGCAAAACGGGTGGCCGGCGGCGACCTGACGACGCGCGTCGAGGTCAGCGGCCGCGACGAAACCGGCGAGTTGCTAGCCGCGTTGCGCGACATGAACGATAGCCTGACCGACACCGTTAGCCGGGTACGCACCGGAACCGAAACGATCGCCGTCGCATCGCGCGAAATCCGTCCGGCAATGCCGACCTGTCGGCACGCACCGAATCCCAGGCCGGTTCGCTGCAGGAAACCGCGTCGTCGATGGAAGAGCTGACGCAGACCGTAAAGCAGAACGCCGAAAATGCACAGCAGGCCAACCAGCTCGTGTCGACCGCGTCGGAACGCGCGGTGCGCGGCGGCCAGGTGGTCGGGCAAGTGGTCAGCACCATGGGTTCCATCAAGGACAGTTCGCGCAAGATCGTCGACATCATCGGCGTGATCGACGGCATTGCTTTCCAGACCAACATCCTTGCACTCAATGCCGCTGTGGAAGCCGCCCGTGCCGGCGAGCAGGGCCGCGGATTCGCAGTGGTGGCGGCGGAAGTGCGCAACCTGGCGCAACGTTCGGCCGGCGCGGCGAAGGAAATCAAGGAACTGATCAGCGATTCGGTGGAAAAAGTCGAAGCCGGCGGCAAGCTGGTCGATGACGCGGGCAAGACAATGAACGAGATCGTGACCTCGGTGATACATGTGGCCGACATCATGCGCGAGATCACTGCGGCCAGTACGGAGCAGAGTACCGGGATCGAGGAAATCAACCGTGCAATTGCGCAGATGGACGAGATGACGCAGCAGAACGCCGCGCTGGTCGAGCAGGCCGCGGCGGCGGCAGACAGCATGCGCGGCCAGGCGGTGTCGCTGGCGCAATCGGTGTCGGTATTCAAGCTGCAGCATGGTCCGGCCACCGGCCTGGTGCTTGAGCTCGACGCGCCGACAGAAGGCAACGTGCGGCGCCTGCCCGCACGGGTGCTGGCAGGCCAGTCGAATGGTCGCCGCATTGCCACGGCGCAAGCGGAATGACGGGCGTCCTCTACGGCCTTGCCGTCGCTCTCGTCTGGGGCGCGCAGCCCGTCGTCGCCAGCTTCGGCTATCGCGCCGGCTTCGATGCATTCGACCTCACCTTGCTGCGTTTCAGTGCTGCCGGCCTGATCATGCTGCCGCTGTTCCTGCGCAGCGGTGTACGCGACGCAGGCGGATTGAGTTGGCGGCGTGCGCTGATCCTGATCGTACTGGCCGGACCGCTCTACAACATGGTGCTGATCGGCGGGCTGACATGGGCGCCCGCCTCGCACAGCTCGTTGATCTATCCCGCATTCACGCCCCTGTTCACCGCGCTGCTGGCGCGGCTGATGCTGGACCGGCAGGAACGCATTCCCGTCGCCGGGCTGGCGCTGCTGCTGGCGGGCGTGCTTTCCATCAAGCTCGACGGTTTCATGCATCCGGCAACGGGCGAACCGCCGGGGGCCTGGCGCGGCGACCTGCTGTTCGTCTGCGCGGCGCTGATGTGGAGCTTTTACACGGTACTGATGCGCCGCTGGAACACCAGACCGCTGGCAGTCGTCGCTGCTGTGCAGGTGGGCGGCCTGTTGTACGTCCCCGTCCACTTCGGCATGCGCGGCATGGAACCATTCGCGCTGCCGACAGGCCCAGCCGCCATCCAGATGCTGTACCAGGGCGTGCTGGTCAGCGTGATTTCCGTTCTCCTGTTCAACCTCGCGGTGCGCAAGCTCGGCGCAAAGGCGTCGATGTTCACCGCGCTCATGCCGGTGGTCGGCGTCAGCCTCGCCGTACTGTTGCTCGGCGAACCGCTGACCCTTTCATTGATCGCGGGAACGGCGCTCATCGTTACCGGACTTCTCGTGTCCATGCGGAAAAGGCCGTAGAACTTAACGCATCGCGTTCAAGTCGAAATTGAAAACAGGTCAATCGCATTCGCCGCAAGGGCGACGGTGCGTGCTGCACGGCGCGCGCCGCATCAAGGAAAGGAATTCCATGGATAACCAGACACTGCCCGGCCTGCATGTGGCCGTCCTTCTGACCGACGGCTTCGAGCAGGTGGAATTCACCGAACCGCGCAGCGTCCTCGAGCAGCAGGGCGCGATCATCAAGATCATCTCGACGCAACACGGAAAGGTGAAAGGCGTCCATCACGACCAGCCCGGCGATGAATTCGCCGTCGACATGACATTCGACGAAGCCGACCCGATGGATTTCGATGCCGTGCTGCTGCCGGGAGGCAAAGTCAACGGCGACCGCATTCGCAATGTCGAAGCGGCACAACACTTTGTCCAGCACATCGACCAGCACGGCAAGCCGATCGCGGCTATTTGCCATGGCAGTTGGCTACTGGCGACGGCCGGTCTCGTCGAGGGGCGCAACTTGACCAGTTGGCCATCGCTGCAGAACGACATCCGTAGCGCGGGCGGCAACTGGGTGGACCAGGAAGTGGTCGTGGACAACAACCTTGTCACCAGCCGCAAGCCGACCGACATTCCGGCATTCAACCAGAAGGTGGTCGAAGTATTCTCGTGGCGCATGAACGCCAGCCCGGCGGCACAGGCGGAACGGGCGAGCGTCGGGCCGTCGAGCTGACAGCCCGCGGGACAGGCGATTAATCTACTTCAAAGGTCACCTTGGCGTTGATGCGCCAGTTGACCACCTTGTTGTTGTCCACCTGCGCCTCGAATTCCTTGATGTACACGGAGCGTATGCCGTGAACGGATTCGCTTGCCTTCACAACGGCGGCGGTGACTGCGTCTTCCCAGCTTTTCGGCGATTCGGCAAGTACTTCGATGACTTTCATGATCGACATAGCAGGCTCCTTGTCCTTGTAAAAGAGAACGCCCTCATGATCGAGGGCGCTGCTGTCGATAATAGGCAGGGATGACTGTGCGGGACTGAGGGAGATCAACGCCCCGCGGGGTCCTTAGTTGCGCGCGTAGGAAACCTGGAAACTCTCCACACCGTCGAAGCGGGCCAGTTCGCGCGATAGCTCGCTGATGCGCGTACCGCTGGCCTTGTTCAGCGCCACGGCGACGAATTGCCATTCCATCCGCCCTTCTTGCAGGCCGATCACGATGGAGCCACCGGCGACTTCGTAGCCGTTCTTCAACATCTTTTCGCGAACGCTATCCTCACCCGGTGCATGCCCGGGTGCAAACCGCATCGAAATCGCGATCGCCTGGCGCGACGGCAGACGGGTCGACACTTTCGCAATCGAAACCATGCAGAAGGCAGACAGCAGTGCCAGGAGGATCGCGGCAAGGTAGAAACCCACCCCGACGACAATCCCGGTTACCGACGCCGCCCAGATCGACGCCGCTGTCGTCAGCCCGCTGATATTGAAACCTTCCTTCATGATCACGCCGGCACCGAGGAAGCCGATGCCGGTGACGATGCCCTGGATGACGCGGGTGGGATCGGCCCCCAGGCCGATCATCACCTGCCCGCCGAACCATTCATGCGGGTAGCCGGAGATCACGGTCAGCGCGGCCGATGCCATGCATACCAAACCGTAAGTGCGCATGCCGGCGGCGCGCCCGTGGTAGAAGCGCTCGTAACCGACCAGCAAACCCAGCAGCAATGCGCCGGTCAGGGTCAGGAACACGATGACATTGCTTTCCAGTACGGGGCCGCTCCAGAACGCCCGCAACGCTTCCTGCGTAAGCATATTCAACTCATCCTTCTTGTTCGATTGATCGTTTCGCTGACATCAGCGGCATGCATCGCGTCGTTTCACGCACGGAAACGGCGCAGACCGTCGAGGTCCAGGATCTGGATACCGCCGTAGTCGACTTTCAGCAAGCCTTCCTTTTCCAGCACCTGCAATGCCTGGTTGGCACGTTGGCGCGACGCACCCGACAGGTAGCCGATCTCTTCCTGCGAGATCTGCAGCAGCGTGTCGGTGCCGGGATAGAGATGGGAATTGAAGAGCGCCGCCAGGCAACGGGCGACGCGGGTGTCGACGTCGAGCAGCCGGTCGAACTCCACCATGCCGATGAATTGGCCCAGTCTTTCGTTGAGCTGCATCAAGAGGAATCGTGTAAACGGCAGGCTATTATCCAGCAGCCACATGAATGTCTTGGCGGGCATGCGGGCAATGCGGCTGTCGCGCAGGGCGACCACGTCGTACTTGCGGATCTCCTGCTTGAGCAGCGTGCCCTCGCCGAACCAGCCGCCTTTGGGCACACCGGTGAAGGTCACCGACTTTCCTTCGGGGGACAGGTTGTTCATCTTGACCAGACCATCGATCACGCCGATCCAGGCATCCACCATTTCGCCCTTGCGGCAGACATACCCGCCTTTGGGCACGAATTGTTCGACGGTGTCGGTTTCCACGCGCGCCATCTGTTCCGGCGTCAGGTCCTTCGCCCATATAGCCTGGCGCAGTACTTGTTTGAAATCGGTTTTCTCAGGCGTCATTGTGCGTCGCACCAACGAAATTTTGTAATTGTGAGGGGATTGTCAGTCAGATGACAGCGCACGAGAATTCAA
Organism: Noviherbaspirillum sp.; assembly: GCA_035627275.1. GTDB lineage: Bacteria > Pseudomonadota > Gammaproteobacteria > Burkholderiales > Burkholderiaceae_D > Noviherbaspirillum. The sequence continues at coordinate 139,977 of DASPMC010000015.1, forward strand.
CTCTCTAGTATGCTGACACGAACAATAAATAACGGAGACATTGTAAGCCCATATCCGTGCCGGAGATACCCTGTGGCACGGTGGCTTGCACGCCCACGCAGGCGCTCCGATCCCTTCAAGACGGTTAGACCTGTTTAAGAGAGTGGGATGATGGTAGAGACTACAAAATCGGGTGAACGCACGTTCCCCCGCATGCTCCTGCAGCATGCGCAACAACGCCCCGGCAAGCCCGCCTTCCGCGAGAAGGACCTCGGCATATGGCAAACCTGGAACTGGTCGCAAGTCGCAGACGAAGTGCGCGCACTCGCCTGCGGCCTGGCCGCGCTCGGATTCAAGCGCGGCATGAACCTCGCGATCATCGGCGACAATAGGCCGCGCCTGTACTGGTCGATGGTCGCCGCGCAATGCCTCGGCGGCGTGGCCGTGCCGCTATACCAGGATGCCCCTGCTGCCGACATGGCCTATGTGCTGGATGACGCCGAAATCGATTTCACCGTAGTCGAGGACCAGGAGCAGGTCGACAAACTGTTCGAGATCAAGCAGAACCTGAACCGTATCTCGCACATCATCTACGACGACCCGCGCGGCATGCGCCATTACAAGCAGAAGGAACTCGCATCCTTCGAAAAGGTCCAGGAGATCGGCCGCGAGTTCGACAAGGCCAATCCGAATTTCTTCATGAACGAGGTCAACGCCGGCCGTAGCGGCGACATCGCCGTCATGCTGTACACCTCGGGGACCACCGGCAAACCCAAGGGCGTATGCCAGACACACGGCTCCTTCATGGCGGCGGCCGAAGGCGGCGTCAGCTTCGACAAGCTCAACGGCGACGACGACATCCTGTCGTACCTGCCGATGGCCTGGGTGGGGGACCACCTGTTCTCCTTCGCGCAGCAGATGGCGGCCGGCTTCACCGTGAACTGCCCGGAATCCGGCGACACGGTCATGACCGATATGCGCGAGATCGGCCCGACTTACTACTTCGCGCCGCCGCGCGTGTTCGAGAACATGCTGACCACGGTGATGATCCGCATGGAAGATGCGAGCACGATCAAGCGCAAGATTTTCCACCACTACATGGACGTCGCGCGCCGCGTCGGTTCCGACATCCTCGACGGCAAGCCGGTCGGGCTGATGGACCGGCTCAGCTATGCGATCGGCAACATCCTGGTCTACGGCCCGCTGAAGAACGTGCTCGGCCTGACGCGTGTGCGCGTCGCTTACACGGCGGGCGCGGCGATCGGTCCGGACCTGTTCCGCTTCTACCGCTCGATCGGCCTCAACCTCAAGCAGTTCTACGGCTCGACTGAAACCTGCGCCTATGTCTGCATGCAGCCAGACGGCCATATCAAGTTCGACAGCGTCGGCCTGCCGGCGCCGGGCGTCGAGGTGAAGCTCGCCGACAACGGCGAAGTGCTGGTGAAGTCGGAAGCGATGCTCAAGGAATACTACAAGCGCCCGGATGCAACCGCAGAGGTCATCGACAGCAACGGCTACTTCCATACCGGCGACGCCGGCATCTTCGACGAGGAAGGCCACCTGAAGATCATCGACCGCGCCGCCGACGTGGGCAAGATGAACAACGGCGAGATGTTCGCGCCGAACTACATCGAGAACAAGCTGAAGTTCTTCCCCTTCATCAAGGAAGCGGTCGCCTTCGGCCACGAGCGCGACATGGTGTGCGCCTTCATCAACATCGACATGGAAGCCGTCGGCAACTGGGCGGAACGCCGCGGCATCCCGTACGCGGGTTACACCGACCTGGCCGGCAAGCGCGAGACCTACGAGCTGGTTGCCGAGTGCGTGGAGAAGGTCAATGCCGACCTCGCCACCGAGGCAATGATGTCGGGCACGCAGATCCATCGCTTCCTGGTGTTGCACAAGGAACTCGATCCGGACGACGATGAACTGACTCGTACTCGCAAGGTGCGCCGCCGCTTCATCGCCGAGAAGTACAAGGTGCTGATCGATGCGCTGTACGCCGGAAAGATGTCGCAATACATCGAGACGCAGGTGAAGTTCGAAGATGGCCGCAAGGGCATGGTCGCAGCCGACCTGCGCATCGTGGATGTGAAGACCTATGATGCACTGACACTGAAGAAGGCCGCCTGACATGAACGAGAATCGCAAAATCGGCGACGTGATCCTGGACCTGAAGAACATCTCGCTGTCCTTTGGCGGCGTCAAGGCACTGACGGACATTTCCTTCGATGTGCGCGAGCACGAGATCCGCGCCATCATCGGCCCCAACGGCGCCGGCAAGAGCTCGATGCTCAACGTGATCAACGGCGTGTACCGCCCGCAGCAAGGCGAGATCGTCTACCGCGGCCAGCATCGCAAGGACATGGATACCTACGCAGCGGCCAAGAGCGGCATCGCGCGTACCTTCCAGAACATCGCGCTGTTCAAGGGCATGTCGGTGCTCGACAACATCATGACCGGCCGCAACCTGAAGCTGCAGACCAACTTCCTGCTGCAGGCGCTCTACTGGGGTCCGGCGCAGCGCGAAGAGATCGCACATCGCAAGAAGGTCGAGGAAATCATCGACTTCCTCGAGATCCAGCACATCCGCAAGACGCCGGTCAGCCGCCTGCCTTATGGCCTGCAGAAGCGCGTCGAACTCGGCCGCGCCCTCGCCGCTGAACCCGAGATCCTGCTGCTGGATGAACCGATGGCCGGCATGAACGTGGAAGAGAAGCAGGACATGTGCCGCTTCATCCTCGACGTCAACGACCAGTTCGGCACCACCATCGTTCTGATCGAGCATGACATGGGCGTGGTGATGGATATCTCCGACCGCGTCGTCGTGCTGGATTACGGCAAGAAGATCGGCGACGGCACGCCGGATGAGGTGCGGAGCAATCAGGATGTGATCAACGCCTATCTGGGCGTGGCGCACTAACTCCATCTTCCCGCCAACCCGCCTTCAATCGCGGAGCGGGTGCCGCACAAGGTACAGAACAGGGACAACACATGGAACTCAGTTTCTTCTTCGAAGTTTTGATCGGCGGCCTGCTCGCCGGCATCATGTACGCGCTGGTCGCACTCGGCTTCGTGCTGATCTACAAGGCATCCGGCGTCTTCAACTTCGCGCAGGGCGCGATGGTGTTCTTCGCCGCACTGACCTGCGTCGGCCTGATCGACAAGTTCGGCGTGCCGTTGTGGGTCGCCATTCCGCTGACGATGGGCGCGATGGTGCTGCTCGGCCTTGCTACCGAACGCATCGTCCTGCGGCCACTTGTTGCGCAGCATGAGATCACGCTGTTCATGGCCACCATCGGCCTGACCTTTTTCATCGAAGGCCTCGCGCAGCTGATCTGGGGCGCGGAAGTGCGCCGCCTCGACATCGGCATTGAAGACGTGCCGATCATGTACCTGCTCGACAACTACAACATCTCGATCTCGCAGTTCGACGTAATCGCAGCGGCTATCTGCGCAGCACTGGTGACCGGACTGGCTCTGTTCTTTTCCAAGACCAAGGTCGGCCGCGCACTGCGCGCCGTAGCGGACGATCACCAGGCCGCGCTTGCAGTAGGCATCCCTCTGCAACAGATCTGGGGCATCGTGTGGGCGGTGGCCGGCTTCGTCGCCCTCGTGGCAGGCCTGCTGTGGGGCGCCCGCAACGGCGTGCAGTTCGCCCTGACCTTCGTCGCTCTGAAAGCCTTGCCGGTACTGATCCTGGGCGGCTTCACCTCGATTCCGGGCGCGATCCTGGGCGGCCTGATCATCGGCGCATCGGAAAAGCTTGCCGAGGTGTATATCGGCCCGATGGTGGGCGGCGGCATCGAAGGCTGGTTCCCGTATGTGCTGGCGCTGCTGTTCCTGCTGGTACGCCCGGAAGGCCTGTTTGGCGAAAAGATTATTCGAAGGATTTAGAGAAAACGTATTGCACGCGGTTCCTGACCCATACAACGGCGGGAACCAGCCGGTCAGCACAAACAGATCTAACCGAATCAGGAATACACCATGTTCTACCGCGAAGCAGGTCAATTCAAACCTACCTATCAGGCCGACAGCCAGATCTTTCCGATTCGACAGGACCGCATCGGCATTTATGCGATGCTGGCGTTCGCCTTCGTCATCGTACCGCTGTTTGCGTCTCCGTACACATTCTCGGCGATCCTGATCCCCTTCCTGATTTTCTCGCTCGCCGCGCTCGGGCTGAACATCCTGACCGGTTACGCGGGCCAGCTCTCGCTCGGCACCGCCGCCTTCATGGCGGTCGGGGCGTTTGCATCGTACAACTTCGTGCTGCGCATCCCGGGCATCCCGATCCTGGTCGCCTTCATCCTTGGCGGCCTGTGCGCCGCGCTCGTCGGTGTGGCGTTCGGCCTGCCCTCGCTGCGCATCCGCGGCTTCTACCTGGCCGCCGCGACGCTGGCGACGCAATTCTTCGTCGTATGGTGCCTGACCAAGATCGGCTGGTTCACCAACTACAGCTCGTCCGGCGTGATCACGGCGCAGCAGATCACCATCCTCGGCTATGAATTCAATACGCCGGCCAGCAAGTACCTGCTGACGCTTTCCATCGTCTGCGTGATGGCGCTCATGGTGAAAAACATGGTCCGCACCAATGTCGGCCGTTCCTGGATGGCCGTGCGCGACATGGACGTTGCCGCGGAGGTGATCGGCTTCCGCCTGATGCGCACCAAGCTGCTCGCGTTCGCGGTGAGTTCGTTCTATTGCGGCGTGGCCGGTGCGCTGTATGCCTATGCCTACCTCGGCACAGTGGAGCCGGAAGCCTACAGCCTGGACCTGTCCTTCCGCATCCTGTTCATGATCATCATTGGCGGCGTTGGCACCATCATCGGCTCCTTCTTCGGCGCCGCCTTCATCGTGCTGCTGCCGATCCTGCTGAACATCATCGCCCACACATTTGGGCTCCCGACTTCGGTCGCGTCGAACCTCGAACTGATGGTATTCGGCGCGCTGATCATCTTTTTCCTGATCGTCGAGCCGCACGGACTCGCCCGCCTGTGGCAGATCGCGAAGGAAAAACTGCGGTTATGGCCATTCCCGCATTGATGTAAAGCAGTACCACAACTAGTTGTCACAAGCTGTCTTACCTTAGGAGGAGCACATGAAGTTGATCAAATCAGTCCTGCTTGGCGCCGCGCTGGCTGGCACGGTCGCCGCTACCACTGCCGCCGCCCAGGAACAATACATTCCCATCCTGTCCTATCGCGTCGGCCCCTATGCCGCAGGCGGATCCGGCTTCTTTGGCGGATCGATCGACTACTTCAACCTGGTCAATGCCAACGGCGGCATCAACGGCGTCAAGATCAAGTGGGAAGAGTGCGAAACCGAATACAACGCCTCCCGCGGCGTCGAGTGCTATGAACGCCTGAAGTCGAAGAACGGCGGCGCCACCCTGGTCGAGCCGCTGTCGACCGGCATCGCATACGGCGTGCTGGACCGCGTCGCGACCGACAAGATCCCGATGACGACCCTGGGCTACGGCCGCTCCGATGCGGCCAACGGCAAGGTCTTCCCGTACGTCTTCCCGCTGATCACCAGCTATTGGAACCAGTCGGCGGCGATGATCGCCTACCTCGGCAGCAAGGAAGGCGGCGCCGACAAGCTCAAGGGCAAGAAGATCGTGCACCTGTACCACGACTCCGCCTTCGGCAAGGAACCTATCCCCGTTCTCGATGCACTGTCGCAGCAACACGGTTTCGAGCTGATCAAGATTCCGGTTGCGCACCCGGGCAACGAGCAGCAGTCGCAGTGGCTGCAGATCCGCCAGGCCAAGCCCGACTACGTGATCCTGTGGGGCTGGGGTGTGATGAATGCGGTGGCGATCAAGACCGCGCAGCGTAACGGCTTCCCGCGCGAGAAGATCCTCGGCGTATGGTGGGCAGGCTCGGAAGAGGACGTGATCCCGGCCGGCGACGCCGCCAAGGGTTACACCACGATGACCTTCAACACGCCGGGCAACTACCCGGTCCTCGACGAGATCCGCAAGAAGGTCTATGACGCCGGCAAAGGCAACCTCGACGACAAGAGCCGCGTCGGTTCCGTGTACCACATGCGCGGCGTGACTGCGGCCATCCTGTGGACCGAAGCGATCCGCAAGGCACAGGAAAAGTTCGGCAAGGGCAAAGTCATGACCAGCGAGCAGGTGCGCTGGGGCATGGAAAACCTGAACGTCGACGAAGCCCGCCAGAAAGCGCTCGGCGTGCTGGGCATGTTCCCGCCGGTCAAGACCTCGTGTGAAGACCACGAAGGTTCGGGTGCCGTGAAGGTGCAGCAGTGGAGCGGCAGCAAGTGGGTGCCGATCACCCCGAACTGGGTCACGGGCGACAAGAACCTGACCAAGAAGCTGATCGAGGAATCCTCGGCCAAGTACGCCGCGGAGAAGAAGATCACTCCGGCCTGCGCGAGCTAAGCAGACGTGTGCGGGGCCGCTCCTTACCTGGGAGCGGCCTCACGCGAAGGCTCGCCACCATGAGCCTTTGCGTGAGATGCAGCAGATGTACCGGATATACCAGAAGCACGACCAGTTGAATCCGATTCGAGAAGAGACACCATGACAACGCAAACCGTCGCACCGGCAGCCATCAACGGCCAGGCCTCAGCAGGCAACCCCTACCTGTCCGTCAATAACATCGAAGTGATCTACGACCACGTGATCCTGGTGCTGAAGGGCGTGTCGCTGCAAGTCCAGCAGGGCAAGATCGTTGCGCTGCTGGGCGCGAACGGCGCCGGCAAGTCGACCACGATGAAGTCGATCTCGACGCTGCTGCGCGGCGAGCGCGGCGATGTCACCAAGGGCAGTGTCGAGTTCATGGGGCAGCGCATCGACCAGCTCACGCCGAATGAACTCGTCAAGCGCGGCCTGTCGCAGGTGATGGAAGGCCGCCACTGCTTCGGCCACCTGACCATCGAGGAGAACCTGCTGACCGGCGCCTATACACGCAGGCTCTCGCGCGCCGAACTGAAGGATCAGCTCGAGATGGTCTACCACTATTTTCCGCGCCTGAAGCAACGCCGCACCTCGCAGGCCGGCTATACCTCCGGTGGTGAACAGCAGATGTGCGCGATCGGCCGCTCGCTGATGGCCAAACCGTCGATGATCCTGCTGGATGAACCGTCGATGGGTTTGGCCCCGCAGATCGTGGAAGAAATCTTCGAGATCGTGAAGGACCTCAACAGCAAGGAAAACGTGTCCTTCCTGGTGGCCGAACAGAACACCATGGTTGCGCTGCGCTACGCCGACTTCGGCTACATCCTGGAGAACGGCCGCGTGGTGATGGAAGGTGCGGCAAAGGATCTCGCCGCCAACGAGGACGTGAAGGAGTTCTATCTCGGCGTATCCGGCGCCGGGCGCAAGAGCTTCCGCGACATGAAGTTCTACCGCCGCCGCAAGCGCTGGCTGGCTTGATCGCTCACCTGTGGTGCCAGCCGACGCCGGCACATCCCTCTGTGCAATGAATTACGCCAAGCTCGTCGCCTATTGCAAGACGCTTCCCAACGCGGAGTGGGAACGCAAGTGGGGCAATACGCTGACCTTCATGGTATCGAGAAAGATGTTTGCGCTGTTCATCCTGGATGCGAAAGATAAACCAACCGACCTGTGGTGCAAGGTGGATGACGACGTATTCCTCTCCTACACCGACCAGCCCGGCATCCGCCCCGCGCCCTACCTGGCGCGCGCAAAGTGGATTGCGATGGCGCCGCAGGCGATGACCGACGCCATGGCGAAGGAAACCCTGAGCCGTGCCCGAGACCTGATTTTTTCAAAACTTCCAAAGCGCGTGCAACGCGAGTTAATTGCCCAATCATAGGCCCATCATGACTGACTATCTGGATTCCCTGGAAACCCGAGCTCCCGAGCAACGTGAACGCGACCTGATGGCGCGCCTGCCGCAACTCGTTGCGCGAGCGCAGTCGGCGCCGGGATGGGCAAGCATCCTCGACGGCGTGAAGGCATCGGATATCACATCTCGCGCCGCATTGGCGCAGCTGCCGGTCACACGCAAGTCGGACCTGAAGGACCTGCAGCACAAGGATGCCCCCTTCGGCGGACTGACGACCACACCCGCACGCCAACTGCGCCACCTGTTCATGTCGCCCGGCCCGATCTTCGATCCCGAAGGCAAAGGCGAGGACTGGTGGCGTTTCGCGCGCCCGATGGCGGCCGTCGGCCTGCGCGCCGGCCACATCATCCAGAACTGCTTCTCGTATCACTTCACCCCCGCTGCCTTCATGGCCGAAGGCGGCGCCGCCAAACTCGGCTGCGCGGTGATCCCCGCAGGCATCGGCCAGACGGAAATGCAGGTTCAGGCGATGGCGGAACTGAAGCCGGATGCCTATATCGGTACGCCGTCGTTCCTGAAGATCATCATCGAGAAGGCGCGCGAGATGGGCGCCGACATCAGCAGCGTGCAGCGCGCGGTGGTCGGCGCGGAAGCGCTGCCGCCGTCGCTGCGCAAATGGCTGCAGGACAACGGCGTGCCGAATGTATTGCAGATGTACGGCTCGGCTGACGTAGGCAACATCGCCTACGAAACCCAGACCGATGGCCAGATCAATCCCGGCATGATCCTCGACGAAGACCTGATCCTCGAGATCGTGCGCCCCGGTACCGGCGATCCGGTTCCGGAGGGCGAAGTCGGCGAAGTGGTGATCACCTCCTTCAACCCCGACTATCCGCTGATCCGCTTCGGTACCGGCGACATGTCGGCTGTCATGTCCGGTACTTCCCCCTGCGGCCGCACCAATACCCGCATCAAGGGCTGGATGGGACGCGCCGACCAGACGACCAAGGTGCGCGCGATGTTCGTGCATCCGTCCCAGGTGGCGGAAGTGGTAAAGCGTTTTCCGCAAATCGCGAAGGCGCGCCTGGTCGTCACCGGCGAGATGGCCAATGACGTGATGACGCTGCATTGCGAGGTGGACGATCCGGCTTTGGTTGCAGCGGACGCGATCGTCGAGACGATCCGCGACGTCACCAAGCTGCGCGGCGAGGTGAAACTGGTCAACCGCGGCTCGTTGCCGAACGACGGCAAGGTGATCGAAGACGCGCGCAAGTACGAGTGAGGGGTTGCAGGCGCGCACCGCCTGCAACCTTGTTTGCTAGAACGATTTCTTGACGACCTTGTCCGGTGACTTGCCGGGACGGTCGTTGACCACTTCATCCACGCCGCCCGTGTTCCGCAGGTCGGTATCGACCTGCCCTTCCTTCAAATCCTCGTAAGCCTGGCGAATCACGTCGCGCACACCGTTTTCCTGGCTTTCTTCCGACTCATCCCGCTCATGCGGCAGGCGCGGCGTCACCCGCTCGCTTTCCGGTCCCTTGGTGCTGATCTGGTGTTGCTTCAGGGTGGTTTTCATCACGGCTCCCCAATAATGTCAGGCAATAAGCATTCGAACGCGCGGGCTCGCAAAGATTCCCGTTTTCGCATGCATTTTTGACAAGGAGAACCCCGTTGCGAGCGTGCTGCTTCCTTGATTTGAGACATTTCGGTGCCTGGAAACGACGCCGTACAGGTCACTGTCGCTTGCAGGTGCATGTTGCACGACATATCATGGCGCGCTTTGCATCAGCTGCGGTAGGATGACAGACAGCATCGCCGCAGCCGTTCCAACCCTTCACGCCTTGAGGTGCCGCACCATGACGTACATCGACTCCGAATTCCATCGCGACAAAGCACGCGCCTTGCTGAAAGAAGCCGAACTGGTATTCGACGCGGATGCCGTGCAAAAGGCGGTCGACAAGGTAGCGCAGCAGCTCAACCAGCGCTTCGACAATGACGAAGGTGAAGCCTTCCCGTTGGTCCTCGGGGTGATGGGCGGTGCGGTCGTGTTCTGCGGGCAGCTGCTGACGCGCCTGACTTTTCCGCTCGAGTTCGACTACATGCATGTGACTCGCTATGGCAGCAAGGATCAGGGCGGCACTATCGAATGGAAGGTGATTCCGCGCTCGAATGTGGAAGGCCGTACTGTCATCGTATTGGACGATATTCTCGATGAAGGCGAGACACTCGCGCATGTGAAGGAGCGCTTGCTGCAGATGGGGGCGAAGGAAGTGGTGATCGCCGTGTTTGGGGACAAGGATATCGGGAAGTCCAAACCCTGCAGGGCGGATTATGTCGGGCTCACTCTGCCTAACAAGTTTGTTGTGGGGTATGGGATGGATGCTTATGGGTATTGGAGGAATTTGCCGGGGATTTGGGCGATTAAGACCGGTGGTTGATCTATTGTTTTTCTTCGGTGCCCCGGTGCTGTAGTCACTCCGTGGATGCTTGCCGGGAGCGGCCCCGGCGGGCCGCTCACTTTTTTGCTTCGCCAAAAAAGTAAGCAAAAAAGGCGACCCTGGTGCCTTCGCCCCCTGCGGGGGTGCCCAAAAGAGCGAGGCTCGTCACAAGG